>CBDURO010000024.1:0-24330 GCA_965369995.1 uncultured bacterium | reverse complement strand
ATTATCACAATCTTAACTACTAATTTACCTACCCGCTTTTTTCTATTAGACCTAATTATTAAATTTTTCGCATATCCTATGTTTTTGATTATCGTTGACCCTTCGTAATTTTCATACCTAAGATTTATACAAAAATATTATGCATGAAATGACTATCGCTATGAATATCGTTGATATTATTTGCCAAAAGGCTAATGAGGAAAAAGCAGTAAAAGTAAATATCGTAGAATTAGTAATTGGTGAGCTGTCAGGTATTATGATAAATTCGCTTGAATTTTGTTTTGAAGCAGCATGTAAAAATACAATTGCGGACGGTGCAGAACTCAAAATCAATAAAATTAACGCTGAAGCTTTTTGTAAATCTTGTAAAAAAAAATTTAGTATAGAATCTGATTTTTCTCCCTGCCCAACATGCAATGATTTTAATTTTGAACTAATAAAGGGCAAAGAATTTTCAATTAAATCATTTAATATTGATTAAGGAGATTTTATGTGTGATACTTGCGGTTGCGGTCAACCAAATGAAGCAGTAACTATTAGAAAGCCGGGAGAAGATGGGCATTCCCATCCACACCAACATGAGCATGATCATAGTCATCCACATGATCATTCTCATACGCACGATCATGGTCACAGTCGAACCATTGTAGTTGAAACAGATATCCTTGCAAAAAATAATTTAGTTGCAGAACGAAATCGTGGTTATTTCGAGGCGAAAAATATTTTAACACTCAATTTAGTAAGCTCTCCAGGTTCCGGCAAAACAACCATTTTGGAAAAAACAGTTTCAGCATTGAAAAAACAAATAACTTGCGCCGTTATTGAAGGCGATCAACAAACCATGAACGATGCAGAACGCATCGATGCCACCGGAGCGGCAGTGGTGCAAGTAAATACGGGAACCGGTTGTCATTTAGACTCGGAAATGATTAATCAAGGTTCAAAAAAATTAAATTTAAAAAATGATTCAATTTTATTCATCGAAAATGTTGGGAACCTTGTTTGCCCGGCTCTGTTTGATCTTGGTGAGGCTCATAAAGTAGTAATCATTAGTGTTACCGAAGGTGATGATAAACCACATAAATATCCAACAATGTTTAGTGTTTCCGATTTATGCATAATCAATAAAATTGATTTGTTACCTTATGTTGATTTTGATGTTGAGAAATGCAAAGAATTCGCCCGTCAAGTAAATCCTAATATTGAATTTATTGAACTATCTGCGACAAAAGGAGACGGAATGGAGAAATGGAATAGCTGGTTACTTAATAAGGTCCAAAAACCCTGATTTCTGTTAATTTCTTGAAAATTATTCGAAAGAAAATTAATGTACAAGGAATTGTACAAGGCGTCGGATTTAGACCATTTATTTTCAATTTAGCTGTTTCAGTTAAACTAACCGGTTTTGTGTCTAATACTCCTCAAGGAGTTATTATTGAAATTGAAGGAACCATTAAGGAAATTGATAACTTTATTGATAATATCAAATTGAAAGCACCACCGTTATCTTTGATAACAGATATTTCATCGAGAGATACTAAAGTTAAAAAATCAAAAAAATTTATTATCAAAAAATCTAGCAGTAATAAATCAGTAGCTACTCTAATATCTCCCGATGTTGCAGTTTGTCAAGATTGTTTAAAGGAATTACTAGACCCGACTGATCGACGCTTTCACTATCCGTTTATTAATTGCACTAACTGTGGACCACGTTATACTATTATTAACAATATTCCTTATGATCGTCCCTATACATCTATGAAACATTTCAAGATGTGTACGAATTGCCAAGCTGAATATGATGATCCGACTAATCGACGCTTTCACGCTCAACCAAATGCCTGTCCAAAATGCGGACCACAAATACAACTATTTGATTCAAAACAAAATTTACACGGTGTTGAAGATGCAACTGTAGCTGCACGGGAAAAACTAAAGGAAGGGAAAATTGTCGCAATTAAAGGTTTGGGTGGATTTCATCTTGCAGTTGACGCAACTAATAATGATATGGTGCAAAAACTCCGCAAATTGAAAGGACGCGATGAAAAACCATTTGCACTAATGGTCCGAGATCTAAATATTGCTCATCAATATTGTTTGATTTCAAATGAAGAAGAAAAAATTCTTCAATCGTACACAGCGCCAATCTTACTATTGAAAAAATTACCGAACTGTCACATCTCCGAGTCAATCGCGCCGGGAAATGAATATCTCGGAATGATGCTACCATATACACCGCTTCATCATGTATTGTTTGAAAACCTTGGCACTCCACTGGTCATGACAAGTGCCAACTATAGCGAAGAACCAATTTGCATTGATAACGATGAGGCGTTTGAGCGATTAAAAAGTATTGCCGATTATTTTCTTATTCATAATCGTGATATTTATTTAAGAAGTGATGATTCCGTTATGATTTATCTCGCAAATAAAATACGATACTTACGTAGAAGTCGGGGGATTGTACCGCTTCCGATATTTGTTAAATCCAAAGGTGCCCCCATTTTAGCAGTTGGTGGCGAGTTGAAAAACACTGTTTGCCTTCTAAAAGATGATAAAGCTATTGTGAGTCAACATATCGGCGATTTAGAAAATATCGAAGCCTACAATTTTTTTAAAATGACTATTGAGCATCTTCAACGAATATTTGATGTAAAACTAAAATTGATAGTACATGATATGCATCCACAGTATTTTTCTACACAATGGACGAAAGAGCAATCTGACATTCAAACAATTGCTGTTCAACATCATCATGCTCATCTTGCAGCTTGTATGGCTGAAAATCAACTAACTGAACCGGTAATTGGAATAATAATGGATGGTACCGGTTATGGTACCGATGGCACAATATGGGGTGGTGAAATACTAATTGGTGATTATAAAAATTTTAATAGATTCGCCCATTTCGAGCCAATGCCCCTTCCGGGTGGAGATGCGGCAATTAAATCGCCATGGCGAACTGCAGTAAGTTATTTACATAAAACTTTTAATGGCTCAATACCAAATTTGCCATTTATCGATAATCATGATATTAAACCAATTGTCGAAATGGTCGATAAAAATATTAACAGTCCATTAACATCAAGTTGCGGAAGATTATTTGATACAGTTGCAGCTATGAGCGGAGGCAGACAAACAATCCGTTATGAAGCGCAAGCCGCAATTGAACTAATGCAAGCATTTGAATCAACAAATGTCCGACCATTTTCGTTTATAATTGAACAAAAAAATAATCATCGAGAAATTTTATTGCAACCCATCATCAGATCGGTTGTCAGATCTATTCAAAATAATGAATCCTTTTCTAAAATTAGCAGTCGATTTCATACAACATTAATTCAAATATATTTAGAAGTAGCAAAAGAGGCACGGAATGAAACCGGTATAAATCAAGTTGTCTTGAGTGGTGGTGTTTTTCAAAATATGGTTTTATTCGAGCAAACCATTTTAGCGCTTGAAAAAGCAAATTTTAAAGTTTATACTCACAGTCAAGTTCCAACCAATGACGGAGGAATTTCACTTGGGCAGGCAATGATTGGGAGAAACAAAATTAATTAGGAGTTATTATGTGCTTAGGGATACCAGGAAAAGTTGAAAAAATATTTGATGAAAATGGTTTAAAAATGGGGAATATTAATTATAGTGGAACTATAAATAAAGCGTGTTTGGAATATGTTCCGGAAATAAAAGTCGGACAATACACGGTAGTACATGCCGGATTTGGCATTTCAATAATCGATGAAGATGAGGCAATGAAATCCTATGAAGCATGGGAAGAATTAGTAAAATTTGCTGCGAAAGATGGTGTTGATTTATATGGAAATCCATTGGAAGAATCTGATTCACTAAATATATGAAGTACCTAGATGAATTCCGCGATCCAGTAATCGCAAAACAAATATTATCTGAAATTAAGAAAACTGTTACCCAACCGTGGGTAATTATGGAAGTATGTGGTGGGCAAACCCATTCAATAATCAAAAATGGTATTGATCAGGTTCTTCCAAAAGAAATCGAACTAGTACATGGTCCGGGTTGTCCAGTTTGTGTTACTCCATTAGAAATTATTGATAAAGCCATGGCTATCGCAGCGTTACCCAATGTAATTTTTACCAGTTTTGGAGATATGCTAAGAGTTCCGGGAAGTGAAAAGGATCTTTTTCAAGTAAAATCAGAAGGCGGTGATGTTCGCATTGTGTATTCACCTTTGGAAGCATTAAAGATTGCTCGAAATAATCCTGATAAAGAAGTAGTTTTCTTTGCTATCGGTTTTGAAACAACTGCGCCCGGTAATGCAATGGCGATATACCAAGCACATCGCGAAGGAATAACAAATTTTTCTGAGTTAGTTAGCCATGTTCTTGTTCCACCGGCAATGACGACACTCTTATCATCGCCGAAAAATCGCGTGCAAGCATATTTAGCAGCCGGACACGTTTGCACAATTATGGGATGGAAGGAATATGAACCCATCGCTAAGCAATACAAAGTACCAATTATACCAACCGGTTTTGAACCGATTGATATTCTTGAAGGTATCTTATTGGCAGTTCAACAATTAGAAGATGGTCGCTATGAAGTAGTAAACCAATATCTCCGCGCAGTACAGCGCGATGGGAATCGTCCTGCGCAGGATATAATTAGCAAAATATTTGAAGTAGGAAATCGAAAATGGCGGGGAATCGGTGAAATACAGCAAAGCGGACTGCTAATACGTGATGAGTTTTCAAATTATGATGCAGAAAAAAAGTTTAATGTTGGCAACATAATTACACAAGAATCAGACAAATGCATCGCTGGAATTATTTTGCAAGGATTAAAAAAACCCTACGAATGTCCGGCATTTGGAAAAGACTGTACACCAATGAATCCGTTGGGGGCAACTATGGTATCAAGTGAAGGAGCTTGTGCAGCGTATTATAAATATCAGAGGATAAAAAATGACTAATTTTGATATTAATTCAATGTCTTGTCCTTTACCAAAAATGGATTTTGATACAATACAATTAGCACATGGTGCAGGTGGTAAATTATCATTAGATTTAATAGAAAAATTATTTCTCCCACGATTTGGCAATAAAACTTTAGATATGCTCGAAGACCAAGCAATTCTTGAAAATCCAGGAAATCGTTTAGCTTTTACAACCGATTCATTTGTTGTTGATCCAATATTTTTCCGAGGTGGAAATATTGGTGATCTTGCTGTTAACGGCACAATTAACGATATTGCGATGAGCGGTGCAAAACCACTTTATCTTAGTGTCGGTTTTATCATCGAGGAAGGACTTTCATTGGAAATATTACATAAAATTGCATTATCAATGGAATTTGCTGCAAAACAGGCCGATGTGCAAATCGTAACCGGTGATACGAAAGTTGTAAATAAAGGAAGCTGTGACAAGCTATTCATTAATACATCCGGAATTGGGTTTGTTCCTAATGGAGTTAACATTTCTGCAGCAAATATCCAACCGGGGGATAAAATTATTATTTCCGGCACTGTTGCTGATCATGGTATGGCGGTTATGACAACTCGCGAAGATCTTTCTTTTAAATCACAGGTTATGAGCGATACGGCATCCTTAAATGGATTGGTCAATGAAATGCTAAATGTATCGAAAAATATTCGCGCTATGCGCGATCCGACACGTGGCGGAGTTGCTACAACTCTAAACGAATTTGCCCGTCAATCAAATGTTGGAATTCAACTTTATACAGATTCTGTTCCCGTAAAACCGGAGGTAAAAGGTGCTTGTGAAGTTCTTGGAATCGATCCGCTCTATGTTGCGAATGAAGGAAAATTAATCGCAGTAGTACCAAATGAAGTTACAAGTGATATGCTTAAAGTAATGAAAAAAAATAGACTGGGCAAAGATTCTCAAATTATTGGTGAAGCAACAGAAAAAAACCAGGGAATCGTAGTACAAAATACCGGTTTAGGAGCAAACCGAATAGTTGATATGCCAATTGGTGAACAATTACCACGAATTTGTTAGGTAGAAGGGAAAAATGGAACTACAAATATTAATTTTGACAGCAATTTCAATCGGATTTATCCATACCATCCTTGGTCCGGATCATTATCTGCCTTTTATTATGATCGGTCGAGCCAGACAATGGACAATTTTAAAAACAATGTGGGTAACTGTTCTATGTGGCATTGGACATGTTATCGGATCTGTTTTGTTGGGGATTGTTGGCGTCATGTTAGGTCTTTCAATAGGTTTACTTGAAAATGTTGAAACCGTTAGAGGAGATATTGCCAGTTGGCTCTTGATTGGATTTGGTATAGCTTACGCAGCTTGGGGTATCCGCATCGGGTTGCGTGCTGCTGAACATACACATGAACATACTCACGATGAACAGGTAATGCACCAACATTCACACCATCATTTAGGGAGTCACGCACATTTACACGGTAATCCCAAATCGATCACACCGTGGGCGTTGTTTATAATATTCGTTTTAGGTCCATGTGAACCGTTAATCCCAATTTTAATGTATCCTGCTGCTCAAGGTAGCTGGACGGATTTAACTTGGGTCACATTTGCATTCGGAGTTACTACAATTGGAACAATGACTTTTGTAGTATTCATAATATCAAAAGGATTATTAAAGATAAATTTAGGCTTTTTAGAAAAATATACCCACGCTATCGCCGGACTTATTATCGCCTTGGCGGGACTGTCAATTAAATTACTTGGATTATAAGTTTATTTTAGGGTAATTGAAAGACTGATAGCAGTGCTTCATAAGCTCGATCAAAATCCTCATCTTTTATCAAACAACAAATTGAGGATATTGATGTTGAAATTCCAAGTATATTTATATCGGCTTTGCCGAATGCAGAACACATTTCACCACTAATGGCAGGTTTTTCGCGGAAATGAGGTCCGTAAACAGTAAGTGATGAAATATTCGGAATTTCTTCAACGCTTTGTTTTTTATCGCCATTTTTTTGTGATTTTATTATATCAACTGCGTCATTAGCTTCATTTGGATAAATGCAAATAGTCATATTCGCAAAACCTTGTGCGTCCTCCCCTTCAGCAATAAAATGTAAATTTATATTAGCGCGACCAAGCATTGTTAATATCCGTCCGGCAAATCCCGGTTTGTTCGGTAAACCGACTACTTTTAACATTGTATAATTCTTGGATTGTAAAATACCGCCAACTAATATTTTATTCATTTTAGCGGAAACCTCACAGTAAAGGTAGATCCTTTTCCTACCTCGCTCTCTATAAATATTTCACCATTTTCTTGTTCAACCATTCTTTTAATAATACTCATCCCAAGTCCGGTACCAACTGATTCAAATATTTTAGCATTTCTTGCACGATAAAATTCTTCAAATATATGTTTTTGTTCCTCTTTTGGAATTCCTATCCCCGTATCTGAAATAATTAAATACCAAAAGTTTTCATCTAAATCAGTTTTAATTGTAACCGTACCACCATTAGGTGTATACCTTACTGCATTGGAAATCAAATTTGTAATAATTTTTTCAAAAACAAATTTATCCAACTGGAATCCTTTTCGTTGCTTACAAACTGTTTCTATTAATTTAATATTTTTTTCTTGGGCACTGGGTCTGTAATAATCGACTACTTCGGGAATATGTTCACAAGGAACAACCATTTCAGGCTCGAGTTTTTTATCATCTTCTTCATATGATAATGATACTAAATCCTTTAAAATTTCAATCATTTGTACAGTACGTTTTCTGCCGCGTTCCAACATGTCCCTTGCTTTTGGTTTAATGTTAGCATCCATAACGTCTAAAACCACATTAATCGCACTTTGAACAGCAATAATTGGACTTTTTAATTCATGAGAAACAAATCTAAAAAATTGCATTTTCTCTTTATCAGCTTTCTCCAATTCTTCTTTCTGAGCAAAGATTAGATTTTTAACCTTTTTATGTCGCATCATTAGTGTAACGCCGATATAAGTACTGGCAAAGATTGTGACATAAAACACAGCTAATGCTAATATGATATCGGAAATACTATATATTTTTACACCACTAGAATAGTGATCAAGTATTTGCCAGTATTCCATGATTACGAGCATGGAAAATAGCCATACAGCTATTGCAGCAATAATAAATGCCGGATATTTCCGCTCGAATATCACCGATGCTATTATAATATGAAATAAATAAAAAAAGTGAAAAGGAGAATCAATTCCGCCAGTAAAATGGGTTAAAGTAGTAAGCAGTATGTAGTCGACTATTATTTGGGCAAAAACAATATTTTCTTCCGTCCTCAAGTATCTTGGTTTACGTTTCTTTAAATAAAGAAGTAGTAATGAATTAGACACTACTAGCACAACTACTATGATAATTAATGCCGAATATAGATAGTTTTCTAATTTGAAAAAAAATAATACTAAAATAAAGATTGATAGAGCAATGGATGATACCCACCGCAGATTAACTAACCATAAATTTTTCCTACGTAACGAATTAGGAGTATAAAAAGAATGCTTAATACTTGCTGAAAGGGTAACCTTAGACAACCGGTAAATTCCTTTTAACTGTATCTAATAATACCTGAGGATTTACAGGTTTTTCAATGAATTCATTGACTGGTAGGAAGTCTTCGTCACGCTGCATATCAAACTTAAAACCGGTTTGTGCACCAACAGCAGTAATCATTAAAATTGGAATATCTTTTATTTCTTCATCATTACGTATTTGATATGCGATATGGAATCCTTCATCAAGAGTGCCCATCATTACATCCAAAATCAGTAAATCCGGTTTTTCTTTCTTTAATATTTCCAATCCTTTTTGACCTTCCTGAGCATCAATTACTTCGTAATTATCCGTTTCAAGTGTGATTCGCATTGCTTCAACGAGATCAATATCGTCATCAATAATCATTATTTTTTTAGACATAACTTCCTCTGCTTAAAGATTTATTTGTGTGTTAAATTAATAATATTCGATACAACGTCAGGAATTGATTGTGTTACTACATCGCTTAATTTCTGAGAAATACCAATATTCTTTGGTTCAATTCCTATAATAGTAATTTTTTCCGGTAAAGAATCCACCATTTGCGCGATGTTAAATGTTTCAGCTAAACTTATTCCATGAACCGATAAGTTATCCATTTTTATTTTTATTTTAACTTCTTCCTTATTAAATACTTTCACTGTCCCTGGTTTTTCACCCATTTGGGCTGCATCAATAATAACAACATGCTTAGCTCCTGAAAAATGATCAATTAGTCCTAACGCATCTGTGGCTCCATCGATTAATTCTACATCTTTCATCTCAGGAATTTGTTCTAAAACGTTTAATACGGCGTTTCCGACCCCATCGTCGCCATATAAATCGTTACCTATTGCAATTACTTTCAACCTTGTATTTTTTATTAAAAATGTTTCCTTATTAAATCCTAACTAATCCTCATTAATAAATTCAACATTTAACATATGAACCGAGCATGAAATACAAGGATCATAAGCCCGTACTAACATTTCTAAATGTTTGATAATATCCTCTTTGGGTTTTTCAATGATCTCGGGAACTAACTTCTTCATATCATCATCAATATTAGCAAGATTTTGTCCAGTAGGGATAACACAATTTGCATACACAATATTACCGCGTCTGTCGTATTCATATTCATGATATAATATACCACGGGGAACTTCTGTTGAGGCAACACCTCTACCATACTTAGTTGGAGTTTGATTTGGCTTTTCGTCTTTTAAGCCATCCGCCAATAACTGATCAATGATTTTAATGGAATCTTCAATACAGTGTGCACATTCAACAACTTGTGCTATAGTATTAAAATATGGATTATAGGTTTTTGGTGTTAGTCCAAGTTGCTCAGCAGCAGCCAGTGATAGTTCCGTCATTTGATCATGATTATTGTTCCAGCGCGCTAATGCACCAACCATATAACTTGTCCGGTTGTGCTTGGCATGCTTGCTTGTTGAATGAGGAACAACGAATTCATTAGTCATTTCCATATAATCATGCACGTCTTTTGTCCCGGTATCTGACGAATAAATATCACCATCGTAAAGAGCATATTCATCAGAATGTTTTAATGAAATGTATTCAGTCTCGCGTGTAAAATTAGGAATACCTCCTGCTAACGACTTTATTGTTTCTACTGTTTCCTTTACATCAGGTAGACCCTCTTCAATCAATTTGCGTTTAATTTCTTTCAATTCACCAACCGTAGGAATTCGTGTAAACCCACCTGGAACCGGCGTTATCGGATGAACAGCACGTCCTGAAACAATATCGCCAATATCATTGGCTAAACGTTTCATACGCAATGCACGAAGTATCACCTCTTTGTGAGTTGGTATTAGTGGAAATACACTTGGCGCTCCTAGTAAATCGGGAGCGACAAGAAAATATACATGTAATATGTTTGATTGTAATGTCGCTCCATTGACCAATAACTTTCTCAGTAATAAAGTCTGTTTTGATATTTCTAAACCCAGTGCATCTTCTGTCGCTTTTAGCGATGTCATTTGGTGCCCTAAAGCACAAATCCCGCAAATTCTCGAGGTAATAATCGCAGCTTCATGAAAACTGCGACCTTTTAACATCGCTTCGAAGTAGCGCATTGCTTCAACAATTTCTAATTCAGCACGTTCTAATTTTCCATCACGCATGTTCACAACTATATTACCGTGACCTTCTACACGCGTCAAATGATGGATATTAATATCTAAATTTTTACTCATTTTTAACCTTTAATTATTTGGGCAAGCTTTGACTGTGGTCATAGCTGTTAAATAGTAATATTCGTTTTTTCGCTTCATCAAGCGAAATACCATGTTCAGTCAATATTTCCAACATTGCATTCTTATTCGGGTTGGATATTAATCCGCGGCAGCCGGTACAAAATTGACCAAAACTAGGACAAATTGCCTCACATCCGCCACGCGTTATTGGTCCTAAACAAACCATTCCTTTATCAAACACGCATTCATTTTCTTTCAATTTACATTCGACACAAACTGCTGAGTCCGGTTTGATCGGCTCTTGCCCAACTAATAATGATTTAAGCACTTTCAAAAATTCAGGCATGCTCATAGGACAACCATTAATTTCGTAATCTACTTTAACAATTGCCGAAATCGGCATAGCCGGTAAAGTCGGGAACCGATATTTTTCGTCACCGTAAACCGTCTCACGCACCTCTTCGATTGGCTGCAAATTTTTCATTGCATTTATTCCACCTTGAGTTGCACAAGCTCCTAAAGCAATTAACATCTTTGAACGACGTCGTACATCATGAATTCGTTCTATACATGATGGTGTTGATATTGAACCTTCAATAAATGCGATATCATATTTATCAGCCTTATCGTCCATTGCTTCGCGAAATTCTACAATATCAATATGTTCTAAAATATCAAGAAGATTATTCTCTAAATTCAACTTGTTTAATTGACATCCTTCGCAGCTTGTAAAATCAAAAAATGCAACTTTTGGTTTAGTTTTTGCTTCCGTAGTCATCAAATTGCCTCCTGCAAATTCTTAAGTTCCGGATAGTGGTACACAGGTCCATCTTGACAAACATACGAATGATTTATTTGACAATGTCCACATTTTCCGACTCCACACTTCATCCGTCGTTCTAAGGATAAATATAAATTTTCATCCGGGATTCGTTTGGTTTTCAGGGACATTAATACAAATTTGTACATTATCGGCGGTCCTACAACAGCTGTAATGGTATTTGGCAAGTCTAAATCTAAACCGGGTATCAACGTAGTTATAACTCCTGTATTTCCCTTCCATTCAGGTGTACCTTGGTCTACGGTTACGTGATATTCAATATCATTACTCTTCTCCCATTGTTTCAATTCGTCAGGATAAAGGAGTTCATTTGGATTTTTTGCACCGTATAAAATGATTAATCTGCCGTAATCTTTACGATTATCAATAACATAATTAATCAAAGATCTTAACGGTACAATACCGATACCACCGCCAATAATTAAAATATCTTTCCCTTTAAAACCTTCCACATCGAATCCTTTTCCATATGGCCCACGGATACCGACTGTAGAACCGACATCTAATTTGTGTAAAAGTTTTGTCAACATTCCAACTTCTCTAACACATAGTTCAAAACTACCTTTTTTGGTTGGAGACGATGTTACTGATATCGGAGCTTCTCCGGCTCCGAAAAGTGAAACCTGTACAAATTGTCCCGGCTGATGTCCTAACGAACGGCCACCGGGTAGTTCAATATCAAACCATTTTTCCTTATCAGTAAAACGCTTAACTGCTATTATTTTAGCAATTTCAGGATAATATAATTCCTGTGATTTTACATCAGATATTGCGATAGACATTATAACCTCTCCGCATTAAGTCCCACCACTGCGGGACGAGTTAAATAATTTTGTTCATACTCGTCGCATAATTGATTTACAATCTCAACTATACTTATACCCGCTGTACAATATGCTGTGCAACGTCCGCATCCCACACACCATGGTTCGCCGGTTATATCGGAAATGTATTTAAATTTACGGTGAACACGATGTCTTTGACGCTCCGCTAATGATTCTCTAAAATTTTTGCCACCTGCCACAGCCGCAAAACCATTCAGCATACATCCATCCCAAGAACGATCCCGTGTTCCAGTTTGTAAAGATAGATCCAAATTGTCTTCGACATCAAAACAATAACAGGTTGGACAGACTAAATTACAAGTTCCGCAACCTACACATTTTTTGGATACTTCCTCCCAAACCGCGGCATTCCAGGATTGTTCGAATACTTCTGGTAAACGATTGTAATTATATTTGAGTTTATTTTGAAATTGTACATGATTCGACGAAATATCTTTTGCTTTACTTACTCTGTCAAATCCGTCAATAAGTTTTTCACCCTTTTCAGTGATAATTTTTACTGTGTAACCATCTGAATTTTGCTCAAGATATATATCGAACCCCTCTGTATCATGCAACGGAATACCTACTGATTGACTAAAATGGAATTCATCTGGTATGAATGAGACACCAATAAAACTGCTATCTTTTCTACGTTGTAGATAATTTTCTTCGGGGTTTCCTTGTAAGAAATTGTAATCCAATTTCAATACTGCTTTCATATCATAACTATGAACACCAAGAAATATTTTTTTCTCATTTTTAAATGAACCCTTTCGGAAACTGTTATCTGTTTTTGAAAAAGACAATAACTGTTCACGGGGTGGTAAAAAATATTTTTTAACTGAATTCAATGTTCTATTATACTCGAGTATCACTGAGTCAGGATCTACAACTTTTGCAAAACTAAATGATGCTTCGCCTTTTTTGTGCGGCGCAAATACAGTTCCTTGCTTTTTTAAATGATCTATGAAAGATGGCAACTGCTTATTATTAAGTTGATATTTTTCCATAATTTATCTTTAATAAATATTCCTAATTATTCTAATAATTTTTCTCAGTAAATTGATCATAAGAATCAAAATACTCTATTAAATACGACTCCATTGTCTTAATTTAAAAACATAAATATTATCATTTCAATATTAATAAGCTACATTTTATCTGTATTCCAATAAATATTGACAATAATGCTTACGAATATGTATTTTATATACGGATATCGTACTATTATATAATATATGTAATATTTGCGAATCAATGAATATGAATCACAGGCATAATAATAAACCGGAAAAGCACCAGCAAATTGTTGAAACAGCTACTGATTTATTTATGCGTTTTGGCGTAAAACGGGTAACGGTAGAGGAAATTTGCAGAACTGCGCAAATCAGTAAGATGACCTTTTACAAATATTTTAATAATAAAATTGAATTAGCGGAATATATTATCTTTTCCATTCTAGATAACGCACAACATGAATTTGATTCTATTTGGAAACAAATATCAACATTTCGAGAAAAAATCGATGAATTTATAAATCTTAAAATGGCTTACGCCAAAAAGTTTAGTAAAGAATTTTTCATAGATTTTATGAATTTATCACCTAAGATACATGATAAAATCATGGATTACTCTAAAAAGAATCAAATATTGTTTATTAAAATGATTGAACAAGCGCAAAAGAATGGAAATGTAAGGAAAGACATTAGCATTAATTTTATTACCTTCATGTTAAATCATTTAATGGAACTATCAGAAAATAAAGATCTATTTACTCTTTATAATCATATGGATGAACTCACACTTGACATGGTAAACTTCTATTTTTATGGTATCATGGGTCGAAAGTAATGCACACAGTTAAACTAATTGTATTTTTTATAGTCTTTACAGCATTTACTTCAGCAGAATGGCAAGGTCAGTTATCAACAGTTGGCGATATGCGAAAAACCGGGGATGGCTACTTATCGCAAGTTGGCTTGCGCTATATTCCTACCTGGTCTTTAACTGTTCCTTGGCCAACTGCATTATTCGATACAGAAATTTCATTTAATTTCAATGGATTATATAAAAGACATCATAGCGGTGGAGAAACCACCGATTTCGATATTAGTCCATATCGCTTTTGGGTAAGACGCAGCACTGATAAACTTGAAATAAGATTCGGTTTACAAAAAATTACTTTTGGCTCAGCAAGATTGTTCAGACCGCTCATGTGGTTCGACAAACTCGACCCCCGCGATCCATTGCAATTAACTGAGGGTGTTTGGGGAATGCGCGTACGAAGAGATTATTCAAACAATACGAATGTTTGGTTTTGGGGATTATTATGGAACAACGAGCCAAAAGGATGGGAATTAATACCTACAAAAAAAAATAATATTGAATTTGGAGGTCGATTTCAAATACCGGTTTGGGGAGGAGAAGTAGGATTTTCTGCGCACAACCGGATAATTAGCAGAAATGATTTACCATCCTATTTAGAAATTAATACAATGCCAAAAGCAACTCCTGAAGTTAAAGCGGCAATAGACGGATTTTTCGATATAGGAATAGGATTATGGTTTGAGTCATCAGTTGTACACGCTGATTATGGTGCTGATTTTCCCAATTGGCAATCAATGCTAACTATCGGAAGTGATTATACTTTTGCGGTTGGGAATGGTTTAACTGTCACCGCTGAACATTTTATTTATAATCAAGATGATAAACCGCTAACTACCGATTCTGCTATTCAACTAACCGGAATTATGGCAATGTATCCTCTCAGTATATTTGACCAATTGTCGGGTATATTATTTTATAGTTGGGAAGCCGAATTAACCTATTTTTTTATTAGTTGGCAGCGTACTTATGACGACTGGACAATTAATTTGAATACTTTTTTCAGCTCCAAATCTGATGAGACATTCAGTTTTGAGCAATCATTTTCTGATTTCAGTAGTAGAGGATTTCAGTTAATGCTAATTTTCAATCATTGATAACAAAGGAAAAATAGTATGAGTTCCACTTTAATTAAGATCACTGACCTAGTAAAAACTTTCCCGATCGGGAAAGGTGAATTCACCGCTTTGAATCAAATAAATTTAGAATTTAATAGAGGCGAATTTGCCGGATTTGTCGGGCCAAGCGGTTCCGGAAAAACAACATTGCTAAATATAATTGGTTCACTCGATGTACCAACTAAAGGAACTGCAACCGTACTTGGCAAATCAGTCAGTAATTTATCAAAAAAGGAAGCTGCCGATCTACGCAATAACCATCTCGGTTTTATTTTCCAAACCTATAATCTTTTACCGGTTTACACTGTGTATGAAAATGTTGAATTACCTTTGCTTTTACAACATAAATCAGCCAGTGAGCGCAAAAAAGCGATTATGCAGTCGTTAGAATGGCTCGGACTAACCGATAAAATCAAGTCGCGACCTGCGCAGTTATCAGGTGGTGAATGCCAACGCGTTTCTATTGCAAGGGCGATGGTGAAAGAACCGGAAATCGTGTTAGCCGACGAACCTACCGCAAATCTGGACGCAAAAAATTCCCACCACATTTTGCAAACAATGGAAAAATTAAATTACGAACTAAAAACAACTTTTATTTTCGCTACACATGACGAAAAAGTAATACAATACTTGAAACGAAAAATCAGCTTAAACGATGGTAAAGTTGTTGCAGATGAACAAATTACCAAATAAGCGAGGTATATTATGTTAGCATTAAAATTAGCTTATCGTAATCTAATGGGCGGAAAGTTACGTACTGTTTTGAACGTTTTGGTACTTTCGTTCGCTTATGTGATAATAATATGGCAAAAGGGATTAATAAACGGTTGGGCAGTACAAGCCGAACGGGATACGGAAAATTGGGAGATTGGTGGTGGACAATATTGGCATAAAACCTACGACCCATATGATCCATTTACTATTGAAGACAGCCATGCACCGATTCCGGAATTAGCTCAAGCAGCGATAAATAAAGGTATATTAACACCAATTCTTATTTCGCAGGGTTCTATTTATCCTGATGGTCGTATACAAAGTGTATTCATTAAGGGCGTAGATCCGAATCAAACAGTAATTGAGTTACCAACATCGCATCTCAATGTTGATATTGATGAAATACCGGCAATTCTTGGTGCAAATATGGCAAAGAATAATAAATTGAGCATTGGAGATTACGTTACAGTCCGGTGGCGTGATGTAAAAGGCACCTTTGATGCAGCCGAAGCAAAAATTGTACATATCTTCAAAGTAGATGTACCTACGGTAGATGGTGGAATCCTTTGGATCCCAATTGAAAAACACCGCGAAATGGTTCAATTACCAAATGAAGCGACCATTTTTGTTACCAACAAAGAAACCGGCTCAATAGGCACATTAGCGAAATTCACTTTTAAAACTAATGACTTTCTACTCCAAGACTTTAGGGATATGATCAAAATGAAGAATGTTGGTGGTTATATAATGTTTTTATTCTTATTGTCATTGGCATTAGTAGCGATTTTTGACACACAGGTGTTATCAATATTCCGCAGACAGAAGGAAATTGGAACGCACGTGGCATTGGGGATGACACAGGGACAAGTTATCAAGTTATTTACAATTGAAGGCGCTATGCACGCCGTTTTAGCGGCGATTGTAGGTGCTATTTACGGAATCCCGCTATTAGCTTGGCAGGCTAAAACAGGTTATTCAATGCCTGTAGATAGTACTGAAGAATTTGGAATGGCTATAGCAGAAAAAATATATCCGGTATATAGTATTGGCTTAATTGTCGCCACAATATCAATAGTCTTTCTAGTGACTACAATTGTCAGCTACCTCCCCACGAGAAGGATATCAAAATTGAAACCAACCGATGCAATACGGGGAAAAATCCAATGATTAAATTTTTATACAAAGGACTACTGCGTGATAAAAACCGCAGTCTTTATCCTATTATTGTTGTTGCATTAGGTGTATGGCTAGTTGTTTTCTTTCAGGCCTATATAACAGGATTTATGGGTGAGTGGATTGATAGTTCTGCACGGTTTGAAACGGGTCATGTAAAAATAATGACGCGGGCGTTTGAGGAAAATTCTGATCAAAACCCCCTTGACCTAGCAATAATTGGTGTTGATGAAATTATAAACCAGTTAGAACAAGAATACCCTGATATGGTATGGGTCGAACGAATACATTACGGCGGTTTATTTGATGTTCCCGATGAGCAAGGTGAAACACGTTCACAAAGTCCAATATTCGGATATGGTATCGATCTATTGTCACCGGAAACAACAGAAATTGCAAAGATGAATATTGAAAATGCTTTAACAAGAGGTAAAATGCCTGAAAAACCCAGTGAAATTCTAATTAGTGATGATCTTGCAACAAAATTAGGTATTGAAATTGGGGGAAATGCAACACTACTTAGTTCAACAATGTTTGGCAGTATGACAATGTATAATTTTATTGTTTCAGGTACCTTAACATTTGGTATGCAAGCTTTGGATCGCGGTGCAATGATTGCTGACATAAACGATATACAGTTAGCATTAGATATGGAGGATTCAGCAGGTGAAATATTAGGTTACTTGCCGAATAATATTTATGATATTGAACAAGCAGAAATCATCAAACAAAAATTCAATAAATCCTATACTGATCCTGAAGATGAATTTTCACCAATAATGGTGCAATTGAGAGATATCGGAATGTTGGGTGATTATTTATTTTTAACATCAAGTTTTTCTGTAATAATCACATCTGTATTTATTGTTTTAATGTCGATTGTCTTATGGAATGTAGGATTGTTAGGTGGAATTCGTCGTTATGGAGAAGTTGGATTGCGCTTAGCAATTGGCGAGCATAAAGGTCATATTTATCGCTCAATGATATATGAATCAATACTAATCGGTATTGTTGGATCAATAATTGGCACAGCGCTTGGTTTAGCATTCGCTTACTGGCTACAAGTCAAGGGAATCGACATTGGTGATATGATGAAAAATTCTACAATGCTGTTCCCCGGTATCCTTCATGCAAAAATAACTACTGAGACTTATTACTTAGGATTTATTCCTGGTGTATTTTCAATGGTGTTGGGCACAGCTTTATCCGGATTTGGTATTTACAGACGACAAACAGCGCAACTATTCAAGGAGTTAGAGGTATGAAGAAATTTTTATTTTGTTTGATATTTGCTACGCAAATATTCGGGCAGTATCCCGATGGCGCAGAGGTTTTGCAAAAAATTGATGAAAATTTGTCCTCGAGAAATCAGGTTATCGTTTCCACGATGGTCATTCACGGACGGCGTAGCAGTCGCTCTATCACATCAAAATCATGGATTCAAGGATCAGAAAAATCATTCACTGAATACCTCGCGCCTGCTCGGGAAAAAGGTACAAAGATGTTGAAAATTGATGATCATCTTTGGATGTATAGTCCGCAATCTGATCGGATTATCCGTATTTCAGGACACATGCTAAGACAATCTTTAATGGGCTCCGATCTTTCGTATGAGGATATGATGGAAGATCGTCGATTAGATGAAATATATTCTGCCGAAATTACTGACGAGGAGCAAATAGATAAACGCGATTGTTGGGTAATGGAACTATCAGCTATAAAGGATGACGTTGCATATCACTCGCAAAAATTTTGGGTCGATAAGGAATATATGATTCCATTAAAACAGCAGCTCTTTGCAAAAAGCGGAAAAATGCTCAAAGTAATTGAATTATCTGATTTATTTAGAATTGATGACCGCTGGTATCCAAAGCGCATGCTGTTCCAAGATGTACTGCTCAAAGGTAAGGGTACGGAATTCATAATCGAATCCATCAATTTCGACGAAAATATTCCCAATCACATATTCTCTAAAGCATCTCTAAGGAAATAATAAAAAATGGTTAACGAAAAAGATCACGCTTTGTCAAAACAATCACTAGGCGAAGAAATTGCCAACAGTATAACGCACGGCATCGGTGCTGCTTTAGGGACGGCAGCGCTGACAATTTTAGTGGTTTTTGCCGCCCTCAAAGGTGATGTCTGGCGCGTTGTTAGCTTCTCAATTTATGGTGCGTCTTTGGTAATTTTGTACACATCTTCCACGCTCTATCACGCCTTTACGCACAAGGGTGCTAAACGATACTTCAGAATTATGGACCTTTCTTCCATCTTTCTGTTAATTGCCGGGACTTACACACCGATAACGCTTTTGCCGTTGCGTGGTACCGGTTGGGGCTGGACAATGTTTGGATTGATCTGGGGAATGGCGCTTATGGGAATTCTATTTAATACATTTTTCTATGGAAAATTTGAAAAATTATCAATCGTATTTTATGTATTAATGGGCTGGCTTGTCGTTATTGCTATCAAACCTATGCTTGCTAATCTCCCAACCGGATTACTTATTTGGATTTTATTTGGCGGGTTAAGCTACACGATCGGAATCATCTTCCTCATCTGGACAAAATTTCCGTATAGCCATACCGTTTGGCATTTATTTGTGTTGGGCGGGAGTATTTCTCATTTTTTTGGGATATTGTTGTATTTGGTATGAAACATGAATATCAAATAGCACACGGATAACACAGATATTACTGATTATCACAGATTTATTTTTCAACAATGAATTAAACGAATTAAACGAAAAAAAACAGCGCCACAGAGAAAAACAAAAAAATATAAAATGCAAAAAAATAGAACGTAGATGACACGGATTTAACTGATTAGCACGGATGTAAAATTTAACAACGCCCTTTTACGTCCCGACCTGTCGGGACTACGATGGGTGAAAATTAAAGGAAATAAAATTGACTGACGAAAAAGATCACGCTTTGCCAAGACAATCGCTTGGCGAAGAAATTATAAACAGTATAACACATGGTATCGGCGCGGCTTTAGCAACGGCGGCACTTACAATATTATTGGTTTTTGCCGCCCTCAAAGGCGATGCATGGCGAATCGTTAGTTTTGCGATTTATGGCACCTCATTGGTTTTAATGTACACTTCCTCAACGCTCTATCACGCATTTACGCATAAAAAAGCAAAACGCTATTTTAGGATAATGGATCATTCCTCTATCTTTTTATTAATAGCAGGAACTTACACTCCAATAACACTTTTAGCGCTGCGCGATACCGGCTGGGGCTGGACAATATTCGGTTTGATTTGGGGAATGGCAATTCTTGGAATCCTTTTTAAGTTTTTATTTTACGGTAAACTTGAAAAATTATCGGTTGCATTTTATGTATTAATGGGCTGGCTTGCTATTATTGCCATCAAACAGATGCTTGCTAATTTACCGACGGGATTACTAATTTGGATTGCAATTGGCGGGTTGAGCTATACTTTGGGAATCATTTTCTACGCCTGGACAAAACTACCTTATAGCCACTCAATATGGCACTTATTTGTATTAGGTGGTAGTATTTCACACTTTTTTGGCATATTGCTTTATCTAGTGTAAATCATAAAACATTAGTCGGATCCCAACTTGAATGATAATTTTCATTTAAATTATTTAATTTATTCATATCTGCTTCAGAAATATTAAAATCGAATACATCTGCATTTTCTTTGATATGCTCTTTTTGAGAAGACTTGGGTATTACAATTACTCCCTTTTGTAAACACCATCTAATTAAAATTTGCGAAGTAGAGTTATTATAACTACGCGCAATTTCAATCAATCTTGGATTTTTAAGCTTATGTCCTTTTGTCAAAGGACTGTATGATTCCAGTGCTATCCCTTTTGATTCACAATAATTCTGTAATTCCTTTAAATATAAAAAAGGACTGAATTCTACCTGATTTACTGCAGGAACAACAGAAAAATTATTTAATATTTCATCTAAATGGCGTTCCATATAATTACTAACACCAATATCTTTACATAAACCATCAGAATATAGTCTTTCCAAAGCTCGCCAACTTTCCAAACGTAGATTTTCAACCGGCCAATGTATTAAGTATAAATCAATATAATCCAATCCTAAACGCTCTAAACTACGATGGAATGCTTTAATTGTATTATCATATCCATGTTCAGAATTCCACAATTTTGTGGTAACAAATATTTCTTCTCGCGGAATACCGGATTCGCGAACGGCTTCGCCAACTTCCATTTCATTTTCATACATTGCGGCAGTGTCAATATGCCGGTAACCTATTTCCAAGGCATACAATATTGAATCAATTGTTTGTCTGCCATTATCATTTAGATATGTACCCAATCCAAATATTGGGATTTTTATACCATTGTTCAATTCCTTGAAAGATTTAATATGCAGATTCATCTTATTACATTTTCTTGTAAAATATATTTCTTTTTGCTAAATAATTTATAATATATTGAAATACTTTTTCATCCTGCCCTAAATATTCCGGTGGGATTATTCCGGTATTATTATATTTCTTTTCTAACAATAGATTGGCAACCGCAGTACAAGTATATCCTGTCGTGCGCGCCATAGATGTGGTATTAGTCTTACTATCATAAAAATCTATAAGGTCATAGATAACTTTGCGCTGTTCACCATTTTCGATTCCCTCAATTATAATTCGCATAATCGTCATATCTTTTTCACGGGGCTGCATTTTCCATTGTGAGAATAGGAGCTTGGTTGTCAAATCAATCGGTCTAACTATTTTACCATTAATATTGATTTCCTCAATTGAGAAAAATCCACTATCTCGCAAAGCTATTATTGGTTCAACCGTGTCCGTATGACGAATAGTTAATTCAATGATATTAGGAATAGTTGTTGTATCTAATAAAGTGCGTAAACCATCAGTATACCAAGCTTCAAACTTGCCGATATTATCAAATTCAATCGTTTCACTTTTTGATAATGCTTCATCTATTTTAATAATACCATTTTTTCTATATCGCACAGGACGAGTATATATCTTGATTACATCAATCGGCGAAAAAACTGCTTTATATCCCCACGGTTTTTCCGGTTCCTGCGGCAAGCCGCCTACTAAACATTTGTAAGATGTAACATCAATTTTACTTAGGTAATGACCTAAAATAATATTCCCCATACCCGGTGAAACACCGCAGTCAATTACTGCAGTTACATTATTATCTTTAGCAAGATTATCAAGTTCAAACGGGTCTTCCGGAAAAAATGATATGTCAACAATGTTTTTCCCTGCTTCAATTACGTTTTTTAACATTTTGAAACCCATAAATCCAGGCACAGCACCAATTACTAGATTAGTATCTTTTACAACATTTTTAATATTAGCATCCACTGATAAATCAGTTACTAAAGTTTTGATAATTGGTATTTTTTCTAATTCGGATAAATTCTTTTCATCATTATCTACCGCTAAAATATTATAAGATTTGTACAAATCTAAAATAATTGTTTTCCCAACCAAACCTGCTCCTAAAACAACAATATTTTTCATTTTCAATACCTTATTTATTACTATTACATTTCAAAATCGGCTGTTAATTTACTACTACATTTTATCAATTCATTATGTCCAAAATATATGATTATATAGTTATCGGTTCAGGTTTTGGCGGATCTGTCTCTGCTCTTAGATTAGCTGAAAAGGGTTATTCTGTATTAGTTATTGAACAAGGTAAACGATACGAAACCAAAGATTTTCCAAAATCAAACTGGAATTTACGGAAATATTTTTGGGCACCAAAACTAGCTTTGTATGGCATTCAAGCCATGACATTATTGAAAGATGTTTTTATAATGCATGGAACGGGTGTAGGTGGTGGAAGTCTTGTTTATGCAAACAATCTGCTTGTTCCTCCTGACAAGGTATTTGATGATCCGCGGTGGGGTAGCAAAAAAGGGTGGAAAGCAAAATTGACCCCTTATTATAAACTTGCTCAAAAAATGCTCGGCGCAACACCAAGTAAAGTGATTACCAAAGCTGATAAAATATTAAAAGAGTGTGCAGAAGAAATCGGCAAAGGCGATACATTTCATGTAAATGATGTAGGAATATACTTTGGAGAAGAAGAAGTAACAGTTCCTGACCCATATTTCAACGGTAAGGGACCGGAACGTACCGGCTGCAACTTGTGCGGTGGTTGCATGGTTGGTTGTCGCTATGGCGCAAAAAACACCTTGGATAAAAACTATCTATATCTTGCGGAAAAATTGAGCGTAGAAATTATTCCTGAGACAATGGTTATTGATGTCCAACCAATCTCTAACCACCAATTTATCCGTCGTAGTTTTAACGAAGATGGATATCAAATAACCACAAAAAAAGTAACCGGATTATTTGGCAAGAAAGAAGTACTTCTTTCAAAGGGTGTCATTTTTTCCGGTGGTGTAATGGGAACAGTAAAATTATTGCATCGCTGTAAAGCGATCGGATCATTGCCTAAAATATCTAATCAATTAGGTAATGTAGTTCGCACAAATAGCGAAACTTTGGTTGGAGTAAAAGCAAATGACGACGAAGATTATTCGAAGGGTATAGCTATAACATCGGGAGTATATCCCGATGAAGATACTCACATAGAAACCGTGCGCTATGGCAAAGGACAAGATGCAATGTCCGGTCTGGCAACTATTTTAACCGATGGTAGGGAAGGCTTGCCTCGACAGTTATCATTTTTACTTGCGATCTTGAAGCACCCAATTCAATTCATAAAATCGCTTTGGCCATTTAAATGGGCGGAAAAGACAACAATTCTATTGGTTATGCAAACAATTAGCAACTATATGAAATTTGAATATAAACGTCGTTGGTGGAGATTGGGAATAAGATCTATTAATTCTAATTGGCAGACTGATGAAAAAGTACCTTCGTATATCCCTGTAGCAAATGATTTTGCCAAGAGTTTTGCAAAAAAAGTCAACGGTATAGCCTTTAGTGTTCTTCCGGAAGTTCTTTTTGATACATCTTGGTCTAATAGAAAAAAGCGGGTAGGTAAATTAGTAGTTAAGATTGTGATAATTA
>CBDURO010000023.1:0-26260 GCA_965369995.1 uncultured bacterium | reverse complement strand
CGACTTTGCATTTTAGATGTGGCAACAGTTACTTTATGCCCCAACTTAACTAATCGCTCGGCAATTTCCTTAAGAACAATTTGTTGCCCCCCAACACTGGGGTAATAATAATCGGTTCCGATTAAAATTTGCATGTACTATTAAGTATCTTTATTTAAGGTTTGATATTATACCGATTAATTTTTCGGAAATGATATTTGCTACAAACTTAGAACCGGTTTCATTATAATGCATAACATCGTACATATATTCTTTTTCCTGTGGTACTAATTTTGCCAAATCAATTAATGGAATTTTATTGGTTCTGGCTACCTCTCTTATAATATCATTGAATATATCATATTCCTTTTTAAAAGTTTCATATGTAATACCGGCATTTAGTATTGGTTCCATACTTTTTAGTATAAATTCATCAGGAGTATCCTTGTATCTATTTGCCTGTGTCATTAGAACTAGTATTATGTCATGAGTCTTAGCTGTAGTAGCTATCATTTGTAAAGCCCATTTAAATTCTTTTTGCATAAAATCAAAATCACGTTCTTTAATCATATTACGGCGACCTGCCCATTCATCCCATGGTTTGGTCTGTTTTTTGGGGTGAAGAATACTTTCTTTTAATAAAAATATTCTTTGGTAAACATTAGGATACGTTGTTTTAAAAAGACCTTTAAAATGCCAAATGAAAGTTTCTTTTGGTCTTTTCGGGAAATAATCATTTATTGTAATTATTTCAGAGCGTGGAGTTTCAACCGGCCAGTATGTATGGTCATATGCAAGAATTGAATAATCATTGATAGCATGCATACTTACAACTATATCAGGTTTCATTGGAAGAATTTTATTTATGAGGATATCTAAAGTATGGATAGAACTATTTCCGGCAGCTCCTGCATTATAGGAGTTAATTAACTTATTGGATTTTTCTTCGATTAATTGTCCTGCTAAGTATGGGAAACGATTATTTTCCGTGACATACATACACTCGGTAGTTGAACCTCCAAGAAAAACAATTTTATAGTCTGGATCATCATAATCATTATGTGGAAGAATAAAACCATTATTGTCAATACGAAACGGATAGTCTTGAGTAATTAAATTATCTGTGCCAGCTAGATAATAGTCATCTGGATAGATTATTCTATTCAATCCGGGATGGTGTTCTCTTAATCTAATTGCTCGTACAGTTTCCGGTCCATTGTGTGGTTCAATTGGATAAATGTAATGTATTAAATTATCAATTATAAATAATGAAATTACAAGGACGATTGTTGTGATGATTAATCCGGTTTTCTTTGGATTTTCAGAAATCCAACTTGAATTAATAGTATTATTGTTTGATTTTGTCTTCATTTTTTAAAATCCTTACTATTAAATCTGTTTATAACTTCATTATATATATTTAACAATTGGGGAATAATCTTTTCTTCAGCTAATTCTTTACTACGCTCTTTTGCGGCTTGCTCTATATCTTTTTTATTTTTGTATTCAAGATTAAGGACTATCTCAATTTGTTCAAGGAGGTCTTTTTTGTCATCACGGTTGCAAAGAAATCCATTTTCTCCATAAGTTATCAATTGATCGAAACTTGCCCCACGTGTACCGATGACTATTTTCCCCAAGGTCATTCCTTCAATCAGCGTATTTGGTAAATTATCAACTCTTGAAGGGAGTACAATTGCTTCCGAATTTCTAATTATTGGAAATAATTGATGATGTGGTAATATACCTAAATAAATTACACGCCCACGATATTTGCCTGATTGATGCCATACATAATTCATCATAGGTCTATCGTTATAAAAGTCGTCTTTGCCAACAAATACGAAGTATAAATCTTTATATTTTTTGAATAACTCAGGTAAAATGTCAGCTATGGTTTTTATCCCTTTTAAAAGTCCGATAGATCCTATAAACAATAAATATCTTTTTGATTGTAGCATATCATGATAAACAGCAACGTCTTCAGCTACTTTCAGAGGTATAAACGGCCATACAATAACTTGAACGTTTCTATTTATTATTTTTTCAAGTAATTTTGCCGCAACTATACTAGGACCTATAATTTTATCAGCTTTTCTGAATGATATATTTTCTAATTTTTCAAGGAAGAACATTTTATTTTTATTAGCCCCATCTTCTAATAATCCTTGCAAACTGGAAATACGAACAACACTTGGAAAATTTTTTAGTCTGAACAATCCTGTAGCAGCATAACTAGTATACTCTATTATATCAATAGGATATGTTTTGTTAATTTCTAGTAACCGTATATTATATAGTCTGCTGTTACGTATCCATCGAATTGCGGGGACAAATTTCCTAATAAATTTTATTTTTTGCAGATAATTTACCCAACGATTTCTTATATTAACTCGGTAAACCGGAATTCCTTCATGCTCAATTATTTCATCAGAAGATGAAGCGACTATTACTATCGGCTCATGTCCATGGTCTTTCAATGCCTGAGCGCAACGATAAATCGAAGTAGCAATACCACCATGTCCATGTATCGATTTAAATCCGGGTTCAGTAACATATTCAAATGTAACAAATGCAATTCTCATAATTTATTTGTCCCGAATTGAAATGTTTACACTATTTCCCATCGTCCTGTTTCATGTATGATAGATTTTAGATGAGCTACAGAGTGACCTTGGTTAATGATATTAAATGTCATTGCATTTTCGACATGATCTTCTAAAAGATCAAAGTAATTGCCTAACCAAATATCAATAGAATATGTATTTTCAACAAGTTTCAATTCAGGAATAGTCATCCGTACTGTTGTCTTGGAGTTTAAATGTTGTGTGACAATATTACTATCTTGACTGCGAATGTGGTATACCATATTCGCCTGTGGATCATGTATCATAAAACTTAATACAAATCCGTTATCAGTAATGTTTTTAATATCAACTTCTATTGTGATAGGATCATAAATATTAAATATGGTACAAATCTCACCGTTTTTATCAAGGGTTCTGACCGCTGTCAATCTCAAATTACCAAATGATTTTCGTGAACCATGCCATTTTTTTAAATTGTTTTCACCTTCTATTAATGTATCAGTGTCTTGTCTGAGATAATGACCAACTACTTCATTTGTTTTCCCATCAAGTACTATTTTACCATCTTCAAGTAAAATTGTGCGTGAGCATAAATTTTGAATTGTATGCATATTGTGACTTACGAATAGAACTGTCCGACCTGACCTTGCAGTTTCACTCATTTTTCCAAGACATTTTTTTTGAAATGCCGCATCGCCTACCGCAAGGACCTCATCAATTATTAATACTTCAGGATTAAGATGTGCAGCAACGGCAAATGCTAACCTAACATACATTCCTGATGAATATCGTTTTACCGGTGTATCGATAAATTTACCAACTTCTGAGAACTCAACAATATCATCAAAATTTTTATTAATTTCACTCTTTGTCATTCCAAGGATAGTTCCGTTTAAATATATATTCTCGCGACCAGATAATTCACCATGAAAACCGGTACCGATTTCCAATAGACTTGCGACCCTGCCATAAACTGTGGCTTGACCACTCGTTGGTTCAACAATCCTTGACAATATTTTTAATAATGTGCTTTTGCCGGCTCCATTCTTTCCGATTATTCCTAGTATTTCACCGTTATTGACTTCAAATGAAATATTTTTCATTGCCCAAATGATGTCTTGCGCATCATCATTATTAAATTTACTGAGTTTTTGTACACGTCTGAAATTTGTAAACGGCGATATTATCCAAGAAATAATTTTTCCTGTTAGATTGTCGTGTGTCTCATCTTTAACGCCAATTCGATAGCGTTTGCTTAAATTTTCAACTTTTATAATTAAATCGCTCATCTGTCTATGCTACATCAGCAAAAATGCGTTCTTTTCTTTTAAAGTAATATGCTCCGGTGATAAACATTATAAATGCTGAAATTGCACCTATTCCAATTAGATCCCAGGGCATTGCATTTTGACCAAGTATGGCAGCGCGAGATCCTTCTATTATTCCATACATTGGATAAATAGCTAAATAAATTCGATATGATTCAGGTAACCATGAAATTGGATAAATTACAGGAGCTGCATACATTAATATTTGAACTAAGAATTGAACTCCGTATGGAACATCCCGATATTGAATAGCAAGAGCTGACAACCACATGCCTAATCCAGCTGCAGTCAAAATCATTATAATTATTAATATAGGTAAGTAGAAAATTGTAATTGAAATTGCATAACCAAAATAAAACATTAAAATAAAAACTATACTTAATGCGATTGTAAAGTCTACTAATGTTGCCATGCACGGAACAATTGGCATAATAAGTCTGGGAAAATATACTTTTGTAAATATACCCGATCCTGAAATGAGACTACTTGTGGAACGAGTCAAAGAATTGGAAAAATATTCCCATGGAACAAGTCCGGCGTACACAAATAGAGGGTAGGGGATATCGTCACTTGGGATTTTGGCAATACCCCCAAAAACGATGCTAAATACTATCATTTTGATGAATGGTTTAAGAATTGCCCATGAAAACCCGAGGACAGTTTGTTTATACAGTGCTTTTACATCTCTTAGTATTAAAAAATAAATTAAATCTTTGTACTCTTTTAATTCTTTCCAATCAATTAATTGCCAACCAGTTGTTGGTTTAATTATAACTTTATATATCGGAGATGTAGACTTACTTTTCATTTATAATTCTCTAAATACCATTTATAAGCTTTATCAATACCTTCTCTTAGAGATGTTTTTTCACGCCAACCGAATTTATGTAATCTGGTAACATCTAATAATTTTTTATATACTCCATCCGGTTTTGATTTGTCATAAACGATTTCCCCTGAGTACTGGACTATTTCTGCAACTAAATGCGCTAAATCTGATATTGTTAACTCTTTTCCGGCACCAATATTGATATGCGAAATACCTTGTTTATAAATATCTTCAGCATTTATTGAAATCAGTAGTTCAACACATGCATTCGCCATATCTTGTACATATAAAAATTCTCTGTAAACTTTTCCCGTACCCCAGACTGTAACTGTTGGCGAATTTTGACTTTTTGCTTCATGAAATTTTCGTATAAGAGCAGGTAAAACGTGAGAAGTCTGTAAATTAAAATTATCATGTGGACCATATAAATTTGTTGGCATAACAGATAAAAAATTATCGCCATATTGGCGATAATAATTTTCACATAATTTAATACCAGTAATTTTAGCAATAGCATATGGTTCATTAGTTGGCTCTAAAATATCAGTTAAAAGATATTCTTCCTTTAAGGGTTGTGGTGCATTTTTTGGATAAATGCACGAAGAACCGAGAAATAGTAATTTTTCTACGCCAATTTGATGAGCAGCATGAATTATATTTGCTTCAATCATTATATTGTCATATAAAAATTCGGCTCGATAGGTATTATTGGCAATAATGCCTCCGACTTTTGCTGCTGCAATAATAACAATATCAGGTTTTTCACTATTAAAAAGTTCTTCAACATTTTTTTGGCGGCGTAAATCAAGTTCAGCAAGAGAACGTATAATAATATTTTCATATCCTTTGGAATTAAGCTCACTCAAAATAGCAGAACCAACCATACCGTCGTGACCAGCTAAATATATTTTTGAATTGGTGTTCATTATAATTAATTTATTTTGAGATGTGAGATATTATAAGTTATTGACTAAAAGCCGCGCTTCTGTACTTTTTCCCAATCTGCCGTTGCCATTATCTTAGCTAATTCATCAAACTTTACTTTGGGTTTCCATCCAAATGTTTTTTGTGCCTTTGTTGCGTCTCCAATTAGTAAGTCAACTTCTGTTGGCCTGAAATAACGCGGGTTTACTGCTACGAGTGTTTTTCCGGTTTTTATTTCAATTCCTTCTTCATTAATACCTTCACCTTTCCATTCTAAATCCATATCAAGTTCTTTAAATACAATGTTAGCAAACTCACGAATAGAATGTGTTTCGCCTGTAGCCATAACAAAATCATCAGCTTTTTCTAATTGCATCATTTGCCACATTCCTTCCACATATTCCGGAGCATAGCCCCAATCACGTTTGGCGTTAAGATTACCAAGAGTAACTTTATCTTGTAGACCGTACTTTATACGTGCTGCAGCTCTAGTGATTTTGCGTGTAACAAAAGTGCCCCCCCTTCTAGGTGATTCGTGATTGAACAATATCCCATTACATGCAAAAAGATTATACGCTTCACGGTAATTGACAATTATCCAATAACCATATAATTTAGCGACTCCATAAGGGGAGCGCGGATAAAATGGTGTTTTTTCTGTTTGAGGAACTTCCTTAACTTTGCCAAATAATTCACTTGTTGAGGCTTGATAGAATTTGGATAGAATGCCTGTTTCTTTGATGGCATCTAAAAACCGAAGAGTACCCATTGCATCAACTTCAGCAGTGTATTCCGGAATTTCAAAAGACACTTTAACATGACTTTGTGCGCCAAGATTATATATTTCATCTGGTCCAATTTTTTCCAACAGGCGATTGAGATTACTTGAATCGGTTAAATCTCCGTAGTATAGAAATAATTTACGATTTAATATTTTAGGATCATTAAATAAATGATCTATCCTCCCTGTATTAAATGAACTACTACGACGGATCATACCGTGGACTTCATATCCTTTTTCTATTAAAAATTCTGCTAAATATGAACCGTCTTGCCCTGTAATGCCTGTTATTAATGCTTTCATATTTTTAGCCATGACGGATTCTATTCTTAATCTTATTTACGTTTAATTTTATAAATTCGTTTTAAATCCTTCACTAAAAATTGTTTAGCGTTTTTTAGTTTTTTAGCTTCTTCAGGATTGTTAGTGGAAAAATATTCAATAACAAAGATTATGCACAAACTAAGGAATAATCCGGCAAATCCTCCTAAAATATAGGAAGACAATTTTGGTGGATTACTGATTTTTAGTGGCAACGATGGAGAATCTAACACTTGTACAAAAGAAGATTTCTGTACTTCTTCAATTTTTGCGAGTTCAAGTTGCTGTTTTAAAGTTAAAAATATTCCTTGCTGTATTTCTACAGCTCTTTGCATACGATCATGTATCAACAATAATGATGGACTAGTATCAATGCGACGATTCGTTTCACGAAAATCTTTTAATTGTTCTTCCAATTTTTCAAGTTCACTTTGAGTAATATCGATTTGTTGTTTAATAAAATCCTTTTTTTCGATTACTTTTTGACTTTTAAATTCACGCTGAAGTTTATCCAATTCTTCAAGAATCACAATTGCTAAATCTTTAGAAAACTTTGGTTCATTGGTAGTAACATTAAGTATTAGAAAGGGTAGCTCTTTTTTAAATTTAACCATTGAGGGTATTATTGCAGAGGTTTGCATAATTAATGTGTCCATTCCAACAGCAGGAGTACCCATACCATACGAGAATATTGCTATTAAAGGCAGCTTTTGTTTAAATTTCTCAGTATAAAATTCTTTTTGAAGTAATTTTGCTGCAAATGTTCTGCTTGCCACAATTTCCGGATAAAGTGTAGATGATGATATATCAATGTTTGCATTTGCTCTTGTATTAAAACCAAATTGACTTGCAATACCAAATAATGCTGAACCGGAATAATTTTCAGTTGGGATGAAGAGTACAGAACTAGATGTATATTCTGGTTCAAATTCATTTCGAACATAAAAGAAAGTTACAGTTGCTGCAAGAATAGTTATTAATAAAATAAATTTTAGATATTTTGCAATTACTAAAATAATATCTGCTAATGAGCTTTTATTAGAATTTTGATTTATAAGTGATTTATCAGGCATTTTAATATCTTCTACTATTTGTTAGTTTCATATATAATATAAAGAGTGGCAATAGATGTTGCAGCAGTGGCGGTTACCGATAAAAACTGTGCAACGTTGAAAGGTGGTTTTGGCTCTTTAGTATAAACTGTTATTGTGGAGCCGTCACGAATTGGTGGCGAGATAGATAAAAACGAGAAAAGAAAACTTTTCTTTTTACGAACATTGCCATTCGCATAATGAACAGTAACGTTCTTTTTATCAGCATTATAGGAGAATCCTCCGGCTCTTTCGATATAATATCTTAATGATTTACCTTTAACAAATTGCACTAATCCATATCGGTTTACTTCACCTTCGATTTTTATAACTCCCGGTGGCTCTGGTACATAAACGCTATCTCCGCCAGCAACAAATACATCGTAACCATGCAAAACAACCTGTATAGAATCACGATACATTTGCAGCCCATTAACAAAAGCATTTCTTGAAAATCCTCCAGCTCGTGATATAATGTTTTTTAATGTTTCTTCTTTCTCCTGAATTGTGTATTTACCCGGTACGTTTATTTTCCCACTTATTGTTACATATTGAGGCTCGGAATATTGACTGTTTTCACGCACTAGTAAGATATCTTGGTTGTACAATTCAATGTTTTGATCATTTTGATCATTTAACAGTTGTTCAAGATTAATTGATATTCTTTTGGGATAGATACTATTAGGAACCTGTCTAATAATTTCAGCCTCTTTTGTATACATTGATTCCATAAAGGTTTTATCATCTAGTCCACCGGCTATTTTTAATAAGTCCATGACTGTCATAGATTCTTCATATGCATATACCCCGGGTGATTTTACCTGACCGAGAATCGAAACTTCTCTTGTTACATCGGGTACGGAGAGTACACGAATTCTAACAATATCTTTAGCAGGTTCGTATTGAGATTGCTCCGCATCAACGTAAAAGACCTGGTAAGCAAAATCTTCACTAGTCCGTTGTTTCCTTGGTAATAGTCGATATACTTCTATTTTTGGTTGTGCTTTTTGTGTGAGACCACCTGCAAAATGAATCAAATTAGTAATAGACTCACCACTTTTTGCTTCATATATCCCTGGACGATTTACTTCACCTTCAATCTCAACTGTAGATTGTCTTACAGGTACAAAAATCACATCTCCGTTGAGTAGTCGTGTATTCTGTGTGGTTTTACCATTAACTAAATATTCGTAAAAATCTAAATTTTTAAAGACTTTACCATCTCTAATAACTTGAATATTTCTAAGGCTTCCAATAGTATCTACACCACCCACTTGTAATAATGCGGTAGTGATATCAGAAAAAGGATGAACGGCCTGTATACCGGGAATGTTTACTTCACCCACAAATGAGATATTTAGTGATTTTAATTGTCCCAAAAATACACTTAAAAATGTGGAGGGTTTTTTGCCTTTAATAGTGGAATAAACTTCAGAAAATCGTTCTTTGAGAATTTTTTCAGCGGTCGTGATATCCAAACCGGCTAAGTTCACTTGCCCAATACCATCAATGAAGATATCACCATCCCGGCTAATCATGTGGCGGGATCTGAATTGAGTCTCACCCCAAATTGAAATTATAAGCTGATCTCCAGCTCCAAGACGATAATTACCGGGAATTGGAATGTTGTCAAAAATTGCAAATTTATCAGGAGTGTTGAAAAATTTATACCCAAAATATACAGGTTCTTCTACTTCGATTGTATCAAGTAATGCACTAAGTACCCCTAAGGAGTCTAACATAAGTAATTCTGCGTCAGTATAGTCAGTAAAATCGAATTGAATTGGTTGGTATGGGTCTTTTTTTATCGCAGCGTTTTGATTAAAATTGTATGCTTTTAGTTGCGGATACTGTTTTATGAGTTCTTCATAATTTTTTGATCCGGTTTGTGCAATAATAAAACTGATTATAAATAATAAAATAGTAAATAATTTTTTCATTATGAATCCAATTAGTGTTTATAGAAATGTTTAATGATATACTTTTTTAATAAGGTTAAAGTTAAAGTTGAAAATAGCAAATTAAAAACTTGATTTATTCAGCATATTATATATTAGAAATTTTACTAATAAGTCAATTTTGTATATTTACCTATAGCTCCGCCAAGTCACTTACATGTTGTTCGTAGTATACATTGCCGAATATGACGAATTTCAAAAACAATTATATCCTATAAAGTTATGAACTGTAGAGATACCATTTCCACTAAAAAACTATCTCACTATTTTGTAAAATATGTTTTAGTGCTATCATTTCCAATACGCTTTAAATTAAATTAGAAGTCTATTTTTTAAGTATATTAGGCAAAATTTGAATAAAATGGCTCATATAATATCATTAGTAAATCAAAAAGGTGGTGTTGGTAAAACCACTTCGGCAATAAATATTGCTGTCAATTTAGCAATATTAGAGGAAAAAACTCTATTAATTGATTTAGACCCACAAGCAAATGCCACCACTGGTGTGGCTGATCTATATGAAAAACAAAAAAATACCGTTTATGATGTTTTAATCAAAAAAATTCCCGTAAAGGAATGTATTGTTAAAACGCAAATTGAGCATTTTCATTTATTACCTTCCTCTAATGATTTAGTTGGTGCTGAGATAGAATTAGTGAGTATGATTGCGCGTGAATATCAACTTCAGAAAATTTTAAACGAGCTGAAATCAGATTATAAATTTATTATCATAGATTGTCCACCGTCTTTGGGATTGTTGACAATTAACGCTTTAGCCGCATCAAATCTAATAATTATACCAATTCAATGTGAATATTATGCTCTTGAAGGTTTAGGTCAATTATTGAATACAGTGCGGTTAGTGCAAAAACATATTAATAGTAGTTTGAAAATTAATGGTGTATTATTAACAATGTATGACGCTAGATTAAACTTGTCAAAAGAAGTTAGTAATGAAGTTAGGAGCTATTTTAAGGATAAAATATTTAAAAATGTAATTAATCGGAATGTCCGCTTGAGTGAAGCACCGAGTTTCGGAAAACCTGCTATAATGTATGATGCGAATTCAACTGGAGCAAAAAATTATATGCAGTTAGTTGAGGAGATCATAGACCGTGTCAAGTAATCGATTGGGGAGAGGATTAGAAGCTCTCATTATACCACGTGAAGAGACATCCAGTACTGGTACACTTAAGATAAATGTTAATAATATTTCTCCTAATCCTCATCAACCTCGACAACAATTTGATGAGACTGCTCTTCAGGAATTAGTAGCATCAATTAAGGAAAAAGGAATATTAACACCTATAACAGTTCGAGACGATGTGGGTAATTATATTTTAATCGCCGGCGAAAGACGATTGCGTGCAGCGAAACTTGCCGGACTTGTAGATATACCAGCTTACGTTATTGAGGTAGAAAATGATGCAGAAATGATGGAGATGGCGTTGATTGAAAACATCCAGCGTGAAAATTTAAATTCTATCGAAGAAGCTGAAGCGTTTGCCGTATTGAATAGTAAATATGGTCTTTCTCAAGAAGCTGTTGCCATATCGGTTGGCAAAAAGCGAGTAACTATTACAAATTCTTTAAGGTTGTTAAATTTACCGTCTGAGATTAAAGAAAGTATTAAAATGGGTGAAATATCAGCCGGACATGGTCGAGCAATTTTAATGATGAAAACAACCCGAGCGATGGTAAAGTTGTGGCAGCAAACTTTAAAAAAGAATTTAAGTGTTAGAGGAGCGGAAACTTTAGCTAAGTCTTATACAAGTTATAAATCGGAAATTTCGCAAAGAAAAAAAGAAATTGATCCTAGAATAAAACATTTGGAAGATGAGCTAATATCAGCCTTAGGGACAAAGGTTAAACTGACATATCAAAAAGGAAGTGGGAAAATAATAGTAAACTATTATTCAGATGATGATTTTGAACGAATATTTTCCCTATTGACCGACAATAAAGATTCATAATAGTTCAATATGAAACCATCCAAATATTCTATATTAATTATACCTGATAATGGGGATAGTGATAGACAGTTTTCTATTACAAGAAGACAAATGTTATCCCTAATTATAGGCTTAATACTTATATTATGTATAGTTGCCTTTTTTATAGTATATGCCTTACCGAAATTGATACAGTATAAAGCAATGGAAGCAGAAAACGAGAAATTTTCTGCAGAGCGCGTTAAAATTATGGAATTAATACAGGATCTAAATCGTATTGAACAAATGGATAGACTGATTAGAAAAACTCTCGGATCTGAGTTGGAATTACCTTCTGTTTCAATGAATGATGATTCCACTTGGTCTGAAAGTAATCAACCGCGATATGGAGATAATATAACTGTTTCTTATGTGGATAACATACCCTCCAAATATCCTGTTGAGGGTTACATTACCCAAAAGATGAGAACTAATAAATTATTTAAAAATCAAAATCATTATGGTATTGATATAGCTGTGAAAGAGGGCGAACCGATTTATGCATCGGCTTCGGGTTTTGTAGTATTTTCGGATTGGACATATGATTTTGGTAACTACATAATTCTGTACCACGGGGATGATTATTTCACTGTATATGGTCATAATAAAAATAATTTTGTTAAGGTAAGAGATTTCGTAAAGCGAAGTGATGTAATTGCATCATCAGGAGGTACGGGAATCGCTTCGGGGCCGCATTTGCATTTCGAGATTTGGAAGAATGGCAAAGCTGTAAATCCCTTAGAATTATTTCCGAAGTATAAACAAAAAGATATAAGTGTGAATAATTATGAGTAAAATTGATTTTCAAAATGTACATACTATGATAGGCGCCGATGCTATTATAGAGGGTAATATTAATTTGGATGGCGGACTAATTGTATATGGAAAAATTAAAGGTGATGTTAAAACAAAAGGTCCGGTTCGCATTGCAAAGACTGCTGAAATAATGGGTAATATTATCGCAAGCGACATTCAAATTGGCGGTATCGTAAAAGGAAATATTACTGTTAGCGATCGTATAGTATTGGGTGATCAATCCACAGTTAATGGTGATATGGTTTACCGGAGATTGTATATAGAAGAAGGTGCCAAATTTAGTGGTAGGTGCGATCTTTCCGGTGATTGACAAAAATTATCAAAATATTTAATAATGTCAAAAATAAATAACTTAGCTAATTCATTTAGTTATTTACAAAAAATTATCAAACAAGCGGGACCTGCCATGGGTGCATCGTATACGCTCATTGGGGCGATTTTAATTTTAGGGGCTCTCGGATATTTTATCGATAAATGGCAGGATACCTCACCTATATTTCTATTAATTGGATTACTATTAGGTATTATTATCGGATTTTATGAAATTGCCAAAACCATTTGGGCAAAACCTCATAAATGAAATTCATCATTTCAATTGTAATACTTGGGTTAGGAATCTCTGGTTTAGTCGGCGGTGCTGTCTTTCCGCAGTATATCAAAGAAATATTTATAGGAATGATCGCCCCATTATTGGTAACTATATTTTCCATTATGTGGATTAAAAAGGTGTTTAAAACGGATCCGGAAAAAATAACAGCAACGATGACAAAATCATTTTTCATCAAAATGGTATTATTTGCTTTATATTTTATTATAATTATGAGTTTTTACACTTTTGAGCCAAACCCATTTGTTATTAGTTTCACGGGCTTTTTTATACTATTTTATATTATAGAAGCAATATTTTTACAAAAATTATTTCAAACAAGAAAATGACAACAAAATAAATGAGCGGAGCTGATACAGTACATACATCAACCGAAGGCGGTTTTGATGCAGGCGAAGTTATTATTGGCCATGTTTCCAATAGCTCACTTGAGCATCCCATATTACAGCTACCAACTTTATTTGGAATTGATTTTTCAATCACTAAACACGTATTAATGCTATGGATAGTTGCCGTACTTGTTTTTGTGGCAATTACTTGGACAGTTCGCAAATACTTAAAACAAGAGGATCCGGTTCCTTCCGGTTTTATGACAGTATTGGAAGCAGTTGTGCAATTTATTCGTGATTCAATTGTATTACCCAATGTCGGTAAAAAATATCTAAATACTTGGACACCATTGATTTTAACATTTTTCTTTTTCATATTTTCCGCTAATGCGATTGGATTATTCCCGATTTTCGATGTCATTGGGGCGATAAATAGATTTATTTTTGGCGGTTCAGCGCATGATGATTCTTTTGTTAATTCATTGCTACACGGTAGTACAACTGCAACCGGTAATTATAATGTAACAGCCGGATTAGCGACTATAACTTTTTTTGCAATAATATTAGCAGGGTCAAAAGCGCATGGGTTCATCAAACATTGGAAAAATTTAGCTCCTTCCGGATTAGCTTGGCCTGTATACATAATATTAATTCCGATTGAAATAATCGGAATGTTTGTTCGTCCTTTTGCACTGACAATGCGTTTAGCCGCTAATATGACAGGTGGTCACATCGCCATTTTGGCGATAGTATCATTTGTCTTTATTTTTACCGGATTGTTTAATAGCGCAATTGCCGGAATAGGTATTGGTGCGTTGGTCTCTGTACCGTTAGCAGTAGGGATATCTGCTTTAGAAATAATTATAATAATTGTACAAGCATATGTTTTTACAATGCTTACCGCTGTCTTTATTGGGATGGCGATAAATGTTCATCATTAATAAACGGAGAAACATAAATGGAAAATCTACATTACTTTGGAGCCGCAATTGGTTTGGGAATGGTTGTGATTGGCGCTGCATTTGGTATTGGTAAATTTGCCGCAGCCGCAGCAGAAAGCATTGCTCGTCAGCCGGAAGCTGCCGATAAAATTACAGCAGCAATTAACTTGCCACTTTTCTTATTAGAAGGTGTTGCGATTTTAGCGGAAGTATTTACGCTATTGATTGTTCTAATGAAATAAGAAGTATTTATTTTATTAAATTAATTTATAAGAGTCAATTATATGGATAATCCCTTAGTTCAAGTTGATCCGGGTTTATACGTCTGGACAATACTCATCTTCTTGGTGCTGTTGTTCTTACTAATGAAATTTGCATGGAAGCCATTACTTGCAATGCTCGAGAAACGTGAAGATAATATACGGCATGCTTTATTAGATGCGGAAAAAGCCAGGGATGAGTTAACTAATGTAAAACAAGATACTGAAAAGCTATTGAGCGAAGCGCGGAATGAATCGCAGGCGATAGTTGCTGCCGGCAAGAAAAATGCCGAAAGGTTGAAAGATGAAATAATCGAAAAAGCGCAATCTAAATCTGATACTCTTTTAGCCGAAGTGAAAAAGCAAATCCAAGTTGAGAAAGAACGCGCTATTGCTGATGTAAAAGCAGAAGTCGTCAATTTATCAATGGAAATTGCTCAAAAATTGATTAAGAAAAATCTTACTAAAGAAGATAATTTGAAATTGATTAACGATTCATTAAACAGTATTAATTCTAAGAATGAAGCCTAATAGACATGTAAAAAATTATGCTAACGCTCTTTTGACTGTTTCAAAAGAATTAAACTGTATTCCCAAAACCGGTAAGAGTTTGCGGATTATTGATCAATTAATTAAGCAAGAAAAAGTTTTTCGTGCATTTTTCTATACGCAAAGGATTAAACCTGTTGAAAAAGTAAATATCTTGAAATCGGTATTGGGTGATTTGATTAATCCAATTGTATATGAATTTTTTACATTGTTAGCTGAACGGAATGAATATCAAATGTTTATTTCCATAGCTGTTGCATATACAAAATTGGAAAAAGAATCATTAAATCAAATTAATGTTACTGCTTATTCAATAGAAGAAATTGATAAGGAAATCGTATCTTCGATTATTCAAGGTATTGAAAAGACAACCGGTAAAAAAGTTGAACTAAGAGCTCAAACAGATAAGGAATTATTAGGCGGATTGAAACTGCGAGTTGGTAATACCATATTCGATGGTACCATCGCTAATCAAATGGCGAAAATGAAAAAAGTATTGTTGCAAAATTATTAATTAAAAGAAGCAATGGAAATTAAAACGGAAGAAATCAGAAGTTTACTTCTGAAACAAATAGAAAAATTTGATGTTGAAATCGACGTTTCCGACGTTGGTGAAGTATTGGAAATTGGCGACGGTGTAGCACGTGTCAGCGGACTGGAAAACGTTATGAGCGCTGAGTTGGTCGAATTGCCAAATGACGTATTTGGAATGGCGCTAAATCTTGAAGAGGACAGTGTCGGTGTTGTATTATTTGGTGATAGTCGATTAGTGCGTGAAGGAGATATTGTAAAACGTACTAGAAGGGTAGTTAAAGTTGGTGTTGGCACTGAAATGCTTGGAAGAGTAGTAAATCCGCTGGGACATGCTATAGACGGTAAAGGAAGGATCAAAACAAAAAATACGCTTCCTATTGAGCGGAAAGCATTGGGTGTAATGCAGCGTCAACCAGTGGTCGAACCTTTGCAAACAGGATTGAAAGCGATTGACAGCATGATTCCGATCGGGCGAGGTCAGCGAGAGCTTATCATTGGTGACCGCCAAACCGGTAAAACAGCAATTGTGCTAGATACAATTATTAATCAGAAATATACACATGAAACGGATTCTCCGGTATATTGTGTTTATGTTGCGATTGGTCAAAAAGCCTCTACAGTTGCACGTGTTGTAGCTGAGTTAGAAGCTGCCGGAGCGATGAAATATACTACGGTTATTGCCGCTAATGCATCTGACCCGGCACCAATGCAATATATCGCACCGTACGCTGGAGCAGCGATGGGAGAATATTATCGTGATAATGGTAAGCATGTTTTGGTCATTTACGATGATCTCTCAAAACACGCAGTTGCCTACCGACAATTGTCTTTGATTTTAAGACGTCCTCCGGGTCGTGAAGCATATCCGGGTGATATATTTTATTTACATAGCCGTTTGTTGGAACGTTCTTCCAAGCTTAGTGATGATTTGGGTGGGGGTTCGCTTACCGCATTACCGATCATCGAAACTCAGGAAGGTGATGTAGCAGCTTATATTCCAACCAATGTTATTTCCATTACCGATGGTCAGATATATTTAGAAACAAACTTGTTTAATTCTGGTCAGCGTCCCGCTGTTGACGTAGGAATATCCGTATCGCGTGTTGGGGGAAACGCACAGGTTAAAGCTATGAAAAGCATCGCCGGAATGTTACGCTTGGATTTAGCTCAGTATCGTGAATTAGAAGCGTTTGCAAAATTTGGTTCCGATCTTGATCAGGTTACTCAAGACCAATTAACTAAAGGTCGCGTGATGATGGAAATTATCAAACAGAAGCAATACACACCTATGTCAGTTGAAAAACAAATCGCAATCATTTATATCGGGACAGAAGGTTTGATCAATAGTTTACCTTTGGAGAAAATAGCCGATTTTGAAGTAGGATTCCTTAGTTATCTTAATGAAAATAATAGTGATTTACTAAAAGAAATCAAAGAAACCGGAAAACTCAGTGATGATGTTAAAGCAGGACTGAAAAAAGCAACTGATGACTATTTAAAAGTGTTTGCCGGGTAAATAAAGGTTAAAGGTTCATGGTAAAAGTTCAAGTGAAAATGGAAGTAGCAGTTGCAGTGGCAGAAGCAGTAGAAAGAACTTGAGAGGGAGAAAGAGTGAAGAGGTGTATTGGAGCGATGGAAAAATGGAGAATTGGAATTGGAATCTTATTTTATAGTTATGAAAATAAATGATAGCACAACAAATGATAATGAATTCCATAGTGATTTGAATGGATTGGATGATTGAATGATTGCAAGAATGAATGATAGACAAATGAAATATGAAAGAATTAAAAATGATAGAATCAGCAATTACACATAGCGACTACCTTTTTAATAGTCAATCGTCAATAGTCAATAGTCAATTTAAATCCTCTGTGTCCTCTATGGTAGAAAAAGTGGACTTATCACGTTTCACGCATCACGTTTCACGCATCACGTTTCAATTATGGCAAATCTAAAAGATATACGCAATAGAATTTCATCTGTAAAAAGTATACAACAGGTAACACGTGCCATGAAAATGGTTGCGGCTGCTAAAATGCGTAAAGCTCAGGAAAGGATGGAACAAGCACGTCCGTATGCTAATCGTTTGAAGGATGAAATTCTGACCCTATTACCGGAAGTTGACCGCAGTTTATTAGAATTGTTGGATGTCCGTGAAATTAAGAGAACTGCTTATGTAGTGATAACTTCCGATAGAGGTTTAGCAGCTTCGTTTAATACAAATATCATAAAACGCGCTGAAGAAGAAATCCAAAAAATCGGCAAAGAAAATGTTGACCTGTTTTGTATTGGACGACGTGGATACAAACATTTTAAACGCCGTAATTATACCATCATTGAAGAGCATACTGACTTTTGGGCCGAGCTTGATTTTAATCATTCGGTTAAAATTGGTAATGGAATAATCAGTCATTTTACTGCTAAAAACGTTGATATGATCAGAGTGGTATTCAATCAATTTAGAAATATTATGGTTCAAGAAATTGTATCTGAGCGTTTACTTCCATTGACGTTAGACGAAGATGTCGAAATAAAAATTGAGGACAGATTATATGAACCGTCAAAAGATATTATTGTTAAATCATTGATTCCATTACATTTAAATATACAAATATGGCGATATTTATTGGAATCATACGCTAGTGAACAAGCTGCACGAATGGTGGCAATGGAAAGTGCTACTGAAAATGCAGGAGATCTAATCCGTGAATTAACACGCAAATTTAATAATGCGCGTCAAGCTGCAATTACTAATGAAATTTTAGAAATTGTTGGTGGCGCAGAAGCACTAAAACATCAAAGAGGATAAAGGATAATGAGTGCAATAGGAAAAATTTCACAAGTTATGGGCGCTGTTGTTGACGTCGAATTTAAAGATGGCAATTTGCCGCAAATTCTGAATGCCCTTGAGGTAAAAGAATGGGACACAAGATTGGTATTGGAAGTTGCTCAGCATTTAGGTGATTCTTCTGTCCGTACGATTGCGATGGATTCTACAGACGGTTTAACTCGTGGTTTAGAAGTAACAGATACCGGCGCACCGATTACTGTTCCGGTTGGACGTGAAACATTAGGACGATTATTCGATGTATTAGGACAACCTATCGATGGAAAAGGGGAAGTAAAAACAAAAAAGAAGTACCCCATTCATCGTCCAGCACCAAAACTTGAAGATCTTTCTACTTCAACAGATATTTTAGTTACTGGGATTAAAGTTGTTGATTTAATGGAACCATATACCAAAGGTGGTAAAACTGGATTATTTGGTGGCGCAGGTGTTGGAAAAACAGTTTTAATTCAGGAATTGATTCGAAATATTGCTACCGAACATGGTGGATATTCTGTGTTTTCAGGAGTTGGTGAACGTACCCGTGAGGGAAATGATCTATATCGTGAAATGACTGAATCAGGTGTTATTGAAAAAACCGTAATGGTATTTGGGCAGATGAATGAACCGCCCGGAGCGCGTTTACGAGTTGGACTTACCGGTCTATCAATGGCTGAATACTTCCGCGATGAGGAAGGACAAGATGTATTATTATTTATTGATAATATTTTTCGATTTACTCAATCAGGTTCAGAGGTATCTGCACTTTTAGGACGTATGCCATCGGCGGTGGGATATCAACCAACTTTGTCGACTGAGATGGGAGATTTGCAGGAAAGAATCACATCTACGAAAAAAGGATCAATTACATCTGTCCAGGCAATTTATGTACCCGCTGACGATTTAACTGATCCGGCACCGGCAACTGCGTTTGCACATTTGGATGCGACCACAGTCTTAGATAGAAAAATATCTGAATTAGGAATTTATCCGGCGGTTGATCCTCTGACTTCAACATCTAGGATTTTGGACCCTCGTGTAATTGGTGACCGGCATTATCAAATCGCTCGTTCGGTACAGGAAGTTCTGCAAAAGTATAAAGATCTACAAGATATTATCGCGATTTTAGGTATGGATGAATTATCGGATGACGATAAAAAAACCGTCGCGAGAGCGCGTAGAATGCAGCGTTTTTTATCGCAACCTTTCTTTGTTGCGGAACAATTCACAGGCATGAAGGGAAGATATGTATCTTTAGAAGATACCGTTGCCGGTTTCGAAGCAATTTTAAATGGCGAAGTTGACGAATTACCCGAAAGTGCTTTTATGTTTGTTGGTTCTCTGGACGAAGCTATAGAAAAATCTAAAAAGAAATAAATGGCAACATATTCATTAGAGATCGTTACTCCAACGCGTGTAATAACTGAAGAAAACGTATCGTATTTACGTTGTCCCGGTGTGGATGGTTCTTTGGGAGTGATGGCAGATCATGCTGCAGCTATTATTGCTCTTTCAATTGGGGAAGTAAAAATTACAATTGATAATCAAGAAAAATTTATAGCTACAAGCGGTGGATTTGTAGATATTTCTCCTGAAAAAGTATTGCTTTTGTTAGAAACTGCAGAACAATCATTTGAAATTGATGTGGAACGAGCTAAGACTGCTATGAAACGAGCTAAAGATAGAATTGACGAAAAAGGTAAAATTGATGTTTTCCGTGCTGAAGCCGCTTTAATGCGAGCTTTGAATCGGCTAAAAATAGCCAGAAGATAATTTATATAGAATAGAACATAGATACCGCGGATGTTACAGATTAGCGCGAATTAAAGCAATAAGCTGAGGGCACAGAGGAATTGATTGTCATTTGCTTCGCTGTCATTAGGTGGTCATTAATTGTAAATACCTGAAATGTGATTCGTGAACTGCTCACTGCAACTGCAACTTTTCCCCTGATCCCTAATTTCCCAATACACCAATTGCCTAATTTCTTGTAACTTCCGGAGTTTTTAATTTTAAAATTTGGATTAATGAATGAATAAAAGTACACATACTTGTGGAGAACTAAATACTAGACAAGTTGGCAAAGCAGTTTGCTTGAATGGTTGGGTGAACACTATTCGGCTGCATGGGCAGGTTATATTTGTTGATATTCGTGACCGTTACGGAAAAACGCAGCTTGTTTTTAATGCTGAAAAAAGCAAAAAAACTTTTAATACCGCAAAAAAATTATCTATTGAAGATGTTATTTCCGTTACTGGCGATATTCAAGCACGCAATAAAAATGCTATAAATCCTAGTATGAAGACCGGTGAAATAGAAGTAATTGTAAATTCGATAGAAATATTAAATGAAACTGCTCCGCTTCCTTTTGTAATTACCGATAGAGAGAGCGCATCGGAGGATTTTCGATTAAAATATCGATATCTAGAGTTACGTACTGATGAATTACAACGGAATTTGAAGCTACGTCATAATGCGTACCAATCAGCGCGGAAATATCTATCAAATAATAATTTTATGGAAATTGAAACACCGGTACTAATGAAGTCCACACCGGAAGGTGCTCGTGATTACCTTGTACCAAGCCGGTTGCACCACGGTAAATTTTATGCTTTACCGCAATCTCCGCAGACATATAAACAGTTATTGATGATATCGGGTTTTGACCGTTATTTCCAAATAGTGAAATGCTTTCGTGATGAAGATCTACGATCCGACCGTCAGCCGGAATTTACACAAATTGATATTGAAATGTCCTTTGTTGATGAAGGTGATATAATGAAAATGGCAACCGGACTAACACGACAACTCTTTAAAGAAGTGATTGATGTAGATTTGCCTGAAACATTTCCGATAATGAAATATTTTGATGCGATGGAAAAATACGGAACTGATAAACCGGACTTACGTTTTGAAATGCCATTAAGTGATTTTAAAAATTATAGTAATAAATCCGATTTCAACGCATTTAAAAGTAGTGAATTGGTAAAATGCTTAACTGTTGAAGGAGTTGCTGAAAAATATTCCCGTAAAGTTATTGATGGGCTGACCGATTTTGCAAAACATCACGGAGCTAAAGGTTTAGCGTGGATGAAGGTTGGCGAAGGTGAATTAACTGGTGGAATTGCCAAGTTCTTTAATAACGATCTGCAAAAGAAAATTATATCAGCTTTAAAATTAAAAAATAATGATATAATTTTCTTAATTGGTGATGAACGGGAAGTTGTTTGGCAGTCACTTGGAGCGTTGCGAGTGGAAATTGCAAAGCGTGAAAATTTAATTGATAAAAATACCTACAAACCATTGTGGATTGTTGATGTGCCAATGTTTGAATGGGATGAGGAAGAAAAGCGGTTTTCGGCAGTTCATCATCCGTTTACATCACCGAAATTGGAAGATTTACCGAAGTTAAAAACTGATCCGAAATCAGTATTATCACGTGGTTATGATATTGTAATGAACGGCTATGAATTGGGCGGTGGTTCAATCAGAATGCATCAACAAGATGTACAAAAACAAGTATTTGACTTGCTCGGTATTTCGAAAGAAGAAGCACAGCAAAAATTTGGCTTTTTATTAGAAGCACTTAAATATGGTGCGCCACCACACGGTGGAATCGCTTTAGGTTTAGATAGAATAATTATGATATTAGCCGGTACTGATAATATCCGTGATGTTATTGCTTTTCCGAAAACAACATCTGCTACATCATTAATGGATGAGTCGCCTTCGGAAGTATCAAAAAGACAATTGGAAGAATTGGGACTTGCATTAAAGAAATAAAAAACAATAAAATAACAAATTCCAAATAACAAAAACCACAATAAATAAACAATTTAAGTTATATTGATAATAATTTAGAATTTATTTGGGATTTGTTTATTGAATTTTGGATTTTATTAACTAATTATTCTATAGTTTCAACAGATTCATTAATTGCGCGCAGAACATCTCTCCGACTAATTTGCCCGATCAATTTTTTATTTTCTAATACTGGTAGTCGGCGTACGCCATGCTTAATAAACAGCTCAGCAGCTTGCGTTAAACTGGCATTTACATCAATTGTTGTAATTTCTTTTGACATACAATTCTTAACAAGTGTTCCCATGTCATGATGATATGATGATTCAAGATTTGGTTTGAGACAATCATATTCTGAAAGGATACCCACAATCCAACCGGTTTCATCAATAACAGGGGCACCGGAAATTTTATGTTTCAATAGAGTGCGCATTGCAGCCAATACATTTGTTTCAGGTGTGAATGTAATCAGATCACTTGCCATATAATTTTTAACTGACATAGGTTTTTTCATAATAGTTCCTTAGAAAATACTAAAAAAGTTATAAAAACTATTTTTTCTTGAACAGAACAGAACTCAATTTTTGCTCAGTTCCCTTAAAAGTTCTACTAAAATTCTCTCGTAATTTATAAGCAGATAGCAAACATGCAAATATAATTAATGCAACTGCAAAATTCGAATAGCCAAATAAATATACCGCAACAGGGAACAGAATTAAAATAAACAATTCACCTATAACTAAATAATTAGTAATTAATGCTCCGATTACAATTGTAATATATAATACTAATGCAATGAAACCATTTAAACCCAACATCATACCCAAAATTGATGCAATTCCCTTTCCTCCTTTAAATTTCATAAAGACAGGATAAATATGTCCGACCATTGCCATCACACCCGCCAATACTGACAAATCGGTATTACCGTTAGTAATATATTTTACAATCCACATGGCAACCGCTGCCTTTAAGGCATCGATTAAAAATGTTGTGGCTCCGAATTTCCATCCCATCACGATTACAGCATTGGAAGCACCAGCATTGGATGTGCCTTTTTCTCTGATATCAATACCTTTGAATACCTTCCCCAAGATATAAGAGGCATTAATATTTCCTAAAAGGTATCCGATTATTATTGCTAAAAGTATATTCATATTCTCCTCAGTTTGTCAAAATTACTATTCGAAAAGTAATAATTCCATTTTTAATAATTGTTTTGTAAAATTAAAAAATCAATATCCTTGTCTGCTAAATATGGTTAATTGTAGGCACAACTTACCAATCAAAATGTAATAAAAAACAATGCGCTTTTCGGCAATTTTAAATGTATCGTAGAAAATCTCATTGTATTTTAAATTATTGGTATAAAATTAACTAATAAAATACAGAATGAAAAAGACTATTGAATTAAAAGGCGTTGATTTGCAAAGTTTGCTTGGAGCAGGGGATGTGCATCTAATGTTGATAGAAAATAACTTTCCGGGGCAAATTATTGTTAGAGGAAATAACATACATTTAGACGGTGTTGAAAAAGATATTAATATTGTACACGATGTAATTCACGAGATGATGCAAACCTTAAATCGCAAAGGAAGCTTAACGAAAAAAGACGTTCGTCAGCTGATAAATATATCAAATGTTGAAAATGGTAATATTAAAGAAAAAACTGAAAATGTAATTCATTATGGTAGAAAGGGTGCAATTCAATCGCGTACGGTAGGTCAAACTGAATATATAAAAAATGTTCGTGAAAACGATATAGTTTTCAGCATCGGTCCGGCAGGAACAGGTAAAACTTACATTGCTGTGGCATTTGCCGTGGCAGCATTGGAAAGTCATCAAGTTGACCGCATTGTACTGAGTCGCCCTGCGGTGGAAGCCGGTGAAAATCTTGGTTTTTTACCAGGCGATTTACAAGATAAAATTGATCCCTATTTAACACCCCTTTATGACGCTTTAGGCGATATGTTACTGCAAACCAAACTGAAACCGTTGCTTGCTAAGAAAATTATTGAAGTTATACCTTTAGCTTACATGCGTGGGCGTACGTTAAATAACGCATTCTTAATTTTAGACGAGGCTCAAAACGCCACAGCGATGCAAATGAAAATGTTTCTTACTCGGTTAGGAGTTAATTCAAAGGCAATCATAACCGGTGATGTTACACAGATCGATCTTCCGAGAAATGTAAATTCCGGTCTTGTTCAAGTTGCAAAAATTCTTCAAAATATCGACGGAATCGGATTTGCTACGCTAACTGAAACGGATGTTGTAAGACATCAATTGGTCAGAGAAATAATTAGAGCATACGAAAAAGAATAAATAATATTTCATAATAATTTTCATGTTTCAAATCTGAATTATTGGTAATTTAAATATCTTATTACGAACCCGATTAATAAATATTCAAGGGTTCATTTATGGCAATGGAAATATTGAAATATTTAAGTTTCTTGAATCTACAAATAAACGAATCTCGATTCGTGTCTGTCACTTATTCCCGCAAATTAATTAAGTCTAAATATCATAAGGAAGATACATGTCTAATTTAAGAGAAGTAGTTGTTGTATCCGCAAAACGTACACCGGTTGGTTCTTTTCAAGGGGTTTTATCGACAGTGCCCGCAACAAAGTTAGGTAGTGTTGTGATTAAAAGTATTATAGATGAAACTAAAATCGATTTAAAGGAAATTGATGAAGTAATAATAGGATGTGTGCTTCCTGCCGGGTTAGGTCAGGCGCCTGCCCGCCAAGCGGCTTTGGGTGCCGGATTACCTAATTCAGTTGAGTGTATGACAATCAATAAAGTGTGTGGCTCCGGTATGAAATCAGCCATGTTAGCCGCTCAAGCGATTCAAGTCGGCGATGCCGAAGTAGTTATAGCAGGGGGTATGGAAAACATGAGTTTAGCACCATATTTACTACCAAAGGCACGTACCGGTTATAGAATGGGTAATGGTAAGTTAGTCGATTCGATGGTTAACGATGGTCTTTGGGATGTATATAATAATATTCACATGGGGAGTTGTGCTGAGATGTGCGCAGAAGATCGGAAATACTCTCGTGAACAACAGGATACTTTAGCGATAGAATCTTATAAACGCGCGCAAGCGGCTCAGAAAAATGGCTCATTTGATGCTGAAATTATTTCGGTTGAAGTACCGCAACGCAAAGGCGATCCACTTATTGTCAAACAGGATGAGGAACCGGGCAAGACTAATTTTGACAAGATACCAAAGCTGCGTCCGGCCTTCAAAAAAGATGGAACAGTTACGGCTGCCAATGCGTCCAAAATTAATGATGGGGCTGCGGCGATGTTGGTGATGTCAAAAGAGAAAGCGGAAGAATTAAATTTAAAACCACTTGTAAAAATTGTTGCACAAGCATCGGCTGCACAAGCGCCGGAATGGTTTACTACCGCACCAAGTAAGGCAATTGCGAAAGCATTAGATAAAGCAAATCTAAAGGTAGAAGATATTGATTTATGGGAAATCAATGAAGCATTTGCCCCTGTGTTGATGGCAGCAATTGATGATTTTAATATTGATATGAAAAAAGTAAATGTGAATGGCGGTGCAATTGCGCTTGGACATCCAATTGGTGCTTCCGGAGCAAGAATTTTTACAACTTTATTACATGCCATGAAAAAGCAAAATGCTAAACTTGGACTTGCAACATTATGTATTGGAGGCGGCGAAGCCTCTGCAGTAATTGTAGAGAGGATTTAATGGACTTTAAATTAACTGAAGAACAAGAACTTATTAAGAAAACAGCGCGAGAATTTGCCATAGAGCATCTTGA
>CBDURO010000022.1:0-26966 GCA_965369995.1 uncultured bacterium | reverse complement strand
CAAGTGTCCAGGTTTAGGGGCCCACTTCTCATTATTAAATTATATTTCAAATTTTTATTTCATTAATAGTATTTTAGGTATTTATATAAAATATCGATTTAACAATATAAATACTATTAAATAAGTTTTTCGTACATTCTTTATTGGTGCTTTAGAATTTTACTAGTTATGACTAAATTGACAGATTAAATTTAATAAGAAAATTATGATAGTAAAATTATTCAGGATGAGGCTTAACTAAATTGAAATATTTTCGCAGAAATTTTCAATGCCTGCGAGCAGTGAAAAGTTTATGTTAAAGTGCACCTATTTGTGGTGCATTTTTATATTTAAAAAGGAAAAGGAATGAGTTCTATAAAAAATTTAATCGAATTGCAAGATAATGATACACAATTAATGGAATTAGAAGAAATTCTCGGTGATCTACCTAAAAAAGTTGACGAATTAATTTTAGAAGAAAAACAAACCAATAAAAGTATCGAAGATGGTAAACAAAGAATAAAAGAGATACAATTAGATTTAAACAAAATAGAGTTACGTGTTAAAGAAGATAATCAAAAAATTGATCATCTTAAAGATCAATTGTTTAAGGTTACGACCAATAAACAATATGATGCCACAATGCTAGAAATTGATCATTTAAAAGAACAATTGGATAAAGATGAAACGGTTGATATTGAATTGATGGAAGAAAAAGATGTATTGGTAGAACAAATTACGAAACAAGAAAATAATGTTGAATCAGTCAGCAAAGACTTATCAGAACGCCGCGAAAGCTTGGAAAAAATGCTGCAAGAATCTGCTGAACACAAAGAACAGCTCGAAATTGACAGAGTCGAAATAGTGAAATCTATTGAACCGCAAGTTTTAAAGAGATATAATGTGGTTCGTAAAGCACGTCACGGAACGGCAGTCGTGCCTGTTTTGGGAGCGTCGTGCAGTGGCTGTGGAGCAGTGGTGCCGCCACAGAAAATAGCTGAAATTCGGTCGGACAAAATATCCTATACTTGTGACGAGTGTAGCAGATTTTTATTTATTGAAAAGTAATTTTATTTAAACTATTTCATAATATTTTCGTAAAATATATATATATTGATTTTTGAAAATTGAGCTGGTTGGATGACTACCCCTTGGCAATGTCGGGGGGAGGAAAGTCCGGGCACCGCAGAACAGAGTGCCTCCTAACGGGAGGAATCGCTATTTAGCGATATGGAAAGTGCAACAGAAAAAATACCGTCACGCATTTTGCGAGATAAGGGTGAAAAGGTGGTGTAAGAGACCACCAGTTCCTGATGCAAATTAGGATGCTTGTAAACCCCACTTGGTGTAAGATTAAATAGTTCTCAAGATGTAGTTCGCATCACTGCTTTGATTTTAATTGAAGCCGTAGAGACGGGTAAATTGCTTGAACTCAATTGTGAAATTGAGTCTAGATGAATGGTCATCATCCTAACATAAGTGTTAGGATACAGAACTCGGCTTATAGACCAGCTCAATATTAAAGTTTCATCTACTCATCAAATTAGAATTTCTTATCATTAAATATTAATTATTCCGTAATCTTATAGTAAAATATTAATCGTTGAATTATCAATACTTTATTATTACTTAACAATTAGTGAAAAAATAGAATTAATTAAATCTATGAATTGGCACTTTCTAAACCCTGATCCAAAATTAGTAAACCGATTAAAAAAAGAATTTAAATCATCAGAGATTATTGCGAGAGTATTAGCTAATAGAGGAATTAAATCAGTTACCGGTTCAAAAGAATTCTTTAATCCAAAATTAAATCAACTTTATAATCCGTATAAAATGCAAGATATGGATATAGCAACAGATAGAATAATCACCAATATCCGTTCCAAGAATCCGATATTGATATATGGTGATTATGATGTAGATGGTACAACAGGAGCATCAATGTTGTATTTAGCGCTTACTGAATTAGGTGCGAAAGTAATACCATATATTCCTAATCGCGAGAAGGAAGGATATGGATTGTCTAAAGTAGGTATTGATAAAGCGAAAGAGTTGGGTATTAATCTTATCGTAACATGTGATTGTGGAATAAACGCTTTTAAACCAATAAAATATGCCGACTCATTAAAAATTGATGTAATTATAACCGATCATCATATCCCTAATGAAAATCTTCCTGACGCCTATGCCATATTAAATCCTAGGCGCACCGATTGTGATTATCCTTTTAAAGATCTTTGTGGAGGCGGTGTAGGATTTAAATTAACCTGTGCTTTGTCGGAAAAAATGGATCAACCTGAAGATTTAATGCATAAGTATTTGGACTTAGTAACTTTAGGTACTTGTGCAGATATGGTCACAATCAAAGATGAAAATCGGATTATTGTAAAACATGGGTTAAAATTATTATCCAATGGCAGCAAACCCGGAATAACAGCTTTATTAAAATTGGTAGGTTTAGAGAACAAATCAATTTCAGTTGGACAGTTGGTATTTGGTGTTGCGCCAAAAATTAATGCAGCGGGTCGCTTAGGCGATGCAAATCGCTCAGTTGAGTTGTTGACCACAACTGATAAGCAACGCGCTAAGTCATTAGCTAATGAATTAATGCGGGAGAATCATAAACGTCAAATTATCCAGCAAGAAGTTGTGGATGCGGCATTTAATATGATCCACGCTAATATCGATTTAAATAATGAAAGAGCCATTGTATTGGCAGGTAAAGAGTGGCATCCGGGTGTTATTGGGATAGTTGCATCCAAGGTGAAAGAAAAATTTCACCGTCCTACTGTAATAATCTCGTATGATAAAAATGGTGTTGGAAAAGGGTCGGCAAGAAGTATTTCAGGTCTTGATTTATATAATGCATTAGCCGCCTCATCAAAATACCTTGTTGATTTTGGTGGGCATGCTATGGCAGCCGGACTTACCGTAAAAGAAAAATCGTTTGATAAATTCAAAAAGGAGTTTACAAAATACGTCAATAACACAATAAATGATGAACAGTTGATTCCGTCAATTAAACTGGAAGGTATTCTTAAATTAAAAGATATTGATAGTAGGTTTATAGATTTTTTGGATAAATTGGCACCATATGGTCCTGGTAATATGAGACCGAGTTTTGCCTCTAAACGAGTGGAAATAGTAGATAATCCGCGGGTTGTAGGCAACGGCGATCACATTGTTTTTAAAGTACGCCAGAATCAAAAAGTTGTATCCGCGATAGGATTTAATATGTCTGAACATTATGAAAAATTAATCAAAGGACTTCCAATAGATTTGACTTATGTGGTAGAAGTTAATGAATGGCAAGGTAGAGAATTAGTACAGCTAAATGTCCGTGATATAAAGATGAGTGATTAAAAGAAGGAATTACATATGAGGAAAACTAAAATTTCCGGCATTGGTTATTATGTCCCTGAACGAATAGTAACCAATAAAGATCTTGAAAAATTTATGGATACGAGCGATGAATGGATTGTTACTCGAACAGGTATCCACGAAAGACGTTGGGTTGACTCAAGAATAGGTACTTCAGATTTAGCAGTGAAGGCTGCTGAAAAAGCGCTCGATATGGCAAAAGTGTTAGCTAAAGATATTGATCTCGTAATATTTGCCACACTAACCTCAGATTATTATTTCCCCGGTTCAGCTGTGCAAGTACAAGATAAAATGGGGATGGATACAATAGGCGCTTTCGATATCAAAGCAGCATGCTCTGCTTTTGTATATGGATTATCAATTGGCGATCAATTTGTAAAAACCAGTCAAGCCGATAATGTGTTAGTAATAGGGGCGGAAATACAATCTACGGGATTGGATTTATCAACAAAAGGTCGAGATATGGCTGTGTTGTTTGGTGATGGAGCAGGAGCTGCTGTATTGCAACCTTCAAATAACAATAGCGAAATATTATCAACACATATACATTCTCAAGGAAAATATTTGAAGGATTTATGGATAGAAGTACCGACTTCAATAGAATCACCATATTTAACAAAAGAAATGATAGATGAAGGCAGACATTATCCTCAAATGAACGGAAGAGAAGTTTTTCGAAATGCTATAACGCGTTTCCCTGAGGTTATTAGGGAAGCTTTAATTAAAAATAATTTAGATGTCGATGATGTTGATATATTCATTCCCCATCAAGCCAATCTGAGAATCACACAATCAGTCGCGAAAAGATTAGGAGTGGGGATGGATAGGATGTACAGCAACATTGAAAGATATGGTAACACAACAGGTGCTTCTATTCCTATCGCATTAGCGGAAGCGCATCAGGCAGGAAGGATTAAAAAAGATGATATCGTAATTTTAGCTGCTTTTGGTTCCGGTTTCACATGGGCTTCGGCGGCGATACGCTGGTAAGCAATTATTATACTTTAATATATAGGGAAATAAATGGACAAATTATTTTTTACCGATGAACACGAAATGCTGAGGTCAATGGTACAAGATTTTGCAAAAAATGAAGTGGAACCGATTGCTCAAGAATTAGATGAAAAGGGGAAATTCCCTCGTGACTTGGTAAATCAAATGGGAGAATTGGGATTGTTGGGAATACCTGTTCCTGAAAAATATGGTGGGGCAGGCATGGATACAATTGCCTATACTGCTGCAGTGATAGAATTAGCAAAAGCGGATGCATCTCTGGCTATCACAATGGCGGCTCATACGTCTTTAGGAACAATGCCTATTGTGTTGTCCGGTTCAGAAGAACAAAAACTAAAATATGTTCCCGACTTAGCTTCCGGTAAAATGTTAGGTTCTTTCGGTTTAACAGAGCCGGGTGCAGGGAGTGATGCAGGAGCAACTCAAACTACTGCCGAATTAAAGGATGGTGACTATATAATAAATGGAAGCAAAATATTTATTACGAATGCCGGTGAAGCAGGTTTGCTCAATTTGACCGCCCAAGTTATTAAAAATGGTGAAAAATTAGGTATTGGGGCATTTATTGTACCAATGGATACCGAAGGTTTGGAGATCATGCCTAAGGAGAAGAAAATGGGTTGGCGCGCCAGCGATACACGTCAATTGTTTTTTACTAACATGCGTGTTCCTGCTGAAAATATGATCGGCAATCCTTCTGGTGGTTTTCGAACATTTCTAAAAACATTAGTCGGCGGAAGAATTTCCGTAGCAGCATTAGCTGTTGGTACAGCAGAAGGTGCTTATGAGAGAGCACTAAAGTATTCAACCGAACGCGAAGCCTTCGGTAAACCGATATATAAATTTCAATCAATCAGTTTTAAATTAGCAGATATGGCAACACAGATTGAAGCAGCTAAATTGCTTGTTTACCATGCCGCTTGGTTACAAGACCAAGGAGTAGAAATGCTCAAAGAAGCAGCAATGGCTAAATTATTTGCAAGTGAAGTTGCTATGGATGTGACAACCGAGGCAATTCAGGTATTCGGTGGTTATGGCTATGTGAAAGAATATGATGTTGAGAGATATTTTAGGGATGCCAAAGTATTGGAAATAGGCGAAGGGACAAGTGAGATACAACGTATTGTGATTAGTCGTAAAATAATTAAAAATGCACTAAATTTATGATTCGAAAGAATAACAACTTTTCATTTAAAAAAATCAAAATCGATTTTATTAATAGGTACCGTTGGCAAATATTAATTTTTATTGGTTTAATAATTTTTGCATCTGTTTTTTTTCCGCGTGGTAAGTCTTTACAATTTACTTATCAAAAAGATGATATTGCCCGAGAAACAGTTATTGCTCCGTTTACTTTTTCAATTTTAAAACCTGAGAAAAAACTTCAGGAAGATCTTGATCGAGCTTTGAAATCTGAACCGGCGTTATTTAATAGAAGTCAAGAAGTCGTTGATATTCAAATACAAAAGATAAATAATTTATTTTCATTAATAAATGATATCCAGGTTGCTCAAAACAAGTTGATTTTATCGGCAAATATAGTATTTAGAATGCGCTATGAAACTGCTTATCAAGAAGCTGTATCAGAGTTTAACGCAGATAGTGTTCAATTATCACTTCTAAAAGAAACATTTATAAATGAATATTCATTTGATCATGAAAGTACGATGTGGAAATCAATATTATGGGATTCAGACAGTGATAAGCTTAGATATCCTTTAGATAAATTAAAAAATGATATAATTAGAATTTGTCAAAATCGTTGGTCGGAGGGTATATATGATATTCCTTTATCTGATATAACAAGTAATGAAGTATTAATTAGCCAAGCTGAAGTTCCTATATTAGTTAATCCTGTTGATTATAATGATTTGGAGATAGCTTGGACAAAAGCCCGAGTTGAAGTAAATAATCTGTATTCGGAAAGCAATCAAGTGTTACGGGATATTGGGTATAAAATAATAGTGGAATTAACACTTCCAAACTTGATATACGACAAAGAAACAACCGAAAGAAGACGTGAAGTAAAATTAAATCGTGTTCCAAGATATCAAGGAACCCTACTTGAAAATGAAAGGATAGTTGAAAAGAACACGAGAATTACAGATGACGTTTTATTAAAACTGAAATCATTAGAAGCCGCGATGGGACAATCTGATGAATTGGCGAGTTGGTGGCAATTGTTTCTTGAGTATCTTGGAAAGTTCATTATAATAGGAGTTGTACTTTCTTTCTTTTTCACTTTTCTGTTACTATATCGAAAAGATACTTTTTTAAATATTAGACTAGTCTTACTTATATCTATTCTTTTTGCATCTACAATTGCATTAGCTTATTTATTTTATGTACAACTAAATTTTTCTGAATATCTGATTCCGGTTGTAGTAACTGCAATAACATTAACAATTCTTTTTGATGCTCGAATAGGATTCATGGGTACCACTACAATTGTTCTATTAATAGGACTGATGATAGGAAACAATATTGACTTTATAGTTGTCATGTTATTTATCTCATCTATTGCCATGTATAATGTTCGGCAACTTCGCACTAGAAGCCAATTATTTAAAACGATATTCATATTATTCGGAGCAAGTATCCTTGCAATAAGTGCAATTGGGTTATTTAGAAGTGAGATTTGGGGTGCAATGCGGATAGATTTAATGTATTTGTTTATTGTTAGTGTATTAGCGCCAATAATAGCTTATGGATTAATAGGTTTATTCGAAATTGGATTTGGCGTGACAACGGATTTAACACTACTTGAACTATTAGATTTTAATACTCCGCTATTAAAACGTTTACAGCAAGAAGCAAATGGTACCTTTAATCATAGTGTGGTCGTTGGAAATCTTGCGGAAGGTTGCGCAGATGCGATAGGTGCTCACGCCTTGCTTTGCAGAGTTGGCGCTTATTATCATGATATTGGTAAGCTGAAAAATCCGGAATACTTTATTGAGAATCAATTTGCAGGTGAAAGTAAACACGATAAAGTTACTTGGACAATGAGTGCCAAAGTAATACGAAATCATGTGAAAGAGGGACTACGTTTAGCGAATGAATATGGTTTACCAAAAGCCGTACAGGATTTTATTGCAACTCATCATGGGAGTACGAGAGTAGAATATTTTTATCGACAAGCTTTGGCGGAGGCAAAAGATCCTTCAGAGATTGACGAAAATGCATTTCGTTACTCTGGGCCTAAGCCACGTACAAAAGAAACCGGAATATTGATGATTTGTGAATCAATTGAGGCAGCTGTTCGTTCTATCAAAGAACCTGATATCGTAAAAATCGAAGATATGATTGATAGAATTACAAAGAAAAAATTGGATGATGGACAATTGGATAAATGTCCATTAACCTTAGATGAATTACGACGAATTAAAGGAACTGTAAATGGTAACACGGGAATGCTTCCAATTTTAAGAGGCATTTTCCATATTAGAATTGAATATCCGGAAGAGCAACCAAAAGCAAGCAGGTCAATAACACCTCCAGGTTAATGATTAATATCCGGATTGAAACAGACCATTCCTTAGATGGTTTGGATGATAGCAAATCGGTAGGGATACTTAAGCATGTTTTACAATCCGAAGGTATTAATTCCGGTGATATTTCAATTGTTTTTGGTAATACAAAATTATTAAAAGAATTAAAAAACAGATTTTTTAATATAAATCACACAACCGACGTGATTGCATTTCGATTAAATGAATATGAAGAAAAAAATATTGAAGGTGAAATTTATATCTGTTTACTGGTTGCAAAAGACAACGCGGAATATTTTGATGAACCCTATGAAAAAGAAATAGCAAGATTAATAATCCATGGTGGACTTCATTTAATTGGATATAATGATAAAACCAAGGTTGAACAACAAAAGATGCGAAAAATTGAAGATAAATACTTAAGGGAATTGGAATATTGAATAATAAAAACCAAATTGGTAAGAAGTTTGTTGAATTATTGGAAATAATGGAGAAATTGCGTTCAGAGGATGGATGTCCTTGGGATAAAGAGCAAACGCCGGAATCAATTTTACCATTCTTTTTAGAAGAGGCATATGAACTTATCGAAAGCGTTGAGGAAAAAGATTGGCAAAACTTGCAAGAGGAAATTGGTGATATTTTACTGCATGCTGTTTTTCAAGCTAAGATGGCGGAAGAGGAAAACCGGTTTGGAATATTGGATTCATTAGAAACAATTACAGCAAAATTAATTTGGCGCCATCCTCATGTTTTTGGAAAAATTTCGGTTGATGCCGCAAAATCAGCTAAGCAAAATTGGGAAGCAGTAAAACACAAAGAAAAAGGTAGAGAATCACGGTTAGATGGTGTACCGGAAACTTTACCAAGCTTAATTCGAGCTCAAAGATTACAGGAAAAAGCCAGCTATGTTGGTTTTGAATGGGATAAAATTGAAGATGTGTGGGAAAAAGTTCATGAAGAAATTCTTGAATTAAAAGAAGCTCAATCCAAAGGTACTTTTGAGCATATCGAAGAGGAAATTGGTGATGTATTATTTTCTGTTGTGAATTTATCCAGATTCCTTAAAATATCATCTGAAGATGCATTACGTAAAACAAATAAGAAATTTATTTCACGATTTAAAAAAGTAGAAAAGGAACTGAAAAAACGAAATCGTCCTATCGAAGACGCATCGCTTGCGGAAATGGATGAAATTTGGAATGCAGTTAAATAAATATGAAATCTGAAATCGGAGATCTGAAATCGGAGAGTGTTAATATGTTAACGTGTTAAAGTGTTCACGTTTTAGTTGTTAACAGGATTTATTTATTATTAGCATTTCATCTACCTTTAACTCTTTCACTCGATCACCCTTTCTCCCATTCTCCTTTTCACGCTAAAAGTATCTCAATAAATTGATTCGAAAATCAATTCCCCTGAACCTTCACATACACTTTCCTTGTACGTGGCCCATCGAAATCACACAAAAAAATACTCTGCCAAGTCCCAAGAACTAACTGACCATTCTCTATAATAATATTTTCTGAACTTCCTACGAAGCAGGTTTTAATATGACTGTCAGCATTTCCTTCCATATGATGGTATCCTTTTTGATAAGGAATTAATTTTTCCAATTGATATTTTATATCACGTACCACATCTGGATCAGCACCTTCATTAATTGTAATTCCGCAAGTAGTATGAGGGACATATACAGTAACAACTCCACTGTCTACTTTAGTTTCGCTCACTACTTTTTGAACTTGTGATGTAATATTGACTAAATCGACTCGTTTTGCTGTAGAAATATTAATTGTTTTCATATTATAAACTTTTAGTAATAAAAATAAGTCCGGCAATAATTAGACTCATCAATTATTATTCAAAATCTTATTTATTTTTCTGATTTATCTGTATTTATTTTACATGGTAAATAAACCGGGCACCATCGGAAAAAACCGGTTAACAGTGGAATAAGTCCAATCAATCCCCACCAGCTGCTATAAATATATCTTAACACCAATATAACTAATCCAATTATTATCCTCAATAAACGGTCGGTATTGCCTACATTACATTTCATTTTATCTCCTATTCGTAAACTGTATATTATTGATTCTAAATTACTGCTAAAATCATAATGGTTATAATTTTTTCTCGTACAAGATTTTAGTTTCTTCATCAGGGTTATATGGAATAATCCCAATTAGAGAAAATTTCTGTTTCAGTAAAAATTGTATCATAGTTTTATGTTTACGGCGTGTTTTTACTAAAATTCTTTGATAACCTGTTTTAATTGCCCACTGTTCTTGACAATCAGAGAGTTTTTCTGCAATTCCTAATTGCCGATATTTAGGTAAAACACCGCCCATCCAACTATAAAAGTTCCGTTTGGTTGGTGTTTCATAACCAATTTTGAAACCAACCGGCTTGTCGCTTAAATATGCTGTGAGTATAAGATGCTGTACATCATTCAATCTGTTTTCGTATTCGCTTTTAGGATATGCATTTTCAAATTCAGGAATTTGTTGCGATACAAGAATTGCATCTTCTAAACGATCTTCTTTTATTATGATTGTAGATTTTTTCATAAATGATAAGTTGAAAATAAATACAAAATTATTAAACCGAAACCTTAATTAAGGAATAATATAAAGTAGTTTGCATACTTTTTAAAGGTCGGAGTATTTTTATAGCTTATGAATATTCGTTTTACGATAATTATTTTAATTTTTCTATCCGGTTTTGCATTAAGTCAAAAATCCGCTAAAGAATTTGATGAACAGTTGCAGGAACAAGATAAAACAATAAATGCTCTAAAAAATGAAATCGCCAAGACGCGTCAAGAGATTAAAGAACAGCAAAATATAGAACATAGCACAGCTAAAAGGATATCTTCATTAGAAAAGGAGATGTCCTTAACATCGCAGCTAATAAATAAATTAACTCGCGTAGAAAGATATACCCGTAGTCAAATTAATAAATTAGAACAATATATTCCTGAAAACGAAAGAATGTTGGATACATATCTAAATCGTTATGAGAAACGTGCTGTAGAAATATATAAAAAGGGTTCTCCGACATCTTTAGTTAAGTTATTAAGTTCATCTTCTTGGCGGCAAGCTGTTTATCGAGTTCGTTACATGAAAATTATATCGGATATTGAAAAAACAATGCAAGACAGTATACAGTTGCTGCTTGTTGATATTTTCAATCAAAAAAGCGATTTAAATATTGCTTTGAGAAAAAATATAAGTACTAAAAATGATAAAGCGAAACAACAAACATTACTTAATAAAAATAAAAAAATTACTCAAAATGAGTTGAAAAATATTAAAAAAAATAAAAAAGAATTAGAAAAATATTTAATAGAGAAGCAGGAGGGGCTAAAACAATTAGAAGCAGTACGACAAAGATTGCTTTATGATAAAAATAGAGATTTGCGTGAAAAGCGAATTCGAGAACAACAAGAATATCTTAATACAAAACAATTTACTGAACTAAAAGGGCAACTACTATGGCCTATGGATGGAAAAATCGTTACTAAATTCGGTAGTCAATGGAATGCTAAATTAAAAACAACAACGGATAATCCCGGTATAGATATTGAAGGAACTCCTCAAGCACCGGTCAGAGCTGTATTAAATGGTATTGTAACTACGATTACCTTTATTCGTGGTTATGGAACGACAATAATTATTGATCATGGCGGTGGCTTTTATACGGTATATACCCATGTTACGGACTTACAAATTCATGAAGATGGTGAAGTAAAAAGTCGCGATATAATCGCTTATACCGGTGATGCCGATGCTATAAACGGCTCAAAACTTCATTTTGAAATATGGGGTAATCAACAAAAATTGGATCCTGAAAAATGGTTGATAAAAGAATAAATTTGGATGTAAAACATTTGCAGGGCGGAATTTGGAATTTATTGGAGAAATCTATAAAAAATGATAAAATAGGTAGCGCGTATCTATTTTCAGGTCCGTCTGGAGTAGGCAAGGAAGCAATGGCGATTGAATATGGTGCAGCTATTAATAGAGAACATTTGAATGATGACAAAAGCGTTGCAGATGCGAGTTATACAAGATTTAAAAATTTGCAACATGAGTTATTAAAATTGATAGTTCCGTTGCCAGCCGGAAAAACGCAAAAGGATAATATTAATATATTAGAATCTTTGAATACTGCTGATTTGGAATTATTAAAATATCATATTGCACAAAAAAGTACTAATCTGTTTCACAAAATTATTTTACCGAATGCAACAAGAATTAGAATTAATTCTATCCGAGAATTGCGTAAATCATTATATTTAAAAAGTAATGATATTGGGAAAAAGATTGTATTGATATTTGATGCACATTTATTATCTGTAGGTCAAGCTGAATCAGCAAATGCGCTATTAAAGATTTTAGAGGAACCACCTTCAAATACTGCATTAATTTTGGTAACCGATAAGAAAAATCAACTTTTACCTACAATTTTATCTCGTTGTCAGCATATAGATTTTCCACCATTAACAAAAGAAGTAATTAAAAATACATTATTGAAAAACAATGTTGATAATGAATCGGCTGAACTAATCGCCGGCATATCTCAAGGCAATATGCGTAAGGCGTTAGCTATATCAAAGGACTCTGTGGACAATCTCTTAAAGTTAATTCAAGAATTATCGATGTCTGTCATTAATGAAGATGGAACAAAGTGGCGAAAATTTATAAATGACAATTCACAAATGATTAGAAAGGACTTATCTCAATTTCAGCATAATATTTATTTATTACAATTATGGGTTAAAAGTGTATATCATTTACGGATAGGTGTAAGTGATGAATTGCATCGACCGGAGTTACTGAATGTTATGCAACAATTTAATCAAAAATATCCTAAAGCAGATTTGCAAAATATTGATATATTACTTGAAGATGCCATAGAGTCCATTGGAAGAAATCTGTATATGTCGTTAATTTTAACTAATTTATTAATCAATATTCAAAAACACTTAAAATAATTATGTCAGGTAAAAACAACTATTTTATTACGACACCAATTTATTATGTAAACGATAAGCCGCACATTGGTCATGCCTATACTACCATCCTAGCCGATGTTTTTGCTCGTTTTCATCGCACAGTCGGCGATGAAGTATTTTTTCTAACCGGGTTGGATGAGCACGGACTAAAAGTCCAACAAGCGGCAGAAGAAAGTGGAGTTTCACCGCAGCAACACTGCGATGAAATGGCGCCGCGCTTTATCAATCTATGGGAAAAACTACATATCCGATATGATGATTTTATTAGAACAACGGAAAAACGTCATGAAAGTGTTGTGCAAGATATTCTGAGAAAGGTATATGAAAAAGGTGATATTTATTTCGATGAATACACAGGATTATATTGTATTGGTTGTGAGCGTTTTTATACAGAGAAGGAGTTAGTTGATGGGAAATGTCCTCAGCACGATAAACCTTTAGAAACTATTACGGAAAAGAATTATTTTTTTAAGATGAGTAAATATCAACAGAAACTCATTAATTATATCAATGATAATCCGGATTTTATACAACCGAAACACCGTAAAAATGAGATTTTGGGATTTTTGCGTCAGCCGCTAGATGATTTATGTATTTCTCGTCCTAAAAGCAGATTGAATTGGGGAATCGAATTACCTTTTGATAAAGATTATGTTACCTACGTTTGGTTTGATGCGCTTATTAATTATGTTACAGCTCCCGGTTATTCAACCGATAGTAAATTATTTAATCAATGGTGGCCGGCAATTCATTTAATCGGTAAAGATATTTTAATGACACATGCAGTATATTGGCCTACAATGCTTTTTTCGGCAGGTATTCCTCAACCACAGACAATTTTTGCGCATGGTTGGTGGTTAAGTGGTGAATCTAAGATGAGCAAATCTTTAGGAAATGTAGTTAATCCTTTAGACTTAATTGATAAATATGGCGTGGATCCTTTGCGCTATTATTTAATGCGCGAAATGGTACTTGGACAAGATGCATCTTTTACCCTGGAATCATTTATAAAACGTTATAATAGTGATTTAGCTAATGATTTTGGGAATTTATTTAGCAGAGTTTCGACACTAATTGCAAAGAATTTTGAAAATGTAATTCCCGAGCCAGGTGAATTAACACTAAAAGAAATTAAAGTTCAAAAGAAGGCTGAATTTGTTATCGAGCAAGTGAATGAATTGATAAAAAAAATGCGTATAAATGAAGCTATTGAAGAAATATTACAATTTGTTCGTAGTATAAATAAATATATGGAACAACAAGCTCCTTGGAAATTAGTTAAGTCTGATAAATTAGCTGCGGCTAGAGTGTTATACATCGCGTCTGAATCATTGCGTATTTCTGCTTTACTGCTCCATCCGGTAATGCCAAACAGAACGGAAATAATTTTAGACGCATTAGGCACAATAGACACGGAACTAAAGTGGGGAATTCTAAAATCAGGGACAATTCTAAAAAAACATGCACCATTATTCCCACGGATTAAAGTCGAAGCGCCTGTTGTAGAGAAAATTAAGGTAACCGCTCAGGAAAATGTTATTACCTATGATGAATTTGAGAAAGTTGAGCTAAAAACTGCTCTTGTATTGGAAGTTGAAAAGGTAGAAGGAGCAAATCGTTTACTGAAACTACAGATTGAAGTTGGCGATGAAAAACGGCAGATCGTAGCTGGGGTTGCCGAATATTATGAACCGGAAGAATTAATTAGTAAAATGATTGTAATTGTAACCAACCTTGAGCCTGCTACAATCCGTGGAATTGAGTCCAATGGAATGTTGTTAGCAGCAAAAAAAGGCAAGGAATTGTCGCTAATCATAATTGATTCCGACAATGTTGAAAGCGGAGTGGGGATTTTTTAAATAATTGTAATATAGTTGTCCTATTCGAGGTTGGTGCGTTTGAAAACAAAATACTTTGATTTACCCTGTCCGTAAGGTGTGAAGAAATTCCCGATTAGTTTATGTTGATTACTTGGAAAAAAGTCAAAAATATATTTTTCCGGTAATATTCGAGGGAAACTATATTCGGATTTAAGCCAATTATTTAATGATTTCTTGTCTAAACAATCTTCGGTAATGCAATCGAACACTATGACTGCATTTTTACTTGAGACTCTATCAATTTCTTTGAAATGACGTAATAAATCGAAAAAAGGAAGATAGACAAAAACACCATGGGAATGAACTAAATCAATAGAATTATCATCAGTACTTTTTAGAGAAAAACCATCCGATTCTAATGATATTATGTCATATTCTTTTTCTAACCATTCAGACCAATCTGCTGCGGTTTCATAACTTTCATATCTCTTGGGATTACATTTTTCAATAACTATTTCCATATACCTTCCGGTAACAGCACCGATTTCACATACAGTTGGATTAGCGTTTTGAAACACCCCAAATTTCTCCATATTATCTATCACCTTTTGTGTTTCACCTTCTTGACCCCACATTTTTTCAACATAATCACAAACAGACAGACCTTCGTTTTGAGCACTTTTTACTGTTTCTTTAGCTGAAATATATCTGAGATCACTTGAAATATTTTTAATATGATTAGCCTTGATTAATCTCAAGTTCAATAATCTCAATACTGAATTAATCTGATTCTTTATCATTTGTTTCCAATAACTATAATGAAGCAGGAAAATTATTTAATATTACTGAATTGTTTTATAATAATATATATACTCCGCTTAAAGTTTAGAAACCAATATGAAGTATCGGAGTCTGTCGACAAAATGAACAAAATATGGAGTATTATTATTTACCATCAGAAATAAAGTTAATTATATAAAACTGACATAACCAAAGTAAATTACAGCATGTTAATCGACTCACATAGTCACCTATATATGGGTTCATGGTCTAAAAACTTGGACGTTGTATTGGAGCGTGCTAAAGAACGCGGTGTTGGTAAAATCATTTGTCCCGGTATTGATATAGACAGTTCATGGCAAAGTTTAACGATTGCCAAAAATCATCCAAATGTATATGCCGCTGCCGGAATTCATCCTCATGATGCAAACAATGCACCGGCTGATTACATAAATCAATTACTAGATATCCTTTCTCAGCCAAAGATAGTCGCACTTGGCGAAATTGGCTTAGACTATTATCGTAATATTTCCGATGCTGCAACACAACGTGAGGTATTCAAAAAGCAATTACAATTGGCAAAAGAAATGGATTTACCGGTAATTATCCATAACCGTAATGCTGATGTTGACATAATTCATCTTTTTCAACAAGTAAGTCCGCTTCGGGGAGTTGCTCACTGTTTTACCAGTGATTTAATTACCGCAAAGATATTTTTAGATGTAGGATTTTACATATCCTTTGCCGGAAACTTAACCTATAAGAATAGTGATTTACCGGAAGTAGCAAAAGAAATACCTTTAGATAGATTATTGATTGAAACTGACGCACCGTTTCTAAGCCCGATGCCATATCGTAGTAAGGAAAATGAACCAAGCCGCCTTAAATATATTGCTGATAAGCTTGCGGAATGCCAAGGTGTTTCATACGATATAATCGAAATGACTACTCAGAATAATGCTGAGAAACTATTCAACCTTCCTAAATCTTGAGACATTATGCTAAAAAGAAATGGGGTCAGAATTTTCTAATTGATCCAAATTTACTACGTAAAATAATTCGAACAATTGGTTTGAATGAAAAGGATAATGTATTAGAAATCGGTCCGGGCGAAGGGGTTCTTACTGAATGTATTTTGCCCGTAGTTAACGGATTAGCAGTAATTGAAATCGATCCACTTTTAGTAGAATATTTGCGATCACTTGATTCAATCACAGGCTGTCACATCATCCATGGCGATGTTTTATGGTTGGAGCTAAGAACATTGCCAATAAGTAAACCTGTAAAAGTTGTTGGAAATATTCCTTATAATATTACATCCCCGATTTTGTTCTGGTTAATTGAACAGCGCGAAGATTGGTCAGAAGCGTATCTTATGGTACAAAAGGAAATGGCTTTGAGATTAACCGGACGGGTTGGAACAAAATCATACGGTAGATTAACAGTTATGACGGGTGCATTTCTAGATATTGAAAAATGTTTTAATATTTCTCCGGAAGTATTTGTACCACGACCAAAGGTTGATTCAGCTTTTATTAAGATTACAAAAAAGGAAAAACCAATTATAAATGATGAACAATTTGAGAAATTTGAAAAATTAGTGAAAGCTGCCTTTTCAAAACGGCGTAAAATGCTGCAAAATTCATTAAGCGGATTTGATGTTTCTCAATCAGTAAAAGATAAGATAAATTTCACCCGCCGCCCCGAAACATTAAGTATCGCTGAATTTGCAGAACTTATTTGAATATTATATTTATATTCATTAAAATTCTGGGCTAAATAATTAGCATATTTTATTAATTGATAACCCCTTAAGGAGGTGGTACGGAATGATTGAAGTGAACGTTCGTGATAATGAACCGCTGGAAAGAGCATTGAGACGTTTCAAGAAGAAATGGGAACGAGCAGGTATTTTACGTGATGTACGACGTAATTCATTTTATATCAAGCCGAGCGTTGTAAAACGTGAATCGCGGAAAAAAGCGATACGCCGCATGGCGCGTTTTGAGCGAATTAAAAGATTGTACGGTTAAAATAATCGACAATAATTTAAAAAAAGGTTCAAGGATTCTCTTGAACCTTTTTTTAATTTTTATATCATAAATATGTAATTTTGAATATGTTAATTCGAAGTATATCCGGTATTAGAGGAATTGTTGATACGCATTTAAAAGATGATGTGATTCGTAATTATGTGCGAGGCGCTCACCAAATATATTGTGATGGCGCAATTATTGTAGGTCGTGATTCACGCCCCTCAGGTGCGATGCTCACTAATATTGTTATTGATGAATTTATACGACTCGGTAAAAACGTAATATTTTGTGACATTGTTCCAACTCCCACTATTCAATTTATGGTTGAGCAAACAGATGCCGCCGGAGGGCTGATTGTTACGGCAAGTCATAATCCGGAAGAGTGGAACGGACTAAAATTCGTCCGTGCTGATGGAACTTTCTTCCTACCGGAAGAAAATGAAAAACTTTTTAAGGAAGTTGATAAAGGCATTAAAATTGAAGATAGTAAAGACCGTGGAATTGTTTTAGAAGATAGAAATGCTATTCAAAAACATATAATTAAAAATGCATCCTTAAAATGTGTTGATATTTATCAAATTCGTAAAAGGCAGTTTAAAGTTGTAATTGATGCAATTAATGGCGCCGGTGCGGTCGCTGTTCCGGCGATGTTGGAAGCTTTAGGTTGCGAAGTAATCCCGATAAATTGTGAACCAACCGGCGATTTTGTACATGGCACAGAACCACTTCCGCATAATTTATCAGAATTAAGCAAAACTGTAATTGATAACAATGCTGATGTTGGTTTTGCGGTTGATCCTGATGCCGATCGCTTAGCGGTTGTTGATGAAAATGGAAAACCAATCGGTGAAGAATACACATTAGTTTTAGCAACGGAAGGATATATTAAAACCACCGGGAAAAAAGAGACGTTTGTAACTAATTTATCTACAACAATGGCTTTGGATAAATTAGCTGAACGCCACAATTGTACTGTTGAGCGCTCTGCTGTCGGCGAAATTAACGTAGTGCAGAAGATGTTGGAGATAGGAGCTAATTTAGGCGGAGAAGGCAATGGCGGAGTGATATTACGAGAAGCACACTTAGGGCGCGATTCATTGGTTGGAGTAACAATGGTATTGAACCGCTTAGCGCAATCGGATGTATCAGTAAGTAAAATAATGGAAATATTACCACATTTTGAAATGGTTAAAGATAGACTTGAGTTAAATAGAGCAGATGTATGCATGCCTGACCCAACGGCAGTTTTTGATAGAGCTAAAGCAATATTTAGTGATGCGAAAGTGAATACAGTAGATGGAGTAAAATTTATTTGGAGTGACCGGTGGCTGCATTTGAGAGCATCTAACACAGAACCAATTTTGCGTATTTATGCTGAAGGTGTAAATTACACAATTGCTTTAAATTTGATCAGAGAATTAAAGACTGCATTAATTTAATTTTATTTTAGCTTAGTATTTACCAAGCGCTAACACTATGTCCAAGTCACTGAAGGTGACTAAATAAATTTTCAATTTTTTCTTGACACGTGTTGAATTTTCGTTTAATTTTGAACAAATGTTAAATGGTTATGAACAATTGTTCACACTAAAACAATGAAAAAACGATACATGTCAACAACCCTGGTAGAAGCAGCAAAGCTTTATTATGAACATCAGTTGAGCCAGGAAGAAATTTCAAAGAAGCTAGGAGTCTCTCGTCCCACTATATCAAGGCTGCTTCAACAAGCACGAGAAACTGGGATTGTAAGAATTGAGATTGTTGATCCATCTGAAATTGGTACGCGGTTAGAAGCGGCATTAATCAAGAAATTCAAACTTAAAAAAGTAACTGTTGTACCAAATGATACGAATGATACTAAAATAATCAAGAAGCGCCTGGGCAAAGCCGCTGTTTTATTAGTGGATCAGTTAATATCGGAAGGAACAGTCCTAGGTATCTCCTGGGGAACCACAATGCAAGAGATTGCCCGGCAACTTCGTCCTCGCAGAGTTAAGGATATGATAGTTGTGCAACTGAATGGTGGTATATCCCGCGCTGAAATTGATACACACGCCAGTGAAATAGCCAAAGCTATAAGTGAAAGTTACAAAGCTATTCCTTATTTAATGCCTTTACCAGCTGTGGTTGATAGCGCCGATTTGAAAAAAGTAATTCTTTCAGACAAAAATATTTCCTACACACTTGATTTGGGTCGGAAAGCTGATATCGCGTTGTTCACTATTGGATCATTTGGATACAATTCGGTATTAGTGAAAGCTGATTATTTTGAACCGATTGAGGTGGATGAACTATTACAGTCTGGGGCAGTAGGTGATATTTGTTCCCGAATCCTTAAAGCTGACGGAACGATTTGTTCAAAGGACTTAAATAATCGAACAATTGGAATTGAACTGGAAGAAATAAAGAAAAAACCATATTCAATTGCTGTGGCCGGTGGTAAAGAAAAATTGGCTGCAATACAAGCAGGATTAAAAGGTAAGTGGTTCAATAGCCTAATTACCGATGAATGGGTCGCTATCGAACTTTTAAGAGATTAATAATGAGTATTTCTAAAAATAAAAGAATTATTGCGATTGGAGCTGATCATGGTGGTTTTGTATTAAAAAATGCACTAAAAACTTATTTGACTGAGCAGGGTTATTCAATCACTGATTGTGGAACTAATGTCCCGCCACCCGTTGCTGTGGATTATCCAAAGTTTGCCTATGCGGTAGCTCGTAATGTTGCTGATGGAAAAGCCGAGCTGGGAATCATGATTGATGGTGCCGGAATCGGGTCAGCCATGACTGCCAATAAAGTAAGTGGAGTCCGGGCTGCTTTATGTTATGATATATCCACTGCTCGTAATGCCCGGGAACACAATAATGCTAATGTATTAACACTTGGCGCAGGTTTGATCGCATTGGGTTTAGCCAAGCAGATCGTGGATACCTTTATATCCACTGAATGCACAGTTGATCGTCACTTGCAGAGAGTAGCTATGATTGATAAGCTTGATGATAAACAAAGTTTGACCGGTGATACAAATATACAGAATTATGTAGGTAAAAAGGAGGATTCCTTGATTGAATTAACCAGTGAAGATATTTCCAGGATTGCTGATCGCATAAGCCAAATGATGGTGTTGCCGGGAAGTCGAACCTCAGCTGTTGAATCATGCATCTGTGGTGTCTCGATTGAAAATGAACCGGATACATTTCGTAAGTTCATTGACTTTGGTGTAGATCGTTTAGGAATTGAAGAGGGAACCGGAGGAGAATGCATACCGGAAGATATTGCCCGTTGTATTGATCATACAATACTGAAGCCTGACGCTACCGAAGACGATATTATTAAGCTTTGTGCCGAGGCTAGAGAATTTCAATTTGCATCGGTTTGCGTCAGCCCCAGTTATGTACTTTTGTCTGCACGGGAATTAGCTGGATCACCCGTAAAGGTTTGTACGGTAGTTGGTTTTCCTTCAGGTGCACACATGCCTGAGGTTAAAGCTATGGAAACACGCCGGGCAATTCGCGAAGGTGCTGAAGAAATAGATATGGTAATAAATATTGGTGCTCTTAAAAGCGGCAATGATGATCTGGTGTTTCGCGATATTCGCACGGTTATCGAAGCATGTGAAGATGGCAGCGTCATATCCAAAGTTATTATCGAAGCAGCCTTATTGACTGAAGATGAAAAGGTGCGCGCCTGTACGCTTGCGAAAAAGGCAAGAGCAAATTATGTTAAAACTTCGACCGGGTTTGGACCGGGTGGTGCAACAGCCGAAGATGTTGCCCTGATGAGTAAAATCGTAGGTCGTGTGGGGATCGGAGTGAAAGCGGCAGGGGGTATAAAATCATTTGATGATGCTCAAAAGATGATTGAAGCCGGTGCAACACGTTTAGGAGCCAGTGCTGGGATTAAAATATTACAGCAAGCAAAATCAGTAACGATTTCAAACTAATGAAAAATATAATTATTATAAGGAATTACCCGTGGTAGATTTAAGAGCTTATGTATTTATTGACAAACTGCAGCCTCAGTATGCTGCCTTTTTAGGCACAGTTGCCAAAGGTTTTTTACCACTTGCCGGAATGGCCTCATTGTACGTGGAGATTTCCCCGGGAATTGAAATTAATAGGATAACTGATATTGCATTGAAGTCAACGGATGTTACTCCGGGTATGCAGATAGTTGAGCGGTTATATGGAATGTTAGAGGTTCATTCTATGTCACAGGCGGATGTCAGACAAGCTGGTGCTGCAATTTTAGATGCCCTGGACTTGAAAGAAGAGGACCGCTGGAAACCAAAAATTTATTCGTCTCAGATAATACGTCGAATTGACGATCACCAGACTCAACTAATTAATCGTATGCGACATGGTAACATGATTGTTCCGGGCGAGACCATGCACGTAATGGAGGTGCAGCCCGCAGCTTATGCTGCACTTGCCGCCAATGAAGCGGAGAAAGCTGCCAATATTAATATCCTTGAGGTTCGCACTTTTGGCAGTTTCGGACGCGTATATCTGGGTGGAGAAGAACGTGATATTGAAGTGGGATGGCGGGCTGCCATTAAATCTATTGAAGAAGTAACCGGAAAAGTTCAAGATGATTAAAAAGGGATCAAAATTGATCCAGATGAAAAACATCCTAAATAATAACAAGAGGAGAATACAATGTCTGAAGCATTAGGAATGATTGAAGCAAGAGGTTTCCCGGCAGTAGTTGAAGCTGCGGATGCCATGGTTAAAGCTGCCAAAGTTGAACTGGTGTCTTATGAAAGAACCGGTGGTGGATACGTAACAGTTTCTGTCCGCGGTGATGTAGCTGCAGTTAAAGCCGCCTGTGATGCAGGTAAAGCTGGTGCTGCCAGGGTTGGCGAAGTTGTATCGGTCCATATAATTGCACGCCCACATTTTAATGTGGATGCAGTTCTGCCCCTAGGTCGTGAAGAAGAGGGACAGGCCGAACTTAAAAAGCAATCAAAATAACACGAGGCTGACATGGTTTTAGCCAAAGTAGTGGGTACGTTAGTATCTACTCAAAAAGAATCAAGCATGGATGGGCTCAAGTTTCTGGTTCTACAAAATGTTGATATTGAAGGAAAATCTAAGGGTGGATTTGTAATAGCTGCTGATGTGGTCGATGCTGGTGTGGAAGAAATGGTATTATATGCCAGCGGAAGTTCTGCTCGTCAAACCGAACAAACCAATAATCGCCCTTGCGATGCAGTTGTAATGGCAATTGTGGATAATTGGGAAACAAACGGCAAATTCAAATACAAAAAGGGTGTTAATGATTAAAGGAGGTGCAGTATGTTACAGTTATCGCAAGAACAAATTGACTTAATAGCGTCCAGAGTTTTACACCAGCTGCAAGCACCCGTTGGGCAGAAAAATAAATCTGCTCCGACACTGGATGTACTAGGTACTCCAGCCTTGGGTGCGGGTGTGTTTGCAGACATCAATACTGCGACTATTGCAGCAAAAAAAGCTCAGTTGGAATTAATGGAACTGTCACTGAAGTTGCGCAACCAAATTATTCGCAGTATCCGAATTAAAATGTTTGAACATGCCGAAGATCTTGCACGACGAGCAATTGAAGAGACTGGTTTTGGTAGAATCGAGGATAAGATAGTCAAGAATAAGTTGGTAACTGAAAAAACGCCAGGGACCGAAGTCCTTGAGCCAAAAGTCCGTACCGGTGATCATGGCTTAACCCTCATGGAATTAGCTCCTTACGGAGTAATTGGTGCAATTACACCGGTTACCAATCCAACTTCAACGATTATCTGTAATTCGATAGGAATGATAGCTGCCGGGAATGCAGTAGTATTCAATGTACATCCCTCAGCTAAAGATGTAAGCATCTATAACATTGAACTGTTGAACCAGACAATTGTAGCTGCCGGCGGACCACCCAATCTAGTAACCACGATTGCTAATCCGACAATAGAAAGTGCTCAGGAATTGATGCAGCATCCCAATGTAAATCTACTGGTTGTAACCGGTGGAGCTGGAGTTGTGAAAGCTGCTATGTCCAGTGGAAAACGTGCAATCTGTGCCGGGCCTGGCAATCCTCCGGTTGTTGTTGATGAGACTGCTGATATAGAACAGGCTGCTAAAAAGATAGTGCAAGGCGCATCCATGGATAATAATGTCATCTGCGTCGAAGAAAAAGAAGTCTTCGTTGTGGATTCTATCGCAGATCAGTTAATTGCTGCCTTTGAACGCTATAACGCAGTCGTTCTTAAGAACCATGAAATTGAACAGTTGGACAAAGTAATATTTAAGGAAACACGAGGACAGCGCAAGCCTGGTATAATTAATCCTATCTATATTGGTAAGAATATCCAGGATATCTTGATGAAAATCGGAAAACAAGTGGAAGACAATGTTAGACTAGCCATTGCTCCGGTTGACGTGGGACATCCACTGATCTGGACGGAACAGATGTTGCCGGTTCTGCCAGTGGCAAGAGTACCAAATGTTAACCAGGCAATTGAGCTTGCTAAAGAGGCTGAACAGGGATTTCGCCATACAGCCATAATGTATTCGAAGAATCTGGACAATCTCAGCCGTATGGCGCGAGTAATGAATTGTAGCATCTTTGTTAAAAACGGACCATCATACGCTGGAATAGGTCATGGTGGTGAGGGATATGCATCCTTTACAATTGCCAGTCCAACTGGTGAGGGTTTAACTAATCCTCGCAGTTTTACCCGTGAACGGCGCTGTGTATTGGTCGATCATTTTAGGATAATATGATGAAAACCTATCCTGCAATAGCATTAATTGAATATTCCAGCATTGCCACCGGTATTTTAGCAGGTGATGAAATGCTGAAGAAAGCACCAATAACAGTGATCAAATCTGGAACTGTACACAATGGAAAATACTTAGTTTTAATTGGCGGTAGTGTTGCCTCGGTAGAAGAATCGTACGCAAAAGGATTAACCGTTGAACCCGAGAATGTTATAGACAGTATGATATTGCCGGATGTTCATCAGCAGTTGCACAACGGTATATTAGGTTCACGCTTGGAATGCACAGAAGAATCCCTGGGAATAATTGAAGCATCATCAGTATCAACCATGATCAAAGCATCTGACGCCGGAATAAAAGGAGCTGATGTGAGTATCGTTGAGATTCGGTTAGCAGATGACATTGGTGGAAAATCGTTTACGATTTATAATGGGAGTGTAGAAGAAGTTCAAGCTGCTGTTGAAATTGCTAAAAAAGCTGTCACCGTCTCAGAACACTGGGTGAATGAGATTATCATACCCAACCTGCATGTCGATATGAAAGTCCAAATTGATCAGACCACCAGTTTTGCAAAAGTAAAATTGGGAAAGGTAAATGGCAGTGAGGTTTAGCAAATGAAACTGGGAAAAGTTATCGGTACGTTGACTCCTTGTACTGTGTATAAAGGATTAGAGGGTGTTCCAATGCTGCTGGTGCAGCCATTGGATAAACACCAAAAACCAGTTGGGAAATCAATTGTCTCTGCAGATTCCACACGTATGGCTGGATTGGAAGAATTGGTTTATTATGAAAGTTCTCGGGAAGCTGCTCTTGCACTGGATCCGTGGTTTGTACCGGTTGATGATACTATTATTGGAATCGTTGATGATGTCCATCTCTTAAAGGAGGAAACAGCAAAATGATATTGGGCAAGGTCTGTGGTGCTATTCATTCAACGATCAACCACCAATTTTACGATAATCGCAAACTACTGGTTGTAGATAAACTCGATCTGAATGGTAAGCCAACAAGTGATTATTTGATCGCGGTCGATCACATCGGTGCCGGAGCAGGAGAAATAGTATTAGTGATTGACGAGGGTAACTCTGCTAGATTCATCGTTAATGATGATATGGCTCCTTTGCGGTCAATAATTGTGGGGATTGTGGATCACATTCATCTTAATAGATAGTCAACTTATAATATCTAATTATTTAATTTAATAGGTTAGCGCAATATTGTAGCTATTGCGCATAAATATTCGTGCGTAATTTTATCTATGGAACAATCACCTGTTAAGAAAGGAACCGTAGTCAATCTAACAATTGAATCACTTGCCTTTGGTGGCAAAGGGGTTGCAAAGGTAAATGATTTTGTAATTTTTGTTAAAAATGCCATTCCCGGACAAACTGTAAAAACGTTTATATATAAAAAACGTCGCGGTTATGCCGAAGCACGTCCGGTAGAAGTTATCAAAGAATCTCCTAATTATACTTTACCACGCTGTGAACATTTTGAATATTGCGGTGGATGTACATTTCAGCAACTGAATTACGACGAGCAAATCGAGCAAAAAAAACAGCAGGTCATAGATGCATTTCAAAGGTTAGCCGGATTAAATGGAGTTAAAATTGATAATGTAATTCCATCAGACAATATCTATAATTACCGCAATAAAATGGAATTTACTTTTTCCAATCGGCGGTGGATATTACCCAATGAACCGAAAGACGCTCCGCAAAGTTTTGCACTTGGGTTGCATATCCCCGGAAGATTCGATAAAATATTAGATATTAATGAATGTCATATCCAGCCCAAACTTGGGAATGAAATTCTGAATTTTGTAAGAGAAAAAGCAATTGAGTTAAAATTAAAACCCTATGATGCTAAAACGCACATCGGATTTTTACGTCATTTGGTATTACGGTTTGGCGTAAACACCGATGAAATGATGGTTAATATTGTTACATCTTATGAAAATACAGACTTTCTAATTCCTTTGGTAAATGACCTAGTTCAGAAGTTTCCGCAAATCACTTCTGTTATTAACAATATAAATACACGCAAAGCTGATATCGCGTTTGGTGAATACGAAATTATCTTGCACGGCACACCTGCGATTACAGATAAAATAGGTGATTTAACGTTCGAGATCTCAGCCAACTCTTTTTTTCAAACTAATACATTGCAAGCCGAGAAATTATATCAAGCAGTTTTGGATGGTGCAGATTTGAACGGTAAAGAAACTGTTTACGACTTATACTGTGGAACCGGTTCCATATCATTATTTTTAGCGCAAAAGGTAAAAGAAGTTAATGGATTTGAAATTATTAGATCAGCTGTGGAAGATGCACAGCAAAATGCCGTAGCCAACGGTATCGACAATGTACAATTCTTTAAGGCAAATTTAGATACATATTTTAAGGGATTTGTGAGTTTCTCGAATTTCACAAAAAAATTTAAGATATCGAAGCCGGATGTAGTTGTTATTGATCCACCGCGAGCAGGTATGCATGAAGATATAGTTCGTTATTTACCGAAATTTGGAGCAAAGAGGATTGTCTATGTATCATGTAATCCCACTACGCAAGCACGGGATCTGAAAATATTATTAACAAAAGGATACAAATTAACTAAAGTCACTTTGGTAGACATGTTTCCGCATACACCGCATATTGAAACAGTGGTTGTGTTGGATAAATATAAGATTTTAT
>CBDURO010000021.1:0-27330 GCA_965369995.1 uncultured bacterium | reverse complement strand
ATATGTACTCCTTTGCTTTAACAAAAACCCTCCAACAAAGTGTTGGGGGCTTCCATAGTACATATACCAGAAAATCTGGCAGAATTATAGTAAAATGTGAAATCTAAATAGCTGTTTTTAATTAAATATAAAAATTAAAGTCAATTTTCTACAATAACCTCAATTGACATTTTCATTTTTAATTAATTATAATAGTAAACTTGAACAGATTAATTAAATATTTCTAGATATAAAAATATAAAATTAATTTACACCCATTTCTTTCAACAAATAATCTGCACCTGAATAAATATCCAATACCCAACAAACATATCTAATGTCAACAGCAATTGATCTGCTGTAAGCTTCACTCCAAGCAAAATCATTGATTGTAGCTTCATAAGTACGATCAAAATTGATTCCAACTAATTCACCTTTGGCATTCAATACAGCACTACCTGAGTTACCACCGGTTGTATCCATATTATATAAAATTCCTACCGGAACACTACCTAATTTTGAATGTCCATACATACCAAATTTCTTTTGATTATGCAGTTTTAATAGTCTTTCAGGTGAATCAAATGGAAACTCAGAGGTAGTTTTTTCCATCACGCCATCAAGTGTGGTAATTGGATAAGAATACACTGCATCACGCGGAGAATAACCGCGGATATTTCCATAAGTTAGTCGTAATGTACCGTTAGCATCAGGTACAAATTCAGCACCAATGAATTCTTTTTTAACATCAATCAATTTAGAATATAATTGGTCTAATGCTCCCTTGCGCGTCTTACCAATTTCTTTCTGCTCTTGATATAATGGATATAGAGCAACTGCCAATTTGATGAATGGATCATCAATAGCCTCTATTTCCTCTGGAGTTTTTCCGAATAATTCCAATAAATATTCTTCATCCGCTAAATGCGATTTACTATAAGCGTTTTCTAAATACTCTTCAATTTGAATGTTAATTGGTCCTTCTGCAAATAACTCATCAATAACGGCCATTCTTTGATGTAACGGTAAATTTGTTACGCGGTCCAACAAATTTTTAAATAATATTTTATCGGATTCTGCATAAAAATCCTTAGCTGTCAATAACAATCGCTTCTTTGTCATATCAAGATTACGATTCATATAACTATATTCGCGTTCCACATCATCTTTTTGTAATTCAATTGCTCCTTCGTAAAGAGTATAGGCAAATGATAATAAATTGGAACTGCGACGAAAATAACTTAAGACCAAAGATCTCTCTGCGTTTTCCTTCATTTCTTCATATATTTTACTTAATTCTTCTAAAATAGTACCGTATTCTTTTTTCCTTTTCCTGTCGGAATTGATGAATTCTTGGAGTTTAACTTCTTCCTCAATTTTATTATCGATTAAGTTCATTCTTCCGATTCCAAGTAATTTCCCGCGATAATTTTTCACTATATTGGAACGATCTTTTATCTTCGATAAATGCTTAAGTGCAACATCGCGGTTTTCTGTGCTGATTTCTTGCAAAGCATTGATCTGCCACTCATATAACTCAGCTACAAATGGCATACGTATATTGTACTCATAGTCCAAAAAATGAGATGTCCTATGTCGGTAAGTCCTCCCGGGATATCCCAAAATGAATACAAAATCTTCTTCATTCACTCCTTTCGGTGCAACTTTGATGACCTTTTTGGGTGTGTAAGGAATATTTTCAGGTGAATAATCAGCGGGAGAACCGTCGGGTGCAACATAAGCACGCATTATGGAAAAATCGCCTGTATGGCGCGGCCACATCCAATTATCGGTTACACCGCCAAAATTGCCGATTGAACGAGGCGGAGCATACACAAGTCTTACATCTTTCAGGTAATTATATATGAACAGCACATAAGTTTTACCGATGAACATTTCGGAAACCGATGCCCGCTTGCCGGGATTTTCCGCTTCAACTTGCGTTATGATTTCTTTAATTTTCTTTTCGATTGCTTTGGTGCGTTCTGCCAATGTCATATTTTTATTAATGGCGTTCAACACCTCATCAGAAACATCACGATAGGACTCGGTAATGCGTACCGTATATCCTTTTGCCGGAAATTCTTCCGATAAATTTTGTGCAAAAAATCCATTTTCCAAAAAGTCATTTTCAGCGGTACTTGCATTTTTTATTGCACGGTAGGCACAATGATGATTAGTAAGAATCAATCCTTTTTCCGATACAAACGAACCGGAACAACCGCTTACATTGCAAATACCGTCTATTAAACTGATACCATCAGGATTATACAATTCTGATAATTCAATTTCCAGTCCTTTTGCTTGCAAATCCAACTTGTGAATTTCGCTGAGCGGGTACATGCCTTCTTCGGCAGACAGAAAATTGCATAAAAGTACAACTATTATTAAAATTATTGATACCGTGTGTTTTTTCATTACTAACCTATAAATGATATTGTTTATTATTTGCAGATATAAAATTAGTTATTATTAATTTTATAAATCTTAAAAAGAAGTAGTTGATTGACAACTATTCAATCTTATGGTTGTCTAAATTTTAATTTCACACTAACAATAGGATTTATTATGAAAATAATTAACCGATTCATTCCATTTATTTTATTATTTTTACTCACAGGTTGCACTACTGTAGATGGACAAGTTTCTGAAGTTAGAACCTTCCGCGGAATTGATGGAGTCGCTTTATTAGGTTCAGGTGATGTATCCATAACACTAGGTGATAAAGAAGAAATTACAATCCATGCTCCGGTTGATTTAATTCCGTATTTACTAACAGAAAAGAAAAATGGTACATTATACATCGGGAAAAGGAAAAAAGGATGGAGAAAACATAGAAGTTTTAATGAACATATTCACTATGACTTAGTAGTTAAATCGTTAAAATATGTTAGCATATCGGGTTCCGGCAATATTGATGCTGAAAAACTTTCCGGTAATAAATGCTCAGTTAAAGTTTCAGGTTCAGGCGATGTTGAAGTTGATGAAATACACTCAGGCAAAGTAAATATTCATATATCCGGCTCGGGAGATGTAGATGTCTCAAATATCTCATCAGACGTTTTGGGTGTCACAATAAACGGTTCCGGTGATACAGATATTAATGGAAAAACCGATGAGCTTGACGTAACCATTAGCGGTTCAGGCGATTTCACCGGTAATAAATTGAAATCGGAAAATGTATCAATTGATATATATGGCTCAGGAAATGCACGCGTTTGGGCAACTGAAACACTAACCGTTCATATTTACGGTAGTGGTGATGTAACTTATTATGGCAACCCAACAGTTAATAGTAGAGTTACCGGTTCCGGTGATATTCGGCACCGCTAAATTATAAATATTAGGGTTGGTCTTGTTTAAAAGCTCCTATTGATATGGTTATTAATCTGCGCTATGCCTATATCGTCGGTTAATCATTTCTTTGCGAGACCAACCTTTCCTTTTCAGAAATATAAAACCTAAATTATCATAGATTTTTAATGACAAATGGAGAACAATAAATGTTAAGAATTTTAATAACTGTAATTATAACTTTGCTGTTAGCAGTATCTTGCACAGATCAAGTTGCATTATCCGGTATTGATAAATCCGATTTTGATACTTCGGTTAGACCGCAAGATGACTTCTATCAATACGTGAATGGTACTTGGTTGGAAGAAACTGAAATGCCGGCTGATAAATCTTCTTACGGCTCATTTCATATTTTGTATGATGAGAATCAAATAAAATTAAGAGAAATCATCGAAGATGCCGCTAATAAAGAAAATAAAACATCCGGTAGTGATGTTCAAAAAGTAGGTGATTTTTACACAAGTTTCATGGATTCAGCTAAAATTGAAGAACTCGGTTTACAACCATTAGAAGAAGAATTCCAACTAATTGAAAATGTTGATAACTGGGATAAACTTGCAGAATTATTTGCCCATCATAGTATAATTGGTGTGCAAAGACCTTTCACTTATTGGGTTGATCAAGATAAGAAAAATTCCGAGGAATATATTTTATATTTTCACCAATCAGGATTAGGTCTACCGGATCGTGATTATTATTTTGCCGAAGGCGAAAAGTTTGAAGACATACGTATTAAATATGTTGAATATCTTACGAAAATATTAGAATTAGCAAAGAATGAAAATGCTACAGAGATTGCCAATAGAGTTATGGAAATGGAAATCGCTTTAGCCGAGAATCATTGGACACGCGTTGAAAATCGAGATAGCGAAAAAACCTATAATAAATTTGAGGTTAACAAACTTTCGGGACTCTCTCCAGATTTCAATTGGGATTTATTTTTTAACAAAGCAGGAATAGCAAAAGCCGAGAATGTAATCGTAAGACAACCGAGTTACTTAGCTGCTTTGAGTAACATATTGTCCAAATATTCGATTGACGATTGGAAAAATTATTCTAAAGCAAAATTAATTAGTAGCAATGCTACAGAATTATCACAAGATTTTGTTGATGCCAATTTCGACTTTTACGGTAAAACTCTGCGTGGTACGGAAGTAAATCGACCGCGTTGGAAGCGGGCGGTAAGCGCAGTTGACGGTTCATTAGGTGAAATCCTTGGTAAAGTTTATGTCGAAAAATATTTTAGACCGGAAGCCAAGGATAGAATGGTAAAACTCGTTGATAATCTCATTTTATCAATGGAAGACAGAATCAATAAAGTTGATTGGATGAGCGAGGGTACAAAAGTGGAAGCATTGGCAAAATTAAAGAAATTCAATGCCAAGATCGGTTATCCTAATAAGTGGAAAGACTATTCCAAGTTGGTCGTAAAACCCGATGAATTAATATTGAACACTATGCGTTCTGCCGAAGTTGAATACCGACGTGATATGGATAAACTCGGTAAACCGATTGACCGTGAAGAATGGGGAATGACTCCTCAAACAGTTAATGCTTATTACAATTCATCTATGAACGAAATTGTCTTCCCTGCTGCGATTTTACAACCACCTTTCTTTAATATGAAAGCCGATGATGCCGTGAATTATGGTGGAATCGGTGCAGTGATCGGGCATGAAATAACGCACGGTTTTGACGACCAAGGGCGTAAATACGATGGTAATGGAAATATGCGCGAATGGTGGACTGAGGAAGACGCAAATAAATTCGATGAACGAGCTCAGGTTGTAGTTGACCAATATAATGAATTTGTACCAATTGATACGTTGCACATCAACGGAGAATTAACACTTGGAGAAAACATCGCCGACATTGGCGGGCTTACTGTATCTTACAACGCTTATCAATTATCATTGAATGGAGAAAAACCTGCTGTATTGAACGGTTTTACCGGGAATCAGAGAGTTTTCTTAGGTTGGGCACAAGTATGGTGAATGATAGCACGTGATGAATATCTCAGAAATCAGGTGCTTACCGACCCCCATTCCTACGGTAAATACCGCGTAATTGGTGTTATGAATAATTTACCTGAATTCTACGAAGCATTCGATGTAAAAGAAGGTGACGGACATTATCTACCGGAAGAAGATCGTGTCAAAATTTGGTAAATATATTGTTATTTATAGAGATGTAAAATCTTACGTCTCTACTATTGAAAAACGGGAGCAAGCTCCCGTTTTTTATACTGATATGTCATTCTGAGGAACATTGTGACGAAGAATCTAATTCCTTTAATTTAATTGGATTCTTCACTTTGTTCAGAATGGGCGTAATGTTCATTTTTAGTTGCTATTTTACCGTTTTTACATAGAAAAATACCGCTGATTCTTTACTCAGCTTAAACCAAATGATATCACCCTTTCATGGTTTGCTTTTATTTTTAAACATTAATCTATAATCCTATCACTCCTTCGGAGTTTGTCCTCAAAAATTAATAAATCCCAAAGGGATGACAATTATTATAGCACAAAATCTATAATTAAAGAAAACCCCCGAGGGGGGTGATATAAGTCACAAATTTTCACCTTGAAATTCAAACCGGTTTGAACTTAACCACTATATATCATTACCTATCAGTAGTTTACAACGATTTTAACAACTATTTTTGAACATTACGCCCAGAATGACAAATACTTTCCAACACCTCCCCCGCCCTACCAATTATAACTTCATCAAACAAATACGATAATTCTGTGCGTTCCGTATTGATTTCAATACAATAGGCACCATTACTTTTAGCTTCCTGAGGAAATCCGGCGGCAGGCCAAACAACACCCGAAGTACCAATACTGATAAATAAATCACATTCTTGAATTGCTTTCGATGCTTTTTGAATTACTTGCGGATTTAGCATGTCACCAAACCAAACAATATCAGGACGTAAATACTTACCACAATTACATTTCTTTTTAGAAAATGATTCACCAATATCTTCAATTGCGATACCGCAATCGTCACAACGTAAACGCCATAAACTACCGTGTAATTCTATTACATTTTCTGTCCCCGACTGCTGATGCATTCCGTCAATGTTTTGTGTGACAACTATTACACCCTCGTGTACATTTTGCAATTCTGTAATAAAATGATGTCCATTATGTGGTTGACACTCTAACACTAATTTTCGTCTAAGTTCATGAAAATCAAGCACCTTTTTTGGATTCCTTTCAAACGCTTCCTGACAAGCAAACTCTTCCCAATTATACTTATGCCAGATCCCGCCACTGCCTCTATACGTCGGTACTCCACTCTCAGCTGACATTCCTGCACCGGTGAAAAAGACTATTTTTTTATAACTCTTAATATCAATAACCATATTTTTTATTCGAATTATTTTACATATAATATTAATTATTTTTCGTATTAATTATATATTTAAATTAATAATAACAATAGAAGCAATTATAATGCATATAAATAAGTATTTGTTGATAATTTATCTATTAATTGTATAATATTTTATTAATAGTAATAGATTAACAGAATATTTTGGACATAAAAAATAATATAAATTCTAGTGCTGAGAGAATATCATCATATATAAATAAAACGCCTATATTAACTTCAGGACTAATTAATAAAATTGTCCCTGCTAAATTATATTTTAAATGTGAAAATTTTCAAAAAATGGGTGCTTTTAAAATGCGAGGTGCTACGAATGCCATATTACAACTATCAAATGAACAAAAACAAAAGGGTATAATAACCCATTCCTCTGGAAACTTTGCGCAAGCTATTGCTTTAGCTGCAAAAAGTTTAAATATTAAAGCCTATCTTGTAATGCCTAATAACGCCGCTGAAGTTAAAAAAAGAGCTGTAAGAAATTATGGTGGAGAAATTATAGAATGCATACCAACATTAGAAGGAAGAGAGAGTACAACAAAAAAAATAATTGAAGAAAAAGGAGTTACATTTGTACATTCGTATAATGACATAAATGTTATCATGGGTAATGCTACAGCAGGAAAAGAATTACTTGAAGAGTGTCCGAATTTAGATTGTATAATTGTACCTGTTGGCGGAGGTGGATTAATTTCTGGTGTTGCTTTAAGTGCCAGTGTATTTGGGAATAATTGCTCTGTAATTGGCGCTGAACCACTTAATGTAGATGACGCTTATCGCTCATTACTTAAAGGTAAGATAGTACCTAATAAACCTACTGCTGACACCGTAGCTGATGGGCTAAAAACCATTTTAGGAGAAGTTACATTTAATATAATAAGAAAATATGTAGAAGAAATTATAAGAGTTACTGAGCGAGAAATTATTAATGCTATGCAACTAATATGGGAACGTATGAAAATAATCATAGAACCTTCAAGTGCAGTTACATTAGCAGCAGTATTAAAATCAAAACAAAAATTTGAAAATAAAAAAGTAGGATTGTTACTTTCAGGGGGTAACGTTGATTTAAGCCACCTACCGTTCACAAAGTAAACTATATATATTAATATAGTACATATATAGGAACAATCCTTTTCCTTCCATTTCTGTCTAATAACAAGTTTTTGATAATCATCGTCAACTACCAACGATCGGATTCTGCCTGCACTGTCTTAAAGTTTTGGCTGTCCCCATGGCTCGCGCAAAATGCGCCACCTTAATTCATAATATTTTTCAAAATCAGTATCAGATTTTGGAGAACGATAAATTATCTTTTCCGTCATTTTAGAAAGTAAGTCTGGCACGGATTATCCACGCCCTGCGATAACCTAAGGCATATAATTGTTTTCGTAACCTTTCGGCATCTTTGCGATCTGTAAAAGCGCCTACTCTAACTTTATAATTAGGGGCTTCAAAAATTACTCGCACACTATGATTTATTTGCGAAATCAGCTTCATCCGCATGTTTTCTGCACGCTCACCATTCTTCGTCGACAGCACCTGTACCCTAAAACCATTGTACGCTTTTCCTAATTCAATTTCATTGATATTATCAAAATAATCTTTTACAGGTACAATTCCATCAATTAACGGATTTATAATCATTGGAACAATTGGTCCATCATCTCGTAGTGAATCCGGTTTAAACTGCCATTCTTGAGATTGAGATATAACCGGAATTAATATCATACAAGTGAATATAATCGTTGGAACTTTTCTAATTACCTGCCTTATAGGAATTCCTTTCATTCTATAAATACCGCACTTTTTTTGTTTGGAGCCAGCCCTTTTTTCCGTCAATTAAAATGATTTCTAGCCATCCCGGTTGTTCTTGAGTTATTTCCGCCTTAACTCCCTCATGAAGTCTGAAAAGTACAGTTTCACTTCTTTCAAAAGGTGCGGAATATATATCAACCTCAGTTTGTACTACAACCACTTCTTTGGTATCGGAAATTTCGAAGTATTTATCCAATGCCATTAAATGAATAACGAGCGACATCATAAAAAATGTGATGATCACACGTGAGATCCATATACTTTGCCATCGATAATATTTTTTAAGAAAATAAATAAATGCTCCAAGCATGAATATCGTAGCTGCGATAAGAATAATATCTATTAAAGTTGTAGATTTCTTCAGAGCACGGTATTGTTCTAAAAATAGCATTGTTTTTGGCATTTCAATACGATCACGAACTCGTGTTTTTACTAATGATAAATTAAATTGTAAATCTTTATCACGCGGAGCAAGCTGCAAACCTTTTTCGTAAGCCCAAACTGCAGTTCCGATTTGACTTGTTCTATAGTAAGCATTACCCAAATTATAATATAAATCAGGATGACTATTTCCTTGAGTTAAAATTTGTTCATAATTCTCAATTGCGGTTTCAAAATTCTCTTGCAATATTGCTTGATTGCCAATTTCATATAATGAATCAAGTTCTACAGCAGATTGTGCAAATAATGCTAATATAGATAAAACAATATATATTAATACTTTATAATACTGCATTTAATCGTTTTAATATGGTTTTGGTTCTTTTAATTAATTTCTGTCGTGTAACATCACCGCCGGGTGCAAAGCGACCTGCATCGCACGTTTTTAATAAATCCATTAAATTATCAATTATAGATTTATTAGTAATCTTCTCGCTAAGAATAGAATTAACTTTTAAAGGATCTAGCTTGTCAGAAGTAAGTTGCATTTTATCTTTTAGATATCCATAAACTGCGTTGGATGTATTTGTAAATTGGTCGCCATCAGATTTTCTTATTTTTTTAAATGCCCTTCTCAAAGCACTTTTTGACTTACGCAAATCTTCAGTTGACAACCTGTTTGCATGAATCTTGAAAATTAATGAAGGTAATATTATTAAAATTACCGAAAGCAAATATATTCCAAATATCAAATATGGATTGTGATTTCGTTTCCATTTTATCTTATTTGCTCGAATAAATCTGATATCCTCGCCTAATAATTCAACTTCTTCTTTGGTGTAACCGCTGGCTCCATTCACAATATTATCATCTGGTTCAACCGATATTTCAAGCGGTTGAGTATAGGTACTTCTCCAAGCCCTGACTTTTGGATTAAAGTATGGAATTTCTATTTTCGGTATTGTATACCGACCTGTTTTACGCGGAATTAAAATATACTCTTTAGTGATGGTTCCGGTTATTTGATCGCGAAATGGTTCCTTTTCAGTTTTTACAGTTGGCGGAAACACCTCGATGTTTTGCGGAAATTGTATCTCCGGTAAACTGATCACGTCGATATTTCCAGTCCCTTTAAATTGGATTTTAAGTGTAATTGCATTATTTGCCTTAACATTTTTCGGGACGATTGAACTGTAGATTTTAAAATCGCCAACTGCGCCAGTGAATCCTTCAGGTATTTCCCCTGGAAATTCTTGCACATTGATTATGGTTTGTTTGGTTCGCAAAACTTTCGGTACAGTTTGGTTACCGAAAGAGCCAAAAAATGGATCATTAAAAAAACTATTACTTCTTGATTTGATTACAACACTACAATTCATTGTCATCGGAGTTAATTCAAGATTACCGGATTTAGTCGGGAAAAGCGCAATGCGATACAGTGTTGCCATTTTATAATTGACACCCTCTAAAACAATATCCTTGTAATCAACTTGTTGCGGGACAAATATTTCTTCCGTCCAAAATCCTGAATGTTTTGGGAAGTCTACATTTTGAACAGTCATGTTAACGCGAGTAAACAGTTTATATACAACTGTAATCTGTTCACCAACATATGTACGTTTTTTATCTACTTCAATTGATAAAAACAACTCATTGGATTCATAATTTTTATCTGATTCAGCTATAGTCATAATTATTGACCGTGTTTGCACCACATTTTTACCAAGTTTAACAGTCAATTGGGGAATCGTTAGTTTTCCTTCGCGTTTTGCGACCAAAGACCACGATAAACTACGAGAGCTAGTCTTGGTTCCATTGATCCATTGCATATTTGTCTGTTGCGCTGGACCACTTACAATGGAAAAATCATTGAGTAATGGTGCTAAGTCAACTACAGGAGTTTTGTCAGCATTAATTGCTTCAACTTTGAATGTAAACACATCACTCAATTGGATATTATTTGAACTGACAGTTGCTCTTACTTCCTGCGCATTGACAATTGAAAAAATAGATAAGATAATTAGTAGAATTGTTTTACGCATTCGGAAAATTACCAATCCTTTTCAAATTTACGTGAAGATTGTTGTGCCATTTTTACTTTTTGATGAATTTTTTCATTATCTTTTAGCGCATCCAAAATAGCTTCAGCATTCATTTGTTTTTGCGATTCTGGAGCATCCCGCTTCTCTTCTTGGCTAGAATCAGATTCTTCATCTTCTTGCTTATCCGGCTCTTGCTTGTCAGTATCTTGAGGTTTATTATCCTGATCATTATTTGAATTATTTTGCTGTTGGTTCTGCTGATCCTGTTGATCGTTTTGATTATCTTGATTCTGATCTTGCTGCTGTTGAGCAATATATTTTGCTAATTCATAATTGAATTTCGCATCATCATCATTTGGATTCAGCACCAACGCTTTTCGATAAAACGCGATACTTTCTTCCATCCTTTGTTGACTGTAAAGTGCGTTACCCAAATTATAATATGCTCTGTCCTGTATATTGATATTTTTAGATTGCAAAGCATCTTCAAATGATTTTGCTGCGTTCGGAATATCACCTAATTGATATTGACTTGCTCCTAAACCAAGACTTGCAGCAGCATCATTTTCTCTTGTGGCAAGGATTTGTTCGTAGTATTTTTTTGCTTCTTTAAAATTATTATTTTTATAATTATTTAATCCCTTATCGTCAGCAAATAATCCATTTACTGAAAGGGAAATAATAACTGCTAACTTGAATATTAAATCTTTCATCTAAATAAATTATGATTCTTTATATTTACGATTTGTTGGAATAATAAAAGCAATAACAGCAAAAATTAAATAAAATATTGCAAATATTTGATATCTGTCTTCAAACTCAGCATATTCATGTGAACTAAATGTCTTTTTCTCCATTGCATTTATTTCGTCATGTAATTTTTCACCGCTATTAGTTTGATTATCTATTCTAATAAAAATTCCGTTTCCAGCGTCTGCAATGTCTTTTAATATAGTTTCGTTTAATACTGTCGTGATCAATTGTCCTTTTTCATCTCTTTTATATTCTTCAACTTGCCCGTTTCGACCAATTGGAATCAATGATCCCGCAACCGAGCCAACACCAATGGTATTAATAACGATTCCAGTTTTTGAAGCTCTTTCCGCTATTGCGATGGCTTCACCTTCGTGATCTTCGCCATCAGTAACTATCACTAATACTTTATACTTATCACTTTCGTCTGGAAAGGCTGCAATACTTGTCTTAAGTGCCGCACTCAAAGCTGTACCTTGAGTTTTTATCATTTTAGTTTCAATCGCATCTAAAAATAACCGAGCCGCTTCATAGTCTCCTGTAAGTGGCAAAAAGTAATGCGCAGATCCCGCAAATACAATAATACCAACTCTATCACCTTTAAGTTTTTTAATTACTTGCGAAATTTCATATTTTGCTTTTTCTAACCTTGTTGGTTTTACATCTTCCGCATTCATACTCACAGAAACATCAACCGCAAAAATCAGATCTACTCCTTTTCGTTCAACTGGTTTTACTCGCGTTCCAATTAACGGACCTGCCGCCGCAATTATCAAAAATATTAAACTGTATACCCTAAATCTTCTTTTCCATAATTGTTTTTTGGGATTAATTCTTTCTTTTAATCTATCGCTAAATCCATTGTTTTTATTTGACTTAGTCGATCTTGTGCGCAATCGCCAAATAACCCATATTAAGATAAACAAAATTAAAAATATCAATATATATGGATAGCGCCAATCCATTACATTTTTCTCCTGAAAATTGACCTATTCAGTGCTTCGTACCACAATCCTAATATTGCCGCCGGAATTAATAGCAAACCGTATAAATCTTGATAGCGGGTATACGTTTTAACCTCTATTTCGGAACGTTCTAATTGATCAATTTCTTCATAAATCCGTTTCAATCTACCAACATTGCTTGCCCGGAAATAATGTCCGTTAGTTTGTTTAGCAATAGCTCTTAAGGTTTCTTCATCTACTTCATTTCGGATATAACCACGGTTTGGAATATAAGTTACGGATTGGTCAGTTCCGGCTCCAATTGTATGAATTTTAATATCGAATTCACTCGCCATTTCAGCCGCCGTTATTGGGTCAAGTTCTCCAGCGTTATTACTTCCATCGGAAAGTAGAATCATAACTTTACTTTTTGCATCGCTATTGCGTAAGCGATTGGTTGCATTTGCGATTGCCATACCGATAGCAGTACCATCATATTCTTTTTCGGCTACTGTTACATCTTTTAACAGATTTGTCAAAACATCCGTGTCAATAGTAAGCGGACATTGTATAAATGTTTCTCCGGCAAAAACCAATAAACCGATCCTATCCCCTTTTCGATTTTCAATAAAAGTTTTTGCAGTTTTTTTTACTGCTTCCAAACGGTTTGGTTTAAAATCTTCGGCAAGCATGCTGCTACTAATATCTAATACCAAAATGATATCTACAACTTCAATTTTTGTTTCCTCAAGTGAATCAACAAGTCGTGGACGAGTTAGTCCGAGGATTGTAAATACTAACATTGACATTAGAACAATCTGCATCAAGATTATTCGCCATTGTCCACGTTTTTTAAAATGATTTCCTAATAATTTAATAGATGAAAATTGTATGGTACCTTCCTGTTTTTTACCAAATTTCCAGTACCACAAAATTAGCGTAGGTATCAACGCCAGTAATAAAAAATAAATTGGATCAGCATATTCAATCATAAGTTAAAATAATATATTTACCTTACGAACAATACTAATTTTTGTTTCTAAATTTTGTTAGATGATAGACTGAAATGATCAGCTAATAATTATAAGTGAATTAATATATTCTACTGGGAATAATATAAACTAAGCAGTTTTTTTCTCTTCCTTCTTCTCTTCCTTTTTCTCTTCTTCTTTAGTTATTGAGTCACCCACGTCTTGAATTTCTTTCTTTGCTCCATCAACTGCACCTTTAAACTCGCGGATTCCTTGTCCTAATCCTTTTGCCAATCCTGGTAACCGTTTAGCTCCGAATAATAAAAGCAGAACCAAAACAATTAACAACATCTCACCCGGACCTAAATTAAATACTGCATATACTATTTCATTACTTTGCATTTTTAACTCCTAAAATTCTATAGAATTTAACTTATATTTATTTTGAATTAATGTAAATATCTTAAAAAATAATAAGCGGTTGCTAAACCAATCAAACTTGTAAAATTAAAAGCAATTGATAAACCAAATTTAAAAGTCACTATAATCAAATCTAATACAACTACACCTGTGTCATTTCCAACAAGACCGGCTAGATCAAAGCTTACACCTATTAAGAAAAAATCTTTTACGACTCCTTCCGGCAACATCCATCCCAAAAGACTACCAAGAAGCGAACCAATCAATGCACCGGCTACTAAACCTAAGGTTATATATCCCCAAGATCGTTTCTTCATCTCTAATCCCTATCTTGAGAAGGTGATAATCTATCTGTCAGTTCCAATCTATCTGGATGTATAATCCAATTAATTATGCTCCAAAATACATACAGAATTAATATCGGGAATAAGATCAGACCTTGCCATATTATTATACTCACAAACACAATGATTGCAAAACTTAACCGTATATTATTTTTTAATCCCTTTTTAAATGATAAATAAGGAACTTTTCCAAATTTTATCGGACTAATCATCGCAAATCCTAAAGTAATGGCTAAAACCAATGCAATTCTTGGGTCTCCGTTTGTGCCGAATTTCTGATTTGTGAAAAGAACAAATCCGAATAGAATTAAAGCATATAAGGGCGTAGTTAATCCGGTAAAATATGGTTTTGGATTATTGTCAGAGATTAGATTGAATTTTGCCAATCTAATTGTTCCAAAAAGCAAAGGTACAAAACTCAGAATTACTGCAATAAGAGGATGTAATCCGTTTACCCATGTCGTATAGATTAATAATGATGATGTAACACAAAATGAAACTGTATCGGCAAATGAATCAAATTCGGTGCCAAAAGTGGATTCAATCCCTAACATTCGTGCTAATTTCCCATCAAAACCATCCAACATAGCTGCAGCAAAAACAAACCAAGCAGCACGTATCGGATCACCGGAAATAATCAGAATTATCGCAGAAAAACCTAAAAACATGTTTAAAACAGTAAAAATATTTGGTATAAAACGTTTATTAATACGTTTACGAAGGATTCGTTTATTTCTCATTTACAAAATTTCCTATAATAGTTTCTGTACCTACCACGCGCTGTCCCACCTTTACAAGCACGTTTACGGAGGGTGGAAATATAACATCTGTGCGTGAACCAAACATAATAAATCCTAATCTGTCTCCTTTGCTCATTTTTTCGCCACTTTTGGCGTAGCACAAAATTCGTCGCGCAATCAACCCTGCAATTTGTTTTACTTTAACTGCTCCTAGCGATGTTTTAAATAATGTTGTTGTTTGTTCATTTACATCGGCAGCATCGTGCCGAAAAGCTGAGACAAATCGTCCATCTTTATGATTAACAGAGACAACTTTTCCGCTAATCGGAACCCTGTTTGCATGAATATCAAATACATTAAGAAATATCGAGATTAATTTTGAGTTTTCGCCAACATCCGGATCGTTAATGGTTGTAACAGTTGTTACCTTTCCATCTGCGGGTGAAATAATAATGTTATCACCTTCAGGAATTTCACGATCGGGATCACGAAAAAAGTTTAGACTGAACACCAATAATAATGAAAAAATACCAGCGATTATCGGTAATAAAGCAATTTTAACAAATAACCCAATAAAAAATAAACCAGCTGTGACAATTAACAATATGCTTAATATTTTTCTACCTTCCGGAGCCATTAATATTTAACCTCTATTTACTCGACCAAGCTTTAAAATAACATTCTGATATTTTCCGTCACGGTAGATGCGCAGTCTTAGTTTATCACCAGAACGTAAATCGTTCGTACGAATTACATTAAAAATATCTGAACCAGAATTGACTCTAACGCTATTAACGGAAATAATAACATCCGCTACTTTAATACCGGCATTTTCGGCAGCGCTATTACGTTCAACTTCCACTATTAATGCACCATTACTAAATGGAATATCCAAATAACTCGCAAACCGCTCATTCATTGGTTGAACGTGAAAACCCACCGAATAAGTACGGTCAATCTTGCCGTAATTTTGCAGCTCAGCAGCGATTGCCCGCGCTTTTTTTATCGGAATTGCAAAACCAATTCCGATTGATCCTTCAGAATAATTTGACCCGGAAAATATAAAAGTATTTATTGCGATGACTTCTCCAACGCTGTTCACCAAAGGACCACCACTATTCCCCGGATTTATAGCTGCATCAGTCTGAATCATATCTTGATATACTCTGCCGGATGATTCCATTGTTCCAAAATCCATATTTACCGCACTAATAATTCCAGCTGTTGCAGTTGGTTCGTCGTTTACGTCAAATAAACCAAATGGATTACCCAATGCCACTACCCACTCCCCGATAATTAGATCATCAGAATCACCTAGCTCTGCATATGGAAAATTGCTTCCTTCCAATTTTATTAATGCTAAATCTGTTACTTTATCTGTCCCAATTATTTCTGCTGAATATTCCTTTCCACCCTGTAAAGTAACGATTATTTCTAGTGCATCTTCTATGACATGATGATTAGTAATTATGTAACCGTCGGGGCTTATCACCACACCGGAACCGGTACTTTTCACACGTTCACGATGCAGTTGGTATGGGAATAGGTATCTGAAAAACGGATCATCAAAGTAAGATTGTGTTGAATATTCTTTTAATTGTACAACATTTATACTAGCAACAGTAGGACTCACTTTTTTAATGGCTCTTGTAATTGCAGATTGTCTAGATTGGTTTATAGAATCCTGTGAATGGATTACCTGAGATAAAAGCAACAATAAAAACCCAACAAATATTAATCTAGTTTTATTTATCATAATCAATTCCAATCAAAATTAGTCCTTCCGGTGGAGCCTTGAATATTTTTACATTTTTTTGCGGATTAATCAACAAATCCTTAAAATAATCTAATGATATTTTATCTTGTGCTCCTGCTACCATTGTACCAACCAAGTATCTCACCATGTGATGTAAAAATCGGTTTCCGCAAACATTAAATATAAGCATATTTTCAGATTTAAACCACTTAGACTCATAGATACTGCATTCTGTATTTTCCAACTGTTTATTCAATTTAGAAAATGATAGAAAATCATGAGTACCATTAATTTTTTCTGCGAAAATATCTAATTTAAATTTATCGACCTCATCAATAAACCATGCTTGGTTTCTGAATAACAAATTATCACCAAAATAACACTGATAGCGATAGTATCTTCTCTTTGCGGAAAATCTTGCATGAAATTCGTCATTGGTCTGCGTTACATTAATTATCTTTATATCATGTTGCAATCTTGCGTTTAACGCTTTTAACAATTGCGTAGTCTTTAAGTTTGTATCTAAATCAAAATGAGCTACTTGACCGAAAGCGTGAACACCGGTATCTGTTCTACCCGCGCCTGTTACTATAACTCTATTATCATTATTTAATGGCGCTAAAGCAGTTTCTATCTCCTTTTGAATGGTACGCTCATGTGATTGCATTTGCCAGCCAAAATAATGAGTACCATCATATTGTATTGTTATTTTATAACGTAACATACTGATTCAATAAAGTATATCCGGCTAAAATAATTACAATTAAAATTAAATCACTCATTTTAAAAAGTATCGGATTAGCAACTCCACGCGGGATTTGTTTTCCATATCCTCTTTGTTGCATAACAACAGCTGTGTTTTCAGCTTTCCGATAACTTTGAAGAATCATTCCCGGTAAATCATTTGCAACTGATTTTATCTGTTCCCATCTACCAACAGAAAAGGTCAAACCCAATGCTTTTTTAGATCTAATAATTGTTTGCCATTCTCTTTGAAACGTAGGATAAAATCGCAACGTTAATTCCAAAAACATGAATAAATCTTCTACCTTTTTCCATTTTAAATTCATTTTAACCCAAATTGATCTGACAGACAAAACCAAGTTTTGTTTCCTTGAAATCTCAAGGTATAATGACATCACAATTACTAATAAAAATAATTTACTCATAGCAAATCCCGCTTCATTAATTATCACTGCCCAGGTAAAATTTGTAAAAACAAACGAAATAAATAAGTAAATAGTAATCATAATCGGAAAAAATAGAAAAAATGGCTTAACCTGTTTAAAAGTTGGTTTTAAATGAGATATGTTTAATATTATTAATATGATACACAGTATAAAATAAATCGTCAATCCATTCCAAGTTTTACTCAGAATAGTAGAAAACGCCAAACCTAAATAAAATAAAGAAGTAACAATTGGATTTACCATTCTTATTATAAATTTAATTGAATGGAGTAAACTAAAGTGTAATTATCAGGATTAATATATGATGAAAATTCAACTTTTTCTTTTAATGAAATATTTTTTAAATAGTATACGTCAATTGCTGAAATGATGTGATTAAGAATTATTCCACCAATAAAAAATTTTCCTGCTAATTTCATCCGGTCACTTTCTATTCGTAAATCTTCAAATTCTTTGCGCTTTTCTTCCGTATCCCAATCCCAATTCCAATTTGCTTCGTTCGGATATAAATTGTCAAACTCACGCCACCTTAAATGTTCATCATTATAATCAATTTGTGAATCGTAGTTTCCAATATCTACCCAAAATTGATGATTTTTTCCGTCGCTGATTACATTAGCATGTTCGGCTGCAATAGCACGATAAGATGTTGCAATATTACCGGATTTAACAAAGCTAAAAGCTGTTAAAGCAACTCCAATAATTTCCGCAGTAAGGAAGAAATTTCCACGTGAACTTTTATTCAAATCATATTCTCCCCAACCCGGTAATATAGCTGATTTTATAGTTGGTGGAATTTTTGATGTAATTCTTAAGCCATCTTGCGCTAATAAAATATTAATGGTACTTAAAACTATTAAAAATATTATTTTATACGATTTATCCATACTGAAGTAAATATTATTAAAAAAATTATACTACAAAAAACAGCGAAAACTTCACCATATTTGGTATAAAAAGTTAAATTTTGTGCAGGTAGAATATCAGCAATTATGATTGATTTTTTTCCTAAAGGTATCTTATGCTGTACGATGCCTATGGGATTTATCACACCTGAAATACCAGTGTTAGCGCATCGTACTATGGGTACTCTATTTTCAATTGCACGTAATTTTGCTAATTCAAAATGCTGATAAGGACCGGCTGATTTTTCCAACCAACCGTCATTTGCTTGTATCGTTATAAACTGTGCTCCATTTTTTACAAAACCTTTTACCAATTTTGGCATACTTGATTCATAACAAATAACATTAGAAAATCTCGCGGAGTCTAATTCAAAAACTGTGTATTCTTTACCTGAAGTAAAGTTACCTTGACCAAAATTTAACTTTTTTAAAGAAGGAAATTTTTCCGACAATGGGATATATTCGGCAAACGGTACTAAATGAACCTTATGATACATTTTTATACTACCATCCGGTTTAATTAAGATACTGCTATTATAGTAAATTTTATTTCCTTCTTTATCGATTATTCGATCAACAGTACCCGATAATAATGGAATATTAAATTTAGCTAATTTTGCTGTTATTGGATTTCGCCTATAACTTGATAACCGTAAATATGCAGGTACGGCAGATTCTGGCCATAACACCAAATCAGGATTTAGGTTTAGTGCTGAATCAAGTAAATCATGCATTAATGCAAAATTTTCTTCTCGGGATTCAGGTTCCCATTTTTCATCAGGATTAATATTTGGCTGCGTAATTGCTATTGAAACAGGTTCAATATTTACAACATCAATAGTATTAATTCGAATAAGTCCGAAACCAAATACTAATACAAAAATCAAACTTGTAATAATTAAATATTTACGTTTATCCTTAGATATTATCGCTAAATAAAAACCAATATTAATTAATATTATCCAGAAAGATATACCGTAACTACCTGTAATATCAGCGATTTGAAGCAGAGGTAAATACTCAGTTTGGGTTAATCCTAGATTAATCCAGGGAAATCCTAACGCACCTAAGCTCCTTAATAATTCCATTGATACCCACGCAAATGGTAAAACTATTAAACCTTTTGAATTTCTTTTTTCAATAAATGATATGAAATATCCCAATCCCGACCAAAAGATTCCAAGATATAAAATCGCTCCAACAAGTGAAGCGAAAACAGGAAAAAATCCGGCACCACTATTAAAGCCAATCCAATGAAGTGAAATAAAATTGGCAGTTACTGATGCTAAAAATGCAAATTTTGCAGCTTGACTAGATTTAACATTTAACAGTACATGTATTAACGGGATTAATCCAAACCACATAATAAAACCAAGATGCAAAGGCGGATATGATAAACCTACTAAAACTCCTGATAAGATGGCTAATTGCCAATATGGTAGTTTTAATATTCTAATCATTATAATGTTTATCAATATATTGTTGGAGTAAAATCGCAGCTGCGATTTGATCCACTAAACCTTTGTTTTTATTTGGTTTTTTTTGTTGCTCCATTATAGATCTTTTTGCGGAAACCGATGTTAAACGTTCATCTTGCAATGCAACTTTAATTCCATTATTAATTAAATCATTAGCAAATTTTTTGACATGTTTAGTTTGTGCGGTTTCTTGTCCCTTCATTCCAATCGGCAAACCAACAATGACTAAAACAACATCGTATTCCTTCACAATTTCCATGATTGCCTCAATAGCCTCTTGAGCATCATCGACGGTTATGGTTTTTAGTGGTGAGGCAATCATGGGGATGGGATCAGATAGGGCTAACCCAATCCGCCTGTCACCATGATCGACGCCAAGCAGTCTTCCTACCAAATTTCTAAATACTATTTATATAGGTTGTTTGAGATGTTGTTTTAAAATTTTTCCAGGTTTGAAGTGTGACTTTTTATGCGCCGGTACATATACTTCTTCATTTGTACGAGGGTTACGTGCACGTGGCTTTGCTTTAGTCGGTTTTACTTCAAACACACCAAAGTTACGCACTTCAATGCGAATATTGTCATAGTCATTGCTCATCATTTCTCTCATAGTACCAAAAATCTCATCAACATATGGTGCAGTTTGATCATAAGACGAGTTTGTTTGCTTCGCAACGCGTTTAACAATATCCCTTTTTGTGTATGTTCTTTTTTTCATTATTTATCTGTCCTTTCTACGAAATCAATTTCCTTGATTGCAATTAATTTTTTCATCATGCGATCAAGTTGTTTTACATTATTTACTTTAACTATAAAATAAGCTGTTGCAAAATTATCTGTTACTTTTAAATCAACACTGGAAATATTTATATTTACCGATGATATACATTCGCTCATCTTTTTTAATATGCCCGGTGAATCTTGACTGATAACTTTAATTCTTGCGCTAAATAATTCTTTCCTTGAAAAATCCCATTCAACCGGTATTAACCGATCCGATTCCTCACTAAGAATTGGAAGACTGTTACAATTTGTTCTATGAACTGTTAATCCCCTTCCACGTGTGATAAAACCTACCATTTCATCACCGGGGATTGGATTGCAACATTTACCGAAAGAAACCATCAAATCTTTAATACCTTGTAATTTTATTCCCTTTGACGAGGAACGTGCTAAATCGATGAATCGTTCTTGGCTTTCTTGCTCATCCTCTTCAATTTGGATATGTTCTTTGGGTTTAAATTTTTTAAATATATCACGCACTAAAATAGTACCATTCCCCAGTGACTCGTATAATTGCTCTAATGAATTCAGACCAAATTTCGCAAACGATTCATTAATCTCTTTCATATCATCCATCCTTTTCAATCTGCGCAATGTTTTTTCCAGAATATCTTTACCGATTTTTATACTGGTTTCACTCTCGATTGCACGCAAATATCGACTTATGTGGGTCCTGGCCTTTGTAGTAACAACTAACTTTAACCAACCATAGCTAGGTTCCTGCGTTGCACTGGTAATAATTTCCAACATGTCCCCATTTTTGAGTTTGGTATTAAGCGGAACAATTTTATGATTAATTTTACAACCTAAGCAATGCAAACCAACTTCCGAGTGTATTTGAAATGCAAAATCAATTGGTGTTGCATTTACCGGTAGTTTTTCTAAATCACCCTTTGGTGTAAAAACAAAAATCTCATCATCGAACATGTCAATCTTTAAAAGATTCATAAACTCGGCAGGATCCGATGATTCATCTTTTAGAATATTGACCAATTCACGCAACCACTTGATATTACTATCAAGATCAGGAGTTGTTGCTTTATCTTCTTTATATCTCCAATGTGCAGCAACACCGATCTCTGCTGTCTGTTCCATTTCCCTTGTACGGATTTGGATTTCCGTCAATTGTCCTTTTGAATCAATGATTGTAGTATGGATTGATTGATAGCCGTTTGATTTTGGGGTAGCGATAAAATCCTTAAATCGATCTTGGACAGGTGAATACATCTGATGAATTATTCCTAAAGCCAAATAACATTCTTCCACCTTATCAACAATAATTCTAATCGCATATATATCAAATATTTCTTCAAATGATTTTCCTCGCTTTTGCATCTTTCCAAAAATTGATGAACGCGACTTAACACGTCCATAGATATCAGCACTGATATCATAATCTTTCAGATCTCTCTTAACCGGAGAAATGACATTCTGTATGATCTTATCACGTTCTTTTTTGGATGCTTTTAGTTTTTTTTCAATCTCCTGATGTTCAGTTTTGTGCAATGTTTTTAATACTAAATCTTCCATTTCCCACTTCACCGCTGCCATACCTAACCTGTGAGCCAATGGTATATAAATTTCTTTTGTCTCTTCAGCTATTCGAATTTGTTTTTTCTCAGGAAGAAAACTTATGGTTCGCATATTATGCAACCGATCAGCAAATTTTATTATTATTACACGTAAATCTTTAGCAACAGATAATAGCAGTTTCATAAAATTACCGGCTTGTTTTGCCTGCCTATTGGAAAATTTTATTCCCCCTAATTTTGTTACTCCGTCCACTAATTCAGCAATATCTTTGCCAAATCGTTGTTCTAAATCTTGAAATGTAACTTTAGTATCTTCAATCGTATCATGCAATAAACCGCCAATTACTGTATTCTGATCCATTCCCCATGATGCTAAAATTTGTCCGACTGCTAAACAATGCTCAAAATATGGTTTACCAGAACTGCGTTTTTGTCCTTCATGATGATGCTTTGCAAAATCATATGCCGTCCAAATTGTTGTTTTTAGCGATTCCTGATCACCGTTGACAGGTAAATTCATTTTTTCAAATAAAGACATGAACGGTTTTGGATATTCGCCGCCAAATTGAGGCATAAATTTTGCAAGAGGATTTTGCATTAGAACGGCGGTTCCTCTTTGTTTGATTGTGAATATGGTATGTTTTCTGTATAACGAGCTAAATTTTCAAACCTTGCATATTGCTCAATAAATGTAGTTTTTACAGTTCCGGTAGGACCATTCCTTTGTTTTGCTACAATTATATTTGCCGCTTTTTTATCCGTTTTATCCTCAAAATCATCAATATCACTATCTGACTGTTTAAATTTATCGTAAAACCATTTACGATAAAGAAACATTACAACATCAGAATCCTGTTCTATTGCACCACTTTCACGAAGGTCTGACAGCTGTGGAATGGGCGGATTACGACTTTCTACAGCTCTCGAGAGCTGTGATAATGCAATAACCGGTATACTTAATTCCTTTGCTAAAGCCTTTAATGAACGTGTTATAATAGAAATTTCCTGCTGTCTGTTTTCTACATTCCTCGGTCCCTGCATTAATTGCAAATAATCTACAATAATTAATTCAATATCATGCTCGGCCATTAAGCGGCGTGCTTTAGAGCGGACTTCCAACACTGTTATGGCAGGACTATCATCGATATAAATCGGAGCTTCAGCTAATACTCCCACATGAATACTCAAATTTTTCCATTGTTTCTGAGGTAAATTACCGGTTCTAACAAGATGACTATTTACGCGAGCTTCGGAGCATAACATACGCATAGCCAATTCTTGGTTTGCCATCTCCAGGCTAAATATTCCCACACCATGTTTATTATCCACTGCTGCGTTTCGTGCAATCGTTAAAGCAAGAGCAGTTTTTCCCATCGACGGCCTACCGGCAATAACAATCAATTCACCCGGATGAAATCCGGCAGTTAAATTGTCAAGATCAACTAAACCTGATGGAATTCCGGTAATCATTCCTCCTTTGGCACTTTTTGCATCAAGCGCTTCAAAAGAATCATGTAATATTGGATCTAAATGTACAAAACCACCTTTAAGACGTTTTTGAGTAATATTAAAAATTGCCCGTTCTGCTGAATCCAAGATATCATCAACACCTTCTCTATCGTCATAAGCTTTGCTAGCTAATTCATGGGATAATAATATTAATTGTCTTAATAAAGCTTTCTCCAATACAATCTTAGCATAACTTTCTACATTAGCAGTTGTAGGTACAGTTTCGACCAATCCGGTTATATAATATGCTCCACCAACACTCTCTAATTCTTTGCTTTTCTTTAGCTTATCAATGACAGAAATGGTATCAATTGGTTCACTATCATGGAATAACCCAATCATTACCGAAAATATTTTACTATGAGTATCTTTGTAAAAATGTTCCGGACTGAGCCACTGCATCGCTTTTGCGACTGCCTCTTTATTAGTTAGCATGGAACCCAATACGGCTTGTTCACCCTCAAGTGATTGAGGTTGAACATTTAAAATACTTGTTTCTTTCTTATTTGCCATTTTTGGTTAATTATCTAAAATAGATCTTATCCACTTAAAATCTTCCCAAGCAGCTGGCTTTAATCCGGGATTTCTGAGTAGTGCAGCTGGATGATACACAACGATTAGTGGGGTACCAAAATAATCGTGCAATTTGCCACGCATATCCTTGAGTGGTTGTTCAACTTTCAACAATGTTTTACCTGCCACACGACCTAAAGCTACGATTAATTTAGGACGCATTATATCGATTTGCTTTAATAAATGCGGTTCACATTGCTCAACTTCCGAAGCAAGCGGGTCGCGATTATTAGGCGGTCTGCATTTCATAACATTGCAAATATAAACATCTTTTGAACGACTCCTGTTAATTGCTGTTAATATTTTATCAAGTAATTTTCCAGCTCTACCAACAAATGGTTCACCAAGCCGATCTTCTTCCGCACCGGGAGCCTCACCTACCAACATTAAATTAGCTTGTGGGTCTCCCGCACCGAATACAAATTTATTGCGTGTAGTTCCAAGTGGACATTTCTGACATTCGCAAATCTCTTTACAAAAATTATTCAAATCGGATTTGGCATTTTTATTTTTTTCATGCGAATTACTAGTTTTACTCAAATATAGCTCATCTCCAAACAGTTCTTTTGTTTGTTTCAAGTAGCTAACTAGCATTTCGTTTTTTTCCACTAGTAAATTATTTATTGATCAAGTTTATTAATATAGTGCCATTTCACTTGACCCGACAAAAAATCATTTATTGCAATAGTAGTCGGTTTTTCCATTTCTATATAATCTTCAATATCTTTTTCTTCAGGTATTGGATCTAGAACAGACAGTTCTTCCATTCCCTCATCATTTAACATTTTCTCAACTAAACGTTGGTGAATGATTTGTTTTGATCTTCGAGTCATTACTACTACTGCTTCGAAAACATCTTCAGTTTTTCCTTCCATATCTCTAATTGAAATTGGTTCTAATGCCATTTAATCTCCTAATTTTCTATTCCTATTATTTTAATTAATTCGTTTAAAGCTTGATCAAAATCATTGTTAATAATACAGTAATCAAAATCATTTTTATATTCAAGCTCCATTTCAATTCTTTCCATCCGTTTTTTGATTCGCTCTTCGGATTCCGTTCCGCGCTTACGGAGTCGTTTTAACAAACCATTAACGTCCTGTAAAGTAATGAATATTGTTACAGCTTGTTCCGGATATACTTTCTTAATATTCAAAGCACCTTTTACATCAACTTCTAATAACAAATATCTATTATTTGTAATTGCATCATCTATATTAGCTTTTGGAGTGCCATAATAGTAACCATGAACTTCTTCAAATTCAATAAATTTATTAGCTTGTATCTTTTCTTTGAATTCTTTATCAGTGATAAAATCGTAATCATATTCATTTTTTTCATAGTCACGCTGTGGTCTGGTAGTACTTGAAATTGAAAATAGTATTTCAGGATATTTTTCTTGTAAGGCACGACATAAAGTTGATTTTCCCGAGCCGGATGGAGCTGATATTACAATCAAATTATTCATAAAATATTTTGTACCTGTTCGCGGATTTTCTCAATCTCACTTTTTAATCCTACTACCATCTGTGAAACTTTGCTACTAGGACTCTTGGAACCAATTGTATTTACTTCTCGTGATAGTTCCTGTAATATAAAATTCATTTTTTTACCAACCGGTTCATGTACTTTTAAAAAGGAAGCCAATTGTTTACAATGACTAATGCTACGTACAATTTCTTCAGTAAAATCAAAACGATCAACGTTAATCGCAATTTCCTGTGCCAAACGATCTTCATCTACCTTTATATCATCTAATAAGGATTTTATTTTTTCTCTATATTTGACATTTTGCTCACTGACAAAATCTCCGGACAATTTTTCAATCTTTTTAAGTGACTTTAGTATTAAATCGATCCGATTTTTAATATCAGTGCCGATTTCTGCACCTTCTTTTTTCCGCATGCTGTCTACTTGTTTTAATGCATCAGTTACACCTTTAAACAAAATAGAATCAGTTACTTCAATCGATTCGGATCCAACCGTTAAATCATTTAATGAAATAAGATCACTTAATTCCAGGCGCCTTCCGTATTCCTTTTGTATTGTATGTACTAAACTTTCTATTTGTTCATATCGTTCACGGTTGAGTACTATTCCATTGTTATTTTTTGTACCATTTCTATTATAAATCTGAATTTGTACATTTCCGCGCAGCAATGATTTTTGGATTTCCTTCCGAATTTCCATTTCTAGCTTTGTATTTAAGTCAATTCCACGAAATTTTATATCTAAAAATCGTGAATTTACTGTCCGTATTATTATGTTAATTTGGTAGAATTCATCATTAAACTCCACACTACCGAATCCGGTTAAACTTTTAATCATTAATTTCCTATTAAAAAAGAGAATAGAAAGGTACGCATATTATTTAATTTCAATCAATTATGAAATTAAAATAAGACGTCAAATGTACAGACATGGTATCCACCCTGGGGTAAATTGAAGTTAATACA
>CBDURO010000020.1:0-27679 GCA_965369995.1 uncultured bacterium | reverse complement strand
CCTAACCATTTCCTGAAACCGGAAATTAAGTTTTCAATTGCTGTACTAGTTAAAGATATAACATTACCAGGAGCTAAGGATAAATTCCATTTTACAAGTTCAGATCTTGCCCATTGGTAATCAGTGGGATGTTTAATTCCGTATTCAGTTATCGTATTTAATAATGCCTCAATAAAAGATAATTGCCGTGGGCTTGCATCACTAATTTCATGACGCAACAATGCTAATTTGTTGAGAATACATCTAAAATGTTCTTCTTTTAAAATGCGTATATCTAATGTTATATCTTTTAAGATTTTTGGGTCATCTGAAGTCAAATATATTTCCGATAATAATTCGATAAATAATTCACCATTGATGTTTGGTGTTAAAACTTCAACTGCCTTCACGCGCGTTTTAAAAGACGGATGAAATCGTAATCTTGTTAGTAGGGTAATCGCAATTTCAATAAGATCATATTTATCACTTACTAATATTTTTGAAAGGTAATTAATTGCAGTCGAAAGATTATAATCATATTCATTATATAAAATAATTGCCGAATTGTGTATATTTTTTAAATCGAATACTTTTTCACGTAATGCATGTTTTAAATCATCTATAGTTTGTTTATCGACTTTTTTTAATTGGAATTTAAATTTTGATAATTTGATTACTAATTCAGATGGTTGCTCAAAATGTTTCGGTGAAATTGCTGAGAAAGTAAAAAAGTCTACAAATTGTTGATTACCAAGCCACAACTCAGGAGATATAACTAATTTATTTAAGTCTAAAAATTTATTTGAATTTATATATGTATAATCTCCAATTGTTATAATTGATTCATCAAAGTTTAATTCTAATGATTTATCAATATTACGTATGCGAAGTTTTTTACCATCCCAACTTAAATCATTTGCAATAATTCCTGATTTTCGTAATAGCCATTTTGGAATCCGTACCTCATTAGTTTTATATAAAAAGAAGTTGTAATCCTTTTCATACATTGGACAAATATATTTAGTAAAATTGTTGAGTATCGTTTTCCGTTTAAATGTTTTTTTGGGAGTCAATTCACCTTTTTCAACAGAAAAATTCCTATCAATAATTGCAAAATTGACAATTCTTTCATAAGGTGCTAAAAAACTATTTACAGATTGTAATAAAGAACTATAGTATTCCTGTAAATTAAAACCCTTTTCATTCTCAAGGTTCTTCACCCATTTTTTATCAGGAAATAGTAATACCGTATTATATGCTTTTCCATCACCTACAAGGAAAACAGATTTTACTGCATCAAAATCTTGGAACAGATTTTCAATTTTTTGCGGAGAAATAGTAAGACCACGACTATTTTTATATATTTCCTTTTTTCGGTCAATTATGAAATAATGATTATTATTTTCTTCAAAAATATCGCCGGTATGGGACCAACCATCAACTAAAGCAGGTGTTTTATTTTTCCCGTGATAATATGATGTTACATAAGGTCCTCTCAACAACAATTCATTTTCATTACCCAATTTCAATTCGATACCGGGTAAGGGTATACCTACAGAGTCTTTAACATAATCGTTTTGCGGAGTCATTGTAACACCACCAGTTGCTTCGGTCATACCATAACCGCTTAACAGCTGAATATGATTTTTATGGAAAAATTTAAATATATCAGGATCGAGGTAGCCCGCCGCAGACAAACCCAAACGTAATTTCCCTCCGGTAGTTTCTTTAATCAGTAATGCAATTTCATTTTTATTTGAGCTATTTACCGAAGTAGCTAATGTGAAAAGTTCATATAATTGCAGCCACCTTTTTGGAATACTTATAAAAATTGATGGATTTGTAAGCTGCATATTCTTTAGCAAAGATTTAAATGACGGCGATTCGGCAAAAGTATAAGTAGCTCCCCAAAATATTGCTCCCATCATTTCTAAATATCTGCCAAATGTGTGATATAGTGGAAGATAGCATAAAAATGAATCGTTGTTATTTATGTCCGGTAAGGCTAAAGACCGGGCAAATCGTTTAGTAATTATATTAGTTTGTGTAAAAATAATTCCTTTAGGATTTGCAGTTGTACCGGAAGTGTACATAATTGTAGCATCTTCATCCATCTCGGTCAGTTGCATTCTATTAGTTAAATATGCATCATCATTGTCCAAATACTTTTGAATAAAATCATTCCACAATATATGATCAATATTTAAAGCTGGCATTTTAGGTAAAAGAATTGTAAAAATAGTAGAGAATTCAGTCGGTATTGTACTAATAAGATTTGCTTGCTCAGGACCACCAACGAATAAGTGTGTAATACCGGAATGTTTTATAATGTATTTAAAATGCTCTTTTGATGTATTGGCGGGAATCGGGACTATCTTAATATTGAAAGATAGGCACGCTAAATCAACTAAAGCGGATTCTAAGGAATTTGGTGTATATAAACCGATAACCGATTGGTCTGATTTTCGTGTCAGTTTAAGGATCGATAAACCTATAGCTTTTATTTTGTTCCAAGCTTCTTGATAAGAGATTTTGATTACCTTATTTCCGTTAATTGTTTGAAATAAGGTATGATCGGAATAGTGTTGTGCACGTTGTTGGATTAAAATGCCAGTATGATATTTAGACTTAATAATTAAGCTAAATAATGTATTAAGCCATTCCTTTTGCAGCTTCGATTGGTAGAAGATCGCATTAACTTGCGGAAAATGTCCAATCTCAAGAAAAGAATGAATTAATTCATCGGAATATTCTTCTTTTAGTAATTCTTGCGAAACATTTAGCAAATCTTTCGGATTGAGGTTAGGTGTAGAATCCTTTGACAGTACTGAATTGATTATTGTATTAATTTCTTTTTGCATAGGTAAAACAATATAATTGATTGTTAATTTATTACAATTTGAAAGTAATTAGTATTATTTATATATTAACTTAAATTTACCTCATCTTAATTGTGATATGACTTTAGAAATCGCCATAGTACTACTTATTATCGGTTTAGCATTTGTGCTTTTTGTCACAGAGGCTTTGCCAATTGACGTCACTGCCCTGTCCATTTTAGGTGTGTTGTTAATAATTGGATTTATATCACCCCAGGAGAGTATTAAAGGCTTTTCCAATCCTGCTGTAATAACAATTGCTGCATTGTTTATATTAAGTCATTCGCTTCAAAAGTCCGGAATTCTAGAATATTTAGTTTTGCGAATGATCAAGATCGGTTCAAAATCGAAAACATTTGGACTCATTGTATATTTGTTCGCAATAGCGATTGCTTCCGCTTTCGTTAACAATACCGCTATTGTTGCGGTTTTTATTCCGATAACCATTAGAGTTGCTCAAAAATTTGATATAAATCCGTCAAAAGTTCTAATTCCATTATCTTATGCAGCAATTTTAGGTGGTACATTGACCTTGGTTGGGACATCAACAAATTTATTAGTTAACTCATTATTAGTTGAAGAAGGTACTTATGAACCATTAGGTATGTTTGAATTTACCAAATACAGCGCAATTCAATTAGTTATTGGATTAACCTATATTATTTTAATAGCATACCGATTTTTGCCATCTCGAACTGTGCCATCAAGCTTAACACAGAGTTACCAAATGGGCGAATACCTAACGGAAATGAAGATTAGTGACAATTCTCCACTCATTGGAAAAACATGCCTAGATAGAAGTTTAAATCGCAATTTTGATGTCACGGTTTTGGATATAGTTCGTGATGGAAAAATGATAACCAAAAATATTAGGCATCTAATATTAAGGAAAAACGATATTTTATTTGTAAGAGGTTCTGTTGATAATTTTTTACGTATGAAGGATCTTGAAAAGGTTACTTTATTGACTGATGAAAAATTAACTGAAAAAGAATTGGTTCAAGAAGATAATGTTTTAGTAGAGTGCTTATTGACTAATAAGTCGGATATTACCGGAAAAAGTTTAATGCAGGTTAATTTCCGTCGAAGATATGGTGGTTTTGTACTTGCCATACGACGTGAAGGTGAGATATTACGCAAAAAGATTGCACATATAATTTTAAGAACTTTTGATACTTTATTGGTATACGGGTCTCGCCAAAATATTGACCGTATTTCTGAATCTGATGGATTTATTGTATTAGATGAAATTGAAGCTCAGTTGAAAAAACATAGATTATGGTGGTTGGGAATAGTTGTAATTCTAACGGTAGTAGGTTTATCTGCATTAGGAATTTTGTCTATTTTATCCGGTACGATTATTGGCGTTACAATTTTACTAATATTCCGAGTTTTAGCACCCAATGAAGCATATAATTCAATTCATTGGCAGATAATTATTTTCATTGCTGCCTTAATTCCATTAGGACATGTTATCCAAACTAGCGGTACAGCCGATTGGATAGGTAACTCAATCTACAATTTAGCTGATTTATTTTCCGAATCATATAAGCCCATAGCATTGTTAAGTATAATTTATTTAATAACAATAATACTAACTGAAGTTTCATCTAATGCCGCAACAGCAATATTAATGACACCAATTGCGATAGTTGTATCAGCAAAAATCGGTTTAGACCCAAGACCATTCATTTTTGCCATTTGTTTTGCTGCCTCTGCATCATTTATAACACCTATAGGTTATCAAACAAATTTAATGGTATATGGTCCCGGTGGTTATAAATTCACCGACTATATGAAAGTCGGTTTTCCGTTGGCAATAATATTTTGGGTTTTGGCTACTTTATTAATTCCGGTTCTTTGGCCGTTTCAAGCTGTTGGGTAAAAAGGTTTAAGTTTTAAGATGAAAGGTTCAAGATGAAAAATAAAGGATAGAGGGTGGGATAAAAAGAGAGTGGTGGAGTAATGGAGTGGTGGAGTAGTAGAGTGGTATTCACATTTTATATATTAAATGACAATTAATGACAACAAATGACAGTGAAACATTTCACTAATGAGCAACTACAAATAATTAAGTATAACAATTTTCATAATTCACGTTTTAAATAATCACGTTTCACGAATCACGTATTACGTTTCAAGAAGTTATCTGTGTAACTTTATTGCTGAATCTTCGTCCAATGAGCAGTAAAATAAAAAAAGGAATTTTATAATGAATGATAACAAAAATTTAAATACATTTACAGACGCCAATTGGGGCGATGAAGTTGGTAAAAGTTCGCTGTTAACAATAGTTGATGTATGGGCGCCTTGGTGTGGTCCATGTCGGATTATCGGTCCGGTAATTGAAGAACTAGCAGACGAATATGCCGGCAAATTAAAAGTTGGCAAACTTAATGCTGATGAAAATACAATGGCGCATCAATTAGGTGTTTCAGGGATTCCAACAATACTCTTTTTGAGAGAAGGCAAAGAAGTAGATAGAGTAGTTGGTGCAGTTCCAAAACAAATGTTAGTTGAAAAAATCGAATCTCATATTGCAGGACAAGCACAGGCATAATTGTTAACTGAAATCTCATTAAATTGACCAATACAGTATCAGAAAGCACGCTTATTTCCAATGCACAAAAGGGAGATAAGAAATCTATTTCTCTCTTAGTTAATCAATATTCATCTCGTATATATGCTATCGCTTTCCGATTAATGCAAAATGAAGAAGATGCAGAAGATGTTTTACAGGAAACGTTTATTATAATGTTGAATAAACTAAATACATTTGAGGGTAAATCATCGCTATATACGTGGTTGTATCGCGTTGCGACAAATGTTGCCTTGGGGAAATTGAGGAAGAAAAAAAATATAAATGATTCTATGTCATTCGATAAAATAGAATTTGAAAATATTTCATCATTGGAAATAGCTGATTGGCCCGATCATTTGGAAGAAAAGTTTGATACTGAAGAGTTTCGTAAATGTCTTGAGAAAGCTATGGATGAATTACCTGACCACTACCGTGCAGTTTTCATTTTACGTGATTTAGAAAGGCATTCAACTAGAAATACTGCCAAGATATTAGAGATTAGTGAAGCCAATGTAAAGGTGCGGTTAATGCGGGCAAGATTATATTTACGTGACCAACTGGCATATCATTTAAAATGTGTTGATAGAGGAGATTATGGTAGATAACGACAAAATATTATCCGATATCTTGAACAATAAATTGGGTGAAGATATAGGTAATAATACCATCCAAGAGTTAGCTGATCATATTAAACAATGTGAAGAGTGTAAAGTGGATGTTGATACAATTCAGCAAACAATAAAATTAGTGCGAACCGGTGATTTTGAGGTTTTACTTCCACCAAGTGTTTCTAAAAGGTTATTAAAAGTATTGGATTTAGATGAGGAATGATAGATAGGAATATTTATATTGAAGATTTAGTGCGCGAATATCCTGAAGTGATTTCACCTTTATCCGAATTTGGTGTTGTATGCATTGCATGTGGAGAACCGGTTTGGGGAACATTAGAAGAACTAGTGAATAAGAAAGGATTGCTTAATCTTGATGAGATATTGGAAAAACTTAATAAAATAATAAGTATTAAAAATGATAACAAAGAATAAATGGTTCAATAAAACTTATCTAAAAAAAATATGCCTGGGAGTTATTTTTGGAGGAGCTATTGGTTTTGCATATTATTATTTTATTGGGTGTAAAAGTGGTACATGTGCTATCACAAGTAGTCCTGTGAATAGTATTATGTACGGTGTTATTTTAGGTGTTTTATGGACTTTCCCAACTAAAAGGAAGGAAAAAGTATAATGAATTACGGTTATAAACGGAAGATTAATCATACGTTTGAGCAAACTGAACAAAAATTACGTCATGCCTTAACGGAAGAAGGCTTTGGAGTAATCACGGAAATTGATGTACAAAGCATTTTTAAACAAAAACTAAATAGTGATTACAAAAAATATAAAATATTAGGTGTTTGCGAACCAAATACAGCATATAAAGCTTTATCTATTAATGAGCAAATTGGACTTTTATTACCGTGCAATATAGTTATTTGGGAAAATAATGATAAATCGACTTCAGTCGCTGCTATTGATGCAAAAGTGCAACTTGCAATAACTGAAATTAGTGAATTAATAAGCTATGCGGATCAAATAAATCAAAAACTTAAAGCAGCGATGGATAAAATATGAGTGATGCATTAACAATTATCATAATTTTTGCAGCTTGGTTATTTATTACAAAAGTATTATTTCCCAAAATGGGAGTTCCTACTTGAGGTGTACCGTACCATTCTCAGTGTGAGAAAAATAAAGAGGAGCAAGAATAATGCCGATGTATGATTATCGCTGTAATAATTGTGATGAAGTTTTCGAAGAATTAGTATTTTCAAGTACTACACCGGACGAAGAAATAGAATGTCCCAAATGTGGCCAAAATAAATCTGATCGTTTACTTTCTGCACCAATGATTTCTACCGGTGGCTCATCTAATGGTGTATCGACATCATCAAGTAGCGGCTGCGGTCGTTCTGGTTTTTCCTGAGCATAGAGTATTTCTGCAGTTGTAGATAATTCAGAGTTTAGGAATCAACAATCCAATATTGTCAAGAGATTCGCTTCTCGCAATGACAATGTATACATTTTTATCAGTGTTCTTTGTGCAAAAATAATTAGTGCAATTCATGGTGAGTATTACCAATTTAATATCCTAAATTCTCGCCTTTATGAAATCCAACAAACATAAAGGATCCCGCCTAAAAATATTTTCCAAAAAGCCTAAAAAAGCTTTATGGACTTTAGCCATACCAATTTTAGCCGGTATGTCAATCCAAACAATTTATACAACAGTTGATATGATTTATATCGGCAGATTAGGGGGTAAAGCAATAGCAGCCGTTGCATTCAATATGCCGCTTCTATTTTTTGTATTGGGTTTAAGTATGGGCTTAGGATCCGGTGTGACTGCTTCCATTGCACGGTTTATTGGTGCTAGTGATAAAATTAATGCAGATAATAGTGCGGAACATGCTTTGTTGATGGCGTCAATAATTAGTGTAATTATGGTTCTTACCGGTCTATTATATGGAAAGCAAATGTTGGTAATACTTGGTACGACACCTGAGTTGATTAATATTGCATGGTCGTATCTGCGAGTGATAACAATTGGATTATTTTTCATGGTTTTCTCCGGCTTTTTCCGCTCAATTTTAGCAGGCGAAGGTGATATGAAAACACCAATGATAATAACAGCTATTGGAACGGGATTAAATATTATTTTAGATCCAATCTTTATTTTTGTACTCGGTTATGGCGTGCCCGGAGCGGCAATTGCTACTGTAATTAGTCAAGCAATAGTATTTTCTATTTTTATTTATTTATTTTTAATAAAAGAACATACATATGTCACATTTCGATTGAGAGATTTCTCGTTTTCAAGATATATTATTTATGATATAATAAAAGTTGGCGTTCCCGCTTCAATGGCTATGATTATTATGTCGGCTGGACAAGCGGTATTTAATAAAATACTAGTTAGTTACTCAGCGTATTCAGTAGCTGCATTTCAAATTGGTGGTAGGATAGATGTCGTAATATTCTTGCCAATTATGGCAATTGCTACAGCATTAACTACGTTAGTTGGAATGTTCTACGGTGCAAAAGATTTTGAAAATGTAAAATTTATTATAAAATATGGAATGTTACGTTCTGTATTCATAACTACAATTGGTTCAATAATAATATTTATTTTAGCGCCACTTATTGTAAAAGGTTTTTCCAATGAACCAGAAATTCAGCAAATAGCTGTTACCTACTTGAGATTAATAGTTTTTATTTATCCATTGATATCAATTGCTATGACAAGCGGGAGAGTTATGCAGGGCTTAGGGTTGGGCGTACCAATGTTGGTAACCACTATAATCCGTGTTCTTGGTGTATCTGTACCGTTAGCATTGATTTTTAATTATGTATTGTATAAACCAATTGAATGGATGTGGTATGCTATGATGATAGCGACAGTAATCGCAGTTGCTACTGCCGGGCTTTGGCTAAGATTTGCGCTAAAGCGACGAATGATTAGTCTATAAAATTATTTGTTAATGCGATTTATTGAATAAACAATTACCGATGCTAAGATAATTTTTACTGCTGCACCGGGTAAGTAGGGATACAAACCAATTGATAGTGCGGTTTCAAATCCGGCTGTGAATGCCAACCAATTGATTCCGAAAATAAAAATAACTGATGTCCCGAATATCATTGTTAAAAAAGTAGCAGTAAACTTATTTGTCCATCCTTTTTCCGATAAATATCCAACTAAGTAAACTGCTGGTACAAAACCAATTAAGTAACCTCCGGTTGGTCCAAGTAAATACAGAAATCCCGCTGTTCCCCCTGCAAATACGGGTAAGCCAATTATTCCTTCCACAATATACATTACAACGCTAAGTGTTCCAATTCGACTTCCGAGTATACCGCCTAAAAAGAGAATACCAAAAGTCTGACCGGTAATCGGAACCGGACTAAACGGTACGGGGATTGATAATCGTGCTAATAGCGCTAATAATATGGAACCCGATAACGCAATTACTATGGTTGTAGTCAGCGATTTTGATTTGATTAGTTGTTCTGTTAAAATCATATTTTCTTAATATTAGTGATTGTAAAATATTTATATCAAATATTAGTGACTAATGCGTTGTCTAACCAACGCCTTTTTTCTACTTCTTTTAATGTCATCTAAAATTGCGATAAAGCAGGGTATGACAAAAAGTGTTAATCCGGTGGAAATTAATAGACCAAATAGAATTACATTGGCTAATGGCGCCCACATTCCTGATGATCCACCAATACCAAATGCCATTGGCAATAAACCGGCAATAGTAGTTAATGACGTGAGAATAATCGGTCGTAGGCGTAATTGACCGGATTCCACAATACTTTTCCAGTATTGGTTTGCACTCATTTTTTTATCCCGACGATTATTCATAAAGCTGATCATTACGATTGCATCGTTTACAACGATGCCGGCTAGAGCGACAAAGCCGAACATGGACACGATACTGAACGGATTACCGGATATTAACAAGCCTAACATAGCACCGATCATAGCAAACGGAACTGTTGTTAGGATGATCATTGGTTGTGTATACGAGTTAAATTGAGTTCCAAGAATCAGGAAAATAATAATCAGACTTAGGACGAAAAGTGAACCGATATTTTTAAATGTATTTGAGAATTCTTCCCACTGACCGCCGGTTTTAACTGATACGCCAGGAAATCTCTTTTCAATATTCTGAAAAACACCGCTTAATTTATTGTCTACTTTATCTATTGTAATAATCTTTTTATCAATATTAGCTGTAACTATAATTGTTCTTTTTTGATCAAAGCGATTGATGGCCGTGGGACCTGGTTTTATTTCAAATGTAACAATATCACGCAATGCGACAGTTTGTCCCGTCTGATTAGTTACTCTTAAGTTTAAAACGTCCTCCAAAGACTGGCGATTTGACACGTCATATTTAATAATAACGTCTATTTCTTCGTCGGCATCACGAAATTCAGTTGCTTTAATACCACCAAATGCCGAACGAACAAACATAGAAACTGTCTGTATATTGAATCCGTATAAGGCAGCTTTTTCTTCATCAGTAATTATTTTAATTTCATTTTTACCTGCAGGAAAATCGTCAGTTATGCCGTGCACACCATCAATTAATTCTAAGGAATCTTGTAACGCCAGTGCTGCATTTTTAATATTTGTTAAGTATTTACCTTGCACTTTTATCGATACATCTTTCCCAACCGGCGGACCTCCCGAGATTTCCTCAAACTCAACTGAAACAGGCCCGCTAATATTTTTAACTTTAGTCTGCATTATTTTCATAAGATCTTTTGTTGCTACTGATCGAGTTTTACTAGGATCTAATTGAAATAGAATTTGTGCGACATTCTTTTTGACAAGCCATTCCTCGTTGGCTTGCAACAAACCAACATTTGTAATAATATGATCGATTGGTTCTTGAGGTAGTTCTTTTGCTGCTTCCTCGAACTTTGTAACAATACGATTAGTTTCTTCTAAACTAGTACCTTCGGGTAATTTTAATAAGACTTTAAATTGATCAAAATCTTCTTCACCAAACATTTCTACACCTACTAATGGAATGACACCAAAGGAAAGAATAAGGATTACAACTAACGCGCCTATGACATAGTATCTTTTCCTTAATACTTTGAATAATAATTTGCGATAACTTTTTCGAAGACGAATAAAGAACTTTCTGTCACCCTTTTTGTGTTCCTTTGATTTTAGAGTCCAATCAGCATAATGGGATGGCAATAAGAAGAACGCTTCAAACAATGATGCTAGTAGTGCTAAAGAAAAAACTAGCGGTACAATTCTCATGAATTTACCCATAATACCGGTAAGTAGAATAAGCGGTAAGAACGCAGCGATGTTTGTACCGATCGATGATAAAATTGGAGACACAACCTCTTTCGTTCCAAGAATGGCGGAATCAACCGAATTATATCCCTTTAAGCGATAACGATGACAGTTTTCAATTACTATTATAGCATCATCAACAATAATACCCAATACCATCACCAAAGCAAAAAGCGTACTTCCATTCAAAGAATAACCGGTTATTCTCATAAAAATAAATGTAATAAAAAACGAAATAGGAATTCCCAATGAAGCTAACATTGCGTTCCGTTTTCCAAGAAATATATATAATACCAGAATTATAATAAACATACCGATTAAGGCGTTATTTCTTAAAATATTAAGGATTTGATTAATGTAGATGGAATTGTCCATTGTATAACTAAAAGAAACTCCGTCCGGCACATTATTCCTGAATTCGTCAACAACCAATTTGATTTCGTCAATAGTATCAAGTGAGTTGGCATCACTCTTTTTTGAGAGCGAAAAAGTGATAGATTGTTTGCCATCTAAGCGTGAGTAAATTTGCAACTCTTCGCGTGTATCATTTACAGTGGCGACGTCTTTTATTTTAATAAACTCACCGGTTGGCGATTTACGGATAATTGTATTGCCAATTTCTTTGACTGATTGATATTCACCAATCGAACGAATTAAATACTCGGTTTTACCAATAGAGATATTTCCACCGGGGATATTTAAATTTCTTATTTTTAAAGCCGATGCAATCTCATTAAATGAAATATGGTAGGAATTGAGCTTTGCCGGATCAACTTCAATCCATATTTCTCTTTCCGCCAAACCCGAAACCTGAACCTGTGCAATACCGGGAATATCTATTAATTCATCTTCTAATTCATCCGCAATTTTGAATGCATTTTCTTCAGGAATCGAGAACGCCAAATTAACCACGATTACCGGTTGAAAATCACTACTACTGAAGTCATCAACGATTGGGTCTTCTGCATCTTCAGGCAAAACAACTTTATCAATTTCAGTTTTTAATTCAGATAATTTCTCATGGAATTCACTCTGCGACATATCTTCGAATTTTACTAATAAAAATCCAAATCCCTCACCACCGGTTGATTGAATTTCTGATATATTTTCTATATCTTTTATTTCATCTTCAATTGGATCAACGATCAGATTTTCGGTTTCGGAAGGAGCAGCGCCGGGGTATACGACAGTTATAAATATCCAGTTAAAATCAACGTTTGGATTTAGTTCTCGGGGCAATTGCAAGAATGATAATCCGCCAAATGTAAAGAGACCTATCATCAGCATATTTATTAAGACAGAGTTTTTCACCGAAAATTTTGCAATATTCATCTTCTATTCCTTAAATCATTTGCATTATTGTGAAGAAACTATCAATTAACAGATTCCACAAAAACAGATGTTTTCTCACCAAGGTTTTTCATTCCAACTACAACAACAGTATCACCATCAGCTAAACCGGAATTCACAATTGTATTGGAACCTAAAGATTGACCGGTTTCAATTTTGTATAATTCAGCTATATCACCATTTATTTTATAAATATATTGATCACCATTTTTTGTCACTAACGCATAATTTGGAACAGACAATTGTTCACCCTCATCGCTAATGGATATCTCTCCATTCGTTGTCATCCCAGCGCGAATTTCCTCTTGTGTATTAGGAACGTGTATTTCTGCTTTGAATGTGCCGGTTTGTTCGTCAGCTTGTGGTGAAATATATCGGACTTTTCCGCTAAAACGTTTATTATTCAAGGCAGATATTTGTACGTTTACCGGTGAACCGACTTTAACAAAATTGACCATATCCTGACTTATGCCAATCTCAATTTTAAGGTAACTCAAATCCACTACTCTGTAGATCGGCATGCCGATACTAACCATTGTCCCTAATTCAATATGTTTTCTTGAAATGATACCAGAAATAGGTGATTGTATCCTGGTATTATTATAATTCTTTTCCAGTAAGCTTAAATTCGCAATTGCGGACAATTGATTTGCTTCGGCATTTTTGACAGTGAGAACCGAATTTTCATAAGCTATTTTAGAAATATCATCATTCTCAAAAAGGATATTATCACTTTCAAGATTTAGTTGAGCAATTTTTAGACTGTTGTCAGCAGATAACTTTTGTGCCTGAGCTTGCTGAAATTGATTATACGGTACTTCATCATCAATTACTGCCAAAACATCTTTTGTTGATACACTTTGTCCTAAACTCTTGTTAATCTTTTGTACCTTTCCTGATACCTCAGATATTATATCAACTGAACGAGAAGGAGCTAATACTCCGGTAAACGGAATTGTTGCTTCAAGATATTGTTTTGAGACTACCATTACTTCGACTGGTACAATCTTGGTTTCACCAACGGTTGATTCGGTTTTCGAAGCTACTTCCTCGTTCTTGTTATTTCCACCACAAGACATTATGGTAAGGAACAATAGTATTAATAGGGTTTTGGTAATAAATTGATATTTCATTATAAACTCCATAAAATATTTATTAATCAGTTTTCACAATTTCATCAAGTTTGCCAAGCAAATAATTTAGTTCAATGATAGCTGAAATAAAGTCGTATTGATTAGTAATATCCGTCAATTCATTATTTTGTAAGGCAAGTTTCGTGTTAATAAAATCGATATTCGAGATCAAACCGCGTTCTTTTTGCTGCTCGATTATTCTGTAATTGTTTTGAGAATATTTTACGTTCAGTTTGGATAGCTCACGTTGCGTTTTTAAATCGATAATTTTATTAGTGGTTTCCGATAGAACGAAGCGAATATTATCCATTTGATTTTGGTGATCTTCTTCACTTTGTTGGTATTCATAATAGGAAGATTTTACATTCGAAAAGTTTTGGAAACTGGTGAACAAAGGAATTGAGAAGTTAATCATATATGTTTCAGGTGAATAATCATCCAATTCTAATGTATTGTTTTCTCGCCAAGCATGCGTGTAAGATAGGTTCACATTTGGTAAATAAGAAGAGTAAGTATTTTTATACAATAATTTACTCAATTTTGTTCGTAATCGCGATGCTGCAAGCGCTGCGTTTGCTTCTATCAATTCGTCATCTGAAAATATAATCATTTTTAGAATTTCATTATTTGATAAATTAGTAAATTTATCTGCTGCATTTAACATATTGATTGGTATTGTTGATTCTACCTCGAAATCAGTAAACATATCCATGTTGATTAGATTAGTTAAAACCGATTTAGTGGTACGCAAAATTGATTCGGTATTTATTAAAGAAGACTGCTGAGTTTGATAATCAATTTCCCAAAATAATAATTCATTTTCTGAATAACGACCAGCTAATTTTTGTCTCTTAGCCTTTTTATAATTTAATTTAGCTAAATTCGTAAAATCTTTTTGCAATTGCAATAAGTCTTCGCTCTTTAACACTGCAAGATAACTGTTAATGACTTGAAACAAAATGTTGTTTCTAGTGGATTCGTTCATTTTTTGAGCGGTTTTTTTACCTGCATTAGCAATGCGTATTCCGTTTAGAAGTACTCCATTGAAAATCGGCATCGATACATCGATGGCAGTATAGTATGATTCCTTAAAAACGGTCTGTGGTATTTGATCCCTTAACTCAGGAGGCATATAACTTCTAAAATCTCTTTCTCTCAAAGTTTGGTCATCTATGTGCATATAGCGGGAGCTGAAGTTAGCGGTAGGAAGGAATTGTGTCCACGCGCGGTATTTATCCCATTTTGCTTTTTGTAAACCGTAATAACTCGATTTAAGTTGGTTATTTCCCTGCAAAGCACGTGATATTGAACCTTGTAACGTTAAATATACTTTATTATCAGTATTTTGTGAAAATCCGTCTGATAACAATACAGTAATCTGAATTAAAATAATTGTAAATAATTTCCAATAAGATTTATGAAATTTATTATTTTTAAAAAAGAACATTAATTATCTCCTTAACCGAACCATAATATTATTGTATAGATAATTCTTGATTAATTACCTTATTATTAATCACGGCCAATACTTTTGAGTATTTTTGTTGCAAAGTTTTTCATTAAATCTGCCTTAACGATTGCGATTCCTTTTGTTTCATGGCCCAAAACAAGCAAAGTATCTCCGGGCTTAATATTAAATATATCCCGAGCTTTTTTGGGGATTACAATTTGCCCCCTTTCGCCTACTTTGACAGTCCCAAATATGTGTTTACCTTTTGCAACTTTTGTCATTATTATATCTCATATTATTCATATTTATCATATTAGTATGAAATAAAATTATGGATAGAAATTTCATTATCCAACAATATTATTGTGAATTCTATCAATATTTATACTAATATAAATTGAGTAACCTTTAACAGAAATGGTTGTCAAAATAAATTAAATAATATTTATTATAAGGAGAGAAACAATACAATGAAACATATAAAAATAATGATCAGTGTGATGTTGATTTTAACAATTGCGCTTGTTTCTTGCAAAAAAGATAGCACAACCGGGCCTGCCGGGGGTTCAATTGTAGGAACTTGGAATGTAGTGAATGTAATAGGTGGATGGTTATTGACTACAAATTCTAATCAGGAAGCAATAAACATGTTTGATACATCAGGTTAAATTAATATTAGTGGTACACACACAGGTGCAGTGACTTACATGATGATAGACTACGAAACAAACCCACTGTCATTTATAGTTTTTGATATAATTGACGATGATTTGAATTTTATGTTAATTCTAGATGGAACTACAGGAGAGGGAACTCTTATGGCCAGTGCCAATGGTCAAATCTTCTTCGGCAATGTAACATTTACATCTGATGGGACAACTCTTACAATAACCCAATCCACAATTCAAGATGTTGCCAGTAATGCAACTGTGACAATTAGTGGTTCACTTTCTTACAATAAGACTAATATACCTGCAAATACACCGACCTTAATTCAATGGCCTAATTTTGGAGGTGAGGGTGGACTTGGTTTTACAATAATAGAATTTAAGAGTGATGGAAAGGCTATAACTACCAATGTAACCCAAGAAGGAACGGATACAGAAAATTGGACATATACTACAGATGGTGATCAAGTAACTGTTACTGATGAAGATGATGTAACAATAACTTTCGATATTACCATAGCAGGCAATAATATGACATGGACATCAGATGATATAGAAGATCCTTGTGAAGGGGCAGCAACTCAAGCAGATTGTTTTGCAGAATGGGAAAAGGAGTTTAATTTGACCGCAGGAAGTCTTACAAACATAAATGTTACGGTAGAGATAGGGTTCTCAAAAGCGATTGCGAAGCCAGGATTAAATATTGGTAGAAGTTACGACCTTTTCAATCCTAGCAATGTAATTAAGGATTATAAGCTAAAAATTAATAAATTGCAGGTATCTCGATAATTAAATAAAAAAAGCCCCGATTATTCGGGGCTTTTCTTTTATACCTTTTTCGATGCTACAAAGTTAAGCAGCCATTCCGGTACAATTTTAATTAATGGAATAACAAATCGCCATTGCCATGGTACAATATATGTTTTTTTCTTTTTTGTAATTGCATTTACCATTTTTTTAGCAAACACATCGACGTCAATCAAAAACGGCATGTGGTACTTATGTTTATTTGTCATGTCAGTATCAATAAATCCCGGACAAATAGTAGTAAAACTGATGCCATCTTTAGCAAATGATGATCTCCAGCTATTCGCCATAAATCGTACTGCAGCTTTCGAAGCGGAATATCCGCTCCGTCCCGGTAATCCGCGGAATCCGGCTATTGAACTGATTATTACAACTTGACCGGATTGTTGTTTAATCATTGTCGGCAGAGTGGGGATAACGGTATTGGTAACTCCTAAAATATTTGTTGATAGCATACAATTTATTTCATTGGAATTACCATTATCCAAATCTACTTTTCCACTAATTCCCGCATTAGCAATAACGATGTTAATTCCACCGGATTTAGTAATAAAATCATCAATCGCCTTTTTCGTAGCTGATTGGTTGTTTACATCAGTTTCATAGATAATTGGTTTACCGCCTAACTGTTCGCATTTTGCGGATACTTTTTCTAATAATTCTTTCCTACGAGCCGCTAAACCGATTGTAGCACCTTGCTTGGCATATTCATAGGCGACATATTCACCTATTCCGCTACTTGCCCCTGTAATAAATATGTTTTTATTCATATAATTCTCTTGAAATTATCTATAAACCATTCTGAGTATACTATTAAACCAACTAACAGGGAGGAATTTTCTTAAAATCAGAAATGCTTTTGCATCACCTCCGGAAGGATAGTACAGTTTCCAATTTTTACTAGTTGCCGCTTTATATATTACTTTAGCGGTTTTATCAGGATGATTCCCTTTTGAAACGAACTTATCATTAACTGAATGTATTTTTTGTACATATTCGTCATAGTCGGTTAATCCTTCCTTTTTAGTGTGGGTCATTGAGCGATCATAGAAATCGGTAACAACCGCGCCTGGTTCGATTATCTTCACTTTTATATTTAATGGTCTAAGTTCAAATTGAAGTGCTTCAGAAAATCCGGAAATCGCCCATTTAGTGCTCTGGTACATACTGAAAAGCGGTAAAGTCATTTTACCGCCAATCGATGAGACGTTGACGATTGTACCTGATTTCTCCTCTCTGAAATACGGCAGGATAGCGCGGACAACATTCATGACTCCAAAAACATTTACATCATATTGACGTTGTAACTGATCGTTTGTAGCGGCTTCAAAAACACCGGTTAAACTGTAACCGGCGTTGTTTACGATCACATCAATAGCGCCAAATTTCTCAATTGTACTTTCTATCGCTAAAGCGATGGATTCTTCATCCGTAACGTCCAATTTAGGACAAATCACATTTTGTAATTGTGTTAATTCTTTTTCCTTTTCCGGTGAACGCATTGTGGCGGCAACATTCCAACCGTTTTGTTGAAAATATTTCGCAGTTTCTCTACCGATTCCGGTAGATGCGCCTGTAATTAGTACTGTTTTGGGCATTTATATTTCTTCCTAACTTTTATTATTTAGTAAATCTTTAATGACGTTATATGTATCTTTATTAATTCGTGCAGTGAGCTGTTTCCCATTTCTTTGGGTTGTTATCAGATCAGCATTTTCCAATTCTTTCAAGTGATGTGAGATCGTTGGTGCTCCAATGCTGAATTTTTCAGAAATTTTATGAACGAAACAGCCTGTTTCGAAAAATGCTTCATTTTTCTTACTGATCTCATGATACAGTTTTAGTCTGTTGGGGTTGGATAGAGCTTTAAATATTTTTGTTAGTTTCTTTGAATTCATATAATATTACAATTCGATAACTATCGAACTTACAACAAGGAATTTAAAATTAAAAGAAAATAGTAATTATTCTTTATTCAGGTGGGGGGAGCTTTATCTGTTAAAGTAATTAATCAGAATCCAATTTTACAATTGTTTTTTTCCAGATCCACGCAAATCCAAGAATTGAGATTACTGTTAATAATAATCCGTTTCCCCAATTGCCAAATATCAAATTCCCGATTGCAAAAGTTGCGCCAAAAATAAATGCAATACCTGCTAGCCAATTCGATAAAAATCCTTTGGTTACGTTTGCTTTAGTTCGTGGAATATTTTTGGAAATTGGTTTCCACCAACCACCGGGTTGCACGCGACGATAGAATTCATCTAGTGTAGATTCTTTTTCTGGTTTAGTTAAAAATGTTACCGTCAGCCATACCAAAATGGCGATTGGTACAATTATCAATAATTTATGATGCATTTGCAGTTCAATTCCAAAAACGATTGGCGCTCTACCAAACAAGGTATAAGTTAATCCGGCATTGATAGTTTGAATACCGGCAATTATTTCTAAAGTTACTGTTATCAAGATTGATGTGATCAACGCTGAAATTTCCGTCCAGGCGTTAATGCGCCACCAGAACCAACGTAGAATTAACACTAAGCCGATACCGGCTCCCATAGCAAAAATAAATTCCCACGCTTTACCAATGCTTTGCATTTTTACAGCAACCAATGCAGCGAAAATCATCAGAAAAACTGTAAGGATACGGCTAACAAAAACATAATGTCGTTGCGCTTTGGATTGATCAGAAAACGATTTTTCCGGTTTGATGAAGCGTTTATAAATATCATTTATTAAATACGATGCGCCCCAGTTCAAATGGGTATCTATCGTGGACATAAACGCTGCTAAAAATGATACGACTAAAAGTCCCTTCATGCCCGGTCCAAGGAATTTTTGCATAACTAACGGATAACCGACTTTATCTCCGAGCGCCCATTCGGATACATCCGGGAAGGCAACAATAGAAACCATAGCTACTATGATCCATGGCCAAACACGGAAAGCGTAGTGCGTTAAATTGAACCATAAAGTTGCTAAGAGCGCATGCTTTTCATTCTTGGCAGAGGACATTCGTTGGATAATATAACCACCACCGTCGGAGTTGTCGCGTGACCACCACAAAATTGTAAGAAACACCAAAAATTTAGAGAATGGTGATTCCCAAAATTCCATTGTAAAGAAACCTGCATCGGGTGCCGGCGGAATAAATTTTAACGTATTTGTAGTAACGGTAGTAGCCGCTGCTGCATCGCCCGCGGCGGGTATCATATCATTGAGCGCAGTTAATAAATTGTCCATTCCGCCCATCGCATTCACTGCGATAACCGCCAAAGCGATAGAGCTAAACATCGCAATTCCAAATTGAACAAAATCGGTTACAACAACTCCCCAAAAACCGGCTAGTAGCGCATACAGAAGAGCGATAGCAACGCAGATCCAAACAGCCGTCCAACGGTCGATATTTAGCATTACGGCGGCAACCGATGCCATCGCATTGATGACCCATCCCATTACAATAAAATTGTACAGAATTCCGAAATATGCTGCCTTGAATCCGCGTAAAAAAGCCGCCGGTTTGCCGGAATAGCGGATTTCTAATAGTTCATTATCTGTTAACACTCGGGCGCGTCGCCAAAGGCGCGAAAAGAGAAAAACGGCTAATAATCCTGCTAAAAGTTGGTTCCACCAAAACCAGTTTTGCCAAATCCCGGCACCGCGAATAAACTCCGTAATTGCCAATGGTGTATCGGCAGCAAAAGTCGTTGCCACCATGGATGTTCCTACAATCCACCATGGGAGTGTCCGCCCCGATAGAAAATATTCTTCAGTATTTTTGCTGGCGCGTTTTGTGAAATATATACCTACACCAATAGAAAAAAGGATGTAAGCGGTGATTATTGTCCAATCAATAGTATGTAATGATGTATCCATTTATATGATATTATTTTGTTTTATTTAGGTAGATATGTTTAGGAAATTAGTAAAAAGATTTAAAACGTGAAACGTGATTTGGTAAAATGGTGGAATGGTAGAATGGTGGATTGGTAGAATTGCGATTGGTTTTGAAAACAGTGGACATATTTATAGTTTTCTCCTTTCCACTAATCCCTGAACTCTAAACCCTGATCCCTATTCCATACTCAATATATTTTTTCAATTTTTGTGTTGCTAAAATAGTGTTTGAGAATATTTTCTGAGGAATATCCATTTAACGCCATTCCCAATGCTCCAATTTGACATAGTCCTACTCCGTGTCCCCAACCGGCTCCGGTAAATTTGAATAAATCAGGGTACCGTTTTTTATTTATTTTTTGTTCAATTAAAATTGCTGAACTATATAAAAACTGTTTATGCAAAGCATTGCGAATATCATATTCCGAATTCAAAATAATAGATTCTTCTTGACCGGATTTATTTACATAATTGATTTTTAATTTTATTATCCGTCCTGAAAAACCTCTTTTTAACGAAGTTAATTTATTAACAGCTTTTGCATTCAAATCCAATTTTTGATTGATAATTGATGTCATCTCCTTTTGAGAATATTTCATTTCCCAACGATAATATGAACCTGATTTATCTACCTTTCCAAGATACTTTTGAATATATTTGGGTTTTACACAATCCGGACTGCAATATGTGGGCGAGGTTGTATGAAGGAATGTTTTAAAGTCCCTGTCAGTCTTTATATCATTTAAGGTTATTTGGTTTTTTAAATTATTTGGAATATCTGGCACGCTTATTAGGTATGAAATCGGTTTTCCGCCCCAAATATTTTCAAATGATTCAGTAATTCCACCGCAGCATTTTGAATAACGTGCATCACATATTTCATTGCCTGTCCGTTGGAAAGACGGGAGATACCGCAAGACTTGTCCATATGTTTTTTGGATTGCTTGTAATGACTGATTAGGAACATTTGTAACTCCCTGATAGCGTTGACAGCAGTCATCGTTACAAATGTCTATATCTAATTCAGGATGATTTACTTTTCGGTTGGCAAGCAACCACGAGCGTGCCGCAATAGTCTGCGCTTCCAACAAAGCCGGTGGGCAATCCGGATTCATTTCTGATGTGGCAACATAGGGCAAATATTGTTCTAACAAAAGTTCATTAATAACAAATAAATACTCATTATAATTATTAATAATGATTTTTCCGGGTAGTTGTACCTGAATTTCATTTTGCCAATGAAAACCTCTACCGGTTGGAACAGAATTGATAATTGGAAATTCGTTTTCATCAAGGTTTTCAATCGGTTCAATTAAAATATTATCAGCAAGTTCATTGTTTATTAAGATTGATTCGGATTGACATTTTACAATTAATCTTTTAGATAAAGGTTTTGAGTTAATTTTATAGTTAGAAGGTTTTGGAAAATCAATGATTATCTCTGTCTTTTTATCTTCCGGAAGGATTATACCGACACTGATAATTAGTTCTTTATTAATCATTTTAACCACAGATTTCACAGATTGCACGGATAAATTAACCGCAACAAGTGCAGAGAAGAAAGATTATTCAAAATTCAACACTCAAAATTTAAAATTTCTAAAAGCTTCAATTCCTGCTCCAAGCGCAGGTGCTTCACGTAATTGAGAGGCAATAATGATTTTGTTATCAAATTTACCGTCCTTTAAGTAATAGGATTTAGCATGCTCATCTAAGGAGTTACTTTTGCTAATTAATTCTGATAATATATATATAAGTGGCTCAATCAAGTATTTCTGTGCTAAAGGAGATTTAAATAAAAAACCCAACCGTTGACCAACCACAATTCTATCCAGTAATGTTTTTTTAAAAGTATGATTTGAATCAAGTGGTGTTCTATTTTGATCTATGAACGAAAAATTATTTTGCCACCCTCTATATATAGTAGTGATTCTCTCAAAAAGTAAATCCGCTAATCTTTTACTAACGGTCTGCCAAGTGGCAATTGCTACTTTATCGTCTTTAGCGGCCAGTTCTAAAATTTGTTCTAAGTAGATTTTATTTTCACTTAACGCGGACTGCGAAATACCTTTTAATTTACTGTAAACCGATTGTATTCCATTCGCTGAACAGTAAATTTCCATTGATGTTCCATTCTCATCACACATTTCCCATGTTTTAGCGATCCAAGATTTGCAATCATCGAGAGAAACTAATTCCCCGTGTAGTTTCAGTGCATCGGCTGTACCGGTTCCACCCCCTAAATAATAGGCGTTTTCGATATTACGGAAAGCACCATTTTGGGAGTATTCTTCGCCGATACCGCAGTAATCGGCATCGCTGCCTAGTTTGGTTATTGGCGTCGCTAAAGTGATGCTGGCTGTGTCTATTCGTTGTTCGATTTCAGTTGTAAAATTGGGCATACGCGGACCATTTGCCATTGCGGCAATACCGTGTTTATTGGCAGTTTTAATTCCAGGCATACCGATACCGATGAGAATGTTTTCGCTTTTAGCGTGTGATGTTATTTCGAGAATTGAGTCAATAAATGCGCTGTAATATGCTTTTGATTGTTTTATTTCTGCAGGAGTTAGTATAATTTTTCTGTTTTGAATTTGCTTTAATTGAGTTGGAAGACTAACCGGTGTAAAATTATATTGAAAGTCAGGATAATTATGGTATTCTTTTACTACATAGTTTTTACCAAGTGTGAAACTTTTACCATCTTCAGATACTTCAACAATGTGCGCACTTACTTTGCTAGCGCCTCCATCAATTCCGATTATAGTTGGCTGTTTTTTCATTTATTCATTGCCTGACGTCGTAATATTGTTTCTTTCCGCATCCAATCTTTTGCCTCGTTATTGCGATCGACCGTAGCTTGATCGATGGAGTGATCGGTACCGCCGGAATGACGGATCACTTCATAAATCGGATCATAAATACGACTGACTTTGTACTTTTCGCTAATACGTAAAACCATATCGTAATCTTCACCGTAATTGCGTGCAAATGGATTCTCATTCATATCAAAATATCCGATATCTTTAATTAATTGGATTGGAATTGCACGCGGCGCACCAGCACCATTAATTCGTAAAAGATTATTCCGCCCGTTTTCATCTGTCCATTCGGAATGAGTAACCACAGGGATTTTTTCACCGCGGATTATTTCGCCGGAGTCAAGTTTTTCCCATACTTCATATGAACCAATTACCATTCCAATAGTTGAATCTGATTCGAATTTTTGTATTATCTTTTCCACTGCATTTGGTTTTAAACGGTCGTCAGAATCCAGTTGAACGTAATATTCACCCTGTGCGTTTTTAACACCAAGGTTAAGGCAGTAACCGATATTATTGATATCAGTTGTTATTAGCCTGACCTCCGGTTTTTCAGCAGAATATTTATCACCACCTTTCGTATATCTTTCTACTGATTGATTAGTCGGATCGTTTGCTCCACCGTTTACAACTATAATAATTTCTATATCTTGAATTGTTTGTTTTTGAGCACTTTCAATTGCTTCTGCAATGAAATTAGGACGATTATTTACAGGTATAATTATAGATGCTTTCTTTGATGGTTTTATTAAAGATAACGGTCGATTATTAAACTTTTGATTTGGTGACAAATATGCACCAATTCTTTTTAAATGATTTGTTAAAACAATTTCCGCTTCTTTTTGAACATCTTCGTCTGCAAGTAAATAGTCAAAAACATTAGTTTTATTTTTAGATGCGGAAACTTGGTAGAGCGAACCGCCTGTCCGTCGTAACTTTAGCGTAGACGGGATTGTTCTATTAGCAATGTGGACTGTTTCCGATACTTCCGATAATTTTAATCGGATATCATATAGAAAATGATGTTTTAATTTCTCATCAAATCCGCCAACTTGCTCTAAAAATAATTTACGGAATAAAAATACTTTTCCGTAATCTTGATTGTCCCGAACTCTACCAATATGATGTTTTAATAAGTGAATTTCTTCAACTTTACCTTCGGTAACAATCTCATAATCGGCATAGATCATTCCGGCTTTTGGATTGTTACCTAAGACCAACTGCATTAAATCATGGCAGGAATCCTTTAATTTTACCGTATTATTTTCATCGTTAATTAAACAAATGAACTCAGATTTTGATTTGGTGATTTCTTGGTTTAAATATTGGGGCAGGTTAATTGTCTTATCAAGATTTTGGAATTTGAATTTATTGATCCTTAAAATTGTTAGTATCGCTTTCATTAAATATTATTATTAATATAAGGACAATAATACTAAGATTTGACTGTGGCTTACAATTAATAAGGAAACGATGCAAACAATTATTAATTTGAATTATTATAAAACATTTTTAGTTAAATTACTATTATAATGAACCAATAAATCGGAATGATAAAGATAAAGAAAAAAAAATATTTACAATTATTTATAGTCTCAATTTTATTTTTTACGATGTTCTCCTGTCGCCCACCGGCTTCGATAGAACTTGAAAAATCTTGGGCAGAGCAGACTTTACAAGAGCTCACATTACGAGAGAAAATTTCTCAAATGTTAATTTATCCGATGCACCTGAAATTCCGGAATGCAGAAAATAAACGATGGCAGGAATTAATTGAACTTACCGAAAATGATGGTATCGGCGGAATTCATTTATGGACAGGGAATGTCGGATTATCAGTAACAATGTTGAATGAATTACAGCGTAAATCAAAAGTTCCGATTTTAGTCGATATGGATATTGAGAAAGGAATACGGCCTCGTTTTAGTGATGGTACTGTAATACCTACTATGATGGCTATTGCGGCTACCGGAGATCTGCAGAATTCTTTTGATGCAGGCAGAATTGTAGCAAAGGAGGGAAGAAGCATTGGAATACATTGGAATCTGGCTCCCGTAATTGATGTAAACAATAATCCCGATAATCCGATTATTAATACGCGTACTTTCAGCGATGAACCATATATTGTTACTGAGTTTGCTTTAAAATATATTGAAGGACTGCATTCAGGCGGGATGTTGGCAACAGCCAAACATTTTCCTGGACATGGTGATACAAAAACTGACTCACATATTGCCTTTGCCACAATCCCGGGTGATTCAGCTAGATTATGGTCAAATGAATTAGCACCTTATGAAAAAATAATCAAAGACGGCGTAGATGCTGTGATGGTAGCCCACCTGACAGCACCTGATTTTCAACCAAATAGCAATACTCCGGCAACTTTTTCCAAATTTTGGCTCCAGGATATTTTACGAGGGAAATTAGGTTTTAAGGGAGCTGTTATCGCTGATGCTTTAGATATGGGAGCGATCACTGCCAACTATTCTGATGATTACGCTCTTATTAATGCAATAAATGCCGGATGTGATATTATTATCCAGAATCATGATTATCACCGGTCACTGGATACGATTGAGAATGCAGTAAAGACAAGCTTGATTAACCTGTCACGAATTAATGAAGCAGCCTTACAAATGTTAAAATTGAAAGAGAAGGTAGGATTACATCTATTAAAAAAAGCAAATTTTAAAACTATACAAAGGAATGTGGGTACTGCTGAGTCACGTCGTAAAGCGGAAAATATTGCACGGCAATCAATAACCCTTGTAAAAAACGATAGTAATCTTATTCCGGTGAATTACCTAAATAGTAAACAAATTAATGTGATTGATATTTATGGGAGTAGCTTTAATCATACTCAATCCATTGCAACAAAAACATTATTAAGAAATTTAATCAATGTCAATTCATATGTAATCGATGAATCGGATAATTTTGAATATATAGAGTCAATTGTAAATAAAATAGAAGAAAATGCTAAGGTTATAATAAATGTTTTTGTTAAAGCAAGTGCTCATAAAGGAACCGTAGCACTCAATGAAAATCAAACTGTTTTTGTTAATACACTAATGGACAAAACAAAAAATATTATTATGGTTAGCTACGGAAACCCATATATTATTAGGGATTTTCAAAATATTTCTACATATCTCTGTGCATGGGAAAAGCAAGTTGATTTGCAAGAAGCAGGAGCAAGGGTAGTATTGGGTCTTAATAGTGTTAACGGCAAATTGCCGATTAATATTCCGGAAGTTGCCAAACGTGGTACAGGATTTAATTTAGATAAATCTCCTAAATATTATCAAAAATTGCCTATTGATAGTGGAAGACAATTACAGACAGTTATGCCTTATGAAGTTGGCGCTGAAGTAGAAAATCTATTAAAGAAGTTGAAAAAAGCAGTGGCTGACTCCGCATTTCCGGGCGGAGTATTATTAGCTGCAAAAGATGGCAAGATATTTATCCATAAAGCGTTTGGTTACCATACCTATTCAAAAATAAAACAGGTTGGTCTTGGAAATATTTTTGATTTAGCATCACTTACAAAAGTAATTGCTACAACTTCAGCAATAATGAAATTATTAGATGAAGGAATTATTGCGTTAGATGATTCGGTTGGTAAATATATTCCTGAATTTGTAGATAAAATATTAGAAGATTCAAAAACCCGTAAAATGGTTACAATTAAACATTTATTAATGCACACATCGGGTTTACCGCCATTTAAATTATATTATAAAATTAATGAATACTATTCAACTCGAATTGACTCAGTTTATAAAACAAAATTGGATTCAAAGCCCGGTGAAAGGATGGTTTATTCCGACGTTGGTTTCATCTTGCTTGGTAAAATAGTTGAAAGAGTTTCCGGTAAAACGTTGGACCAATTTGTTAGGGATGAAATTTTTAGTCCTTTAGAAATGATAGATACCTATTATAATCCATCTAAGATGAAGTTAAAACGTATTATTCCAACAGAGTATAGTGAAATGGAGGGCGGGTTTATACGTGGCTATGTCCACGATGAAAATGCGCGCAGTTTGAGTGGCATAGCAGGTCACGCAGGACTTTTTTCTACAGCTGATGACTTGGCAATTTTCTCACAAATGATGTTGAATGGTGGTATGTACAATGAGGAAAAAATATTTACTACTGAAACTATAAGTCTATTTACACAACCCTATAATCCCGATGATAATAGTCGATGTTTAGGATGGGATAGTCCTG
>CBDURO010000019.1:0-30141 GCA_965369995.1 uncultured bacterium | reverse complement strand
GTAGTCCTAATTTATGGAATGGAACCGCACTTAAAATCATATATTGGGTTCCGCCCGTTTCCTTTTCTCCATAAACATAGTTTATGTATTTTTTAGCTTTTAAAGTTGATTTTTGATTGGAGTCAATACTACGGATTGGGTAATCATAATACGCTCCTTCAACTAATAGGATGCGTCGTTGTGCCTCATACAATAGGTCTTCTACTTTACCAAATAATGATGCTCCGGTAGGACAATAATAACAACATCCCGGTATTCCACCTTCTTCCTGTTTGTGTTCACACATTTGACATTTAATGATTTTTGGAAACGGATCATCCCATTCAAATTTTGGTATATTGAATGGGCAAGCCACTTGGCAATATCTACAACCAATGCAAGCTTTAGGATCATACGTAACAATTCCCGTTACCTCATCCTTGCTTAATGCGGTTACCGGACAAGCCGAAACACAATCCGGATCAACGCAATGCATACAGGCACGTTTTACAAACGAATATCCATCAGTTTCACGGTCTTTAACAGATGCATCGCCATTGCGATACAATTTAATTTTATTCAGCGTTTTTGATGAAAGATCATCAGCATTATCCCAAATTTTTGGAACATTCAAGTCATCAACCCTTGATGACTGTTCAATAGGCATATCGTTGTATTCTTTACATCCATGCTCGCAAGTTTTGCATCCAATACAAAGAGTTGCGTCATAAAGGATTCCAACAGCATTAGGTGCTAACTTCTTTTTCTCCCGCGCAAAAACAGAACCGGCTGTAGCCGCTGTAATCGCACCGGCTGAAATCACCTTAAAGAAATCTCTTCTACCAATACTCATAATATCCTCCTATGAATTAGTAGATGAAGATTCTTTTTGATCATGCTCACCTAATTTTTTAGATACATCAGATGCAAGTTTTGCTCCAACCGCAACAGCTCCGGCTGTAACTACTACGCCTGTAACAGTTATACCTCCTTTTTTCTCAGAATGAATATCGGGGTAAATTGAACCGGGAGTGAATGTTTTTACTTCTGCTTGTTCATGTAGCGGTTTTGTATATCCAACACCTTCTTCTGAACAACCGAAACATGGATGTCCGGTACCAACAGGCCATGAACCAGAACCAACATCGCCAAATAGAATGGACGGACAATTGGCATATGTTTCCGGTCCTTTGCAACCAAGTTTATATAAACACCATCCTTCGCGATGACCATCATCGCCAAATTGTTCGGCGAATCGACCTGCATCAAAATGCGGGCGGCGTTCACAATTTTCGTGAATTAATCTACCGTATGCAAATTTTGGTCTACCTTTAGAATCAAGTTCCGGAAGTTTACCCAATGTTAGATAATATAATATAGTTGAAAGGAAATTATACGGATTAGGTGGACAACCCGGTATGTTGACAATGGGTTTACCTTTTAGTATTTTATGTAGAGGAGTTGCACCGGTTGGATTAGGATCAGCTGATTGAACACCTCCCCATGAAGCGCAGGAACCAATTGCAATTGCAGCAGCGCAATGCTGCCCGATATCCTGAACAAGATCTATCGCAGTTCTACCACCGATTTTACAATAAATACCACCGTCTTTTTCCGGGATCGAACCTTCAACAACAAGGATGAACTTTCCTTTATTTTTTTCAATAGATTGGTAGAGAATTTCTTCAACTTGATGACCGGCGGCGGCACAAAGAGTTTCAGAATAATCTAATGAAATTAAATCTAATATAAGAGTCTCAACTTTTGGATGTGTAGCGCGTAATAGTGATTCTGTACAGCCGGTGCATTCTTGAAAATGTAGCCAAATGACCGGTGGTCGTGTAGGATCTTCTATTGTTTTTGCAATCAATTTAGACATGCTAAATGGTAAGCCCATTGTAGCTGTGATTGCCGTGCAGAACTTTAGAAAATCGCGACGGGAAAATCCGTAAGCATCAAAATTTTGTGCTATATTTTCTACAAAGGCTTGTTTAATCTGCTGTTTTGACATGTTGTTCCTCCATGGTTAATTCGGGGGTGTTCCTATTTAAAATTTTACTACATATAAATCCTAAATTTGTATTAAATATTAATTATTTATCAGTTTTTAAAAATTATAACGGAATGCAACTTGGCCTCGCATAGCAGTTGCAGTATCCATATTTTTATATTCAGTTGACCAGTATGATAATTCAAATCCTACTAAGAATCCGTCCCAAATATCATGATAAATATTTGCGAAGACCATTGTATTTTTACTTCTATCTCCATCATTTAAGTCGCAATCACAAGGATCATCCATTGAAAAACCGGTAGATAGAGAGTTTTTAGAATTCGGTTTAATCTTAAGATTTATCCATCCACCTTGTGTATCAATGCCATTAAAGGTACTTGCATTAGCAATCCCACCAAGCATTCTTGCCATGTTTGAGCCAACAAATGCCTCACCACTTAATGTAATTTTTGGTGTTATTTTTAAATTTAGATCAAGATTTGCAGACCAAGATTTGTATTTGCCATCTTCACCTAAAGTGTCTAGTTGGGCAAAGTGTCCGGATATCCCTACTGCATAATTTTCAAATAAAGTAATTGCCAGTCGACCTTGTATTTCCGGTAATATCCCTGCTGAACCATCGTTTATTCCATCTGAATTCAGATCAATTCCTATATTACGTGCCAAAGCTAAAGTCCATTCCACTGATTTTTGGGTCCCAATCAATTTTAGCATTGGACGTCGATATCCGATATTTCCAACCCACCATGCAACAGGATAGTTGATAGTGGATGGTACTAGTGGAGATATGGCATCAGAGTCTTGACCTGCGCGTATCGTAAAATTGTCAAAATGAGCTTCGGTATAGGCTTTACGAAGCATTAACCTACCCTTATTTTCAACGCTCGGAGAGCCATAAAAATCAATTTCAACTTTTCCGCTTATATTGCCTTTTTTAATGTTCATACCAAAGCGGGATTGTTTGGCGGTGATATTAGTAGTTGGAATTGCATCACCTGAATTTTGAGTAGCCCATCTGGCAAAATTTCCGGCAGACATGAGATCGCTGTCATAACTCATATCGAATTTAAAAAAGCCATACGGCTTAATGGTTAGTTGATTTTTAGTACATTTCTCTTCGGCAGTGATTATAACTGTAACTGATATTAATAATAGAATTATGCGTCGCATTTAAAAAATTTCCTTTAGGTATTTAGGTTAAGCTGAGACAGCTGAAGTTTAAGTTTAGAGTAGTCCCTTTCCGAGAGCGACTGTAATTACCGATATTTTGAGTTATTGTTATTTGAAATTCCAAATTATTGTTTTGTCGCATAAATATCTAATAATATCAAGTGTACGCTAAGGTTAATGTAAAGTAAACAATTTAACTAACAATATAAAAAGATGTCATTATCTCCATAGGGCTCCGTATATTAATAATTATTTATAATATAGCGTATAAATTTTTTACATTTAATCAGTAATAAGAGGTTAATTATGGCTGAAAAGACAAAAATTTGGTACTTACAAAACTTTAATTTGATTAAGGGAATGGACGAATCGTCAATGGAAATTATGGATCAAAAAAGCAAGATGAAAAAATCGTCCAAGCGTGAAATAATTTATTTCCCGGAAGAACGTAGTGATAATATATATATGTTGAAAGAAGGAAAAGTAAAAATATCTCGAGTATCTGAAGACGGAAAAAAGATGACCCTTCAACTGATTGGTCCCGGTGAAATCTTTGGTGAAAGCGCCATTTTAGGTCAAGATAAACATGAAAATATAGCTGAAGTTGTTGAGGATGCAGTTATCTGCTCAATAAATAGAACAATGTTCCAAGAGATGTTAGCTAACAATCCCAAATTGAACCTTAGTATTAACAAGTTTATTGGTTTAAAAATTAGAAAAATTCAAGCTCATGTTGAAGATTTAGTTTTTAAAGATGCCAAAGAGAGAGTTGTCGCTTTTTTAGAGCGATATACAAAAACATTTGGTAAAAAAATGATAGACGGTTGGATGGTGAGACCATTCCTTACTCATCAAGAGATCGCTGATCTTACGGCGACATCACGCCAAACGGTAAATTCCATTTTAAATGATTTGGTAACTAATAAAGAAATAAAATATACACGACGTTATTTTCAAGTTCTCCGCACTGACTGGATACAATAATCATTATATGTCGCAGTAGCGACAGTGCCATGAAGTAATACATTGTACTTTCTCTGCGTTATGGGAAAGGATAACACAAAAATTGATATATTATTCTTAATGCGTGAATCATGCACGCTATGCCAAGATGTGTTAACAAAGCTCATAGCTTATATGAATAATAAGGTCAATCTTGATTTCCGAATTATTGATCTTGATGATAAAAACAATAATCATGCTAAAAAGCACTGCTCCATTACACCGGCAATATGGGTGAATGATAAGATGTGGTATGCCGGTAGTATAAATATGGATAGATTTGATGAAAAAATTAACGAATTGATAAGTTTACAATAAATATATATTAAATTGAATAATAACAAGGAGAACATAATGAATAATCTAAAAAATGTAGGCCGAATAGTCTTCGCAGCTCCATTTGCGATATTTGGAATGATGCATTTGATGATGGCTAACGACATGGCCGGTAAGGTTCCATCATGGGTGCCCGGAGGTATATTTTGGGTATATGTAACAGGTATGGCATTAGTGGCTGCAGCTATTAGCATAATATCTAAAAAACAAATATATTTAGCATCAGTACTGCTTGCGGTACTAATGGGTGTATTTGTGATGACAATTCATCTTCCAGCATTGCTTGGTGGTGACCAAATGGCAATATCTGGATTATTAAAAGATTTGTCTTTAGCTGGTGGAGCTTTATTGATAGCAGGTCTGTTTAAAGATAATGGATAGTTGAGGGAAGGTCCTCACAGTAAAAATGGGAAAGCATAAAATATCTACCCCTAGCTTTCCCATTTTTCGTTTTAGACCAATTAAAGAATTATTAAATGATTAAAACAAATATACCATCAATCTCAACTGAACAAATGCGTATAGTTGATGATTTAATGATAAATAAATATGGAATTGAGTTAATACAAATGATGGAAAATGCAGGTGCGAACCTTGCAGAACTTGCAATCAATTTGATGAAAAAGAATTCTGACAATCGCAATCCTAAAAATATTGTAGTCGCTTGTGGATTAGGAAACAATGGGGGTGGAGGGATGGTTGCAGCACGCCATCTTTCAAATCGCGGTTTTAACGTAACTGTTGTTTTAACAGGAGCAGAATCAAAATTAAAATCAATTCCATTAAAACAATGGAATATCCTAAAAAAATTACCTGTACGAATGATTATTGCCAACAGCAGTGATACACTTGGGGTTTTTAATAAAGCGGATTTGATTATAGATGCTATCATAGGTTATGGCATGCATGGAGAATTAAAAGGAATCCCCGCCCATGTGATTCATGAGATATTAAACACACAAATTCAAAATGTGCTATCTTTAGATGCGCCTTCCGGTCTTAATACGACAACCGGTGATTTTAACGAAGAGTTATGTATTAAGGCTTACGCTACTATGACTCTAGCTCTACCAAAGACTGGTTTAGTCCAAGATAATGCAAAGGAATGCGTTGGAAGATTATATGTTGCTGATATCAGCGTTCCGCCTGATCTCTATAAAGAGATCGGTTATGAACCTCAACATCTATTTATGGATAGTTCAGTAATTAAAGTTAACTAAGTATTATTTAATTAACTTTTTAACCATAGTTATCGAAAACGATGGTGCTGGTTGTGTGCCATCAGGAAATCCAATTTCAGAAGCCCAAGAAAAAAGTGGAATACTACCATTAAAATGTATCCAATTGATTTTTTTATTTACCGGTGTGATATCAAATCCAATAGATGTAACCCCTAACCATCTTTCCTGCCTTTCTGAATCATAGGGACTGAGTGGTGCCAATAATTTATAGTAATTAGTATTTATATTTGGAATAAATGAAAATTGACTGAAAAGTTCAAATGACGTTGACAGAATAAAATTGTAATTATCATCGATGTAAACTAACGGATCTTCTTTTAGGTTTTTGCTTGCGGATACTTGAAATGATAATCGTTGATTTATAGTTGAAGTAGATACTAAAAATGTTTTAATCCAAGTTGCAGAGATAGATGATACAGCATTAGTTCTAAATAAAAAATCATCGTTACTAAATTCTGTACTTAAAGGGATATGCAATGAACCATCAATAAATCCAATCTTATTATTTATATAATGTCTAAAACCTATATCAAGATTAACTTGATTAATATTGGTTTCAGTTTGATCAAATGAAATTTGTTCGGAAATTTTAGAGATATTCAATGAACCGATAATATAACCGACCGTGCTTGGAAAAATATAATTTGAAAATTCTGAATAAATAGTGTTATTAAAACCATATTTGATATTTAAATCACCGTTATATGGTTTACCAAATTTTGCGCCAATAACCCAATTCGTTTTACGATTGAAATCTAATGGCGATGGCCATTGCGTCTCCCAGTTGCTTAAAGCAGAACTACCGCTGCTAACTGATCCAACAAGTGAACAACATACCTGCGAATATCCGAGAGATATGAATGTAAAAATAGCTAAAGAATATTTAATAAATCTCATTGAATTATTTCAGTGTCTGGATAAAAAGCTGCTACTGAAAACCAATATGCAATATAAGAGTTAGCGATATTTAAGTCACCTGTTTGATTCCCATTTAAAGCATATCCTAGTATATTCCAACGATCTGTGGACTTTTGATCAGCAAGCGTGATGCCCCCATTTGCAATATCCCAATTCTCTATTTTTAAAATCTTATCAGTTTGGAATGCTATACCTATATTGTCTTTACCCGAAACGACGACGGCATATTTAATATTATTAAATGTTGTGTGTACAATCTCGGGATTATTGTATGAATTTATTTTGATTGCTAATGCATCATTATCAGAAATGATTGACAATACTCTTTCTTTTGCAAGTAGCCGATCATCCCTAACCTCCACAGGAAAATATATGTAATCGGGACAGGAATGTGAACTGCAAGTCTTATAATCTCCATACGGGTATTGATTATAATCTCTATTGTGATTTGTATTATTATTAATAACTTTGGTGTTGGGATAGAGTTTTTTCCAGGAACCCCAGGTAGTTTCTAAAAGAGGTAAAAGCTTGAGAGGTTCATTTTGTCTATCACCCGCCGCCGATTTTAATAGCATCTGAGGCCAATAACTATCTGATTTTCTATCATACATAATCAAATTACTATTATACAATTTTCCTGAAACACCGAATTCTCCGGAAGTTTCGAAGTGAATAGCACTTCCGGTTAGTGGACAATATGAAATGCTATAACCATTTTCATTGACTATCTCGTGCCAGTCTAGAATGGGGTGTGGATAGGCAATGTAATTTGAACCGTCCCAAATGCCAACTACAAGATCGCCGTCATCAAGAAATCCTAAATTATTTCCACCAATGCTAGAATAATGTGGTGAATCTATACTTGGAATACAGTCTTTCCCTGCAAAACAACCATCGCGAATGTAATCTTCATTAATTATCCAATCTTCTTGATTTATACTTGAAAGATTTGAGCAGGAAAGAAGAAATAGTGTAAAGAATACTGATAAATATTTCATTGTTTTACCTTTTAAAAAGGACTAAAAATGTTTGTTTTAATTTTTTCATTATTATCGTACCAAACATTAATACTATATACAGAAATGATGATGTCAGCTAAGTGACATAAAGAACGGAATTGAAGATTGGTTTGAAAACTTTAGCCTATAATTAGCGATATAACAGTTTTTGAACTTTTCTTGCTAACGAAAGATATGTTGTTAATTTTCCCCCAAATACATGTAACAAAGTAGTGTTTCCAAATTTATGCTTATCTAACTCATATTCACGGGATAAATTAGTTGGGTTTTCAGCTTCTGCTACTAATGGTCTAACGCCGATAAAAGCGTATTTAATATTTTCCCTCAATATTTGAAATCCAGGTTTTAGATAATTATTTATATTTTCAATTAAATAAAGAATGTCTTCTTCTTGTACATTAATATTATCTATTGAATCAGTTTCTTCGCGTTCAGTAGTGCCAATTAAGGTTTGATTATTTTTCAGTTCAGGTATCACAAAGAAAATGCGTTTTTGCTTGGTTTGCATAAACATCAGATCATTGGTTAGAAGTCCATCAAGAGTTATATGGATTCCACTTATTTTTCTGATACTGAATTTTGCAGGGAAATTAAATTTTTGATTTACTTCATCAATCCATGGTCCGGAAGCGTTGATTAAAATTGGTGCAGTAAAATCACCTTGGCTTGTTCTTACTGTAAAATAATCATCCTTATTTGTAATAGTAGAAATAAATGTATTTTCATAAAAGGTTGCACCGTTTTCTATCGCATCCTGAGCGACTCGTTGGGTTAATTGCAGATCGTTTGTTTTAGCATCATAATAATGAAAAACGGCTTTCAACCCTTCTTGCTTAAAACTTGCTGCATGCACAGAAAATTGTTTTCTTGGTACTACTCTAGAATGATGTTGTTTGTTTTTACCTGATAATAAATCATAAAATTTTAAACCGAACCATATCATCCAAGCAGGACGCGGGCTTGGTTTATATATTGGAATATAAAACGATCTCATTTTAACTAAATCAGGATATATTCTTAGTAATTCCTGTCGATCCATGAGGGCTTCGTGCACTAATTTGAATTGAAGAGTTTCTAAATAGCGTAGTCCACCATGGATTAATCTTGAGGATTTTGAGGAAGTACCGCTACCAATGGTTGATTTATCAATTACGGTTACTGTTTTACCACTCGTCGTAAGTTCCCTTGCGATACCGCTACCGTTAATTCCGGCACCTAAAATAATTACGTCTGATTTAGAATTACTAATTGTCATTTTCGGTTACGAAATTAAAACAAAAAACCATCTTTACAGATGGCTTTTTTGCTTGTAGCCCGTAGGGGAATCGAACCCCTGTTGCCAGGATGAAAACCTGGAGTCCTAACCACTAGACGAACGGGCCATAATTTGTTTTAAATAGCGCGGCGAATTTATTGCTTGTTTTGTATTTGACAAAGCATAATTATATAGGTTACATCACATTTTCTTTTTCTAAATAGTAACTTGTATATTCATTGTCAAAATTTAAAAGTAAAAAGGAATAATTAGTGAAATTATACTCATGGAATGTAAACGGTATCCGGGCAGCTGAAAAAAAAGGATTTTTAGAGTGGATAAATACGACAAATGCTGATATTATATGTCTGCAAGAGACAAAAGCACAAAAAGATCAATTATCAATAGAAATATTGGAAAGTCATGGTTATTACACCGTTTGGCACTCAGCTGAAAAACGAGGTTACAGTAGTGTTGCAACATTTTGTAAAAATAAACCGCTATATGAACAAAAAGGATTAGGAATAGAAAAATTTGACCGTGAGGGTCGAGTAATTATTACTGAACATGATAATTTTTTGCTTTATAATATTTATTTTCCTAATGGACAACGAGATCAAGAACGTCTCAATTATAAAATGGAATTTTATGAAGAATTATTAATTATTCTGGACGAACAAGTTGAATCCGGCAATAACGTTGTTGTTGCGGGCGATTGGAATACCGCACATAAAGAAATTGATTTGGCTCGCCCAAAAGATAATGTGAAAAATTCCGGATTTTTACCGGAAGAAAGAGCAATGTTAGATAAATATGCTGAGCATGGTTATGTTGATACATTCCGAATGTTCCACTCTGAACCTGATAGATACTCATGGTGGACTTATCGCTTTGGCGCACGTGAAAGAAATGTAGGTTGGCGTATAGATTACTTTTTTGTGAATGAATCATTTACCGACCATATTGTTGATGCTGATATTCACGATAAAGTTATGGGATCAGATCATTGTCCAGTATCATTAGAAATAAGAGAAAATTAAATTGAATGAAGTACCGACCTGATAAATGGGATGAACGGTATGGTGTTGATGAATATGTTTATGGTAAAGAACCGAATTTGTTTTTAAAACAAAATGTTAATGCAATTCCTAAAGGAAATGTACTTTGTGTTGCTGATGGCGAAGGTCGCAACGGAGTTTGGCTTGCTAAGCAGGGTTATAGTGTAACATCCATTGATTATTCACGGAATGCGATTGAAAAAATTAGTAGTTTAGCAAAGGGAAATAATGTATCAATAAAAACTATTTGCGCTGATTTATTAAATTACGATTTTGGTAATAATAAATATGATGGAATTATATCAATATTTTCTCATTTTAAGATATATGATACAAATGAATTACATCACAAATACTTTAGTGCTTTAAAACCGAATGGCGTGTTTTTAATGGAAGTTTTTGCTAAGGAGCAATTACCGTTAAAAACCGGTGGACCAAAGGATATTTCATTATTATATGATACACAGGAAATTCAAGATTCATTCCCTATCGGAAAAATTGAATTATTAAAAAAGGATGTTGTATATTTGCATGAGGGGGATATGCACGATGGTAAAGCAGTGGTTGTTAGAGCCATCATTAGGAAACCATCGGATTAGGAGAATTAATATGAAATCAAAAATTGAAATTGCAAAAAGTTGGTTAAAACGTTACACGGGATCGGAACCTGAAGAATTTGGTGATTGGATACTATTAACTAATTTTCAAAACTATGTAGATCGCTTTGCGGAAAAATTTAGTACTAATATTAACGGTATCGGCGGACCGATGACATCAACTACAAATAGTGATGGGTTAAGCATCATCAATTTTGGTTATGGTAGTGCCAATGCCGCTACAATTATGGATTTGCTTTCTAGTGTCAAACCAAAAGGGGTGCTTTTTTTAGGCAAATGCGGCGGACTGAAAAAAACTACTGAGATCGGACATTTTGTGTTACCGATTGCCGCAATTAGAGGCGAAGGAACAAGTGGTGACTATTTTCCACCGGAAGTTCCGGCAATGCCATCATTTAAATTGCATAAATATGTATCACAAATACTTTTGAAAAAGAAACTTGATTATCGAACGGGAGTTGTCTATACCACTAATCGGCGGATTTGGGAATGGGATCAAGAGTTTAAGAAATATTTACGTAAGGTACGCGTTTTGGGAATTGATATGGAAACTGCTACTATTTTTATTACCGGTCTTGCCAATGTAATTGCCCGTGGTGCGTTGTTATTGGTATCAGACCGACCAATGATCCCCGACGGCATAAAAACCGCTGAATCTGATCAAGAGGTAACTAAAGTGTATGCCAATTTACATCTTGAAGTTGGAATTCAAGCTTTAACAAAAATAGATAAACAATTGGAAAAGATTAAGCATTTTAGGTATTAAGATAATATCATCTCTACGGCAATAGCATCGGCAAAATTCATTCCCGTTTGAGTTAGTTTTATTCGATTATTTTTTTCAATAATCATTTTTGGAAATTTTAATTGAACTTGTTTTAATTGTTTTTGGAATTGGTTTTTTAAGTATGAAGGAATCCGTGAAATTGCGAAACCTTTGGTCATCCGTAACCCGAACCCGATTATCTCGTTAGTTCGTTTAATTTCTGTAATAGCATCATAATTTTCTATAGGTGATTTGTCATTTTCTAATTGAGCAATATATTTATTTAAATCACTGAAATTATTCCAGCGTTTTTTCCCGTCATAACTATGCGCAGATGGTCCAAATCCAAGATAATAATCATTTTCCCAATAGTGCAAATTGTGTAAACATTCTTTATTGGGTCGCGAGTAGTTTGATATTTCGTACTGAGTATAATTATATTTCTCTAAAGTGGAATACGTGATAGAAGTAAATTGTTGATGGAGTTCAACTATTGGCATTATTATTGATTTATTTTTTACTAATTCAAACAATTTTGTGTTCTGTTCAACCGTTAATGAATATGCTGAAATATGCTCCGGGCTTAACTTTGCCAATTTGTCCAAATCATTTTGCCAATCTTCCAATGATTGTCCCGGAATATTATAAATTAAATCACAATTGATATTCTCAAAACCAGCGGCCCGCGCTGATTGAAATGTTCTAAAAACATCTTCTGCTAAATGAATCCGTGATAGAAATTGAAGCAATTCAGATTTGAAAGATTGAACACCAATCGATAATCGGTTTATTCCGAGCGAATAAAAATCTTTCAGCTTTTCTTCTGGCGCTTCGCCGGGATTTGCTTCAATTGTGAATTCTATTATTTTACTTAAATCATATTTATCATTTAATGCAGAGATTATTTTCTCCAATTGCTTTGCATTAAGTAAACTTGGTGTTCCGCCGCCAATGAAGATTGTATCAAACGTCCATTTACTTGTATCAACTTGGCATGTTTTAATTTCTCGGATTAGTACATTGACCAATATTTCAATTCTATCATCTTGAACTGTGACTGAATAAAAATCACAATAAATACATTTTGTTATGCAAAAGGGAATGTGTATGTATATACCGGTGGTTTTCATAATATAAATTACCAAGAAATATTCAATCTTTAGAATATTCAAAAACTAAAGGTAATTTTATTAATTCAAATAGAAGGATTAATGTTCAATAGAATAATAAAACAATTTGTACTATTATTAATTATCAGCTCAATTTCATTTTCTCAAACCGGGAAATTGAAAGTTGGATTTGATATAGATGATACAACTTTATATTCTGAGCGCGCTTTTGTTGCTGCACCAAAAACTGATTCCGATAAAACCGATTATAGTTGGATCAACACACACGACAAAGAATATTCAATATTGATTGATCCGGTTATTACGCTTATAAATTATTTTAAGACAAATGGTCACGAAGTGTTTTTCATAACTGCTCGTCCCGGTGTAAATGGTGACAGCGTGGCAGCATTCCTTTCTGGAAACCTAAATTTTGATGTAAAAGTTGATAGCAATTTATTTTTCTCACCTAAAGAATACGTCAATGGTTTTAAGTATACAACCAAACATCGTGTTATGGAAAAACTTGGAATAGATATTTATTACGGTGATTCAGATACCGATATAATTGCCGCCATTAAAGCCGATGTTCATCCGGTACGAATTGTCAGAAGTAATGCCTCAATAAAAGAATATAGTGGGAATTATTTTGGTGATACGCATGATGGAGAAAGTCATGAAGCACCATTTAGGAAAAAAGATCTCGAATATTTTTATAGAGCAAAAGTCGGTATTTTCGGCGAATCAATTTATCCGATTATTTGGGAACCGTAAATTTGTAGATTGAAATAACGGTTTGAGTTCGCATGCATTTTGGAGCGAAGCGGAAAAGTGGTCAGGTTCTTCCTATAGGTGTACCTTATTAACCTTATGACTTATTTTCACCAATCAAAATATTCAAGGGTACCGGTGTGATCGTCATCTGGAATGAGCTGCTGCTGGTTTGAACCATCAAGGTCCATTAATATTAACCTATGGTTGCCACCGATTACCCGATTACTGTTATTTGTGATCCAATCTATCGTACCAAATAGTATCTGGCTTGCATCGGCGGAGTAAAGAGTGACTCCCCAACCGGCATCACTGTTGTTAGTTAATCTCTCAACGTTTCCATTTAAATCAACCCGATGGACATTCCAGGGAGTGAGTTCCTCCCAGTCTTCCGCGAAATTAGCTACGTCGTACCAGATTCTGCTACCTTCAAACCGAGTGAAAAGAATTTGGTTACTATTAGGACTCCAACTTGGGTCATGATCGGACTGCCAACCGCTGGTTGTGGTCAACCTTTGTGAAGCGGAACTATCACTGTTCATGATGTAGATTTCTTCTCGTCCGCCTTGTTGGGTATTACGTGTCGACTTGAATACGATCATTGTTCCATCTGGAGACCATTCGGGGTCATTGTCTTCCCAAGAAGAATTAGTAAGTTGTGTTAGTCCGGTCCCATCATTATTCATTACATAGATGTCTGCAGTGCCGGAAGGATTCCCTTGTGTATCTCTGAATGACCCAAATACGATCTTAGAACCGTCAGGAGACCAATCAGGGTGAGCGTCAATAACATTATTATCGGTAAGTTGGGTTTCTATCCCGGGATTGATATCAAGGATATATATCTCCCAAGTCAACTGATTACTTTCATCGCCGCCGTTGAAGGCAACTTTCTTGCCGTCAAAAGAGATGGCTGGATTATTTTCATGACGATTATTATTGGTCAGTCTGGTTATCTGTCCATTTTTATCCAATAGGTATAATTCACCTTCCGGCGAGTCTGCCTTAGACATAAAAACGATTCTTTCATTTGGTTGCTCTTTCCACAATACATAAGGGTCTTCTTCCTCGATAGGCTCATTGATACTACAGGAGATTCCAACGATAACAAGCATCAAAACTATTAAAATATAAATAATTGGTTTTTGCATAGATGCATCCACTCGTTTAATTAAATGATATTCAGACCTATTTTTAAACTTATAAAATATCAACTGTACATTATCTTTTTAGGAACATAAAGGTATTATATATTATATGCATATAGATTAGATAACATCAGTCTATTATTTCTATATTAAAAATTTCTTTTCTACTCCACTCAAGCCAATATCTAATTGCAAGTTCACGAATAAAAAGCCAATAATCATTAGTTAATAGACCGTGTCGTTTGATTCCTTGTTTTATATCTTTTTTAACTATGTCCCAATAATCTTGTTTTAGTTGAAGACTTATTGAAGTGTTTTTAAAAGTAAAAATTGCCTTCGGTATTTGAGGCAAATCTTTTGTTGTAGAAATAGTACCATGCCCAAGAGTTGCCCCGGTACTTACTTGCAAACCATCATTAAGGCAACTGATAGGCGGTCGGCTGCCTGCATAAGAAACTACTAATAATTCATCAAGCCCAATATTAAAATATTCTCTTGCTCTTAGTCCCATTTTTGCACCAATAATTGAGTAAATTCCTAAATGGTTATGAAATTCATTTGTTAAAACAATAATTTTCCATTCTTCTTTTCCATGTTTTTCAATTATTTGGTTCATATACTGATTGACATCATCCCTGTATAAATGAGGATTATCTGGAAATTGTTTAAAAACAATACTCGTCTCGTCGTTTTTGTAAGATAAAATTTCAACAATTCTCTCTTCAATTTTGTTTGTGTGTAAAATCCAGCTGATACTATGATTGGGATATTTTTCAAATGTTTTTGTTTCAAATAATTGTGGATATACCAAATATAAAGCAACAAAATCGTCCCAAATTTTTAAATGGTTAATTTGAATCATTTTATAAACTTCGTTTTGACGGTGAGATTCTGCAATTTTCTGAGCATAGCGTGTTTGGATGGCTTCTATTGATTGTAATAATTTTTCGGTAAATCCAATTACTTCACCATTGGAATTGCCTATGACATTTATTCTTATGCCGGTACTTAAGATATTTTCAGCTGCTTTTTTATCAATTTCGTAATTTGTCCCTGAATTGGGATGAATACTATTGTTATACCATACAATCTGCTCTATTCCTTCCTTTATTTCCGGTTTAATAAGAAAAGCATTTGAAATATTAGTCAAGGAGCCTAAACAGATTACTGTTACAGGTTTCTCTTCTGTATCGATCGAGGAAATGATTAAATCGGAAGCATTTCTTTTGATAGTTGTTTTAATAAGATTCTCATCACCCCAATATATTTTTTGAGAAAGTTTCCTCCATTGTGGGGGATTTGATTGGGAAATTTCACCGGAACTTGTTGGAATACCTTCATGTCCAAAACTTTTGAGTAGTGCCCTAACTTTTATTAATCCCTCCTCTGGTATTAAAGCACCATCAGATGTTGTTATTGCAATCACTTCTATTTCTTCAGAAGAAAATAATAAACAGATAGTGCGTAAATCATCAGCCGCCGCATCGGTGTCAATAATTATATGATTTTTTATTTTGCTTGAATCAGCAAATACTGATGAATAATAAAATATTATTAAAATTATAAAAACGATGTATTTTTTCATTCTCTAATCTTTCCTATTGTATATAACTAATAATTAAGCTGCAAAATACATCGTTTTTATAATTTTAATATACTGCCATTCTTTGCTTTATATTAATACAGTTGTAAATTAACTTCAATCAGTTTTAAAAATGCAAACATCCATAATACTCATCTCATCCCAAACCGATTTAGATAAAACTTTCGCAATTCGCAGACAAGTATTTTGCATAGAGCAAAAGGTATCGGAAGAGATTGAAATGGACGAATTTGATGATGTTGCGACACACATTTTAGCATATATTGATGAAAAACCGGTTGGCACGGCACGCTGGCGTTTTACTGAAGAGGGCGCCAAAATGGAACGCTTCGCTGTATTGAAAGAATATCGAGGAAACGGTGTGGGGGAGGAACTTGTAAAGTATACATTGGATAAACTTAAAGATAATGAATTCATTTATCTAAATGCTCAGGAATCAGTTATAAAATTTTATGAAAAATACGGATTTGAAGCTGTTGGTGATCGTTTTTATGAAGCAGACATACCGCATAGAAAAATGATTTGGAGAAAAAGAGAAGAGGTGAAAGGGAGTTAAAAACAATGAACGAATTAATAAATTAAGGAATTAATGTTTTTACGCATCACGATTCATGTTTTACGATTCCCATTTCAAATATTCAATCGTCAATAGTAAATTGTAAATATAAAATTCAGTGTGTCCTTCCATCCCTGATTATTGTAATTTACACGGTTTTGAAATAGACAAATTTTCCCAATGAACGAATCTATATATAAACGATTACTGAGGTTGATTAAACCGTATTGGCCGCAACTAACCGGCTCTACAGTTGCAGCACTATTTTACGTTGCGTTTAACAGTGCTTCTATTTGGTTTGTAGCATCATTATTAAATAGCATTCTAGGAAATTTTCAAGAATTTATCATCGAGCATGAGGCTTTTAGAAATGCGGCAGACTTGAGTTTAAATCAACAATTTAAATTTTGGACTAACGAACTGATTTTGCGTGATACAGCATTCGATACATTAAAAGTTTTATCAATTATAATTATAATAATATTTGTATTAAAAAATTTATTCCTTTATATAAAAAATATACTTTTAACACACGTTCAATATAACTTTATCACCGAGCTAAGGAATAGTTTGTATAAAAAATATCTGTCGCTATCATTGTCATTTTTCAATAAACAAAAATCCGGTGAGCTAACTTCCATCATTATTACTGATGTGAGCAATATGCGACGGGCATTCACAATTGGTTTTCAGCGTGCATTTGTGGAGCCGCTTAACATAGTAGCATTTCTTATTCTGTTATTTATTATTAATGTGCAGTTGGCATTAATAGCCATATTCATAGTTCCAATTACAGGACTTGCAATTATCGCCATAGGGCGAAGTGTTAGGCGTAAATCACGTCGCATTGCGGCAAAAATTGCTAATATTACTAATATAATTACTGAAACTCTAAATTCGGTACGAGTGGTAAAAGCGTTTACTGCTGAAGAATATGAAACTCGACGATTCCAAGGAGAAACAGCAAAGTTTTTCAGATTAATTTTACGGCGAGCACGATTGCGTCTCACAGCGGCACCACTGACAGAGATTATTGGTGTTTTTGTTGCCGTGGCGCTAATAATAATTGGCGGAAGTAAAGTACTTGTAGAGCAATCAATGACATCGGAAGATTTTTTACGATTCATTTTAGTCCTATTTAGTGCATTGGCGCCAATTAGATTATTGAGTAACGTGAATATGGAAATTCAATCAGGCATGGCATCAGCCGAACGCGTATTTAGAACACTTGATTCTAAATCGGATATTTCCGACAGTCCCAATGCATACAATTTGGATTCATTTAAAAAAGCCATTGAGTTTAATAAAGTTAGTTTTACATATAATGATGACGAAAATACAGTATTAACAAATGTCTCGTTTACAATTAACAAAGGTGAAGTAGTCGCTTTAGTTGGCGAGAGCGGTGCCGGCAAATCTACAATAGCTGATCTTGTACCACGCTTTTATGATGTTACAAATGGTGCAGTATTAATTAATGGACATGATTTACGAGATGTGTCAATAAAATCATTACGTACACTTATGGGTATTGTAACCCAAGAAACGATATTATTTAACGATACAATACATGCCAATATTGCGTATGGATTACCCGATGTAAATGATGATGAAGTAGTTTCTGCCGCCAAAACTGCCAACGCACTCGATTTTATTTTAGAACAACCTAATGGTTTTAATACCATAATCGGTGATAAAGGTGTACGCTTATCAGGTGGACAGAGACAGCGCTTAGCAATAGCACGTGCAGTATTGAGTAACCCACCAATTTTAATTTTAGATGAAGCAACATCTTCGTTAGATACACACTCAGAAAAACTCGTACAAGAAGCGTTAGAACGGTTGATGAGTGATAGAACAGTACTAGTAATTGCTCATCGTCTGTCAACTATTCAAAAAGCAGATAAAATAATTGTTTTAGAAAAAGGACGAATTGCTGAGTCCGGAACCCATAAAGAGCTTTTAGACAAAAGTGGGTTGTATAAAAGGTTGTATGAGTATCAATTCAATAAACAGGAACAAAGTTAATACATGCAGTTAAGCATTCATCAAAAACTAAAAACGAAATTATTTAAGGACATTATTAAATTACTTAATAAAGAAAAAGTGCCATTTTGGTTAGATTTTGACACGCTGTTAGGTGTTTGGAGTGCAAAAAAAGACAAAGATCTAAGCCGTGAGGAAAATGTTTATCTCTCTATTGATCAAAAGCACTTAAAAATTTTACAAAACGCATTAAAAGAAATTGGTTTTTTGTATCGTGTTCACTCATTCACAAATAGATCCGGCAGAAAGTGGATTTCAGGGGAAGTAATTATATTAGGAATATTTAATAGTTGGAAGCAGACAGCCTATTCCTTTAAGGTCGTTATCTCAATTAAGTATAGGCAAAATAACGAATTCCGATGGATTGATATTAGGAATTGTAAGCACATCACAGCTAAATATTATAATAAATTAGATAAAATTGAATTTGATGGAAATGTGTACAATATTCCTTTTGAAACCGATGAATATTTGAACTATATCTATGGTAATTGGCAGTCTATACCTGAAAATTGGATGCACCAAATTGATGATGGCACATTAGCATCTGATGATTTAATACAATCAGTTCCTATTCAGTTAATCAAAAAAATAACTAATGAAAATATTAAGTTACACGATAGTGATAACCATTCTCGAATGAAGAAAATGTTACTCTTTACTATTGATCAACTTCAACAACATAATATTCCTTTCTGGCTTGAAGCCGGTACTTTGCTTGGAATTTATCGTGATGGTGATTTGATAGCTTGGGATTACGATGCGGATATAAGTATTCCTGCTGAATATTCTGATAAAGTGGCAGCATTAAGATATAAATTTTTTCCACGTTATATTGTTAAAAAAAGACCAATTTGTAATCGTTGGATTCCTGGGGATACACGAGTTGTTAAGGTAAAAACAGCTAGGGAAAAACTACAGCAGATAAATTTTCATATTGATTTATTTTGCGTGTACAAGGTCAATAATAAATATCGGTGGGTAGATAGCGGTGTTCTTAAACAGGTAGACGCAAAATTCTTTGATAATCAGGAATATATTAAATGGGAAGGACGTAAAATACCGCTTCCTGCGTATACTGATGAATATCTTAGTTTACGTTATGGAAATTGGCGAATACCGAGTAAAAGCTATATTGCCGGACTTCACGATGGTGCAATCGTAGAGCGTGGATTTTAATATTTTATTCTTAACTTTCAACTTGTTTAAGTATGGTTAACAATAAATTAAACTCTTAGACAAGGGATAAAAACATATAAAATTATGAGTAAAACAGAAAAAAAAGTATATGTCGGTATGGCAGCCGATATTATTCATGAAGGTCATCTTAATATTATTGCCGAAGCGCGCAAATTAGGTTATTTAATTGTTGGTGTATTAACCGATGAAGCGATAGCGAGTTATAAACGGATTCCGTTCACTCCATATAAACATCGCAAAGCGATTGTAGAAAATTTAAAAGGTGTAGAGGAAGTAGTTCCGCAAGAGACTTTAGATTATGTTCCTAATCTACAAAAAATTAAGCCGGACATTTTAGTACATGGTGATGATTGGAAAACCGGTGTTCAGAAAAAAACCCGTCAACGCGCTATTGATGCACTCAATAAATGGAACGGTAAATTAATTGAGCCAAAATACACAAAAGGAGTTTCATCTACTCAGCTTATTGAAGTGTTAAAAGAAAGAGGGATTACTCCCGATATGCGTCTCAAATCATTACGATTAATGTTAAGCGTAAAACCGGTTTTGCGCGTAATGGAAGCTCATAATGGAATCACCGGTTTGATCGTAGAAAAAACAAAAGTACATAAAGATGGCGGTATTAGAGAATTTGATGCATTGTGGTTAAGCAGCCTTACTGTTTCAACATCTAAAGGAAAACCTGATATTGAAGTTGTTGATTTTTATTCACGTTTCCAAACTGTCGAAGAGATTTTAGAAGTTACAACTAAACCAATTATTGTCGATGGTGACACCGGCGGCGAGATAGAACATTTTCAATTTAACGTTCGCACGATGGAGCGGTTAGGCGTTTCAGCTGTAATTATTGAAGATAAAATTGGACTTAAACGTAATTCTTTATTTGGTATAGATGTTGTTCAAGAACAGGATTCGATCGAACACTTTTCTGAGAAAATACGTGCCGGGAAGAATGCATTAGTAACTGATGATTTTATGATATTTGCTCGTATCGAAAGCTTGATATTAAACAATGGTATGGATGACGCCATTAAAAGGGCTAAAGCATATATTTCAGCTGGCGCTGACGGAATCATGATTCATAGCAAAAAGAAAGACGGTCAAGAAATTATTGATTTTTGTAAAACCTTTGAAAAATTTGAAAAAAGAGTACCGCTTGTAGTTGTACCTTCTACATTTAGCCACCTTACTATTGATGAATTTAAAAAATTGGGAGTGCAAATTGTAATATATGGTAATCACCTTATTCGTAGTGCCTATCCATCCATGGTTCAGGCCGCAGAATCTATTTTAAAGTATGACCGTTGTTTAGAAGCATCTGATGAATACTGCATGTCAATTAAAGATGTATTAGCACTTATTCCGGGAAATAAGTAGTGGGCATTCAACCGCTGCAATTTTTTCGGATCTTAACCGATAATAAAGTTGATTTTTTTACAGGTGTACCGGATTCACTTTTAAAACAATTATGTCTTTGTATTGATGATAATGTATCAACTGATATGCATATTATTGCAGCGAATGAAGGCAATGCTGTTGCTTTAGCTACTGGTTACCATCTTGGTACCGGCAAAATCGCTTTAGTTTATATGCAAAATTCCGGTTTAGGGAACGCCATAAATCCATTGCTATCTCTTGCTGACCCGGAAGTGTATTCAATTCCAATACTAATTTTAATTGGATGGCGCGGCGAACCCGGAGTTAAGGATGAACCGCAGCATATTAAACAAGGTAAAGTTCAATTAGATTTGATGGATTCAATTAATTTGCCTTACGATATTATATCTGCTGATGATACTGAATGGAAGCAGAAAATCACAAAAGGAATTGAGGTAGCGATTACTGAGAATCGTCCATATGCGATTGTAATAAAAAAAGGAACTTTTGAAAAATATGATGTTGTTAAAGATAAAACCGAAACTGATTTAATGACGCGTGAAGAAGCTTTAGAAATTGTATTAAAGCATATTCCAAATGATGCGGTGGTTGTATCTACAACAGGTAAAACTTCACGTGAGATATTTGAAATACGAAAAAAAAATAATGAACCGCATTTTAAAGATTTTTTAACGGTTGGTTCTATGGGACATTGTTCTTCAATCGCTTTAGGTATAGCATTAGCACAACCTAAGAGAAAAGTAATATGTATTGATGGAGACGGAGCATTGTTAATGCACTTAGGTGCTTTAACAACCGTTGGGAAAATTCAACCGAGTAATTTTTACCATATATTGATGAATAATTACGTTCACGAATCGGTCGGCGGACAAAAAACAGCTATTGATTCGATAGATGTCAAAGGCATTGTTAAGTCAACAAATTATAAAAGTATAAATAATATTAATACCCTTGATGAACTATTAAAAAAGCTAGCTGATTTTTTTAATAATAGCGGCCCCAATTTTTTAGAAATTAAACTTAAACCGGGCTCAAGAACTGATTTGGGGCGACCAACCATAAAACCGATAGACAATAAACGCAATTTGATTGAATTTTTAAAAAATAATTAATATTTCATCTATATCTGACTCAAATGTATCATAATCCCGTAAAAGTAATTGAAACTGATGATTGGCGAACAGCTTTAACTAAATCTATCTCTAAACTTAATATTAACAATCCATTAATTATTGCATCTTCTGGTAATATTAAACGAAATGGTTTATTAAATATATTTGATGAAAGGATTATCTTTAATGATATAGAGAATAACCCTACTTTTGAAAGCTGTCAACGTGCAATTGATTTTAGTAGAAATAGTAATTACGATGGAGTTATAGCTTTGGGGGGCGGCTCGGTAATGGATACTGCCAAAACGGTAATGACAGCCATTGGAACAGGAATTTACAAATTGGAGGAATTGTTCACTATAGAAGCACCATTTCCACATCGGATACCGGCAATATTTATTCCAACAACACATGGTACCGCGAGTGAAGTAACAATGTGGGGTACCATTTGGAATATGACGGAAAAACGGAAGTATTCTATTGCATATCCTGAATTATATCCTGATGTAGCAATCTTAGATGGCTCACTTACCTTGTGTCTGCCATTAGAGATGTCAATTACAACAGTTTTAGATGCACTAAGCCATTGTTTCGAAGCAATTTGGAATAAAAATGCTAACCAAAAATCTACTGAATACGCAATTGAGGCAATAAGTATTATTCTTCAAAATGTTGAACTATTAAAAAAGAATCTACAAGACGTTGAAATACGAAATAAATTATTGAAAGCATCCAATTTAGCAGGATTGGCATTCTCAAATACAAAAACAGCAGCAGCACATTCAATGAGCTATCCCTTGACAATTTCCTATGGTATTCCACATGGTATAGCTTGTTCAATGCCCATTATTCCGTTATTGAGAATCAATGCAAAAGCAATAAAAAATCAATTGGATATACTTTTTGATAAAATAGGAATTGAAAACCTTTCAGAATTAGAGAAATTAATATTAGACATTCCTAAGGACATTGTAGCTTTTACATTGAAAGATTGGCATGTTAGTAAAGAACATTTAGATGATATTACCGAACGATCTTTTACAAAAAGTAGAATGGCAAATAATATTATTGATTTAAATAGCGACGATATACTTTGGGTATTTAAAGAAATCTATTAAATATAATGTCTGCTGACAGGCTTAGATATCTATTTTTTGTTACAAAACCTTATTCATTTTCAATCCTGGAGCCAATTGATCAATTTATTAGTAGCTCCAATAGAGGCGAAACTGCTTGGTTTACAGCTAGTACTGCTTCTGATATTATTCCAAATGGGAAATTATTAAAAACTACTGAAGACGTGATAGCATATAACCCTGATGCAGTATTAGTCCCCGGCAATATTGTTCCGAATTACTGGCCCGGTATTAAGGTACAAATTTTTCATGGTATGGATGACGAAGTAAAGGGATTTTATAATATTAATGGTCAATTTGATTTATATTGTACTCATGGTCCAGAATCGACAAAACGATTCAAACAACTTGCCAAAAAGTACAAATACTTTACAGTTAAAGAAACCGGATGGCCTAAACTTGACCCATTATTTACTATAATAAATTCTGACCTAAACTCAGATAAAAAATTAATTAAAGAAATTGGATTTGATCTTAATAAACCGATTTTACTATATGCACCAACATTCCCACCTAAATATACGTCTGCTAATGCATTATTGGCTGAGATTAAAAAATTAAAGGATAGGTATCAGTGGTTAATAAAATTCCATACCCTCATGGATAAAAAGATTCAGAATAAATATCGTGATTTAGTCAGTGACACATTTAAAATAGTTGATGAAAACAACATACTGCCTTACTTTATTATTAGTGATATTTTAATTACGGACACATCTTCAGTAGCCTATGAATTTTTACCTTTGGATCGTCCAATTATCACTTATAAAGCAATTGCGCGTACTGATAAAGGAATTAATATTATAGATGAAAAGGACTTACTTGGAGCAATAACTAGATCATTGTTAGATCCAACAGAATTTTCAGAGAACCGTCAGTTTTACTTAAATGAAATTCATTCCTACAAAGATGGTAGATCATCAGAATGTGTGATCAATACAATTAATGATATGATTTCCGAAAATATATTTAGTCAGTTGAAACAAAAGCCAAAAAATTGGATACGAAATCGTAAAATAAAAAAGGTGCTTCAGGATTAAGTGATTTCAATGGGAAAAACTAAAATTCTATTTAAAATGCTCTATCTTTACCATAAGGCAGCATACGATCCATTAATAGATATTTTTAGTTCCGACTCACAATATGATGTTGCTGTATCACTTACTAATGAAGTAACTAGAAAATTTGGTATATTTAATAAAAAAGAATCAAACGAAGCATTGACAGGATCACTACAAAAGAATGTTCGTATTTCCGATGAAAATGAGCATTTTGATATTGTAATTATTCCGGATGTGATTGATGAAAAAAAATATGGTAAGGTATTATTGTGTATGCTCTATCATGGTTTAACATTCACAAAAACCGTGACTTATCGAGAATTGGAAAAACACAAACCAAACAAATATATCATTTTTGCTGAAAGTGAATATGCTGTGAAACAATTAGAAAAATCAGGGAGTATTTATAACTCGGAAGTATATAAGATCGGTTACCCAAAACTTGATCCACTATTTCAAACAGGATTATTTGATAAAGAAAAAATTATAAGATATTTAGGATTAGATACAAATAAACAAACAGTTTTGTATGCTCCTACTTATAAACCAACAAGTGTTTATGATTTAAAAGATGCAATATTTGAGGCTACTCAAAATTATAATTTGGTAATAAAACTCCACCATTATGCTTGGTTGGGGAAATATGCACGTCATAGTCAGCATAAAATATTTGAACGACGCATAAAAAAATATGATCATGCTGTCATAATCCCATTTGGATCTTATAGTATTATTCCATATTTATATATTGCCGATACTTTAGTGTCTGAGGCATCTGGTGCAATCACGGAATTTTTAGCTACCGGTAAAATTGGTGTAATTTATGATATAGATGATACTCAAATACGTCATACCGATGGTCAGAGATTATTAGTTGAGGAAAGACAAAAGTTTCTGCAAGACTCATTTGTACATGTCGGTTCACCCGATGATTTAAGTGCAGGAATCGCAAAAGCACTTAATCCGTCGCAAAAAATGATTAATGCAGCAAAAAAAGATCGCGATAAATATTTCTATAAATTAGATGGAAATGCATCGCAACGCGCAAAAACAATGGTTGAGAAATTATATGATGAAGGAACTCATTTTAATATTGTAAATTGATTTAACTATTTTAATATGGATGTAAATAAAGAAATGAAGCCTACTATCAAAAATCTTAAAAAAGTTATTGGCCGCCCAAATGAAATTGACCCTTATGCTAAATACATTATTCGTCCAATTTCAATTTGGTTTACATGGCTTTTTGTTCGAACCCCGCTAAGTGCTAATCATGTTACAATTATCCAGGAAATATGCGGTATAATTGGCGCTGTGTTATTTGCTTATGGAAGATTTGTGTTAGGTGCACTATTTTTACAGCTTGGATTTATAATGGATAATAGTGATGGAGAAGTTGCAAGATGGAAGAATCAACAATCCGAGAGAGGCAAGTTTTTAGATTTAATAGGCCATATGATAGTCATTCCATTTTACTTTTTTGGATTGGGGTTAGGACTATATTTGCTACAGGGGGAAATCATTACACTTATCATGGGTTTTTTGGCGGGACTTTTTAGTTTGAAGCTGGAAAAATTAATTACTAATGAAGATGGTGACTTAAGGCTTGCAAGACATGGTTTTTTCAAGTCTCTGTTTCGCTATCCGGATTCAATGAATGTTATTACGATTTTAGCTATTATAGATTGGCTCTTTAAATCAAATATATTATTCTATTGCATAATAATATACGGAATCGGTATGACCGTAGGAAGGATGCAGCAAATCTATAAGACGTTCTATTCAATAAAAAACTGATATTTTTTAACTGTCTAATTCAAATAAATAATAGTGGACAAATAAATCCTGTTTTACTCGTTTTTTATTATTTAATACTGTTAAATTTTGTAGTCAATTTTAAAAGATTTTTCCTAAAAAGAGGATATTATGATAACTAAAAAAGAAGCTTTAGACTATCATTCCACCGGTCGTGCCGGAAAGATAGAAGTAGTTGCAACAAAACCTTGTGTTACTCAACGTGATTTATCACTTGCGTACACACCGGGGGTAGCAGAACCCTGTCTCGAGATTGAGAAAGATCCGAATCTTGCAAATATTTATACCGCACGCTCTAATCTTGTAGCAGTTGTATCTAATGGTACAGCTGTATTGGGATTGGGCGATATCGGTGCATTAGCCGGGAAACCGGTAATGGAAGGGAAGGGAGTATTATTTAAACGGTTTGCCGATATTGATGTATTTGATATCGAATTAGATACAAAAGATATTGATGAAATTGTTAATGCTGTTAAAATAATGGAACCGACATTTGGCGGAATAAATTTGGAAGATATAAAAGCCCCTGAATGTTTTGAGATTGAAAAACGATTAATTAAAGCAATGAATATTCCCGTGTTCCACGATGACCAACATGGAACGGCTATTATTTCGGCAGCGGCTTTGATGAATGCAGTAGAACTGGCTAATAAAAAGATGAACGAGATTAGAATTGTAATTAGTGGAGCTGGTGCATCAGCTATTGCCTGTGCTACGCATTATCTGCGATTTGGAGTAAAACTCGAGAATATTATTATGTGTGATAGTAAGGGTGTTATTTATAAAGGTCGCAAGGAGGGAATGAACAAGTACAAAGAAAAGTTTGCTGTTAATACAAAATTACGTACTCTCAAAGCGGCAATGGTAGATGCTGATGTATTTGTTGGATTATCGCGAGCCGGACTTGTCTCACAAGAGATGGTAAAATCCATGGCGGATAATCCAATAATTTTTGCAATGGCAAATCCTGATCCTGAAATAACTTATCCGGATGCAAAAGCAGCACGGGACGATGTGATTATGGCTACAGGTCGTTCTGATTTTCCCAACCAAGTAAATAATGTTTTAGGGTTTCCATTCATATTTCGTGGAGCTTTGGACGTTCAGGCAAAAATAATTAATGAAGAAATGAAAATTGCCGCATCAAAAGCATTAGCAAAACTTGCTAAGGAAGATGTTCCTGATGAAGTGATGAGTGTCTATGGAGCCACCCATCTTGAATTTGGACCGGATTACATAATTCCAAAACCTTTTGACCCGAGAGTATTAATTTGGGAAGCTTCTGCTGTCGCGCAAGCAGCGATGGATTCGGGCGTAGCCGAGAAAATTATTGATATTGATGAGTATAGAGATCAATTGGAAGCTCGACTAGGTCGAGGTCGTGAATTAATGCGTACCATCATTCATAAAGCTAAAAAAGATCCTAAAAGAATTGTATTTCCGGAAGGCACATCGGAAAGAATCATTCGCGCAAGTAGTCAAATAATCTCCGAAAAAATAGCAATTCCTATTTTATTAGGTGATCCCGACAAGATTAAAGCTGAAGCAAAGCGGTTACGTATAAAGTTAGATGGCGTAGAGATCATCAATCCGTCGGATTCTCCTCATTATGAAGACTATACCCAAGAAGTGTATCAAATACGCCAACGAAAAGGAATGACGCGCCGCAGAGCTGCAAAAAGGATGTGTCAAGAAAACTTTTTTGGACCAATGATGGTACGTAAAGGTCATGCCGATGGTATGGTTTCAGGTGTATCACAGGATTATGCGGATACATTACGTCCGGCCTTGAAAATATTAAAAACTTGCGAGGGAGTCAAGCATGTTGCCGGGATGTATTTATTGGTCTTTAAAAATAAATTAAAAGTGTTGGCGGATATTACTGTTAATATTGATCCGGATGCTGAAACATTAGCTGAAATAGCGTTATTAACTGCTGAGTATAGTAAACGGCTCGGTATTGAACCGCGTATGGCACTATTGAGTTTCAGTAATTTTGGTAGTGTACGACATCCTCAATATGATAAGGTTGTTAAAGCGGTAGAACTTATCAGAGCGAGTAATCCGAATTTAGTGGTCGAAGGCGGCATGCATGCCGATGTGGCAGTATCAACGGAAATACTACAAAAGCACTATCCCTTTTCAGTCCTGCAAACCGAAGCAAATGTTCTAATATTTCCTGATTTGATGTCCGGTAATACGGCCTATAAGTTACTAACGCAATTAGGCGGAGCAACTGCCATTGGTCCGATTTTAATGGGCATGTCAAAGCCGGTGCATTTACTTCAAGCCTTTGCCAGTACGGTTGAGGAAATTGTAAATATGACAGCAATTACCGTATTGGATGCCCAATCCGGTGAATTTTGTAAATAGTAATTGAAGCACAATACTGAGCGATTGAAAAAACCCGGTTATCCGGGTTTTTTGTTTTAAAAACTTCTGTTTGATTGATTCATAAATAATTGTGAACTTATAAGATATAGAATAATTTAATTAGTGAAATTATGTATAAAAACATTTTAACAATAATTTTTGTATTATCGGTTTTTGCTGAAGCACAAGTGTCTTGCTTGCAAAACATGGATACAGCCATTAGAGATAATGGCAAATACCATGCATGGATATACTTTGTTGATAAAAGTAAGAGCATTAAGAAACAATTTATATCACAGAAAGCTTTAAAAAGACGGAATAAAGTAAATCCAAATAAAAGTTACGATTGGTACGATCTAAATCCATCTGATGATTACGTAAACAAAGTATTAAATACCGGAGCAAAACTTAGGCATCAAAGCAGATGGTTAAATGCGATTTCTATTGAATGTACGGAAAACGAATTGATTGAAATATCTTTTATGCCATTTATTAAGGATATTAAACCTGTGAATCAATTTCATCGAAGAAATTTAGAGGAATCACAACCTACTAAAAGTTTACGGAAAATTGAATCAACTAGTGATATTGATTACGGAGCAGCATTAGAACAATTAGAGCAAATAAATGTACCTAAGGCACACGATACCGGATATTATGGTCAAGGTGTAACTGTTTTAATGTTAGACACAGGATATAATTTAGATCATCCGGTTTTTGATTCGTTAAATGTGATAGCTGAATGGGATTTTATAAACGATGATTCAATTACAAAAAATGAAGATGGTGATCCTTCGGGTCAGCACAATCATGGAACCTCAACCTTTTCTACGCTCGCAGGATATGCTCCCGGTTCACTGATCGGACCTGCGTTCAAAGCTGATTTTCTATTGGCAAAAACAGAAATCTTGGATCAAGAAATTCAAATTGAAGAAGATAATTATGTACGTGGTTTAGAATGGGGAGAAGCGTTGGGAGCCGATGTAATGTCGTCATCGATCGGTTACACCGATTGGTACGTTTGGGAAGATATGGATGGTAACACTGCTGTTACAACAATAGCAGTTGATATCGCGGCAAGTTTGGGTATGGTATGTGTAACTGCGGCAGGAAATGAGAATGGTGACCCGTGGAACCATATCATTGCACCTGCTGATGCCGATTCAGTAATAGCTGTTGGTGCTGTTGATAGTTTGGGAATAATATCGGGTTTTAGTTCACGTGGTCCTTCTTTTGACGGTAGAATTAAACCTGAAGTATGTGCACGGGGTGTTCTAACTGTGTCAGCTTTTGGTAATGTAGGTTATGGATTTGGTTCAGGAACTTCCTTAGCTACTCCATTAGTAGCCGGAGCGACAGCAGTATTACTGAGCGCACACCCCACTTGGACACCAATGATGGTACGCGAAGCACTAATGAAAACAGCAAGTCAATCAAA
>CBDURO010000018.1:0-31056 GCA_965369995.1 uncultured bacterium | reverse complement strand
CAATGTCTTCCTTCTTTTTGATCTGCGGACAGGTTCCATAAAGATGTCCATCCTCTTGTTTAAAAAGATCGTCCTCCAGCAAGAGATATTGCGGACAAGTTTCAGCAAAAACTTCTACACCGCGTTTCTTTGCTGCTATTACGAGATTTGTGCCACCGCCCGTTGACATGTGAACGATATAAAGTCTACCACCGGTAACCTCTGCCCATTTTATTACCCTTTGTATTGCTTCCTCTTCAACAAAGTTGGGTCTTGAAAGAACATGACAATATGCACCGTACTTTTTCATATCAGCAGGGTTGTGATATTTTTCAACTAAATAATCCAGCACATCTACCGATTCTGCATGAACCAAGATGATGCCACCAAGCTTCTTCGTTTCTTCTAAAGCTTGATAGAGCATGCTATCGGAAGACATCCATCCCTCCTTTCGATAGATCATAAACATTTTATAAGAGACGATACCTTCTTTTACCAAAGACTTGAGTTCAGATTTGGTTCTATCGTTCCAATCCGTTATACCTCCGTGAAGAGAATAATCCACACACACTTTCCCATCGGCTTCTTTTTTTCGTGATTTCACCGCATCGGTAAGCGTATTCCCCTTGCTTTGTATGGCGAAATCAACAATTGTTGTAATTCCACCAGCTGCGGCGGCTTTCGTCCCGGTGACAAAATCATCTGCTGAAACTGTTCCGCAAAAAGGTAATTGAAGATGAACGTGAACATCCAAACCACCGGGCATTACGTATTGGCCGGTAGCGTCAATTATTTGATTGGCACCATTTAAATCTTGCCCGACAATCTCTATCTTTCCGTTTGAAATTCCAATATCAGCCTTGAATGTTTCACTGTCTGTTACGACAGTTCCGTTTTTTATTATAAGATCCATAATATTTGCTCCAAATTAAACAGGATTATTTTTTTCTTTAGTATTCAATGTTTTATAGCAATCTAACTCATCCAGCTAGTTTTTGCCTCAGGATTCCATTTGGTTGTGATTTTTTTTAGTTTTGTCCAGAATTCTATTGAACTTTTGCCTGTAAGGTCCCCAACACCGAATTTTGACTGGTTCCAACCACCAAATGAAAACGGTTCCCGCGGAACAGGCACACCGATATTTATACCGATCATACCGGCACTTACATTCTCTACTACATATTTTGCCAATCTACCCGACTGAGTAAATACAGCCGCTGCATTACCATATTGTGAGCTATTTTCAATTTCCAATGCCTGTTTTACTGTATCTACGCGAATAATTGATAAAACCGGTCCAAATACTTCTTCTCGGGCTATGTTCATCTCCGGAGTCACGTGATCAATTACAGTCGGTCCAACATAAAATCCATTTTCTTTATTCTTAACAGTAGCTCCTCGTCCATCAACTAAAATATCAGCTCCCTGTTTTTCTGCTTCAGTAATATAATTTTCAATACGTGTCTGCGCTTCTTTTGAAATAATGGCACCAAGATTTTTACCAGGTATGATCGTTTTTGCTTTTTCACAGATTCCCTTGATTATTCTTTCAACATTACCAACAGCTATAACCGCTGCTGCTGCCATACATCGCTGACCAGCGCAACCTGACATGGACGCAGCTACATCGGAAGAAGTCATTTCATGATTTGCATCCGGTAAAACCAACAGATAATTCTTTGCTCCGCCCAATGTCAGCACTCTCTTATTTTGACTGGTAGCACGCTGATAAACTATTTTTGCTACTTTAGTAGAACCAACAAAAGTAACGGCATCAATATCCTTGTGGTCGCAAATGGCTTCTACAGATTTCCGGTCACCATTTACAATATTAAAAATTCCATTGGGTAATCCTGCTTCCGTCAAAAGTTCTGCAATTCGTATTGCACTGATTGGAACCTGTTCTGAAGGTTTGAGAATCATTGCATTGCCTAAAGCAATTGCATTGGGCATTGTCCAGTGGGGAACCATATTTGGGAAATTAAATGGTGCTATAGAAGCTACTACACCAATGGGATATCGCTCAGAGCGGCATTCAACACCTTTGCTAACCTCAAGTATTTCTCCCTGCACAAGCTGAGGTAATGAACAGGCAAATTCAGTTAATTCAATGGATTTCTCAACTTCTGCAATGGCCTCAGGCAGGGTTTTACCATTTTCTTCATGAATTAATACCGCCAATTCTTTTAAATTCTTTTCAAGAAGATTTTTATATCGATAAAATACTTGAACTCTTTCTTTAATGGAGATTGCAGACCATTTAATAAATGCAGTTTTGGCTGAGGTTACAGCATCATCTAAAATGTCAGAACCATTGAGGGGAACCTTAGATATTATTTCTCCGTTAAGGGGGCTAGTAACATCCAGAAATTTACCCTTGAAAGTTACCTTCTGACCATTATAATAATTTGTTAGCGGTTTATACTTGATGAGACCTCCTTATTGAATGTAAATAAATAAGATATATTATAAAATTATTATATTGTACATATATTTTTTAGATTATCTTATGAATAGTAACTGAACCTTGAATTTTTTTCTGAAAATGGCGATAGTTGTTAAAGTGACCACCCCTAATTAAACCACTTTTAAAGAAAGCTATAAAGTTAAATACTTTCATAATTTCTCAAATTTACAAAACCTTATGAAATATCCCATAACAATTATCATTTCTGAGGGGCAGGAGCATTGATACAGAAATGATATACCTATGGTTTGATTTTGAAATAAATTTTTGCAGTATAAAATATAATGACTGAAGTAGCCATAAATAGCCAAAAAATGACGGTAAAATAGCACAGTTGTTATTACACACTTTCAAAAATTGTCATCGTAAAACACCGTCTTCACGCGGCAGAGATCGGCAGTTCGAGCCTGCCATCGCCCACAGCCTAAAAACCCCGTTTCATGATGGGGTTTTAACTTTTAATGGTGAGTATCAACTTAGTCAAATAAAATCAAATAATGGCAAAAATCGTACAGGTTTTATCGTACAGATTTCATTTTTTCAACGGTTTTTAGAGTTAAGATTTACTTATTCTTGGTAAACCGGATTCAATCAGTAAAACAGCAACCTTTTTTTCAAGGCATCTAGTAAAATTATTAATAGGATTACCTACAATGCTGTTATCAAGACAGGAAGTGATATTCATTGGTTTGCCAAAGTTTAAAACCATCCTCTTAAAAGGATTTAATCCTTCAGCCCCATAAATGCTTATTGGAGATACGGGCACCTTTAATCCATGCTCTTGATATAATTCATATACAATTTTACCGACAGTAGAATGAAACTTTGGGATATAAGGATGATACTCACTTTGTTTATTGAACCTTATTTCTTTTTGTCCAAGGGTCTTTAAAATATCTAAGGGAATTTGAAAAATAACAACAGCTCTATCTTGCAACAAATATTCCTTTACTTTATTGATAGATTGTCTGATATTTTTTATAAACTCGATTTTGTCACCGTGATAGCTTTTATTTATCGGAATCATTTCATGCTGTTTGAGTTTTTTAGATAAATATTTAGCAAATATGAATGCAACCGGATACATTATTGGATACAAAATTTGCCCAAGGGCCGATTTAATATATCCAAGCGACTCTTTTATATCGAACATATAGTGTGCTGTTAAAAAATATAATTGTCTATCATTAGCGGTAAGAATAGCCGCAATATCTCGGCCAATTCCCGGGTGATTTGCGATAATTAAGTTAGGACCTTCTTTAACGATGTTTTCTCGACCAATATAAGAAACATACCTATTAAAAGGAATGAAGATTGGTTTTAGAATCCTTTTAGCTTTGTCATACTCAGTCTTTATATCTACAATTGGTTTAGCCATAGTCTCGAAAAGTTAATTAAGCTGAATCTCAACTAAAACTATTTTTTTAACGGTTTTAGTTAATTAAATCTAACGTGTCCTTTGCCAGTCAGAATCCTCTAAATACTCTTCAAGCTCTTTCCACATTTCATTTACATCGCATCGCATAATTATAAGATCACGTGTTGTGCCTTCTAAATCTTTAACGTAATCCGGTAAGACCGCTTCTTGCTTAAAACCCATTCTCTTAAAGATGTTAATTGCGGCCACTTGTGGTTTCATCATCTTCACAATTATTTCTTCAACTTTTTCACTAATGGCTAATAAATATAATTCCCGTGCTAATAACATTCCTAAACCTTTTCTACGATATGTTTTTGAAATCAATAGCCTGATTTCACCAAAATGTTTTTTCCATTTCCTTTTTTCCAATTCTAAAAGTCCGTCAGCAACGATAGTATCTTTGTCTAAAGCAATAATCCGTCTACTCTCTCCTAACTTTGATGATTTAATGATCCGTTTAATAGTCTCTTTATCGGTTACGTCAACGCGCAAATATCTTCTATCTTCTTTTGGAAGAGATCTGAAAAATGCAGTTAATTGATTCCGATCTTTCTTTTTAAGAGGGCGTAATATGATCTCTGTACCGTCCTTTAATTTGACATTTTTTTTCACATTTGTACCTTTTTGATCTGAATTAATTGTTAATAGTATTTAAAATTTCATATAAATTGAAAGGCTCGGACCATAAATAATGCCTATTGTGGTACCGAATATTCCTCCATATACTAGCCCGCCCATAATAGAAACTCCAACGAGTTTAAATAACATTGCATCACCGTCGAAATTAAAATGGATTGTATCCATATAGTGACCAATAACAAGTAAAGGTATCATGCTGGCAGTCAATATAGTAGCGCCATGGATAGCGCCATACAATGCACCCTTTAGCGCTGCAGGACCGGGCTTTGGGTTACCGTTTAATAATTGTTTTGTTGTCCATTCGGACGTAATGTAACCAACATATCCACCAATTAATGATGATGGAACGCCGGTTATAACATTTTTCCATAGCGGTCCGTGCACACCGGACATATTAGTTGCGCTCCAATATATCTGAGCAATTCCCATGGTACTCCCTGCTACTACGCTAAGTATTCGTCCGGTTTTTAAACATTGATTATATTTATAATCAAAATCATTGATTTGATTCGTTTGGGAATAGATAATGGAAATAAAGAATAATAGTAAAAGAGTAGATGATTTTTTCATACATTATTTCCTTATACACTGATAAATTGGAGAAAAACCTATGAAAGTGTAATACAAAATATATTAAATAACAATTAAAACCAATTTTCCGAAAAATTTTGAAGTACGACTTACTTAAATAGGACTACAGGTACTATATAGGCGAAGTTTATATGCTTATATTTAATATTTTCAGCACACTACAGATAATCCGTATTATTTAATTGCAATTGATATTAGTAACATATTAAAATGCATTGAATACATGTATTGTTTCTTTAATTAACATGGAGGTTGTTATGGACAATATTTATAATCTTTTGATATTTTTACATGTCATGGGTTTTGTGTTTATGTCTGTGCCACTATTTAATCTAATTGTGGTCAATGAACGAGCTTTACTTGGTATATCATTTAATTATTATGCTGACCGTTATATGGAAAATATTATAAAACATGGTGCCTATCGGTGTTATATATTCCAATCAACAGTATTGATCACAGGAGTTTTATTGCTGATATTTGGTCCTCTGGAGTTCGAAGCTCTTTGGATGAATTGGAGAATTCTTATCAAAACAATTTTGTTATTCATCTTAATGGGAATGCTTTCCTATGTTCATTTCAAATTACAACCAAAAATCGAATCATTTCTATCCGACCTAAATGCTGACTCTAAGATACCGGATAATCTTGTAAGTCAACTAAAACCATATCGAGTTAGGCGGAAATGGCTGGCGACATTTTGTCTTTTTTTGGTCATTAAATCGATTATTTTAGGATTACAGGTTTATGGTTCTTTTAGTCTACTTCTTAATGTTATTCTAATTGGATTAGCCGGACTATTTTCTTTAAAAGTTAATAAATCTCTTATCCGATTTGGCTGGATTTAATAGATAGTTTGGTTATAAAAATGGTGGATAATTCGATATAAATATTGGTTTAATTAAATAGGAGGAGGCAACATGTCTTACACGCTTTCCGTTGATAAAAAGGACGATATTCTTTGGGTTGTAGCGACAGGGACACGCAATCTCCAAACGATACTGGCCATATCAAAGGAAATCCTGGTAGCCTGCGTAGAAAAGAAGGTCAAAAAGGTTTTGATTGACGTTCGCACCTTGGAAGGGCGTCTCAGCATCACGAACACGTATCATCTTGCCGATAAACAATTCCTGAAAATGCGAGATTATAGCGTTATTAGCCACACTGCACTTGTTGACCTGAAGGAGTTCGAAGATAGTTACAAGTTTCTTGAGATTGTCGCTGCAAATCGAGGCTACATGTTTCGCATATTTTCAGAATCTGACCAGGCTATAGCCTGGTTGAAGTAATATAAATTGCATTTTTGAATGAAAAGCCCTACTTATTGTAGGGCTTTTTTGTGACAAAAACGACAGTATTTGGAATTTCAACGTGCTTGCCCAGAAGATTGATATATTAAATGAATTTTTATGGATAATTGAAATTTATTAAGTGTACTTTCTCGAATCAAATTCATCTTTTCAATTAATTAAATAATAATATGCCAACATTAATAAAAAAACTATCATTTTTAAATAGGTATTTAACCTTGTGGATATTTTCAGCAATGTTAATAGGGGTATTTTCCGGTTATCTGTTTCCCAATATAGCAAAATTTTGGAATAGCCTAAGCAGAGGCACCACAAATATTCCAATTGCCATTGGTCTGATCGTAATGATGTATCCACCATTAGCAAAAGTTAAATACGAAGAATTAAAAGATGTATTTAAAAATTGGAAGATATTGGCTCTTTCCCTATTTCAAAATTGGATTATCGGGCCAATTCTGATGTTCGCTTTAGCGATAATCTTTTTACGAGACTACCCTGCTTATATGACCGGGTTGATACTAATTGGTCTGGCTAGATGCATTGCCATGGTTATTGTATGGAATGAGCTTGCCAAAGGCGATACGGAATATGTTGCGGGCTTAGTAGCAATTAATAGCATTTTTCAAGTATTATTCTTTTCTTTGTATGCGTATGTATTCATTACGGTATTGCCAAATTATTTTGGCTTACAAGGAACTACAGTTGAAATTACCATCGCTGAAATAGCGAAAAGTGTATTTATATATTTAGGGATACCTTTTATTGCGGGGATGGTAACGCGATTCTCGTTGATAAAGATAAAAAATAAAGAGTGGTATCAAACTAAATTCATTCCAAAGATCAGTCCGCTGACTTTAATTGCTTTACTTTTTACAATATTTGTGATGTTTTCATTAAAAGGGGAATTTATTGTTCAACTCCCGTTTGATGTGATACGAATTGCGATTCCATTAATAATATATTTTATAGCGATGTTTTTTGTGTCGTTCTTTTTAAGTAAAAAAGTGGGCGCTGATTACCCTAAAACAACCGCACTGTCATTTACTGCAGCTAGCAACAATTTTGAACTTGCCATTGCGGTGGCAGTATCAGTTTTTGGTATTAATTCAGGAGTAGCATTTGCTGCTGTGATTGGTCCATTGGTTGAAGTTCCGGTATTAATTGCACTTGTTAATGTATCATTGAGACTTCGGGCAAGATATTTCAATCATTAGATTAATTTAAACACTATAATGTAAATATTGTTTCATATTTCACCTTTTATATATAATTCAATTTCAATTAATGAAATATATTAATGTAAAAGAATTCTTGAAGAAAAGAAACGAACTTGGAAGATTAGTTAAATTTTACCAAACCACATAAGTAATCCAATAACCAAAAAAATTCCTGCGGCAATTTTTTGAATTATTTCGGTGGGAATTTTAGTCTGTAACCATCCACCAAATAATATTGCAAGTGCTGTTAATACTGAAAACGCAATCATTGAACCAATGAATAACCCCCATCCTGAAAAGCCCTTAGACTTCATGGCTAAAATTGCTAATTGAGTTTTATCGCCTAACTCTGCTAAAAATATAACACCGAATGCTAACCAAATTGCTTTCATAATAAGTATATACCTCTATAAATATTATTTGGAATTTGGTAAGATTTGTGGTTATGGTAATAGATTAAAAATCAATATATAGCAATTTATCTATTTGGAACTATATAGCAGCCTGAGTAATTTTATTGAGATACATTCTCATTAATATTTTAAATTAAACAGGTGATTAATAAAATAGGATAATTCATGAACCCTAATAAATACTATCTTCTGACCATATTAGAAATTATATTTTTATCATCGTCGATAATAATGGCGGATAAACGCTCATACATGTGGACATATGAAGACAAAACGATGGAAGCCGGAGAAGTTTTGAATATAAAGGTGATGGATGGGAGTTAGAAATAAAATATAATGCAAATATTAGCTACAAAGTTGGGAATTTGTTTACGCTCGGACTAGAAGCAAGAGGCGGGGAAAGTGGACATTATATTGGTCCTGTAATATCACATGGTACGGGTAAAGCTTGGGTTGCTTTTGGATCGGCGATAGCTGTTACGGATATAAAAAACAACAAACCACAATTAATACTGAGAATGATAATGGGCATTAATCTCTAATAATTTCAAAGTATTTAATAGAGAGAAGGTTTCGTCGTGAGATATGCTGGAGACATAATTTGATAAAATATTCGGAAATGTTTTGATATATTTGAAACATTAATCCTTTTACCAAAGCAATAATTAACAGAATAGAAATAGATGCCGAATTTTAAATATATTAATTATCCTGAAATAGGTGATGTACTTTTCGAGAAAAGTAAAAAAGCGAAGCGAGTAATCATCTCTATTAAATCACCGACAAACATAAGAGTGGCTGTACCAAGATTCGTAACAATTAGAAAAGCTGAATCTTTCGTATCTGACAAATTGGATTGGATTAAAAAGCAACAAAGTCAGCATTCCCAAAAAGTTAATGTTACCAAATTGACAAAGTCTGTATCTGCTGAAGAAAAGTCAAGGCTTATAAAACGAGTTGAACATCTTGCAAATAAACATGGTTTTACTTATAGTAAAGTAACATTAAGAAGTATGAAAACAAGATGGGGTAGCTGTACAGCGCTAAATAATATTAGCTTGAATATTGGTTTAATTGCTCTTGCTGACGAATTAAGAGACTATATTATTTTGCACGAGCTTGTTCATACAAAGATAAAGAACCATGGTAAAGAATTTTGGAATGAATTGAATAGTATTATGTATAATCCAAAATTATTAAGTAGAAAGCTAAGACAGAACCATGGGTTGTATGAGGTATAGATTGGAGAAATTATAGAGTTGACTGGACAGGCTGCCAGCCCAGAAAGAATAACTAATAATTTATTAATTAATAAACTTTTTTTAATATATTTAAATTTGCCATACAAAAATCTTTAAAAACTTCTTTAGATGAATAAAATCACCAAAGATCCGATGTTTCGCTATCTTGCACTATTATCAATTGCAGCGACAGTTGGACTTCAAGTGTGGCGCACATTATTTAATAATTTTGCAGTTGAAGTTGTACATTTAGAAGGCAACCACATTGGGATAATTCAATCGGTTAGAGAAATTCCGGGATTTTTGGCATTGCTAATTATATATATCATTCTTATTGTTAAAGAACATAGATTATCAGCTCTTTCAATAGCAATTTTGGGATTTGGAGTTGGAATAACTGGAATTTTTCCTTCATACACCGGACTTATAGCAACTACTATGATCATGAGTTTCGGTTTTCATTATTTTGAGACTACAAATCAATCGCTAACACTCCAATATTTTGATCAAGATTCATCTCCTTTAGTTATTGGCAAATTAAAAAGTTACGGAGCTGCAGCTAATATAGCAGTTGGTATATTTATTTATTTCATTAGTTACATACTATCCTACAAAGCAACTTTTGTATTAATAGGACTCGTTATTGTTATCGTGGGAACTTGGGGGATATTACAAAATCCCACCCGAGAAGGGATTCCACTGCAGCATAAAAAAATGATATTTAAGAAGAAATATTGGTTGTATTATTTATTAACATTTATGGCAGGTGCGAGGCGACAAATATTTGTCGCTTTTGCGGTATTTTTATTAGTAAAAAAATTCGGATTTTCTATTCAAGAGATAACTATACTATTCGTTTTAAACAATACTATAAACTACTTTCTTAATCCGCTTATAGGAAAAGCGATCATAAAGTTTGGGGAACGTAGAGTATTATCTTTGGAATATTTTAGTCTCATAATAATTTTCATCGGGTATGCCTTTGTCGAATCGAAAGCAATCATCGTGGTTTTATACGTTTTAGACCATATTTTCTTCAATTTCGCAATGGGAATCCGTACCTATTTTCAAAAAATAGGTGATCCTAAAGATATTGCACCAAGCATGGCAGTTGGGTTCACTATTAATCATATTGCTGCTGTTATAATTCCTGCCTTAGGTGGATTAATGTGGATATTGGATTATAGGATTCCCTTCATTGCCGGTGCTGTAATGAGTGCGATATCACTTTCATTAGTGCAATTTATTAGATATAATAAAGTTAAGATTACGTCTGTTCAAAAATAATACTACATAATAAATTTTTATTTATTCCTTGAAATAAATCCATATTCATAAAAAATTCAAACTTAAAAGAATGTTGTTTTTAGCTTTTTAGATAATGTAACTTAATAATTACATTTTATAAAAAAATTTCTTTAAATTGAAAAAATAACAGAGAGAATTAAAATGAAATATTCCAAACTGTTGACATTTTTTATTATTGTAATGATAATCAGTGCTTGTTCACGGGTACTGATATCAAATCGAAGGCAGTTAAACCTAATACCCGATTCGTCAATGTTACAAATGAGCTTTGACCAATATGGTCAATTCCTCGAGGAGAATGTGATAAGTGCCGATAAGGAAAAAACAGATATGGTCAAGCGTGTTGGTAAAAACATCCAAAAAGCTGTGGAACAATATTTTATCGATAATGGTTTAGAAGAAGAATTAAAAAATTATGATTGGGAATTTAACTTAGTTGAGAGCAATGAAGTAAATGCTTGGTGCATGCCCGGCGGGAAAGTGGTGTTTTATACAGGAATTTTACCTCTCACTAAAGATGAAAATGGTTTAGCTGTAGTTATGGGACATGAAATCGCTCATGCTATTGCGGAACACGGTAATGAACGCATGAGCCAAGGACTAATGGCGCAGCTTGGTGGTGTCGCTTTAGCGGTGGCAGTTAGAGATAAACCCGACCAAACACAACAATTATGGATGACCGCATTTGGAGCCGGTGCCCAACTTGGTGTATTACTTCCATTTAGTCGCTTGCATGAAAGCGAAGCTGATCACTTGGGTCTGATATTTATGTCAATGGCAGGATATAATCCTAATCATGCGGTATCATTTTGGCGACGTATGTCAGAAATGAAAGGAGGACAAGCTCCTCCTGAGTTTATTAGCACTCATCCATCTGATGAAAATAGAATCGCACAAATTGAAAAGCTATTACCGGAAGCATTAAAATATTACAACGCCGCTGTTCCTGCTTCAAACTAGCTACAAATTTATTAATAATTATCGTAATTTAATTAGGTTTAAAAAATACCTTTATAATTTAATCGTTTTGAATTAAAAGAATACCAAATAATAATCATATTATCTTGATTTTCTGTAGTTTGAGTACATAATGTTAGCAGTTAATTAACAATAATTTATAATAATTATGTTCAACGAATGAAAGTAATATTTTTAGATATAGACGGAGTATTGGTAACCAGGAATTCCATTAAATATCAATATTTAAATTTTCCTGATGAAACCAATATTCGATTTAGTAAGAAAGCTGTAAAAAATCTGAATAAACTTATTCGGTTAACTGAAGCTAAAATTGTTATTAGTTCAACTTGGAGATTATTTCATTCTTTGGAAAAACTACAGAATATTTTCGAAGAACAAAAAATTAAAGGTGAAATAATTTCCACTACAAGCGTCGAAAGAGCCACGGTTGAAGAAGATATTCCGCGCGGACAAAAAATAGCTGATTGGTTGGAACAACATTCTGAAGTCAAACAGTATGTGATAATCGATGACGATGTCCAAGCTGATTGCATCCAATTCCATCCATATAATTGTGTAGAAACATCATATAAACGTGGTCTTGCTCCTGAAGACAGATTTAATGAAGCTCTAGCAATATTAAATGAGAAGTAATATATTATATTTTAATAATAGGAGATAATCATGAAAATAAACACTAAAGCACTTGCCCTATCAACGGGAATATTAGGAGGGTTAGCCGTCTTCCTGTTAACTGTTTGGTTTTTGATTATGGGATATAGCGGCGATTTACTTGCTAAACTAGGCAGTGTTTACCTTGGATATTCAGTTTCTTGGCTGGGTGCGTTTGTTGGTTTGATCTATGGTTTTGTTGATGGACTTATCGGAGGAGCGTTATTAGGATTTTTCTATAACAAATTTGCAAAATAAACGATTACATTTTTATTTAAATAGAAAAATCATTATAATTGCACCCGAATAGTCCTCTTTAAAAGCAAAGGATAAGCTATTTGAACGTAACAGATTATGGAATTTTGAAAATTAGTTGAGGAAACACACATGAAATACTTAACATACTTAATAAGCCTTTTGTTTGTTTTAGCATTTGTCGGATGCGACAAAGCTAAAGACACCGCTGCCGATGTACAAGAGACTAAAACCGAAGCCGTAGAAGAAGAAGTGGAAGCAGTTGAAGAAGAAGCTACTGAAGCAGTTGAAGAAGTTGCCGAAGAAGCAAAAGAGGAAGTAACAGAATAATTATTTAGTAATTATTTTAAAAAGGGAAGCTAATAAACAGCTTCCCTTTTTATTTTGTATTTATCTTAAAAATCATTGTTTTTGTTAATGCATAAGCGTTTTAATTTTGTTCTAATTAAATAATGATTCCAGAAAACTTTATATTTGCACTTTGGCTTACAATTTTCGCCGGACTTTCCACTGGTATTGGCAGCACAATGGCTTTCCTCTCAAAGAATTTCAATCCAAAATTTTTAGCGGGTTCATTGGGTTTTTCAGCCGGAGTCATGATCTATGTATCTCTTATTGAAATATTCGTCAAAGCTAAAGATTCATTAATAATTATTTATGGTTATAAACAGGGTTATTGGCTCACTGTTTTAGCTTTTTTTGGCGGAATTACCATAATTGCTCTGATTGATTGGTTAGTCCCATCATTTGAGAATCCGCACGAACTAAAAAATCTTGAAGATCCCATTTCCGACTATACTTTACATAATAAAAAATTAATGCGCATGGGAATGTTTTCCGCTTTGGCAATCGGGATCCACAATTTTCCTGAAGGTTTAGCAACCTTTATGGCAGCATTACAGGATCCGGCTTTAGGTGTTAGCATCGCTGTGGCGATAGCTATTCATAACATTCCGGAAGGCATCGCTGTTTCTGTACCAATTTACTATGCAACAAAAAGCAGGAAAAAAGCATTCTACTACTCCTTTCTTTCCGGTTTGGCTGAACCGGTCGGAGCAATAATCGGCTATTTTTTACTAATTAGAATATTCGGAGACACTGTTTTCGGAATCGTTTTTGCGGGAGTAGCAGGAATTATGGTGTATATCTCTCTTGATGAATTATTACCTACAGCGGAAGAATTTGGTGAACACCACGTTGCTATTTATGGTCTGATTACCGGTATGGCAGTGATGGCTCTCAGCTTGCTATTGTTTGTGTGATGACCATCTTGCACTACAATCCAATAGAAAGAAGTAAAACTATTGCAATCCAAGGCTGACTTGAATAAATATCAAATAACAATAATTAAGTAAAAAAACCGCTTTTCAGCGGTGTTTTTTATTGTGTGTGATGGCTTAAAGTGCCGACCTCTGCCGTGTGAAGGCGGATCCCTACCCTTATAAACCGTAGATTATAGTGACCAATAGGTGACTATTAAGTTGATAAATATCCGAAACCAATGATTTCAAATACAGTATTTTGGGTTATCCAATCTGGTGGTTCTTCTTTCTTTTCAATATAAAAATGTTTTATTATACCTGATGCCGTCTCTGAATATTTACCTGCTTCTGTTTCCATTAATAATTTTTGCATAAAACTTTGAAATTTAATTGGATCAGGAAATGGGTGTATCAAGAAGTGCCTTGCATCAGATAATAATTCATTAAAGCTATTCCACAATTTTTGATTTTTTCTATGGATGGGTGGAATTTCTAATTGTTCGCAGACTACATTTATTCTCTTTTTTAAATCACCTAGATCTGTATTCTTTAGTTGTTCAAAATTGTCTTCTTTCCCATATTTTATATAAAAATCATCAAATCGAGCTACACTTTTTAACTTTGGATTCGCTTTGTTGATCTCCTCTATTTTATCGTGGAAATAACGAGAGTCCTCCCAAATCTTATACAACCAATAGTTTATAAAAGACTCAATAGCCATATAACTATATATTACTGTAGCAGATGTCATTGCAAACAGTATTCCAGCTTGTTTTTTTCCTTTTGTGTCCTCATCTTCTTGTTTCTTGATTTCTTTTGGCTCGTGAATACCAGTAAATACTGATCTAGCCATTTCAAGATAATTATGCGGGATATCAAGGTTAAATATTTGCCTCTCCATTTCTCTTACCTCTATATAAGATATTTAAAAAATGATGACCTTAAAAGTTACCCAGAGATTACCATTAACTAGAAACAGAATCGCTCTTTTAGGAGCAGATACGAGCCGAATATAAGCACAACCTATCTTATCAATTTTCAATTTCTACATCATTGTTCACTATTTTTTCTCCGCCGCCACACACCCATCACGGACTGTTGCTCCCACAACAAGCCCGGCACTAATTAAAACTAAATTCTTGATGATGTACTGCCCTTCAAAAGTAGGCGCATAAGGAAATCTTGTGAACGTTTCAGCCGGAAATAAGAGCAGTGGAGTCATTGTCCCCAACATTTGGGCAAACAATAAAAACAAGGTGACACGCAAGAATGCACCGGATATTAAACCCAATCCAATTAGCGTTTCCCAAATTGCCAAGATTATTAACGCTACATTTGCTTGGATAAAACCAAAGGTCAATCGTTCAATTGTAACGGTTACGATTCCCTGAGCCGGGCTTAGACCGGGAAAAAACTTGAGAACCCCAAACCATAAAAATACTATTCCAACGCTTATTCTTAGAAAAAGAATCCCGTAACGTTTCATAAACGATGTTATTTTTTCATCCGCATTACAATAAAAATCACGAAGCTGCTCCATTTTATTTTCCTTCAGTTGTTAATTGTTAAATTCAGTTTATCGATTACAGATTCTAAAAGCGTACTATAATTGTGCTACAGAACTGTCAACTACGGTCCACATTTGTCATTAAAATTTAAGCTACATTAATAAATTAGTGAAAATCCTGCATAAAAATTTTGGGCAATATTTAGAAACAAATAATAAGAATTAATTAAAGGTTAATACCTATAATTATTCTCAGCATTAATTGTGGTTTGTTATTTTTTATATCCGTGACAGCAATCGCCGAGCCAAAAGCAACCCACTACCCGTACCATGTGAGATAACAGGGCCGATATAATGCCCATTCCTCCCGCCTCTTGCTTCTAATCCAAGAGTTAATAAAGATTCAACTTTATAACTAATACCTGCATTATATTTAATTTCTAACTCCCATCCATCACCTTCATATTCAATTACAGGATTTAAAGATATATTGATATTGCCAATGTCTTTAGCAAGAATCAATTTGCCTTCTATTCCGTGTTCGGAAAAATCCGGTTTCCCTTTATATTCAAAATATATTAATGGATCCATCATGTATTCTCCCTTTCCTCCAAACCTGTACCGAAATCTCATCTTGTAACCTTTATAAAGGAAAGAAGATTTTGGTGTTTGACTAAACACTTGATATAATGCGAAATCAAATCGGTCATTCATACCAATTTCTAATTCTATATTATGATCAGTTGTTGTCACACCTTTAAATGAATCTGATAACGGTGTAGAAAGCGTGAGGTAGTGTTCAAACTCAACTTCTCCTGCTTCGTTTTGTATTCATATGTCCATACGTATGAACGTTTATCAGCCTTAATAGTTGAAAAAATAAAAAGTAACACTATACTTATAGATATAATTTTGTTTAGTTTCATTTTTAGACCCAGATTTTATTATTAATTACCTGCTTACTCTTCTACGTTCCAATCTTTCACAGTAAAATTACCTGATTCTTCAACAGCTTTAATTATCGTTTTTTTATCAATCACTTTAGAATCATACCGAACAATAAATTGTCTGTTTTCTATCGTAAACGAGTGACTTTCTATACCTTTCAGCCCATCCAGGGTTTTACCAATATCGGTTGGTCATCCCATTCATAGAATGCCACCTCTAATTGACATTCCATCTACCTTAAACGATGCTTGCATAATTTCTCCTTTACTTTTGCAATTTGATAATACAATGAGTGTTAACAATCCCAGAACAGACACCACCAATGTTGTTGTCCGCAACCATGGTAATTTCCAAACAATAAGTGCCGTAAGGTGTAATAGCACCGCCAATATTAATAAAACGATTGGAAAATGTAATATCAAGGGATGTATGTTTGGCATCCATTCGGGCAATATGAAATTCATGTTATTACATACGCTTGATTAAGATCAACTCTTTTCCAGGCGCATGGGCATCAAATCCATTCCACATTCATCACATTTTCCAGGTTGGTTACTACGAACATGACTATGTTTAGGCATTGGGCAACCGTAGAAATCTTTATTGCTCTCATTACCCTCTACAAAGGCAACCAAATTCATACCACATTCCGGACATTTACCTGCTTCTTGACTGTGAATGTATTTATGGGTTTCCATGGGACATGTATAATATATAACTCCATCTCCTATTTCTAATTCAGACATTTCATGGGTGGTTACACCTTGAACCTCCTGTTTTGTTTGTTCCTCTGCGGTCTTTTTACCACCACATGCCAGCAAAACAAGTGACGTAACCAATAAAATAATAATTTGAGTTATTTTCATTTTTTATTTCTCTTTTTTATTGTTTTTTTATTCCAAAATTAGTAAATCACTGTAAAATAATTTACCTTAATAAAGTTAATTGTCTAAGTGCTACTGAAAAACCCGTAGATACTTTCAAAAGATATGTTCCACTAGTTACGTTTTGTCCGAGATTATTTGTTCCATCCCAACTTAATGTATAGGAGCCTTGTTCTTGCAATCCATTAAACAAATTTTTCACTAGTCTTCCTTGTAGATCATATACTTGAATTTGTACTTTCCCAAATTCTGAAGAAACATATTGTATGGTCACTTGCGGGTTAAACGGGTTAGGATAAATTGATTCTATATTAATCGTTTGTGGGACAGCTGTTAGATCTTCATCTTCTATTCCAACTTTATTAGCATTTGCTTTCAAGGCATAATATTCTGCTACCTCGCTATTTTCCAAATTGATCGTATTTGTTGTAATGTCTAAAGTAGCCGTTGTTTCTTCCTGCCAAGTTCCTTGTTCATCTATATAAAACAGATGTATTGAACCCTCATCAAGTCCTAATGTATTTAAGTTGTTCTCATCATAATGAAACTGAAAGTTTACTGACCTATTAAAACCCATCATTCCTTGTCCATTCCCTTGTCCCATCATCATATGTTCACCTACATCATTATTGAAATTACAAACATATCCTTCAAACATATTTGGATCGGTCAAACCAGGTAAACTATCAACATTCATTTCTTCAAACTGGCAATAAATTGAATCGGGCCAAGCAAGACCCATATTCCCCATCATCCCGTTCATGCCTTGTGGTGAAAATCCAACATGATCTAGACTGTCTGTGGGACAAAAGACCCAAGTAGTTTCGCCCGCATTACTATGAATCCAACCACCTGACCAAGGAGGTGCATCAGTTGAGTCGCGCCAGGTTAATCCATTAATTTCAAATACAACCAGCATATCCGGAGTCATTGCATCATAAAGACCTCCGGTAATTGCAACCACATCTCCTTCAGATGGTCGAACAGCGCCACTGACAGGTTCATACCACCATGATCCGAATCCCAAAATGTAGTCTAAGCTATCATTGCCATCCGTTTCAAGATAGTACATTGGCATCATCATAGAATTGTCAATTGAAACTGTTCCATTGACACTAATTACTTTAAGTGAATCCGGCCAGTCCTCATAATGATTGCGACCATTATGATTATTATGGTCATATCCTTGTGCTAACATAAATGAACTAACCAGCAGTCCAATTATTACAAATCGCAATCTTATACCACCTGTTTTTTTTAATCTATTCATTCTTTACTCCGATCTATATGTTGTTAATTACTTTTTTCAACTTTTGCTGTATATCTTGCGCTATTTCTACAAGCGTTGGATTATCAATTGCCTGCATTGAAGCCACAGGATCAACAGCCGATACTTCAATTTTACCGTCCGGTCGTTCTTGAACAACAACATTACATGGTAGCATCGTTCCAACTTTTTCTTCCACCTGTAATGCTTTATATGCAAAAGGCGGATTGCAGGCACCAAGAATCCGGTAATTTCTGAAATCTATATCCAACTTTTTCTTAAGTGTAGCCTTAACATCAATTTCAGTTAAGATACCAAACCCTTCTTTTTGCAACTCTTTGGTAACATCTTCTATTACTTTAGAAAATGTTCCTTCTACTATTTTAGTAAAATAATAACTCATTATTTTTCTCCTAGTTAATTTTAACAATTGTTTAATATTCTGGAGTTAACTGGCGCCTAAATAGTGTCCATAGTATTTTTTAACAAGTTCGACCACTTCTCCCTCAAGCATTCCATTATTAAGATGGCCTTCTATAAATTTCTTAGTACCAATTGCCGTTCCACATACACAGACTGCTAAATTTTCCTCACCACAGGTCCCACATGAACAGGCAAATTCCTTTGCTATTTTCAACGTATTACTGGCAAAAACTGTCTGAGTGGGCTGTGTATTATTGATTAGTTGCTCTTTGTGAGTGTTAAGGGACATCCCTATGATAACACCAATAAATATAACAACTACCGATACGGTTATTAAATTGCCCAATGTAAAATTATTATTCAAATCTTTTTTTGTTTTTGTGGTCATTTGTATAACTCCAATTAAATAGGTTTTTATAGTTTAATTCTTTGTAAACGAAGAGCATTGCCTATTACCGAAACTGAACTAAAGCTCATCGCAGCTGCGGCAATAATCGGGCTCAGTAGAATTCCGAAAAATGGATATAAAACACCAGCCGCCAATGGTACTCCAAGAGCATTATAGGCAAATGCCCAAAACAGATTCTGTCGAATATTCCGCATAGTCCCACGGCTAAGATGTATTGCTCTTACGATTCCTTGGAGATTGCTTTTAACTAAAGTAATACCGGCGCTTTCTATTGCTACATCTGTTCCCGTTCCCATCGCTATTCCTACATTGGCCTGCGCCAAAGCCGGTGCATCGTTAATTCCATCGCCTGCCATGGCGACAATATTTCCTTTTTCCTGAAAATCCTTTACAACTTTATTTTTCTTATCAGGTAAAACATCAGCTATAACATCATCGATATTCAATTTTTTTGCAACTGCTTCAGCCGTTGTATGATTATCACCGGTTAGCATGACAACACGAATATTTTCCTTCTGCAAAGCTTTAATAGCTTCCAAGGTTGTTTCTTTGATCGGGTCAGCCACACCTAACAATCCGGAAATTTTCCCTTCAATTGCCACATACATAACCGTCTCACCATTTTGGCGATACTGATCAACTAATTCACTCCAATTTGTCAAATCTATTTCAAAGCTGGCATCCACCATAAAGCGCTGATTGCCAATTAATACCTTCTGTTTATCTATTTCACCGGAAACTCCTCTTCCAGTAGTTGCCTGAAAATCACGAACGGTAAGCAATTTCAAATGTCTTGCCTTGGCTGCTGCTACAATGGCATCTCCAAGTGGATGTTCACTGAATTTTTCTAAGCTGGCAGCTAACTGCAAAAGATCTGAATCTGAAATAACATCATCAGTCTTTATGGTCACCAAGCGTGGTTTTCCTTCGGTCAGCGTACCGGTCTTATCTACAACTAATGTATCGACCTTTTCCAGTGTTTCTAAAGCTTCCGCATTCTTAATTAGTACACCGGCCATCGCACCGCGACCTGTTCCAACCATAATTGACATTGGTGTTGCCAAGCCTAATGAGCAGGGGCAAGCAATAATTAGAACTGCTACAGAATTAACTAGAGCAAATGCATAAGCCGGTTCCGGGCCAAAAATAGCCCAAACAATAAAGGTCATTATACTAGTGGCAACTACTATCGGTACAAAATAACCTGATACTTTATCTGCTAATCCCTGAATTGGAGCTCGACTCCGCTGAGCCTCACTGACCATTTTAACTATCTGGGCTAGAAGCGTATCATTACCAACATTGATTGCTTTCATAATAAAACTACCGTTACCATTAATGGTTGCCCCGGTTACTGTATCGTCCGGTTTTTTGCTGACCGGAAGTGGTTCACCGGTAACCATAGATTCATCAATAGTGCTGTTTCCCTCAACAATCTGTCCATCAACCGGTATTTTTTCGCCAGGACGAACTCGTAATAGATCATTAACTTCAACTTTCTCCAAAGGAATATCTTCTTCGGTACCATCTTCGTTCACAATTCGAGCAGTCTTGGGTGCCAGACCCAACAAAGCTTTAATGGCACTACTGGTTTTGTCGCGAGCTTTTAATTCGAGTACTTGCCCCAATAATACTAAGGTTATAATAACGGCTGCCGCTTCAAAATAAACAGCAACTATTCCGTTCACACCCCGAAAAACATCAGGGAAAATGCCTGGAAAAAACGTGGCTATAAAACTATATCCATAAGCCACTCCGGTGCCAATGGCAATTAATGTGAACATATTTAAACTCCGATTAACAATCGATTTCCATCCTCGAACGAAAAACGGTGCTCCACCCCATAATACAACGGGTGTAGCTAAAATAAATTCAATCCACAACTGCCAACCACCAGGAATGATTTCTTTACTGGTAAACATTCCAAGCATTGTTAATATTAATAGTGGTATCGAAAGAACGGTGCTGACCCAAAATCGTCTAGTCATATCAATTAACTCAGGATTCGATTCCGTTTCTACCGTAATGGTTTTGGGCTCCAAGGCCATTCCGCAAATTGGACAATCGCCGGGTTTATCTTGTACAACCTCAGGATGCATCGGACATACATATTCCGTTCCCACTTTGGATTGTATAGGAATAGGAGCAACCGGCTCTAAAGCCATTCCGCATTTCGGGCATGAGCCGGGGGCATCCTCCCTAATTTCCGGATGCATCGGACAGGTATACGTTCCCGATGATTCTTTTTCCATCTTGCTATGGTCATGATTAGAATTACCATGTTCGTGTTTAGAATGATTTACTACCGAAGCAGGTGAACAACAGGCATGAGTTGTTTCGTTAACTGGTTCTGTCACTGCTACATATTTTTCAGGTTCTGCTGAAAAAGAATCATAACATTTTTGAGAGCAAAATCCATATCGGAATCCCTGCCATTTTTTAAATGTTGCAGCCGATTTTTCATTTACATTCATTCCACATACTGGATCTTTCATAATAATATCCTAGTTAATAAATACTTATTTATTCTTATCAATCACCCTTTACGTACAAGTAGTAATTATTTCTTTGGCATCCTTCATTTCTTCAATTCAAATGACTTCCACAAGTAATATATTGTTGGAATTACCAATAACGTCAGTATTGTGGAAGTAACCATTCCACCAACCATTGGGGCAGCTATTCGTTTCATTACTTGAGAACCTGTCCCATGTCCCCATAAAATCGGCAGTAGACCGACAATTGTGGTGGTAACGGTCATTAACTTTGGTCGCACACGATCTACAGCACCTTCCATTACAGAGCTATATAAATCTTTCACTGTGTTCATTCGTCCATCATTCATTCGATATTTATATGCTTGGTCAAGATAAATTAACATCACAACTCCAGTCTCGGCGGCAACGCCCGCGAGAGCGATGAAACCTACACCTACAGCGACACTCATGTTGTATCCAAGTATATACATGAACCATATTCCACCGACCAATGCAAATGGTAGAGATAGCATTACAATTAAACTCTCGGTTAAATTCTTGAAATTGAAATACAATAACAGGAATATGATTAGTAGAGTAATGGGTATCACGATCTTAAGTCTTTTATTGGCACGTTCCATATATTCAAACTGACCGCTCCATACAATTGAGTAGCCTGCCGGAACTATAAATTCTTTAGCAAGTGCTTCTTTTGCGCGTTTTACATAAGTTCCAACATCAATACCGGTAATATCTACGTAAATCCAACCTGTTCTTCGAGCATTTTCACTTTTAATAACCGGAGCTCCCTTCCGGATTATTATGTTAGCGACTTGCGTAATTGGTATCTGCGCTCCGCTAGGTGTAGGTACGATTATTCGTTTAAGTTTAGTTATGCTATCACGAAGTTCTCTGCTATATCGTACATTAATAGGATATCGTTCAAGCCCTTCAACTGTGTAAGATACATTCATACCGCCAATTGCAGATTGTATTATATCTTGTATGTCACCAACTGTAAGACCGTATCTAGCAGCCTCGTCGCGATTTATCTCAAAATCGATAAAATTGCCTCCGGTCACTTTATCAGCATAAGCACTAAGCGTACCGGGGATTTTCTGTACAATTGCCTGAACCTGGGCACCTAACATATTTAGTGTATCAAGATCAGCTCCCATCAACTTTATCCCTACCGGTGTCTTAATTCCGGTACTTAACATATCAATACGTGTCTTGATTGGCATTGTCCACGCATTTGTTAAACCGGGGAATTGTATTGATGCGTTCAAATCAGTTGTTAATTCCTCTAAAGTTGTAGATCGATATTCAGACCACACAACATTCAAAGCTGACCGTACCCAATTCCATAAATTCCATTCAGAGAACCATCGTTTAACAAAGATACGTTCCGGCCAATCATCCGGTTGCTTCAAAGTAATCGTAGTTTCTATCATACTTAGCGGAGCCGGATCTGTCGCTGTTTCTGCTCTTCCCACTTTACCAAATACTCGCTTTACTTCAGGAAATGATTTAATGATTTTATCAGTTTGTTGAAGTAACTCTTTCGCTTTTGTAATTGATATACCCGGATCGGTTGTTGGCATGTAAAGCAAATCGCCCTCGTTAAGGGGTGGCATAAATTCCGAACCAATTCTTTTTAACGGGAAAACCGTCACTACCAAAATCATTAAAGCAGCTAATATTGTTGTTTTTCTGAATTTTAGCACAAATTTGATCAGTGGCCTATAAATCCGAATTAGAAATCGGCTGATTGGATTTTTTTCTTCAGGGCGTATTTTGCCTTTAATAAAATATCCCATTAATACCGGAACAATCGTTATCGCCATGATTGCAGAGGCGCCCATCGCATAGGTTTTAGTAAATGCCAATGGCTTGAATAATCGTCCTTCCTGTGCTTGTAATGTAAATACCGGTAAAAACGATACCGTTATTATCAATAATGAATAGAACAATGCAGGTCCTACTTCCTTTGATGCATTAAGGATCAACTGCCATCTGTCAATTTTACCATCATCCTTTTCTATGTGCTTGTGGGCATTTTCAATCATCACTATCACCGCATCAACCATAGCCCCAATCGCAATTGCGATACCACTTAATGACATTATATTTGCATTTATTCCTTGATAGCGCATTAGTAGAAATGCCATCAATATTCCAATCGGCAAGGTAAATATGGCGACAAAAGAACTTCTGAAATGTAACAGAAATATGATCAATACTAGGGCAACAACAATACTTTCTTCAGTTAATTTCTCTTTTAAGTTTTTAATTGCCCGCTTAATTAATTGTGATCGATCATAAGCTGTATTAATCGTTACTCCTTCCGGTAATCCTATTTTTAATTCTTCGAGTTTTTCTTTTACATTTTCAATGACTTTTAATGCATTCTCGCCATACCGCATAACGATGATACCACCCACTACCTCTCCGATTCCATCGCGCTCAGCGAGACCCCTTCGCAGTTCCGGTCCTAAATGAATATTTGCTACATTTCTGAGTAAAATCGGAACGCCGTTTTCATCTACACCTAAAGGAACTTTTTTCAGATCATCAATTGATTTAATATAACCTAATCCTCTAACCATAAATTCAGTTTCTGCCATTTCTATTAATTTTCCGCCTACATCATTATTACTGCGTTTTATAGCCATTTTGATTTTATTGAGCGGGATGTTGTAAGCAAGGAGCTTATTTGGATCAACATCAACCTGATATTGCTTAACGTAACCCCCAATGCTGGCAACTTCTGATACACCCGGAACACTCATCAATTCATATCTCAAATAGAAATCCTGAATTGAACGTAGTTGCTGAAGATCGTGTTGATCGCTTTCAACTGTATATTCGTAAACCCAGCCAACTCCTGTTGCATCCGGTCCTAATTGCGGATTAACCCTATCCGGGAGCCTCCCCGATACAAAATTAAGATATTCTAGGACTCTGCTCCGAGCCCAATAAATATCAGTTCCATCTTCAAATATTATGTAAACAAACGATACACCAAGAAATGAATATCCTCTTACAACTTTTGCATATGGTACTGAAAGCATAGCTGTCGTTAATGGGTATGTGATTTGATCTTCGACCACCTGTGGAGCTTGTCCCGGATAGTCAGTCATAATAATTACCTGAACATCACTTAAGTCTGGTATAGCATCAACCGGCGTTGTTACTATCGCTACAAATCCACCAAGTATTATTGCGATAGTAGCTAATATCACCAAGAAACGATTATTAACAGACCATTCAATTATTCTTTCAATCATTTAAATCTCCTTCGTCTTCATACCGCAAACCGGGCAATTTCCTGGCTCCTCCATCACTACATATGAATGTGACTCCATTGGACAGGTATAATACTTTTGATCAGGATTGTAGGGCTCCTCTTTTTGAATAAGCTTCATTCCACAATCAGGACATAAGCCGGCCTTATTAACTTTCACATAAGCATGTGATTCCATTGGATAAGTATAGTACGAAAGTGTATTATTCTTAATTGTACTAAATGTATTGTTTTCAGTGTTATCCATTTCAGTTTTCATCGTGTCATGAGAATTATGATCGTGCTCTATCATTTCATCTTTCGACATTTTTAAATCAATATTTTCTATAGGGTTTTCTTGATCATACTCAGAGTTCATTGGATCATCACTAGATTCACTTTGGACAGTTTTTCTCGATGCTAACATCTTTGAAATACTTTCCTGCAGCTTGCTTTCCGAATCGAGTAAAAATTGCGATGACGTTACAATAATCTCTCCAGCTTCCAATCCTTCCTTAATTTCATAAAATCCATCGCCACTTTCGATTCCAACTATAACATCTCTCGGTACAAATTCCCCTTCACCTAAAGCGATAAACACTAAGTTTCTTTTACCCGAGAACATTACAGCCTCTGTTGGTACAGCTACTACATTCTTTACAGGTACAGATGATATATTTACGTTAGCATACATCCCCGGCTTTAACATATTATTTTTATTTGGAAATGATAACCTTACTTTTAGCGTTCGTGTTTTTGAATCTAGATAAGGGTAAACGTATTCGACTTTCCCCGAAAATTCCTTACCCGGAATATAAGATAACGTCATCTTAGCATCCTGCCCAACCTGTATCCAAGGTACTTCATATTCATAAATATCAGCATATACCCAAACACTTGATATATTTGAAATTGAATATAAATTCATCCCCGGCTTTACTTCCATTCCGTCCTGAACATGTTTTTTCTCAACTATACCGCTATATGGCGATCTGATTTTTAATGTTTTACGTATTGTCTGCTCTTTTTCTAATCGATCAATCTGATCACGAGAAATATCAAAATTCTCTAATCGTTTTCTCGTTGAAGATAGCGTACTTTTCAAATTATCAATTGCTGAAGTTCTATTTTGGTTTTTTGCGTTTAATAATCGTAGATACAGATCAACATATTCTTCTTGGGCAGTAACAAGCTGTGGACTGTAAATTTCCAGTAAAATATCTCCCTTATTGACTTTCTGTCCTGTAGTATTGACATATGTTTTCTCGACCCAACCGGAAAATTTTGTTTGGACGAAGCCTACTTTCGTTTCATCATAATCAATTCTTCCAATAGTTCTAATGTCCTGATTTAAATCTCTTTGAACAGCATACGCTGTACGAACACCAATATTTTGGACTGTTACAGGATTTATCTTAACCGTCGCTCCAAACGTTTCTTCACCCTTATAAACGGGGATTAAGTCCATTCCCATTGGTGATTTGCCCGGTTTAGGAGATATATAAGTAGGATCCATCGGTGCCCGATAATATAGTATCTCCTTTGATCCTGAAGAGGATTCATTTCCAACTGTTGTTGGGTTACTTTCATCTGAGATGCCATATAATGGAGTTAGATTCATTCCACAAATCAGACAATTCCCCGGTCCCTCTTGAATCACATTAGGATGCATTCCGCAAGTATATAATTCTTTACTCATCGATTCTGTTTTAGTATCTTTATTAAATGAATCAGATGTTGAACATCCTGTAACCGACAATCCTATTATTAGTACTGATATAAACACAATTATTTTTAAAATATATTTAGTTTTCATTATAATTCTCCTGATTTAGATTAATTATTCCTACATTTTGATATAATTTGGCGATCAAAGTATTTTGCTTAGCTTTAACAGAAGCAAACTCTAACTTTATTTTTACCCCTAACCGTACACTATCCAATAAATCTAAAAAACTGATTTTTCCGGTTTCATATGCCGAATAGGCGGAAGATAACATCTGTTCAGATTCTTGGATTAGTCGCTCATCATATATTATGTATGTATCTTTGATCTCACTCAATTCTTTCAAAGTTGAAAGGATATCAAATTCAACATTATTCCAAATATCTGATAATAAATCTTCTTGTTGTTGCAGATTATAAGAAGCTGATCTAACCCGAGCTTTATTCTTTTTAAACCAAAGCGGTAAATTGATACCAACTTTAACACCGAGAGCATCGGCTCCTGCCGATACTGCTCCGCCTAGATTAGTTGGATCAATAAATGAATAAGTCAAACCGGCTGTCAAATCGGGATAATTTTTTAGTCTGGTAAGCTTATATTGGTCGGATGCTATTGCTATGTTAGCTTGAGATATAGCAAATGAAGGATTATACTTATTAGCCCGATTGAGCCAATATTGATTAGGTTTAGAAATTAAACTTAATTGGAATTTATAGCCAATTAAACTCGTTGAAAATTGTCCATCAAATAGAATTTGAAGATCATTAATGCTTTTTTCTAAACTACTTTCAATTGCATTTATTGTACTCTCAACGAGCGCCGCTTCAATTTGCAGTTTAATGATCGGGTGCAGTGTAAGTCCTATCCCGCGAGCATATTGACTTTGTGCAACGTTTTGAAAAGATTCTAATTCAACTTTGTATTGTTCTAATATTTCTAATGATTCACTGAGTTTAAAATAATCCGCTAATCTTTTTCGAAGTAAAAAGGATATTTTGACTTTCGTGTTATCTAAATTGAGCCTACTAATGTCTGCTCTAATTTTTTCTATGTTTCGTTCACGCCTTAATTTGCCCCATAGTGGAAATTTTTGCCCCAGCATAATTTGGTTTTCAATAGGTCCATTTCTTGTCTCTATTGAATTGATGCTAAATGAGCTTTCTAGCATAGGATCGGGTAAAACACCCGATATTTTAATTTTTTCTTTAGCCGCTTGATAGGCTTTTTCTGCAGCTAAAACTTCGCGGTTTATTTCTAGAACTAATTCTATAGGATCTACCGTTTGCGCTAAGCCCGATGCAACTATAGCAATTAATACTATAAGTAGTTTATTCCGCCCTATTATTTTTGTTTTTGATATCATGTACACTCCATTTTATTGATTAATTTTTTTATTTATTACGCCAAGCGATAATTATGGCATAATACAAATAGGCGTAATTCTCCCGACGAAAGGAATTACATTGTAAAAATGGAGTGTTTTAAACTAGGAGTGGAGTTTGAAAGCCCGGATGGACTTCAGAAGAACATAATTTATCTACTACCTCAAGTAGCGTATATTCTTCAGATATATTGAAATTTTCGGAGAAAGAAACATTATAGTTCACCGCCAAGTTTTTCTGTAGGTCTACTTTATTTAGTGGGGCAGAAGTAACCGGTTGAAATGGTATGACAATACATTCCGTCATGGAATCACAACAATCAGCTCCTGCCATATCCATATCGTGTGTGTTGGAAGATTTATTACAGTCTGTCATATCGCAGCTTATATGCGTGAAAAAAGGCATCGCAAACAATCCTGCAAAAAGTAGTAATACAATAACTGATAATATTTTTATTTTATTATTATTCATTGGTGAATGTTATGACCAATAATATCTAAATAAGTCCTAAATTTCGTACCAAGTTACAATTTCCCATTTAGAAAACCGTTATAATATTATTGAAAAATTGTATAAGATTTTAGTCGGAATTAATTTTGTCAATTGAATTTCTTGCTCTACCTCGAAGAGATTTAAACTGGCTTGGGTTCATCCCGGTAACTTTTTTGAATTGATTAGATAGATATTGCACATTGCTATATCCTAATCGATAGGCGATTTCGGACAGAGTCAATTCAGCATATATTAACAGTTCCTTAACACGTTCAATCTTTTGAAGAATGAAATATTTTTCGATAGTGATACTTTCAACTGAGGAAAACAAAGTACTTAAAAATGAATAATCATGATTTAGTTTTTGTACTAAGTAATCAGATAGATTAGTATTCATCTCTTCTAACCTGTCTTGATAGATTAAATCAATGATCAATGTCTTTATATTGTCAATTATTTCAGCATTTTTGTCAACTAATAATTCGAATCCATTTTTCTCTAAGATTTGGGCTATTTCATTCATATCAGGATGATTTCCGGAATATTCCAACGTTGCCAGTCCAAGTCGTTCTATTGTTGTTGTGTATCCTAACTTATCAAGTTCTTCTTTCACGACTTTACTACAGCGTGGACATACCATATTTTTTATTCTTAGATTTATTGTCGGCACAATATTAACTCCTTAGTAGAAAGTACAGTCCTCCGTTTTATTATCAAAAGTATTTTACAAAATGATATAATAATAATTAGTTCACTATTTTATTTCTGTCAAAATATATATATATATATGCAGATAATGTATTTAAAAAGTGGTAAAGATTGACAAAGGAACCCAAGAAAAACGACTATTTTATCTGCTGTCGTTTGTAAGTTTCCATTGTTATTATTTATATTTGCTCAATGATAGCTAAATCTATATCTAAATTATATTTTAAACTGAGTGGATGGAAAACCGTAGGAAGCATTCCACCGGATGTTAAGAAATGTATAATTGTTGGGGCTCCGCACACCTCAAATCGGGATTTTATTTATGCCCGTTTGGGACTGTATATCTTTGATTATAAAATTCGCTATCTAATAAAAGACAGTATGTTTAAGAACCCAATAGCTGCATGGTTCTTTAGAGTTACTGGTGGTATTCCGGTTGACCGAAGTAAAAGCACTAATTTAACAGGCGAATTGGCTCAATTACTCAAAAATGCAGATACTCTTTACATAGCAATTCCACCTGAAGGAACACGAAAAAGGGTGAAGCGTTGGAAAACTGGTTTTTATCGGATAGCTGTAGATTGTAACATTCCTATTGCTTTAGCCTTTATAGATTATAAAAAAAAGCAAGCCGGTTTTATGAAAATATTGTATCCTACCGGTAATATGATTGAAGATTTTAAAGTGATAGAATCTTTTTACTCGCCTGAAATGGCAGCTATACCCGATCATTATAATCCACAAATTTTTGAAAAAGAGGGTTAAATAATATTTGGTAGGTAGAGTAGACAAATCCGTGATAATTATTTACAAGTCAATTTCGAAAAATTATTATTTATAGTTTATCGAAAGCCTCATTATTCATTAAGGAATAATACCAGTACAAAATATAATACAAGCGGTATTTATTATTCTTACAAATAAATATTCCCCGCATGTTTCCGCTTCTCTAACTCCAACATCCGACCCCTATACAAGTTAATAAAAATTCCAAAAACCGGAGAACAATGGTTTTTGAGAGTGGGCTTATATAAAGTGTACCAATATGGAACATTTTGTATTAAACTGATAATTATAGTTATTTCTTAAAAAAACTAAAATCAATTAAAACAATAACATACGAGTTTGGCACAATCTTTGTCGTATATGTAGTAGAAGTTCTAAAATAAATTGCAATTAAAGAATTACGAGCGGGGGAAAATTTTGAAGAAAAGAATACTTATAGTTGATGATGAACCGTCAATTGTTAGGCTCTTGTCATTGCGGTTACAAGTGAAAGGTTATGAAATTATTGAAGCATACGATGGTTTGGAATGCGTGAAAATTGCCGTAAAAGAGATACCAGATTTAATATTGTTGGACATTAAAATGCCTAATGAGGATGGAATTGGTGCTTTTAAGAAATTAATTCAGATGGATAAAACAAAAGATATACCTGTCGTTTTTATGACCGCTTATCCCAAATTAGAAATAAAGAATCAAGTGCTTAAGATGGGTGCTAAGGATTGCATTTCTAAACCGTTTATCAGTGAAGATTTTGAACAAACTATCGCCACGGCTATTGCATAATGAAGATGATTAATTCCAGATTATATTATGATATTAAAGAATTGCCGCCGGGGATATTAAATTTTCATTATTATACAGATGAAATAAGAGAAAATTTCGCTGATTTAAAATCATATACAAAACAAATAAATCAGCAGGAGGTATTGTCTACTTTATATAAAATTGGTATTAAGAATATGCTATATAATATTAATGAGGTGGAATTTTCAAGATTATTTAAAGAGGTTGAAAAATATAAAGATTA
>CBDURO010000017.1:0-32975 GCA_965369995.1 uncultured bacterium | reverse complement strand
AAGTGCTGATATTGTTGACACTTCGTTGGGCTCATAACCCAAAGGTCGTAGGTTCGAATCCTATCGCCGCAACTAAGAAAACCTTCCAATTTTGGAGGTTTTTTTTGTTTGAAGTAAAGTGTAGAATTGTGCAGTTTATTTTTCTACGTTATTCCTGCGCTAAAACTGTGGTTCGCAGCAGAATCGAACCACTGACATAAGGATTTTCAAGCTTCGAATTTCTCGTCGAAAGAATTAAAATTTTCAACTGTTTCAACCTTAAAGTGTAAGGAATGCGTATAATTAATAATGTTGAGAATCCGAGATGGGTTATAAGATAGTCTTGAGAATTAGAAATAGCTTTTAAATACCCAATTATCTCATAATTAGCGGTTTAAAAACTTAATTGAATAATTAATTATTGTGTTGTCCATGTTTACGAGTCATATGTTTTTCTTGACTGTTATTCATAATAGACTCACCAGAATTATTTTGATGTATATTTCCATTTTGTGGTTCAGTAGGATTACTATTTTGTAAAAGATCGTTAATCCCATCTCCATCGGCGTCAATATAATTCATTTTTCTACTATGTCCTTTTGTCCAATCAGGATCTAAACCATTCGGAATACCATCGCCATCATGATCCGGAGCATTGTCGTTATAACCATCACCATCTTTATCAACAAAAACTTGTGTATTTTTTTGTTTATGTTGTTTTTGCTGTGCAAGAACACTATTACAAGTAAATATTAGTAAAATTCCAATGATTACTAATGTATTGAGCATTTTAAACTTTTTTATAAGATTGATCAAATAATATTTAACGATTTTTATTTTTAATATTATACTTCTGCATTCGTGAACGTAAATGTCTTTCAGTCATTCTTAACAGCTTAGCTGCTTGACTTTGATTCCCATTTTTAAGCTCTAAAGCATCATTTATCATTGTTGTCTCAAAGGCTTCTAATTTTTCATCATAAGAATTTAGAAAATTATGGGCGTTTAAAGTAGTAGATTCAGATGAGGTCATAACATCTGGCGTAAAATCATCTATTGTAATAACCTCACCGCGTGACATTACTATAGCACTTTCAATGATATTTTCCAGTTCGCGGATATTGCCCGGGAAATGATAATGCATAAGATGATTGTGAGCTTCTTTACTAATAGTGGTAACTGTTTTACCGGTTTCTTTTGAATATTTATCTATGAAATGCTTGATAAGAATTGGTACATCTTCCTTTCGTTCGCGTAAAGCAGGAAGATTAATCGAAATAACATTAATACGGTAATATAAATCTTGCCTAAACTGACTATTTTCGATCAGCTCTTCTAGATTGCGATTCGTAGCGGTGATAACGCGTACATCTACTTTAATAGTTTTTGTACCACCAATGCGTTCAAATTCACCAAACTGCAATGCCCTTAATAATTTTACTTGAGTTTGGAGGGAAATATCGCCGATTTCATCGATAAATAAAGTGCCGCCATTAGCTTGCTCGAATCTTCCAATATGTTGTGCGTGTGCTCCCGTGAACGAACCTTTTTCATGCCCAAATAACTCACTTTCCAACAGATTTTCTGATAAAGCGGCACAATTAACTGTAATTAATGGTTTGTTTTGTCTATCACTGCCAAAATGTAATGCTCGAGCAATTAATTCCTTTCCTGTTCCGGTTTCACCTCTAATGAGTACAGTAGTGTTACTTTTTGCAACTCTACTAGTTATGCTCAATATTTTTTCCATCTTGGGACTTTTTGTAACAATAAAATCAAATTTGAATCGTTCTTTCAATTGCTCTTTTAACAATTTGTTCTCAGATATAAGACTATTCCGTTCTTGTGCCTTTTTAACAAGTATTTCCAATTCATCTAATTGAATGGGCTTTGAAAGATAGTCAAATGCACCCTCTTTCATCACTTGAACGGCATCTTTTGTATCGCTAAAAGCGGTAATCACAACTACTGGTAATTCCGGATTAATTTCTTTAATGGATTGAACAACTTCGAGACCGTTCATTTCCGGCATCCGATAATCGGTAAAGACCAAATCAACGTTTCCATCCTTAACGATATTAATACCATCCTGCCCCGAATTTGCCGATGAAACGATATGATCTCTCCGTTTTAAAAATGATTTTATAGAGGTTATTTGAGCGGGTTCATCGTCTATGAGTAAAATATGAAAATTTGACATAATTATAATTTAACTAATCGTATAATTAAAAACTCCACTTAATTCCTGCTCCTAAAGTAGTATTTTTGTAATTATACCAATAGCTGTTTGATTCATTGTAAGTATATGAATAATATAAGTTGAATTTAATAGAATTAACCCAATCTTTGTTTATATTAAATATTTTGGATAAATCTATGAAATAATTTTTTTGTTCATCAAAACGGAGTTCCCCGATTCCTACTGTATCCTCAGAGGTAGAATAAGCTGGTTCGCTAATATAATATTTTGAGTACAAAGAACCCCCAATCAATAATTTAGTCGATTTCGGCAACATTATGGTCAATTGTGTGGAATAACTGTCACTTTCATAAGTAAAGGGGTCATCGAATAATTCGTCATCTTGGTAATAATCATCAAAATTTCTGTAACTTGTCTCATCGTCGATACTTAGTTGTTTACGGTACTGGACATATATTCCTGCTTTTTTATGCAATGACTGAGTGAGTCTTAGAATAATATGTGCTTGTGATGTACTTAACCGCTCAGAAATTATATTAGTTGCGATAGATCCCTCTCCGTGGTGACCGCGACCACGCCCGATATCATTAATCGTAGTGAATGAATCCTGCCCCATAAATGATTTGTTCCCAAAACCTGTTTCAAGTATAATAGTTGTTCGTGACGGGAATGATTTATTTAACTGAAAATATGCATTATGAAGCTGATTGGATAACTCAGGTAAGTTTTGATAATTACGCCAGCGATAACTGTAACCACCTTTTAGCAAGATAATATCAGTTAATAGTTTAAAATTGGCAAATCCGGATAGCTGAGAATAATTATAATAATTATAATTATCTTTGTTTACCCTCAACGTCCAATTTCCACTTAAACTGAAATTTGAGTTTGATTTTTCACCAATTTTTATATTTTTATTAATACCGGCACTATTAATCAGAAAATTTCGATCATATGTGTTTTTATATGTTATCAAATTTATATTGTCATAAAACTGAATATTAGTTTCGGGCTGTTGGTAACTTAAACTCAAATTGACATTGGACAATATATCTTGAATAGGGTCGGGTGTGCGAAAAAGATTATCATCACGGTAAGAGTTAAATGACACAAAATTTGAAAATTGGCCAAATAATATGTTGAATAATAAAAATACAATTATAATTTTAAATGAAGTCATTTTTCTATTAAATAATGTTTATTGATAAGAAATAGTGTCGTAATTTATTTTAATAAGCTTGAAAATCCTATTTGCCAATATTGAACTTATTTGAAATACAGGTATTAACAATTCTATTATTTTTTTAACATTGTTTTCAAAAGCCGGATGAGATCAATCACCCGGCTTTGATTGAAGGTTGACATTTAATGTTGAATTATCTTTTACCACCACGTTTGTTGCCTTGACGACCTGTACCATCACAATCATTAGTTCCGGTTCCACTACCATTAGCAAAACCTCTCATACTTCCTGAGCCATCTTGCGGGCGAACAAAATCATCATCGCGACCATTTGGTATTCCATCGCCATCAGCGTCTAATGCATTATCATTAATTCCATCACCATCTACATCAACAAATCCCTTAGAGTGATTGCCTCTACGATTTTTTGCACCGGTATAATCATCATCCATTCCATTTGGGATACCATCACCATCGTGGTCTGCAGCATTATCATTATAACCATCACCATTAGCATCAATAAATCCTACCTGATTTGTATTTCCTTTTCTATTTTGGTTTTTCCCTGTACCATTATCTTGGGCAAATAAATTACCAACTATGAAGAGCATTGCTAAACTTAGAATTGTTATTGTTTTTTTCATTTTTCGTTTCCTTTTTTATTTTCTAATAATATTCTAGCAATACTTAAACAAATACCGTGCCAAAAATATTTATTTTGCGCAAGTTATTGTTAATATATAATATATAGTAAAAAGGAAAGTTTTGTGTGATAAAATAATTCGCCCGATCGGTCTAATGCTTCGACCATTTGGGCGAATTATTTATAATATAATTATACAGTAATTTGTGGGAGCACAATAGAAACGGTAGTGCCAATATCTTTTTTGCTATTAATCGTGATAGTACCTTTATGTTCAAAAATTATACGCTGAACAATACTAAGTCCAATCCCAATGCCTTTTGCCTTGGTAGTATAATATAAATTAAAAATGTTAGGTTTGACTTTGTCTGACATTCCCATTCCATCATCCACTATTTGAATGTTAATATCATTATTAGAAGATTTATGAATAGTTATTGAAATTGTACCTTTTTTAATAATTGCGTCTTTGGCATTATCAATTAAATTGATGAATACCTGTTTTATTTTATTCAAATCCCAGGTTACATGACCAGTCCAATTTTGCTTTATTTCTATTTGTATATTCTGTTTGTCCAATACTCCTTTATACTGTTTTTGTAATTGTCTTAACAGTATATCTAGTTTGAATTGTTCTGGTTTTATTTCTTCCGGTTTGGCAAAATGTAAGAAATCTTCAACCGTCTGATTTATTCTGTTTATTTCGCTATACACGATATTGGAAAGTTCATGGTATTCTTCCCCATCTTTGATTGGAGTAAAATCTTTGTCTAATTGCTGAATTATTGTGCTAATTGAATTTAGGGGATTTCGTATTTCGTGAGCTACTCCAGAGGCTAATTCCCCCATAGCCGTTAATCGCTGTTTTCTTTCCATCTGTTCTTCCATCAATTTTTGGTGTGTTAGATCGCGTATAAGTAAAATACAATTTTTAGTATCATTATCATCTATAAAATGTGTTTTAGAAATAAGTAAATAGCGATTAGTTTTGTTAATCAGACAGTCTACTGATTGAATTGTAGATGATTGCTCATTTATTTTTTGATAGTCTTTTTTAGTAAATAATGATACCAGAGTTTTTCCTAGCATTATGGATTTTTTCTTTTTAAATAAACTTTCTGCGGCACTATTGAATATTTTAATGCCATCATTTTTATTATATACAATAATTGCATCACTGGCTTTGTTGATAATATTGCTGGAATATGTCTCTACAATTGAATATTGTTTTTTTAGAGTACCAAAGTTTTGTAAAGTAAAGATATATGCAAATATGATTGACCCTATAATAAACAATGCTACAGTAATTATTATTAATCTTCTATAAATTCTATTATTTATGTCCTGAATTGGAGACATAGATAATCCCAGGCGAAGTAACCCAATCTTTTTTCCCTTATAAACGAATGGATGCACGATTTCAAATATTTTTAAAGAATCAAAATCTGCTATTCTAGAAATAACGAGGGAATCTCGTAAAGAGCTTAATAGAAAATCTGATTCTTGAATTGCTTCCAAGACTTTAACATTGCCTGAGGCAGCAAGAATGTTAGAAGTATCCTGCAAGGCTGCAAATGTAATTAGTGGATTTTCTGAAACAATATCTCTTAATAGCGGACCAAATCCAATAGTCCTTTTGAAATCCAGTACTTGCTTTGCGTCTATATTCAATGCAATTGCATTTCTATCCTGTGTTGCAATAGCTATGGTATATCTGTTGCCTTCTTCAAAGCGTGCTGGCACGATTCCTATAATCAGTGTGTCAACCAATCCCGTAAATATTGGTGCTAATACTTGTTGAGGAGAATACTTTTCAGAATCTGAAAAGTGATCCTGAGGGTGACTGTAAAATAGTTTTTCACCATATTTATCAAAGATATTTATTCTATAGATATTGTTTTGTTGACAGATTTCATCTAAAACTGAATTAGTTATTTCATTTTTTTCCAATAACGTATTGATTAATACGGCATTATTCAAAAGTCGTTCTTCAATAAGAGCAGAAAGCCGCTCATTGGTTAATAAACTATTCTTTGAAGAAATTATAATAGATTCCATCAGCGAATGTGCCTGTTTCTCCATCAATCTGTATAACTCTCTTTTACTTTGGTAAAGTTCAAAAAGAGCACTTACTACCATTAGGATAGCAAGTGACATAAATATCAAGATCAATAATCTAGACTTAGTCCAAAAATTTGCTATTCTACTGGTTTTACTTGGCATTGTTAATACATAAATTAATGATTAGCTATATTCCATGGGTAATACATTAATATCACTCAATATTAAAAATTAATAAAATAGAAAGTTGTAATTATACAAAATCGTTAATCAGTTAAAATATATTTAATACTTAAGTTTAAAATTCTGCCCGGTTCCGGATAGCCATTTATTGACATATATTGTTTATCTAACAGATTTGTTGCATCAACAATGAATGATAACAAGTTGCCAAATAATTTCGTTTTATATTGAAGAATTGCACTTGTATACCAATATCCCGGTAAAGAAATATCATCACTGAAACCGTATTCAGCTAATCTTTTGCCGGTGTAATGAGCTTGAACCCCTACATTAATTGCATGAAAATTATAACTGATGTTTATGAATCCAATCACTTCAGGTGCATAAAGCAATGGCTTATTTAAATCGATATCATTAGTTTTTTGGTATGTTGTATGCCAAGCGATTTGCAAAGGTAATTTTGTGAAATTAAATTGACTACCTATCGTGACATTTGTCCTGCGAGAACTTGCAATGTTTTGAGGTTGCCATACAAAAAATGTTTCATCAGTGGGAACCCATTGAATTAAATCATCTGTATGTTTATCCGAGATGTTTAAATAAATGTTATTACTGTAATTATTCTTAAAATATAATTTGTATTTTAAGGATTGATTCCAAGAATTCTCTGGCTTTAGATCGATATTTCCCCCTGGCTGCCAATACAAATCATTAAAAGTAGGATTGCGGAAACCTGTTCCTATATTGTATTCAAACTCCATATTTTTCAAACCTTTATAGGCAATACGGAGATCGCTAGTAGGATGTATATCAGAATCTACAATTTTATCAATCCGGAAAGCAGAAATAAATCTTAAGTGGTTAAAAAGCGGAATGGAGATTTCCGTTGCTAGCGATTGAGTGAATCGTTCATGATCACCGACATCGGTGCTCTCTATCTTTTCTAGTTTACCATCATATAAAAAGTTAGCAGCAATATTCTTCCAAACTATTTGATTATGGTGAATTTTTAATGAATTTCCCAATACGGTATGTTCGCTTGAAATTGGCCAAAATGGATTTGTATCATTATAATTCTCAATGCTTTTACGATAACTTAATTGAACTTTTGTATAACCACTTTTATTCAGGTGGTTGTATGAAATATTACCTAATTGTAATTTGTCATTGCGGCGTGCGAGACCAGTTGGCCAACTAATTGAACCAGCAACACCACGCTTCTGATGAGATTCCATTGCCATTGCACTGATATTCGATATATTAGATAATCTTACAGTACTATTTAATGCAACATATTTACGTTCAAAATCATTGTTGCCACGGGTGCTTTGAGAGTCTTCAACTGTATATATATAATTCCCCTCATTACTCAAATATCCGACTAATAGATTTAAAGAAAATCTTTTCCAATTATTGCTATAATTCCCTTTTACTGTACTGTATCCATAGCTTCCTAAACTAGCTGATATTGAAGTATTTTCTTGCCTGGGATTTATTATCAATACGCCATCAACAGCGCCGGAACCGTAAAATATTCCGGGTGAATTGGCTACAGTAATTTGATTAATAAAAGTTTCAGGTATTTGCGATAGATCTGTCTCACCGTTTTGTGAACTTGTTAAATCGACATTTCCCAATATGATTTTGGTGTTAACGGTAGGACTACCGTTGAAACTTAAGGTCATTATCCCTGCTTTTCCGCCATAAGACCTTATCGATATTCCGGGAATTTGTTGAAAGATGTTGTGCGGATTATCTCCGAAATTGTTTCGATAATTGTTGGTAATCTGTTTGTGGTATATTCCATCACCACCGGAAACGATTATCGATTTCTGCTTAATAGGCTGTGGTTGTAACTCAATGATATAGAAAAACTTATCTGAAATCGTTAATGAGCCTGATTGATACCCATAGCGCGAAATGCTCAATTCATCGCCCTGTTTAAGCGGGGCGCTAAAATGATAATTGAAATAACCGTTTTCATCTGCAATCACCCAATTTCCACCTGTTTTATTGGCAATTATAGCATAAGCCAAAGGGTTTCCGCTTGATGAAAAAACTTGTCCGGTGACAGGTGTATCTGCTATTGCAAATGCAGTAATTATTAGAACAAATAGTCCTTGTTTGAACATAACAAACCTCCATTTATTTTTGGGGTTTGCCGTGAGTGGATTAGCTTTGCTAACCGGATTTTATCACGACCCATGACCCGTAAGTACGTTAATAGTGGATTGCTGTGTAGATTTCCTGACTTACGCTTTAGCGATGACATCTGCCTTCTCATCCCATTATATTAGGACAATGACATAATGGATGCATCTAACGATTACAGTAGCGGGAACTGTGCCCGATTTGCACGGACTTCCATTCCACAAACAACCATCAATGAGTTAAAATAACTGGTCAAGTTTAGATTATTTTACTGAAATGTTCAAAGTGAATTAAAAAAAGTTCTTAAAATTTCCAGAGTGAAGAATTCGTGTAAGTCCGAATCCTATCCCGCTACACTTTCTATACTTTACTACGAAGTGCAAGCTCTAAAAACCTTCCAATTTTGGAAGGTTTTTAATTGTAATCTACAATTTAATAATATGCCGTTGCCACGGTTTTACCGAAGGTAAATACTCTTTGATAAAACTATCAATATGTTGAAATATGGAAGAACGGATTGTAATTACCAAACACCCGGCAAAATCCATTATCACTGATTGCAATCCGGGTAAAAAACCGCCGCCGTCAAATTCTAATAAACCGATTTCGTCAACGATAATCCAATCGGAGTAATTTATTGATCTGATCTGATCGTTTCCCCATATAATGCTATCCTTATAAAAATAAAATTTACCAATTTTTATATCGGTATCAATTTCATCCATTGTAGTTAATTGATGTTTTTTATTAGTGGAGATTCGAATAAGATCGTGATACCATTTATCATCTGATTCTTCGCTTTTTTTGGAGATTATTCCGTCAACCTTATTATTTTTACTTTTTAATAATTCAATTAATTGTTCCACCCACGGTGTTTTGCCGACACCAGCATCTCCAACAACAACAATTAGGTAAGGTTTATTTGCAAGATCATTTTGATCAAGGAAATCTTTGGGAGTTATTGCAGCTAATTTTATATCAGGTTTGCTAAGCTGATCGGATAATAGAAAGAAATCGGTGAAAATATCGTTGAAAAAATCGAACACTAATTCAAGTGAGCGATGATTTTTCCAATGAGCGCTAAATTGAGTGTAGCGAGCATTCAGGATACTCTTTATCTTAGGAAAAATTTCATTCGATAGATTATATAACACATCAAAGTTTTTAATACCAATTTTTGAAAAAATCGGTTTTATTTTTTCAATATTTAAATCAATAGTAAGTACTTGGAACAGCAGGAAAACTGAAATCCCGCGTAAGGTCATAAATGTTGTTTTTTGCAATTGCCCGTTGCTGTAATTAATACCGAGGAAAGATTTATCTTGTACACCAGTGAAAAGTGGAACTATCAAAACTAAGAATAGAATAACAATCCAAAATTTATAATTTTTTAAAGGTCGGACGGTTTTTGAATTGTATAAAAATGTAATGCAAAAGAGCAGCGCTACAATCAAATAGGGTTGTAATCTTAAAAGAAATAATCCTACTAAGATTAATAAAGCAATCCAAAACCGTTTTGAGCGAAAGAATTCCATATCATTGTTGCAGTTGTGCAGACAGTCGTTTTTTAAGTGCCCAAGCAAAATAGGCGGCACCTAATGGTAATACGATCTGCGCTACAAGATAGATTCCTAACATCCACCATCCGGCGCTGAAGCCTACGCGGTCAGAAAATCCTTGCGCTAATTCGAGTATCACAGGTACAAAATTTGAGCCGAATAAAATTGTTTTGGTAACAATGGTTTGGATTATCGGGTACAGCGCCATCACTAAACCCGACGCGAAAAAACCAAGTCGCCCGGGGCGGAACAGTGATAAAATCACTTCAATAAGTATTCCTTCCGCAATAATTGCGACGAATGGTCCGAGTTTAACCGTGGCAAAACTAAGCGTTTTAATAAAAGCAGCGATGAGTGCCATTAAAAAAGTGCTTCCGCGTGTTGGATTGTGAATCCGAGCAATTAAAATAATGATTAGCGCGATTGAAGCGAGAATCGAACCGGAAAAGGGAAGATGAAGCAAGTGCAGTGCATTACCGAGAGTGGCTTCAATAAAACCCCATAAAGTTCCGAAAACTGCAATTGACACAATTGATTTCCGATTCATTAATTCAGTTCTCTTATGTTATTGATTTGTTATCATTATATTGACCAGCCCCCAATGTTTGGACCACTATTAAAGTTAGGGTTATTTGATTTAATTTGCATATAAGATTGTTTTTGGTGATGATGGGATGATAGCCTCAGGTGCCGGTGGTCTGTATCCAAGACTGCCGTGAAGACGAACATGATTGTAATGTTGTCGCCAGCGTTCAATGAGGATCTTAGCTGCATTATTTGGTAAAGTATTTTGTAGTTGGGGATGTCCATTTAATTTTATCTCAGAATTAGTTGATTTATTACGAAAAAAAGTAAAAAAAATAAATTTTGTTAATAATAGTAATTTAAAGAAACGTAATTTTTGGATAGTGTACGTAGGTATTCTTTTAATTGTAATTATTACGGGAGTTCCAATTATCACGCTTATTTTAATGCCAGGGCTAATTACATCGCAGATCGCGGATAGTATAATGTTCAAGACTATCGGCATCGAACTATTCTTTGTATTAATAATAATATTAATAGAAGTTTTTTTAGCTCCAAGGTTTTGGTGTAAATATGCCTACACGGTTGGAGCTACCCTGTCTTTCATACTAAAAGGTCGTTGAGAATCAATTATAATTCAAAGCATTGTACTAATTGTGCAATAGCAAAAGACAGAATTTGTAATATAATCTGTCCGCTGAATCTCAACCCAAGAGGTGACGATATTTATCCATACAGTTATAACTGTATGGAGTGTGTTGATATTTGCCAAAAAAATGGGAAAGCATTAAATATATCATTTAATAAAAAGTAAATTGGGAGAAAAATATATGGAAAAAGAAACAGCCCCAAAAGTATCTAGGAGAGAGTTTCTCACCAAATTAGGTGTTTTTGGCGCTTTAACAATAGCTATCGTAGCATTCGCGAGAAACCTATATTTATTCTTTACTCCGAGTAAAAAAGAGAAAACATATCACAAATACTTGGTTGGTAAAGTGGATGAAATCCCTGTTAGTAAAGCAAAGGAGATAATGATTCAGAAAAAACCTGTTTTTGTTGTACATCTTGAAGATGGATTTAAGGTTTTTTCAGGAATCTGTACACACCTGGGATGTATAGTAAAATGGGAAGAGAATAAAAGTCGATTCTATTGTCCTTGTCATAAGGGTATTTTTGATAAAACCGGCAAGGTTACTGGTGGACCTCCGCCGAGACAATTAGACGAATTCGAGGTTGAGATGGATGACAATTTAGTGTTTGTTAAAGTTGAAGATAAAGATAGGAGTCCTTGGTCATGAGTGTTAAAGAATGGATTAAAGAACGATTTCCCATCGATTACGAAAAATTTATCGAAATAAATGAGAATATCTTTATCAAAGAACCGATTCCAATGCATATGAAAAAGTGGTTATTTGCCATGGGAACAACACCGTTTATATTGTTACCCATACAGATTATCACAGGAATCCTATTGGCCTTTTATTTTATACCATCACCTGAGATGGCGTATGAAAGTGTAAGGCATATTACAGAGGATATACGGTTGGGTTTCTGGATTAGAGGGTTCCACAGTTGGGGCGCGAATCTAATGATTATTGCAATATTTTTACATATGATGCGAGTTTTCTTTACGAATGCTTATCGAAAACCCAGGGAAATCAATTGGATCGTTGGATTTATTCTACTAATGTTAGTGCTAACAATTTCTTTTACTGGTTATTCATTAACATATAATCAGCTTTCTTATTGGGCTATGACAGTTGGAACAAATTTAATTAAAGAAGTTCCATTGATAGGAGGATTCTTAGTTGAATTGTTGCGCGGAGGAGAAAGTATTGGGACAAATACGCTTACACGATTTTACACTCTTCATGTATGGTTACTACCGTTGATAATTGTGTTAATGATAGTGATTCATATTATTGTATTAAGAGTCCATGGTATATCCGAACCGGAAGGATATGAAAAAGGTTATTATGCTTTTTACCCAACGCATTTTTTTAAGATTATTTTGGCAACATTATTCCTTTTATCTTTGCTAAGTTTGCTAACTATAGTCTATCCTCCTGGAATTGGTGTACCAGCAGACCCCTTAAACACACCATTACATATTAAGCCGGAATGGTATTTCTACTCAATATTCCTTTTCTTGAAATTTGTACCAATCAAATTAGGAATGTTGATAACGGGAATAGCAGTATTAGGAATGGTATTTTGGCCTTTTATTGAACCAATGTTATCTAAGGATGAAAAGAAAAGAACAATAATTAGTTACATAGTAGGCGCATTAACTATTTTGATACTGATTATTTTAACTATGATACAAACTTTCACACTTTAACAGACATATTAGGAGAAGAAAATGAGTAATATAAAAATACAGCAATGGTTAATTGGAATTTTTAGCATATTGTTAATTGTAACATTGATGATTGTTGCAACTGTAGAGGTTAAGAAGACACAAGAACATAAACCAGAGATTGATGTAGATAAAATCAGTAATCAATGTATTACATGCCATGAAATAGAAAATATTGCTGTTAAACAGATAGATGCTTGGGAAGAAAGTGAGCATGCCATAATGGGTATTGGTTGTAATGATTGTCATGAAGCCCAAAAAGATGATTTTGATGCGCAAAGATGCCCAGAAAGCGATTTTTTGATTGCACGCCATCCAACTCCAAAGGATTGTGCTGAATGTCATGAGCAGCAAGTTGCTGAGTTTGCTAACAGTAAACATGCGCATCAATTCTGGTTATTAAAAAATGCTGATAGAGCGATTTTTGAAAATCCAATTGCTGCAAGGCATGGTTGTGAAGAATGTCATAATATCTCTAATATGTGGCCAGATGGCAGTGTTGGTGAATGCGATGTGTGTCATGCAAAACATTCATTTGACATGGCGGTTGCCCGTCAACCTGAAACATGTGGCGAATGTCATGTTGGACCTGACCATCCACATATAGAGATTTATCTTGAGTCAAAACATGGTAATATATTCAAGGCTAAGGGTAATGAGTGGGATATGAGGTATAATACGACGAAAAACGAACCAATTCTTATCGAAGCTCCAGTATGTGTTACTTGTCATATGGATGGGAATGAAAAACAACCTATGACGCATAATGTTAGTGCGCGTCTCGCAACTGAATCTCAAGCTCCTTGGAGTTTTAGAACCGTTTGGGATGAAGAAGGTCTTGGAAGTTGGGAAGTAAAGCGTGAACGTATGGAATCTATTTGTAATAGTTGTCATGCTCCCAGCTTTGTTGATATGTATTTACTAACGGCTGATCTTGTCAATTTACAGTACAACGAAATCCGCCGATTCTTTGTCTATTGGACGAAAAAGTTAACTGCCAATGGTATGATTGATCGCCTAAAAGCAGATGGTAAATATTATTCCGATCCGGTGCTTATCGGTTATGATGAAACACCCGAGAAAATGATGTATTATAGTTGGCATCATGAAGGTCGTAGATTCCGTCATGGAGCGGAAATGATGGGTGCAGATTATACTCAGTGGCATGGTATTTGGGAAATACAACATAATATGATAGAGATGCTTACATGGGCTGCCGAGCACGGCGATAAAGAAGCGCAAAAATGGGTAGATTCAAATGATCCTATCAAGTTTGCTCCATATGCACTATATGATATCCCCGGTACAGCATGGGGTATTTCCGCAAAAGCGAATACTACACCATATGTTTATAAGTATGATGATTATTGGGATCGTATTAAAGCTAATGTTGAAACAGCATATAATACCGGTTTCTTATCTAAAGATCAGTGGGATTTATGGATGAAACGATATGATAATAAAGAACATTATCTTGGTTTGAAGTATGAAGCAGATGTTGACTCAATATGGAATTTTTATAAAGAAAGGAATGATATTGATACAGAAGCTTTTACCAAGCAAGCTGTTAATTTGGAATTACCCGGTAAGTCATTTTATGAGGTAAAATAAGAAGAAATATTAAATAATTAATCAAAAAGTACTCTTTCGAGTTTGTGATTCTAAGGGCATTATACCTATGAATCACATACCGATGGGTTTATTAGGAAACTATTAAACCTCCCGATCAGGCAAGAACCTGTGAATTGGAAAGAAAGTGGTCGAAAATGTAGGTTGTAGAGTAATTCCGCAACTTGTACGAAACCTCCATTCCAATTACAGGATGGAGGTTTTTATTAATTAGTTTTTTTTGCGAGTAATCATGTTGGATATAATATTATTCAATTAATGATTACCTATTATCATATATATGGTAAAGGAGACTATTAAAATGATATTTGAAAAACAAATTCCACGGATATTATTGATTGGAATAATTTGGGGATTGATTGAAGTCTTGATATCTCCTGTTATTAAATCATTCCAACCTGCATTATTTGGCTTTTTAATGCCTTTTATAATAGTGTTAATAATTTTAATCGGTCGATATTTTGTACCTGCTTATGGCTCTATTATCTTAATGGGAATAATAGCATCAGTTATGGAATACTTATTATCCGGGATGATATTAACCGGAGCTTTTATGGCTATACTATTGGAAGCATTGCTATCGGAAATTATTTTATCAATATTTAATATGAATTTATTTTCATATATATTAGTTGGAATATCAGTGGAATTATACAGCGCTTTCCATCCTTTGTTGTCAAGGGGTATATTTTGCCAGTCAGCGCACTATCTCAAGTTTAAAAAATTGTTAGTTAGCGTATTTGATATAGATTCCTCTGTAATGAGTCGTGATGTAATTAGTAGTATTTTACTTATTACTCATATTATTTTAGGAGTATTAGCCGGATTACTCTTTTTATGGATAAAAAAGTATTTAGTAAGTTTTACAGAGAGAAAAGAGCAAATAATACATTCAATAAAATGATTATTTCATTATCTGATATCAATGCTTATATCTTTACCGGTGGTCAAAGCCGCCGATTGCATACGGATAAGAGTCTTGTTCAATTAAACGGAAAAACACTTACAGAAATCATTCATCAAAAGCTAAGTTTAATTTTTAATAATGTTTATGTCGTGGGTAAGAAAAACTATTTTCCTGATTTTAATTTTATACAAGATATTAAACCTGTTCAATGTCCATTAAATGGAATTGTGACTGCGCTTGAACATAATCAAAAAGAATGGATATTTGTAATTGCTTGCGATCTACCTTTAGTTGAAGCAAGTATTATCAATGAACTGTATGATAATATTAAATCAAACACGCATGTTGTATTACCAATCGTGGATGATGATCTTCGACCTTTATGCGCTTTTTATCATAAAAGTGTTTTGAAGAAATTTAACGCTGCAATTGGTAAAGGTGACTATTCGTTGATGAAATTATTAAAACAAATTGAAGTAGTAAAAGTCACAATTCCAATAGAAGACGAAGAACAATTCTTGAATATTAATTATCAGGAAGATTTAAAGAAAGCAGAGGAATTGTTGAAAATAGAAAATAATTGATCAGATCGCTTATTTTCAAATTATTCTTCGAAAAACACTGTCCTTACAATATAGCGCTAAAATGAAAAAAGTGAGACCTATTTTATATTTTAATGAATGACAGTTTCAACGTAAGCAGATTTTAATTGTTGTTTCGCAAGTGCCTTTTTTACCGGTGACAATTTTAGAACTGCTCCAAATACTGCTGACAAGGCACGATGGCTCCACAAAACTCTATTATCAAATATCAAATTCTGTAGTTTTCCGCGCTCAATAGCCATAATTACTGCTTTTTGAACACCGGTAGTAGGTGTGATTACACGTTTTTCACGAGATTTAAGTGTAATAGTATCTTTATCACAAGCTTTTACACACAATCCACACCCTAGACATATATCCTCATTTAATCGAGCCATTTTCATTTTAGGTTTATTATGATTGTTGGCTGATACGAGAGTCATTGCTTCAACAGGACAAACATTTACGCATTTACCGCAACCGTTGCAATTGCTTTCATCAACTAAAGGTAAAAAATTAGTCGTATGTACTGGATTCATAATTGCAAATCGTCGCGCCGCGATCATTGCTTCACAGCAACATCCGCAGCAGTTACATATAAAACTAACCCTTTTTTGTACATTCTCTCCGAATTGAACAAGATTGTTATCATATGCTTCTTGTAATAAATCAAGTCCTTCAACTTTATCGACTTTACGTGCATGACCATGTTTAATTAGAGATGCTGCTGTTGTATTAAAAGTCATACAAATATTCATTGGTGCATCACAAGCCATATTCAAGTGTTCTTTTTTATGTCTGCAGTAACACATACTCACACCCATATGATTGGCTGTTTCAATCACATTAGTAGCTCTCTCATAGTCAAGTACTTGTAGTGCATTTTCCTCAGAAATAACAGGTTCATGAATGAATGCTCGACCAAGCTGAGTGTTACCCTCGGTAAAAAGTGCTTTTACAAAATCATCTTCAATATTAATATACTGATAAAATAATTCGCTTAATACTTTTTGATCTATATCGTCACGTACGCGCATTAAAGAGAATTCGAAGAATCCCGCCATTGGTGGTGGCAGAGTATAAGTTGTTTTACCATTTCGTTCAATATCAACCAATAATGCGCGTTGAGCAAGTTTATCCAATATATTTTTAGTGCTAGTTATATCCATTTTCCAGATTTTACTAGCTTTTTGAGCCGTGAACGGTTTAATTGGCATTAAAGACACTAACCCTGCCTCTCGTTCAGAAAATAGTATTTTTAATATTTTCGTTAACAACTCTGACGGAGGAACACCTTGTGGAAATCTATTTAATCTTTCAACTAATTTATTATAGGCAGAATGATTTATATGATGTGCCATGTTTTCAAAGTCCTTGGATTGACATAGAAAAGTAAGTTCTTTTTAAAATCAAAGGCAACGGAATAGTGTTAAATATTTAATACAATGTAAAACATTTGCTATTAGGAATGGTAAATAAACTACTTATGAGCATCTACGATTTCTCTAATGGCACTGATGTGATCAGGGGTAGTACCACAACAACCGCCAATAATTGACACACCCAATTCAAGTAATATTTTTGTAAAATCCGCAAATTCTTCAGGAGTTTCTTGATAGACGACCTGATCATCAATAATAATTGGAATTCCGGCATTGGATTGAATAATAATTGGTAATTGGGTATTAGTAAGGAATTCTTTGGCGATAGTAATCATATTTTTTGTACCATTACCACAATTTGAACCAATTACATTTGCACTGGCTTCTTCCAATTTAGCGCAGACATCTGTTACACTATTTCCCATAATAGTTACACAGCCTTGAGGTATTATGTCAAATGTCATTGTTGCAATAATTGGAATGTCTTGAGATATTTCTCGAGCGGATTGTACGGCAATTACAGCTTCGTTTAGATCAGTCATTGTTTCGATGCAGAGCAAATCGGCACCTGATTCAATTAATGTGTCAATTTGTCTTTTATAATTGTCCTTCATCGCAGCCGGTTCGATGTCTCCATACGGAAGTAGCATTTTTCCGGTAGGTCCTACTGATCCGTATACAAGTGCTTTTGAATCAACAACCTGCTTAACAATTTCAACCGCCTTTTGATTGATCTCTTCAGTTTTATCATCGAGATTGTGATCAGATAATTTCAATGGTGAGGCACCGAAAGTATTGGTTTGTATTATATCAGCGCCGGCTTGGAGGTAAGCTTGAGCTATTTCGGCGAGTATTTCAGGTCTTTCAAGATTAAAACGTTCGGGGCAATCTCCGGGGTTTAATCCTTTTTCAAATAATAAGGAGCCGATGGCTCCATCTGAAACGAGAACTTTTTCTTGTTTAAGTCTTTCAAAGAAATTGATCATTTAACTAATTCACTAACACTAACTACTGCATTGGCAGCGTCATAAGAATAGGCATCTGCACCAATTAAATCTGCGTATTCTGATGATAAGGGTGCACCACCGACAATAGTCTTGATTTTATTATCTAATCCTTTCTCTTTTAACTTTTCAACTACTTTTTTCATAACCGGCTGTGTGGTGGTTAACAAAGCCGACATACCAATAACATTCGCATTTTCTTTTTCAGCTGTATCTACAAAATTTTCTGCGGATACATCTTTGCCTAAATCTATAACATCAAATCCGGCACCCTTTAACATGATTCCGACTAAATTTTTTCCAATATCATGCAGATCACCCTGTACCGTGCCAATCACAATTTTTCCTCTTGATGGAATTTTATCTTTAATGAATAAAGGTTTAAGTAAATCCATACCGGCGTACATCGCTTTAGCGGCAAGCAGTACATGCGGAAGAAAAATTTCATGTTTGCGGAATTTTTCGCTGATCACATTCATTCCGGCAATTAGTCCGTCATCCAGGATCGTTTTGGCGGGAATACCCTGCTCAATTGCCTTTTGAGTATTCTCATAAACTACTTTATCGTCGCCAACTTGTAACGCCTTGGCCATTTTAGTTAATTCATTCATAATACAAAACCTGTTTAATTTAAGCTTTAGTTATTGATTTCATCCTGATTATGCAAGAGTAAGTAGTGCATTCTTCGCAAAAGGAATAATTGTTGTCAAAAATATGGATATCGCTTGAACCGGAAACTAACACGCCTGAAACCGACTTCAAGGGTGTCATCAAACAACTATCATTCAATGTTATGCCAATTTTATCCGGTTTCAAAAATTGGAATAATTTTTTTTGTCCGCTTACATGCCAACCGCAGTATCCCGGGCTGTATGCTAAAGTACTCGAGCGGTTATGAAATGCTCCCTGTACTCGGTTTTCTAATATTCCAACTATATTATCCGCTGTAAGCGATGCTCCGCTATCGATGAATGAACCAATCGGAAATTCATTTTGATCAAAATGTTTTTTTATTTCTTCAGTAATGTTCTCTCCAATTGTCACAGCGAAAAAATGAAGTATTTCAGCTTTTTTGATAATATAGGGTAGAGGACTATCAGCAGCATTGTTTCCTTCTCCCAAATAAATATCCGCAAAATCTGATTTTGAACATTCTTTAATAATGGCGATGGGCTTTGATTTTTCCTTTAACAGCGTTATTGATAATTCCAAGCTATCAATCAAAATATCTGAAACATCATCGATATTTTTAACGTCCTGAAATTTTAGAACATCTTCTTTTGATGGTAGAACTTCGCTAATCAATAGATTAATGATTTCGGGCATTAGTCTCTCTTTGGTAACCCATCCTGACCATACTTCTTGGCTTCCGATTCCATCAATTGCACCAATTCATTTTTAACATCTTCAGAAAGTGTAGTTGGCTGATAAGTGCTAATTAAAGTTTCTACTTCAGCGTGAGCTACTTCATTGATTGTTGTTTCACCTTCTGCTTGCCAACGCGCCAAATTAGCTCTATTTATAACTTTACCCGGCATGTAATGTTCATCATTGAGATATTTCAAAGTGTGATCAGAAATTAATAAATGTCCTTCTTGTAAAAGTTCCTTGAAATGCGGTAATGATGGAAAATCTTCTTTTGGTTCAATGCCTTGGGCTAATCGCAAAGTCATTCCACATATTTCATTATCGATAATTAATTTCTCAATACTTTGACAACTTTCAAAATCTAACATACCGGGACCGGAAATATTATTAATACCGGAAAGTGCAGCTAAGGTCGCCCCAATTCCACTTTCTAAACCGGCTTGCGAATCAAGGTGTTTGGCATCGCTGAGCGAAATATAAGCTTGAGTTGGTATGCCAAAGTATTTACCGATTTCATTATAGGCGCAATCGATCATCATTGTTTCGATGGCACCCATCGGCGTAGTTTCGTATTTAATGTCAAAGACAGCCGGCGAGCCACCATACAGCATCGGGGCACCGGGAGATGACAACTGACTAATCACAACGCCGCTAAGCGTTTCGGCTGTGTGCTGGACTAAAGTACCGGTTAACGTAACGGGAGCCATAAATCCGCTGAGAGGCATAGCAATGAATTCCACCGGAATACTATATTTTCCGCAATCGATCACATTTTGAGAAGTGACATCACTCCACTTGAGGGGAGAGGTAGGACAACAAGAAAATACGGTAAGCGGTTTTTCTTTTAACTGCTCCGCTGATCCCCTTACTGCAAGCTGCATATTTTTCATCACTTCAAAAGAATCGATCGTAAACGTACCCGTTACCACCGGCTTTTTACCATATAATAAACTTAAGAATAAGCGATAGCTGTCAGATATTTGTTCATTGACATCGGAAGGGATCATTGCAGTGCTCTGTGAGGCGATATTGTTAAGTTGGTCGACCACTTTCACAAAATCAATATAATCTTTTGTAAGTGGTTTCCGACTGCGATTTGTTTCATAATCAAGAATGTATAATGCCGCTGACCCCGGTGTAAAATGGATATTTGTACCGCTAAAGTCATTAGTCTCCTTCCCATAAATATCAAAGAGTTTAAAAGCGCTTGGAGCAGTTTTTAGCGCTTTATCTATTAAATCCTGAGTTATATAAACCCTTGATTTACTACTATCAACCTTAGCTCCATGACTGCTTAGTAGATCAATTACTGCCTTATTCTGAATTTCTACTCCGAGCTCAGTTAAAATTGTGATGGCTTCTTCAATGATTTGCTCAAGCAAGGATTTATTTAAGAAATTAATTGTAGGTCTCATATTTAAGTTCCAACAGATTTGAGTTTATAATAATTCGGTAAAGTTAGGAATATATTTAATTTAAATTATAATGTTATTAATTAGACACAAAATAGACACATTCCCTAAACTATATGTAAATTTATTCTATAATTCTACCTGAAATTTAATGGATCAAATATTGGATAATTAAAAATGAATGATAAATTAATAGATATAAATTGGATTGAGAAAACGCAAAATCAAGTCTATAGCGAGACCCTACATAAATGGGGGAAGGGTCATGATATATTAACCGAATTAATTGATTTGTTTTTTTACCTTAGTCATTTCCTCAATGAAACCACTGACCTGGAATCAGATGAAGGAGCTTTTTTAAATATTGCAAATTCGACTTACCTAAGATTGCCATATACACTTTATAACATACGAAATTTATGGTCACATGGATTTTACCTTGAGTCAATAATATTATTAAGACACATTGTTGAAGGATTTGCTTGTCTAAGATATTTTTCCAATCATAAAGATGACGTTAAAAGACATTATACAGCAAAAAGATCAAAGGATAGAATTACTTTTAAAAAAATGTTTGATGAAGTAGCACCAGAATTTTACGAAAAGATATACTCAATATTTTCTAATTTTGCACATGGAGGAGTAATAACCATAGGTACGAGAGTAAATTATGAATCTCCTACAGAAGGGAAAGTTTATACCGGATGCGTGTTCAATGATACTTACTGTAAAATTATAATGGATCAAGCCCCAACATTTTCTTATGGTTATTTATGCTATTTAGATCAATTTTTCCCGACAATAAATAGTAGGATTCCGAGCGACGTTGAAAAAATTCTAATTTCAAAGAAATCAGAATTAAGGAAAATATTGTATAGTCCTCGTGCCACAGAAAAATCAGAAGAAAGTTGGGAAACAAGCATTAAACCATTTGTTGAGAAATAATGTTCGATAATTGTACAATATACCGTTGCCAAAGTTTTACCGTAGGTAACTGCTCAGCAATAAGATTATCTATTCTTTATTTCATTAACAAGAATAGGTTAATTAGATGAAAAAACTAGCCCTAATAATTATAGTAGTTGTAGTAGTAATACTTTCGTTATTGTTTTTAAATGAATGTAAACCCAAACAAAAGCCACAAGAGCAGTACATTACAATTGCCAGTTGGAATCTAAAAAACATCGGACAGTCAAAATTTAATGATCCGGCAAGGATTGATATAATTATAGACATACTTAAGAACTATGATATAATTGCTATTCAAGAGGTAAAAGATATTACATTGCAGTTACCGCAACAGTTAGTAAACAAAATGAATGCGGATGGAAGTAATTATAATGTGGTAGCCAGTAAGCGTGTTGGAAGAAATGTGTTTGAACAATATTTATTTGTTTATGACGATGATAAGATCGATGCTATTTCCGGAACAGGTGGTTATGGGATTGAACCTAATGATGAATTTGAACGTGAACCTTATTATGCTATGTTCAGAGCAGGGAACTTCGATTTCTACCTATTTACTATTCATACCAAACCGAGCGCCGTAGCGACGGAAATACCGGCTTTACACGCTGCGTATATAGATCTTCAGAATAACACTCCCAATGAAAATGATATTATACTACTTGGAGATTTCAATGGGAAGGCTCCCGGAGTTACGGCAGACAGTTATACTACCATGGATACCATTGCTCAGATACCCGACATCATTTTTACGATTAATGAAGAAACCAACACTCGTGGCGGAAAGGCTTATGATAATATCATATTTCAAGGTAACTACACTACAGAATATTCAGATTCAGCGGGCGTTAACACATTTTGGTTGCCTTATGGTCTAGATGAAGATCAAGGCTTTGCAATTTCAGATCATAAGTTGGTTTGGGCTGTTTTCAATATCCCACAAACCGATGACGATTAGATATCGTACTACCCCCAATCTACTCTAAAGCTACGATTGGTGAACTTTATTCCCCTCCTACGATTAGGATGGGAAAACTTTGGATCATATTGAATCAATTGAATTGAAATTCTGAGTTTTAATGCGAGTGTATATAATATTACTCATGAATTTGTTAGAATATGTACCCAATTAAGATTTCGCATAATTGTTTTTTTACGAAATTATGAGTGTTAATATCTAATATGGTAAAATGTTCAATCTGTAATAAACCTCATCCATATCTATCTATAAAATAGAAAATGAAGACTCCCAAGAGAACAATTAATTTAAGATCAGCCACTGGTATTGTAATTGCAAATATGGTAGGGTCAGGTGTGTTTATTACAGCTGGAATCATAGCAGGAAAACTTCCTGGTCCGCTATGGGTTCTCAGTTTTTGGATGATTGGAGGAATAATTGCATTATTGGGTGCATTATGTTATAGCGAATTAGCTACTCGAATGCCGGAAGTAGGAGGCGAGTATATTTATCTAAGTAAACTATTCCATCCAATTTTGGGGTTTTTAGCTGGTTGGACAAGTTTTATAGTTGGTTTTTCTGCTCCAATAGCTGGCTCTGCATTAGGTTTTTCAGAATATATTTTTTCAGGATTGAATATTGAAAATATATATTCTCAAGAATTAGTTATTATCTTAAAAAAAGTATTAGCGGTTGTTATAGTATTACTTTTTACTATTCTGCATTATCGAGGAATAAAGACGGGGTTTTTTGTTCAAAATATTCTTGTGTTAATAAAAATTATAGTAATTATTGGTTTAGTTTTAGCTGGATTTATATTATATGAACAAAATTTTAGTTACTTGTCAGAAGATATTAGAGTATCTTCAAATGACATAGCATTTGGAACTGCAATGATGTTAATTATGTTTTCTTATTCCGGATGGAATGCAGTTTCTTATATTGCCGGGGAAATTAAAAATCCCAAAAGAAATATTCCATACTCTCTCATTCTTGGAACACTTATCGTTACGGCGTTTTACATCGTTTTAAATTTGTTAATTCTTGTATCACTCCCATTTAATGATGTACAGGGAGTAATTGCTGTCTTTGAAAAAGTATTTGTAAACATTTTTGGTGAATTCACTGGTAATTCCATAAGCATTATTCTTGGAATTTTTCTTGTTTCCTCATTAAGTGCATTTATAATAATAGGCCCTAGAATTTATTATGCCATGGCTAAAGACAGGTTGTTTTTTAAATTTGCCTCACAAATTCATCCAGTATTTAAAGTTCCAAGTCGATCTATTGCGATACAGGGAAGTATAGCTATTATCTTTGTTATTTTTTCATCCATTGAACAGTTATTTGTTTATTTATATTATGCGTTGAATTTATTTCCTATGATGGCAGTCTTAGGGATTTTTATTGCACGAAAAAGAGGGATTGGTGACGAAACTTCTGTGAATGTCATCGGTTATCCTATAGTTCCGGCTCTTTTTATAATTTTTTCATTCTATCTCGCAATCATTGCTTTTATTAATAGACCAATTGAGTCTATTGCTGCGATAGCAACAATACTCTTCGGGATACCTTGTTATTTTATTTTGTTAAGATTTAGATCAAATGATAATAAGGGTTTGCTGAAAAACAGCTAAGTTATTTAAAAAATTTCCCATTTAGGGAACAAGCATTTTAATTAAAATCTTCTAGATGTTGAAAGAGAGCGGAGCAAATTGTAAGTAAATGAATTATTTCACAGGCTGTCTTATGATTGTTCTCCATTTTTCCGGTGCAGCTTTTCTGATATCGGAAAGGTAAATTTCATGATGTTTCCCTGATAATTGATAATTGTTTGCAATAATAAAATCATGAATCTTTTCTATAGTTGGTCCTTCTTCTGAAAATGGTCCAATATGCAATATTTGGGCTGCCTTTCCTTCGGTAAAGGATTCAAATCTAATTTTTGAAAGTGCAATTGGGTTCTTTTTTTGCTTTACTTGTTCCGTTGCTTGTTCTACAATTTCCTCAGTTACTAATTCTGGTTGCATTATCATAATTGTCCATTTCCAATCATCTTTTCTATTGATGTCAAATTGTGACATATCATCAACCCACCAAAGACCCTCAAGAGGCATAACTCCATAGTCAATCCCAATTTCACCTTTTTTAATAATGAATTTTATAGCATAAGATAAACCATAAAGAGCTTCTGTTGTATCTTTAAATTCAGTTGAAGTATTTGGGTCTCCTTGTCCATCAATCATCAAAAAATTCATTTTTGGAACATTCACAATTTCCACCTTCTTTGCAAATGGTTTATACAAATGTTTCAATTCCTTTTTGTAATCAATTTTTTCCATAATATTGAATTTCTTTAATTTAGTTACATAAGTTTTGCAAAATTAATTCCTTGAATAATTTAATGAAACACTTCATTTATTCTAATCGTTATTATCAAGTAAATTACATAAAATTCAGTTTACAATTATTGCTAATTATCTTGTGCAACAAGCAGAAAAAATATTAATCGAGAATGTAAAACATTCGGATAGAGATTCCTTTAAAAAACTCTATCTTCAATACCATCCGGTATTATTCCGTTTTGTTATTTCTTGTGTTCACGATGAAGACATTGCGGAAGATATCGTTCAAGATACTTTTATCAGAGTTTGGAGAATGAGAAAAACATTAGTATCTGATAAATCATTTTTTTCCTTAATTGCCAAGATCAGCAATAATCTGAGCAAAGATCATTTTAAACATGAAGTGGTAAGGTTAAGGCATCAAGAGAATATCACAGAAATATATGATCAACAATCCAACAAACCTGATAAATCACTTGAAATGGAATTTATACAGCAAAATATTTTAAATATCGTTTATCAATATCTTCCCTTAAAACAGAGAACGATATTTTTATTAAGTCGGATTGAGGAAAAATCAAATCAAGAAATAGCTGAAATATTAGGAATATCACAGAGAACAGTAGAAAACCAGTTATACCGCTCACTAAGGACGTTAAGGAAAAAAATAAAAAGAATTATGTGAGTAAAAACGCATTTATAATTGTTGTATAGTCAAAGAAGAAAACTTTGAGGAAAACATGAAACAATTAAAAACAGCGATAATTACAACGCTATTATTATCATGTATATATGGGTGGTATCCCGATTACACAGTCCTAGCCACAGATTTTAAACTGCGCAACGATTTTCTATTGCCAACTCAGATGAATTCGATAAATTTGGTTGGATTGGGTAATCATTTTAAAAATATTTACAGCCATCCGTTAGATAATGCTTTTCTTAATCCGGCTTATCTGAATTTTGGACCGAAGAACTACCTCTATTTTGATTTGGCAGGGGAAGAGTTTGATAGTTATGATATTACGGAGTATCCTGGTTATGCGTATGATAATGGTGTGGCTTCGGATTATGGTAATTATTTTCCTTATTATTGGTCACCATATCACGAAGTTGAGAACGAAGTAACACGCGAGCCGATTTTCCGTGCTGTTTATTTAGGACGACCATTTTGTGAAATACCACTAAGTATCGGTGTTACAGCTGAATATTTTTATGATCAGGAAAGATTCTATCAACCTTATTGGTATTGGTGGGGATTAGAAGCTGCGAACTCTTCAGATCAAAAGTATGAAGAAGGTATGCGCGATCCATATCAAGACTATCGCTTGGTGGAAACGGGAGCAAATGAAGAAACAACTGATGGCTATCGGGGGAGCGGATTGCTTTCGTATTCACTATTGGAGCAGTTAACGGTTGGAGCACGCTATACAATTCATGCCGAAGATGTTGACGGTGTATATCGCAATTTGGATGACCAAGACGATGATTATGGAGAATCATTATATAAGTATTTCAACGATACTAACCGTAATCGTACACAAAAGTTTCATCAAAATGATATTTCTGTCGGGGTGATATGGACTTATGACGAGAAATCACAATTCGGTATCAACATCGGTCGCGTAAGCGGCGATATCAATCGCGAATATTCAATAAGCGATACATCATTTTATCATTCTGTGTATAATCGCACTGCGTTAGACAGCAACTACTATACTAATTGGAGCAACCTTGAAAATGTTAAAAATTGGAAATACAATGGTAATTCCTTCTACGGTACAGTGCATGGAGATGTGGAAATTAATAACGGAATGCTTCTGAGCTTTTCAATTTTTAAGGAATCGGCAAGTGCCGATTTAGATGAAAATGAAATACTTAGGCGAATAAATATGTATCGCAGTAGTTGGTGGAATAGTTATGATTCAACACGACGCAAATCTTACGATAATTCAGAAGTAACTATGAGGCGCTATGGGGATGGTGATTTTATTCGTAACAATTTAAGATTAACCGCCGGAATCGATTGGAAAATGTCTCCAATGCTCCGTTTTATTGGAGGAATATCATTTGATAATTTGAATATTGAACAAAGTTCTACCGAGCCGTTAACCGGTACTAAATATTCACTACGTGAATTAGATGGTTATGAATGGGTTAATTATAAATTCTTAGAGACTACTCAAGAGGATATCAAGGAATTTGCTTGGAAACTGAATCAAAAAATTACAACTTTAGCTTTACCGATAGGTGCGGTAATTAGTCCGTCTAAATATTTTGAATTTCAAATCGGCTTGACAAAAGTAATGCAAAGAACAAATATTGACGAAAGTTATGACGTGATCGTTTATAAAGATAAAAGGACTGAAGTCCGTGATGGTGTAACAACCGTTGTTGATGAAAAAGAATATGTGGATGGACATAAATTACCGGACATTAAAGACTTCATCAATGAATTTGAATTTAATTTCGGCGCTACGATCAAGAAGGATGACCGGTTTGGTATTACGGCAGTTTTGACTGAATCTTTATTTGATCCGCGGTCGTTTAAAATAGGTGCTTTTGTTAGTTGGTAAATAATAGATTATTGAGAAAATAATGAAAAAATTATTAAAATATAAAATTGCACTTATACCATTAATACTATTTGCAATATCCTGTGGAGTATGTGATTTTAACGAGGAGGAGAATAATGATCCTCTTCGTAACCTTTCGGCACTTGAGAAGGAAGTCGTATCATCGGAAAACCTGTTCGGGATAAAACTGTTCAAGGCGCTTAACGACGTCAAACCAGATAGCAACCTGTTTATTTCACCGCTGAGTATTTCGATGGCGTTAAGTATGACGCTAAACGGTGCTGCCGATTCTACTTACGATGCAATGAAAAATACACTAGAACTACAGGGACTTACCGAAGACGAAATCAACCAAGCGTACAAAGATTTGATAGAATTACTTGTAAATCTTGACGATAAAGTTGTGATGAGCATTGCCAATTCAATTTGGATAGAAGATAATTTTTCGGTTTTACAATCCTTTATTGATGTTAATAAAACCTACTTTGATGCAGAAGTTGAATCGTTTGACGTTGCTGATCCAAATGCGGTTAATATTATCAACGGATGGGTTGAGGATAAGACTAATGGAAAGATTGAAGATATCATTGATATGATTCCACCCAATATAGCTTTGTATTTAATTAATGCTATCTACTTTAATGGAACTTGGACTTATGAATTTGATAAAAATGATACCAAGGATGAACTTTTTTATAATTATGACAATTCAACTTCAACAATTCCGTTGATGTCAATGAATGCAATCTTACCGTCTTTATTTACAGATTCAATAAGTGTTGTAGATATATCTTATGGCGATTCACTTTTTAGCATGACGGTTATACTCCCCAATAATAAAAATAATATAAATAAATTCGCTGAGACAATTACTAATGATACTTGGGATGAATGGCTTAGTCAATTAACAACACATGAACTTGATTTATACTTGCCAAAATTTAAGCTTGAGTGGGATGATAGTCTTAACCAAGTACTTAAAGATTTTGGTATGGGAATTGCATTTGATAAAAATCGTGCTGATTTTACGCGAATAAATTCTCAAATTCCACTTTGGATTAGTAGAGTTCTTCATAAAACATTCATTGAGGTAACTGAAGAAGGTACGGAAGCAGCCGCTGCTACGGTAGTTGAAATGGAATTCAAATCAGCAGGACCTGCAATTCCTGTAATACGTATTGACCATCCCTTTATTTTTGCAATCCGCGAACAACATTCCGGTACGATTTTATTTATGGGGAAGGTGCTTAGTTTGTAAATTGGATTTATCGTATGGAAATTAAGAAAAGAAACAAATATTTCAATAATCTCAGTGATGATGAAAAATCTATTTGGGATGTGAGCAAGAAAATTAAACTACCAGAACCAATTGATTCTGATGTTTCTTGGGCACGCTTGGAAAGTAAACTTGATGCTGTTGATGAAAAACAACCAATATTAAAAGTACGTCTCAAATTGGTGCAGTTAAGACCGGTGCTTGCTATATCATTTGGAATATTATTATTGGTATTACTACCGATTTTGTATATACAGCTGAACTTAGTTCATATTTCAACTGAACGTGGTGAGATTCTTAGTCATACGCTCCCTGATGGTTCGCTTGTTCAATTAAGTACTGAATCAGTGTTGAAATATAAAAAATCAAGTTGGAAGTCTGAACGTAATGTGGGAATTATGGGCGAAGTATACTTTAACGTTGAAAAGGGGCAGGTCCCGTTTATTGTTAATTCAGACAATCTAACAGTGACAGTTCTTGGCACACAATTTAATGTTAGACATCGTGATAATATGATTGAAGTCGCTGTTAACAAAGGTAAAGTGCAAGTTTCTGATATAGCACATGAAAAGCATGTTACGTTATTAGCTGGACAAATGTCGCGCTTCGCGGATGGAGAACCACCTGAACAACCGCAAAAGTTACCATTTGCAAATTATCCCGGATGGACGAAAAATAAATTAATGTTCTATCAAGATAATTTGGCAAATGTGTGTCGGGAGATTGAGCGCCGCTTTAATGTTCAGGTTCAATTATCAAATCAAAAATTAGCCGGTATCACAGTAACCGGTGTATTGGAAACTGATAGTATTTACTCGGTATTATCAACTTTATCAATTCTAATTCAGCAGCACTATCGCTATGAAAAGGGAATTTATGTCATTTATTAATCGATTTATTCGATTTACTTTTTGTACTATATTCCTGTTAAACCTTGCCGTCTCGCAAAGCGATGACGAATTACTAAACGTGTATTTTGATAATCGTTCTTTAGTTGAAGTGTTAGATCAATTAATTCAAAATGAGAGCCTTCTAATTATCTATCAAGATAGCCATGTATATGGAAAAAATGTGACTTTCAGTTGCGATAGTTGTACTGCTGAATATATTATCGACGAAATTCTATCCGAGACAGACTTGGCATGGAAGAAAAATGGTGAACAATTTATAATAATTAAACCATGGTTACAGTCAAAAGGAACAACAATTAGTGGAATAGTGTATGATTTGCAAACCGGAGAACCGTTACCATACGTGAATATTGCAGTAAAAAACACTTATGTAGGTGATGTGACCAATCCGAACGGTTATTTTGCAATTAGTGGCATCAAGAGTAAAACTGTATTGTTGCAGTCATCGTATATTGGGTATGAACCGCAAGATATATCAATAACAAATTTTCAAAAATCATTAGATCCAATTAACATTAAAATGATTCCGAATGTCCTGAAAGGGAAGGATGTAAATACCTATGGTAAGGAATTTGAAATGTTGCATTCTTTAGAAAATAATAGCAGGATCGCTTTCGCTCCGCGACAAATATCTGCGTTGCCCTGTTTAGGCGAAGTGGATATTATGCGCTCATTGCAAATGTATCCCGGTATTTCAGTCGGACGGATCGGTACAGCGGGACTTTTTATACGGGGAGGAACCCCTGACCAAAATTTAATTACTTTTGATGGGATGACATTATATCATATTGATCATTTTTTTGGATTTTTCAGTGCATTTAATCCCAACGCAGTAAAAGATGTGCAGGTTTATAAAAGCGGATTCCCGGTTAAATATGGTGGTCGAATTTCAGGAATTGTTGAATTGTCAGGTAAAAACGGTGATTCAAATAAAAAGCATTTTTCTTTGTCCTCGGGAATGTTAAGTACTGGTATGGTTTTAGAATTACCGTTATGGAAGCGAGGGAGTATATTTTTATCGGCTCGACGCTCACACGTTGATTATTTTAAAACTCCAATCTATGATATGCTGAGCGGTTATATAACCGGTGAAAGTTTTACAGGCGTTGCAAATGATGCTTTGTATGCAGAAAAATCGAGTTTTCTACCACAACCATTTAAACCCCAATTTTATTTCTATGATCTAAATGGAAAAATCACTTTAATGCCATCGAAAAGAGATATTGTTTCTTTCAGTATTTATAGGGGATTGGATTATTTTGACCAAACCACCGATGAAAAAAGTGATTTTCAATTGGATGGAAATTCGTTTAGTTCGTATGTTGATCTACATGATAGAAGCACTTGGGGAAATGTCGGAACAAGTTTCCGATGGTCACGCCAGTGGCAGCCAAAATTATTTTCACATCTATTTATTGCTAACAGTATTTATAATTCCGAAACATTTTCCAAAAGTGCAACTGATACATCATTTTTTAACACATTACCAATAATAAATTTAAATGAAAAAAATCAAGTAAAAGACACATCCGTCCGGCTTGAAAGTGAGTGGTTATTGTCAGCCATGCATAAAGCTGAATTGGGTTTAGGTGTTTCACTCTTCCAAACGGAATTTTCCACTTCGTATGCAGAAAAATTATGGTTGGTTGACCAAGGAAATGATGTGTTACTTGGTCATTTGTATTTACAAGATCAATGGACCCCAAATGATAAATTGCAGCTAACTACAGGTATTCGGAGTAATTATTTTGACAAGTTTGATAAGCTTTATTATGAACCACGTGTGGCTCTGCGATATTTAATAGAAGATGATATTGCTATAAAAGTATCATTCGGTCAATATTATCAATTTATTAATCGATTTATAAATGAAAATTCTCTTGACGGCGCAAATGATTTTTGGTTGGTTGTCGGAGATTCGATTAAACCGGCGGCATCAAAAAATCTCATATTTGGAATACATAATATAAATGATGAATATTCATTCGGAATCGAAGGTTATCTAAAAATAATGGATTATTTGACTGAATATAACAGACAACAGACAATTTTAGCCGAAGTACTTAATAATACAAATTTTGATAAAGTACCATTATTTTATGTTGGAAATGGATATTCGCAAGGATTTGAAATATCTGCGAAAAAAAGACGTGGAATAATTACCGGATGGGCAAGTTATAATTATGGAAAAGTCGAGTATACTTTTCCAAAATTAAACAAAGGGATTTCTTATTTGGCTGACCACGATCGAACCCATGAGTTCAAATGCATGGGTAATTATTCTATTGGAACTTGGAATTTTTCAGCATCCTGGGTTTTCTCGTCCGGTAGAGTATATACTGATGTTGACCAAATAGAGATACAAAATTGGGACGAAGCAGATTTTGGTGCAGCGGAAACAAGAGATATATATTTTTACGTATTGCAGGGGCAAAGGAATCAAAAGCGGTTACCACCATTACACTGGTTGGAATTAGCCATTAATAAAATAATTACTATAGGGAAAATTAATGGTGAAATAAATTTATCGATTTTTAATGTATATAATCAGCGGAATATAAGTTACAGACGCTATGAATATTGGAAATCACCGATTGCCATTACTGATGTAGCTATGATAGGCTTTACACCGTCATTAAATATAAAATTTAATTTTTAAAATAAATTATTCTCAAGTCTATAAAATAATAGAGTTTGAATAAATTCTTATTATTGTGTAATCATACTTATGTTGTATGTATTGCAATATTAACATTACAATTAAGGCGTAATAGAAAAAAGCGGGTAGTTATTTAGCTAATAATTCATCAATAATATT
>CBDURO010000016.1:0-34008 GCA_965369995.1 uncultured bacterium | reverse complement strand
AAAACCTCTGCTTCTCTTAGTTTATAGATGATCTGTTCCGGACTATAGTGCTTCCTTGACATATTCTGCCTCCTTTCTTATTCTAACTTACCCTAACTTAAACATTGGTACAACTTTTGGGGGGCAGGTCAGTTCGCTAATAAAAAGAGGTATCACGAAAGTATCACAATTTTATGTCCTAAAATGGCATATTTTGTCATTTTCAGAAAATAAAAAAGGGAAGTTTTTACGCTTCCTTTCACATTCCTACCTGTTTAAATATCAGTAACTTACGGCAGTACCCGGGGCCGGACTCGAACCGGCACGAACTCATCACTCAAGGGATTTTAAGTACTCAGTCTTTTTAAGGAACTGATTTATTGTATAGCGTAATAGGTTGATAAATATTGACCAGGTTTAACATAGCGCTGTAAAATCGACTGATTTTTAGGTATATGTATTATGGAACCCTCATAATTAGATATGGGGATTTTTCATAATAATAGATGGAGTACATATTAATGAATAAAGAGTTAGATATTAGAGATTTTATTGTAGGTATAGAATACGATAGCCCAAATGAGGATCAAGGATTTTTCAATATAAGGAGAAAAGTGACTTTAATGGAGCTAATAGATGAATTATGGCTGTATATGAAAAATGGCCATAATTTCCCAACCTTTCCTCCCGAAGCAAATCCCACCATCAGTTATGCCTGGGATTTAAATAATACTGAGGATGGTGATTGTTATCATGAAATACAAGCCCATCTAGATAAATTGAACGGAACGGAGATAAAAAAATGACTAAAGTTTCTGATAATAGTCATAATAAAGAAGATTGCGAATCAAAACAGGAAGCTAGAAACAATTTTTGGTATTCAATCGCTCTACTTGTAGGGAATATCGGAATAATAGTAAAGGTTCTGGTTGAATTAATATCTGACAGAAGTAAATCAGATTAAAAAAAAAGGTCGCTAACAAAGCGACCTTTTTTTACTTTATTAATAATTATTTAATTTTAATCAAACTTAACCGAAACCAACTTAGAAACGCCCTTCTTTTCCATTGTCACTCCGTATAAATAATCGGCTGCTTCCATGGTAAGTTTATTGTGAGTGACTACAATGAATTGTGTATCCTTTGTAAAGCTTTTTAAGGCACGCGTAAATTTCCTTATATTTGTATCGTCAAGCGGTGCGTCAACTTCGTCTAAAATACAGTATGGACTTGGCTTATATTGATATATTGCAAAGAGTAATGCTATCGCTGTTAGCGATTTTTCTCCGGCGGAAAGCATGCGCAATGTTTGGTTGCGTTTTCCGGGTGGCTGCGCCCTAATGGCGATGTCGGCTTCGAGCGGATCGGAATCACCGATTAACTCAAGAGTTCCCTGTCCACCTTCAAAAAACACAGTAAATAGATTCTCGAAATTTGATTTTATATGTTCGAATGTTTCACGGAATTGTTTGCGGGCTACACGATCTATTTTTTCGATTGAATCGCGCAAATTATCTTCTGATTCTATAAGATCATCACGCTGCCCAATAATGTGTTCTAACCGTTTGGTTTCCTCTTCACATTCAACTTGCACAGCCATATTTACCGGACCAATACTTTCGATACTTCGTTCTAGTCTGGCAATTTCATGCTCTAATTCTTCTTCAGATTTTTCAATTGTATTTTTGTGTGGAATAGCTACATTGTATCGCTCATTGATGCGCTCTTTAATGGAATTTACCTTTTGTTTGTATTCCACAATTGCAATTTCGTATTGCTTCAATTCTTCTAATAATGATTCACGGTTTTTCTGTTCGGACTTAATTTTATTTTCGATTTCTTCAATAGAACGATACGTGTCACGATAAGTCTGTTCTTTCAATTCTAATAAGGATTTGCTTTTTTTCAAATCAGCATTAATTCCAATCAATTCTTTTTCTTTTTTATTTATTTTTTCCGCACGTTCTTTTGATTGTTCTGTTAAAACTTTGATATCGTTAATAATATTAGATTGTCTTTCTTCAATTTCAGTTATCGTATTTTCAGCAGTCTTTTTTTGTGAATTTAAATTATCTCGATTATTTTCAAGATTTAATAATTCTATTCGCAAATCCTGTATAGTTTGATGATGTGAGTCACGTTTACTGCGAGATTCCTGTAATTTTTCATTTGCATCATTTAATTTGCGTTGTATTCCTGAAATTTGTTTTTCACTTTGTACAACATTTTTATTTAATGATTGTAAGGAATTTTGCAGATCATTTAGAGATTGACTTATTTCAGTCAATTCATTTTTTGTATCAGAAATATTTTTCTGCTTACTCTCAATCTCAAATTTAATCCGCTGATAATCAGTGTTGAGTTTTTCAAATATTTCTTTCTCAGAATCAATTTGTTGAATTAAATCAGTTAAATCTTTATCCAATTTAATTTTATTTGTTTCAAATTTAGAAATTTCATTATCATGTGCTATAATACTTTTTTCTGCTTTGTCAATTTCCGTTTTTAATGATTCAATCTTTTCCTTTCTTCCAATAACGGTACTTTTTCCGGATCCATGATTTCTTAATATTAAATTATCACTGCATGAAGTCCCCTTAATATCAACCAATATCCACCCAACTAAATTGGAATCTAAAATTGCTTTACTTAAATCTTTAACAATCAATGTATTACCGAGTAATAGCTCAGCTATTGGTTTAAATTGATTTTTCGATTTTATTAGATCACTAGCTCTACCAATAATTAAATCGTTATTGGGAACAGCCGCCAATTTAATTTTCCTATTTTGGACTTCTTCAAATGGAATTAAAGAAATTTTACCGGCTTGTTTACTTTGAATACTCTTTAATATTTGTAAAGCCGATTCTCGGTCTTTACAAACAAGACAATGGGCAAATTCTCCTAAAGCATTGTTTATCGCAACTTCATATTTTTCAGCGATAGAAAAAAGATCAGCAATTGTTCCAATCACCGATTCAGATTCAATATTATTTTTAAAGACATACTTTAAACCATCCGGTAAGTCTGTTTGGGAGATAATCAATTCCTCATAAAATTGTAATTGAGTTGATAAAGATTCCAATCTTGCTACTTTCGATTGCCTTTCTATTTTAACTTCATTAACTCTTTGATTCAGTTTATTTACTTCTTCTTCGATACTTACTTTTTGAATTGATAACTCATTAGATTTTTCAATTGATGAATTATATTTATTATCATAGGCTTTTTCATCAACTATAAATCTTTCAATTGATTCTATTTCAGATTTGACTCTTTGATTTAATTTGTCTTTAAGTAGTAGACGTTCATTTATTGATGATTCAGTACTTATTGTAAGCGATTTATTCTCAGACATTTTTTTCTGTAGTTCCCATCTTTCTGTCTGGATATCATCAACAGTACTTTGCTCATTTTTATATGCTTTTTCTATTTTGTCAAACTTTTCCTGTTCAAATTTAAATATTGATAGCTTATCGTTAATTTTGGGAATTATTGAGTCTAAATCCTTTGCCTTTTCAGAAATACTAATTTTATATTTTTCTATCCGCGATTTATTTAATCTAGTTTCACTTTTTAACCTTTTAATGGTTTCATCACTAGAACGGTTTTGTTCTTGCCAAATTAATATATTTTGGCGTGCATTTTCTCTTTCCTCATCTCGTTTGCCAATATCACTTCTTATTAAATTTATTTCACCAACTTGCTCATCATATAATTCACGAAGTTTGATCAATTCAGCTTCATTAAAATCTTGATCGGATACTTTTGCATTCCTCAAATGGGAATATTCTTCAATTTTCTTTCTTAACGGTTCACTTGCATGTAAATATTTTTTTATTTGAAGTGTGCTTAGATCAATCTGATTGGATTTTAAATTTTCTACTAAGATTGCATGTCGTTTAAAGCGTTTTAGCTGGAGATTTAAACCTTTGACTTTTGTGTCAACTTCATTTATGATATCATTAATCCTGTCCAAATCAAATTTTGTTGCTTCAAATTTCCTAATAGATAAACGCCTTTGAGTTTTATATTTATTTATTCCGGCAGCTTCTTCAAATAGAAATTTACGTTCGTAATCGGTTTCAGAGAGAATTTGTTCAATCATTTTTAACTCAATAACTGAATATGAATCTGGCCCCATTCCGGTATCAATAAAAAGATTATTAATATCTTTTAAACGACAAGAGGTTCTGTTTATAAAATACTCACTTTCACCATCTCGGTATATACGGCGACCAATTTCGACATTAGTATATTCGGTTGGTAATTTACCCCTATCATTTTTAACGGTTAAGTATACTTCGCACATACTAAGCGGCTTTGTACCTTTAGCACCATTAAATATTACATCTTCCATGCGGGCACTGCGTAAAGCACTATATTTCTGTTCACCTAAAACCCATCGAATTGCATCAACAATATTTGTCTTACCACATCCATTTGGTCCAACAACTGCTGTAATTCCATCGCCAAATTCGAGCGATGTCTTATTATTAAATGTTTTAAATCCGTTAATTACTAGCTGTGATATATACATTTAGTCTGATTTCATTTAGAATCAAGGCATGAAGTTTACGGAAATATTAATGAATATCTAAGCTCGATATTAGTTTAACCCGGAGGCCATTTCATCTGTCTGCCACCTAGCAAATGTAAATGAATATGGTTAACTGCCTGTCCCCCGTTTTTGTTGCAATTGAATACCATTCTATAGCCATCTTCGGCAATCTCATATTCAGATGCAAGTCTTGTTGCGGCTAATAAAATATCACCAACTAGTTCCTTATGGTTACTAGTTAAATCATTCGTAGTCGTAATATGTTTTTTGGGTATAATTAGAACGTGAACCGGTGCTTGTGGATCAATATCCTTAAATGCTAATAATTTATCATTTTCAAATACAATTTCGGCGGGTATTTCTTTATCTACTATTCGGCAAAACAAACATTCTTTCATTATTAAATCCTTTTCAGCTATTAAAATGTGAAATCACTTGTAAAAATTTACATTTTTATATCATAATCAACAATTTCTAATACTATCTCTTAAAATTGTTATTTTAATAGGTAATAAATTAGTATAATAACGTATTATCTTATCACTATCACTTATATTGTTATTTTATTCTTATTTTTTTCTTGTTTTATACTAATTTTTGTTATTATTATTCATAAAGCAAATTAGAAACGTATTAATATAAAGATAACTGAGGAAAATTATGAAATTAAAATTGATTGCATTAATCGCTTTATCAACAATATTGATAACAGCATGCACTGATTTTACAAATCCATTATCGAGTGAAGAAGATTTTTATTCAGGAACTAGCTCAAACGGTTCAGGAACTAGCTCAAACGGTTCAGGAACTAGCTCAAACGGTTCAGGAACTAGTTCAAACGGTTCAGGAACTAGTTCAAACGGTTCAGGAACTAGTTCAAACGGATAAGTTGTAACATGTTTATTAATAATTATAAAATTTTAAACCCTAATAGGAGTAATACCATGACATCAGGCACAAGCGATCGCTGGTAGATCATTAAACTAAAAATATCGAGATAAAATAGTATCGTTTATCTTCAATCACCAAAACGATACTTCCTCAGGTTATCTCATAAAAAATCGGGCTACTACCTTTTGCATCCCCATACTAACCAAAAGATAGCCCGATTTTTCTTTTCAATAGGGATCAATTTTATAAATTAAATCGTATAAATGGCAACAACTCAATATCACTACTAATTGATCTGTTTATGATATTAATTCCAACTTCAAAATCGTAGCGATAAAAAAGAATGTTTTTTGTTGATAGTTCAATCCCGACAGAACTGATTATTTCAATATCTGATTCTCTTATATTACCATCCCAACCTATGCTATAATCAATAAATGGTTTCAAGTTAATATATTCAATAAAATTTGGAATTAGTGGAGTTTGCCATTCCAGAAATACCAGTGGTTTATAATAAGCAGCAATAACTCGAAATTGATTATCATTACTATTTGAGGAAAATCCTATTGGAACAAAATCATTCGGATAGTCATAGTCTCCCCTTCTAAATAAAAAACCAAGATACAATTCAATATTATCTTTATTAAGTGACGGTAAAAATATGTCCAATTCTGATGAAAAGCGCTTACTGTTATAATCACTATTAAGTGATGCATTGGATAATTCATATTTTGTATTGAAAAACCATGCACGATAATGTGTAATATTCCTAAAAACATTACTGGAACGGTTAAACAAAAATTCGGACTTAACTCCTCTATATATTCTTTTATCAGGATATATATTCCCCTTTGAATTTTTTATTTGATTCTGAATATACTGTATTGATAATAACGAAGACGTATTATAGACATTATTTTCTAAAGTGAGTGGTGTTATCACACCATATTCAAATCCAGTTTCCCGCCACCATCCAACTTCATCATCTCCTTTAATCTTTTTCGGTAAGCTGAATATCCTAAAGCTTAATTTTTGCCAAAATTTTGAATATATATAGGTCATATCAACTGTTGGAGAAATATGATTAAGAGACAAACCAAACCTACCATACCAGTTATGTCTATGTAACGCATCTTCAGATCTAAAATATGCTGCTACACCTTTGCCATTTTCTTCGTTATAAAAGTAGGGTATCCAGCCCTGCGGTTTTATTATCTGAGATAATGGTGAATATTGTTTAATTGAGTAAGGTTTCTTTTCTACTTCTTCTATTTCATTAAATACGACTTCTCTACCGGTATATAATAATTTATTTTTATTTGTTATTTTTTCGCTATGCACCCAAGTAGTACTGTCCAAATTTTGAGTAGCAATTCGAAACCCATTTTCAGTGTAAACCGAAAATGCAATTTCATTATTTGAAGGTGAAACATCGGGTGAATAAGCACCTAATTCTACGTCGGTGATCATCCATCGGTCACCAGTATTAACATCTGCTACCCAAATATTAAAAACACCTGATTGATCTGATGAAAAGAAAATGAACTTTTCATCTTTTGACCAGCAAGGTTGGTTATCCTGATTCAAATTAGGTTTATATATATATCTCCATTTATTCAATTCTAAATTGTATACGGCAATATTTACTACACCATTTAAGTCTTGCACGGCAAATGTAATTTGATTTCCAGATGGAGACCAACGTGGATTTAAAACTACAAAATTTTCAAAATTAATATACTTTAATATTTCCCCATTATTATTATCTATTAAAGCTAAACGGTTATTTGGTAGGTTTGTTTGTACGGCAATTATTTTTGATCTGTCATGTGAAATGTCGATACTGTATAGGCGTTTTGCCTTAGTAATCCTTCTACCATGTTTTGTTTTAAAATCATATTCATATAAATCTGAATATTTTGTTGCCGAATATTTTGGAGCGGTATTTAGTTCTGAAGTATAAATTTTACTACCACCTATAGCAAAACAATTATCGATTTTAGAAATCCTACGATTAAGCAATACTTTTATATTACCGTCGCGATTTACTTGCAATATTTGTGGAGTATTACTAATCCCCTTTTGATAATATACTATATTATTTTCATCGAACCATCTTGGTGTATAATGCCCTTCGAGTATATCTGGACCGTACCATATCTTCGAATCTGAATTACTTAGGTTAGAATTTCTTTGAATTTTAAAATCACTTATTACTTCCTTGTAAGCAGATTTAACATCTTGGCCAATAACCGATTTGATAGCATTGTTAAAGCCAAAAATCGGTAATGAAGAATATCGATTTAATATTCTTCCCCAAGTATATTTTCCGAATTGTCGATTAATTTTGTCAGTTGTATAATAACCCGAGATATATGGCATAAGTATCGTAGGCAACTTGTTTCTGCTATAATAATTTGTATTGTTTAATTTCCACTGATTTCTATTATAAATTGGCTCAGCCATCTGCATCCAAAAATGTGGGTTTCTTCCTCTTCCTCCCTTGCCAAACCGTGTTTCATTAAGCGTTGCAATTCCCTCTGTGAACCATACAGGTGTTATAAATTGCCAAATAGCATTATAATCACCTAAAAATGGTTTTGTTAAGGATGATACACCTCGATGTTTCCTTAAATGAACAATATGAGTAAACTCATGCAGAATTAAACTTTCTAACCAGTGCGTGTTTTTACCGGTTATATTGGATTGTGGAGGCATGACCATTAATTCCATTCTCCAGGGAAATACACTTGTAAATCCCCCATAGCCATCGTTTTCTGTATGAACCACCACATGGGTTCGCCCTGGATGAAAATCTAGTGATTGACTTACAATCGGATAAATATCTTCACAAATATCAGTTATTTTAATTCCAAACTCGATATGCTCTTTCGGAATATGCACACTAAAATGATCAGATTTGATCGTACTCCATTGAAGTCTTGAATCATGATACATATTTTGACTAATGCATACTGATATCAAAATTAAAAATACAAAAATTATCTTATTTTGATTTGTGCTTACCAATTCTTCTATTCTATTACAATAAATATGCTGCAGTAATATTAATGTAAAAACATATAAATATCATCTATGTTTTAAATAAAATATTTATATTTAATATCATTACATAGTACAGTTAGCATTACATAATTTTTCTTGATATTTATATGTTTTTACATTAATATTCATTATTATAGAAGACAATATTAGATATAATTTTCTATACTAATTAGAGATAGTATAGAAAATATTAAGAAAGTATGTTAAAAACTGAGAAAAATTTAAGAACAGCAGATAACATCATTGCCCGTGATATTAGGAATCTATTCCCCGATATAAAAGACCACATTACTCCCGAGCAATTAACTACCAATATACTTGTTGATCAATATCTTGAGAAGACAGACGAAATTACCCAGTTGAATTTGATTGTATCTGGGGAGTCACTTAAAGACCTAAAACATATTCTAAAAATTGATGATTTTAACTTACAAGGAATTGCCTGGGCTTGTATTGGTGGATTACATACATTTAATGGGACATATAAAAAGGCGTTCGACAGTTTTAATATTGCGTTGGATTTAAATGTTAATATTAATGTAAAATCTTATATATATGCTGAATTATCTAATCTATTGAGGAAACTTGGATACGTTAAGGAATCAATCTCAATTTTAAAATCTACAATGACCATTTGTTCAAATGATAAATTGAATTGGCGTTTAAAGAATTTACTCGGATTATGTTACAAATCGATAAAACCAGATTTATCTTTCAATATTCTTACAGAATGTGCCGAATACTTTAAAAATAACGAGGAACCCTTTCGTTATACAAATGCCTTAAGGCATATCGGAGAATTATATTTAAATATTGATGATATAGATTCAGCATTATCTATATATAAAAAAGCTAAAAATATTGCACACAAACATTCTTTAATCCCAATTGAGCTAGAAGTTATCAATGACAGGGGTTGGTTATTTATTACAATTAAAAAATATGAAAAAGCCAGAGAGATATTTTTAGATCTTATCAACAGAGAATTATCACCATTCCATCTTAGTTTAGCATTACAAAACCTCGGATATTTGGAATATGAATGTGAAAATTACCGAGATACAATAAATTACCACAGTCAGTCGCTTCAATTAAACTTGAAATATGATATGCGTGATATGGCATTTGAAGATTATTATAAATTAGGCAAGTCTTATGAACAACTGAATGAACTCGGTTTAGCGTATCATTTTTATTCTCAAGGTTATGAATTATTACAAACTGAAATAGATCTAGGTTTGCCTGTTCTTGGTTACCGTAAAATTGTAGTCGATTCCTATATCAAGTTTTTATCTAATAATCAAAAACTTCCATATGTTAACTCACATGATGAAGCACTCAGATTTGTTATTGGCAAAACAATGAAAGAAATACGGAATGTCTTCCATAAGGGCTTACTAACAATGCATATCCGTCACCATAAAAACGCCCCTGTTCTCTGTAAAGCATTGGATATAGATACAAGAACATATTTCTTATATCAAAAGAAATTGAATTTAAAACGCGGGAAGTATGACGACACTTTATTCAATAATCAATACTTCAGACAATATATAGAAGCGCTTCTACCATATACATGGCGAGAAGCAAATCACAGATTTGAAGAAGATTTATTTAAATTCTTACTAGAAAAATATCAACACAACAAAAAGAAGATTGCTGAAGTATTGGATGTATCTTATCCTCAAGTTGTGATGAAAACTGTGAAAAAACAAAACTAAAGATATTCATTCAATCACAATATAAATTTATCTGAGATAAGGCAGCTATAACAGCTGTTTCTGAGCGTAGTCGTCGATTTCCTAAATTTATAAAATTCGCATTATAATTGTTTAGAAAATCTATCTCTTCTCTAGAAAAATCACCTTCTGGTCCTACTAGTAGCAATATCTCAGATTGATTCTGTACTATTTTTGGAACAATATCAATCCCGTTATCACCCGACTCATGACACACAAATATTGAAGTATTGGTATATGTGTTTAGTAATTCTTTCAAATTATTAGGTCTATGAATACTAGGAACAACACTCCTTCCACACTGTTTCACAGCTGATTTAGAAATTTTTATTAATCGATTGAGGTTAACATCACGTTTGATGCATTTATCTAATACCAATGGTATAATTTCTTTTACTCCGCATTCAGTTGCTTTTTCTACAACAATATTCATTTTATCTTTCTTAAGTATTCCAATACCTAAGTTAATCTGAATTTTATTTTCTCCATATTTTGGAAATACTTCAAGGATTTGTCCGCTAACAACATCATCTTGAATATTTTGGATTGTCCCATAATATGCACTTCCAATTCCATCAACTAACCAAATATTATTCCCGATTGATCTTCTAAGAACTTTAGTTATATGATATGATTCTTGTTCATTTAGGAAAAACAGATCGTTTGAAATATTTTTAGTATCAACGTAAAAAAATATTTTGTCCGGCATTTGAAATTACCGGTGGATTGAGAATGATAGTACAGTTCCGTTTAAATTATTATAATTATCAATAGTACTGCTTAACGAAATTAGATCATAACTAAATTCAATTGAATAGTGAACTTTACCCGGTTGACGGAATTCTACTCCTACTGCAACATTCCCACCATAAGCAAATTTACTATCAGCATTAAACCATCTTTCAAAAAATGATTTAATATTTGCTTCAGCATCTAAAACTAGCACAGGGCCTAACTTTATAGATATATATGGTGAAAAGTTGTTTGCTATTTTTCCTTCAAACGGATAGTAATTTATTGTTCCAAACAGCGGGAATATTGCTAAGCTGACAGTATTTATGTTTTCGTATCGACCGGTATAATAATTATATGAAGGGATTTCTTCAGGCGGTCTTATATCAAGCCAACGAATAGTTACCCCTAGTTTAATATTTTCATAGCTTTTAATATGCCGATGGTAAAATATACCGGCTCCACGGTCACCGATATTCAAACCTGCACCATGTTTAGTGCTGCTCATTTGTCCATATCCTAGAGATATAACAATAATTATTAATACTAATCTTTTCATAGTTTAATTTGGAATAACAATTACCTTACCAGTTTGATTCCCGTTTTCTAAATATTCATGTGCTATTCGTATTTCTGACATTTTAAAATATTTGTCAACAATAGGTTTAATATCACCATTTATATACATTGCTAACGCGCTATCAAGTGATTTTACATTACCCATTGTCGAACCAAGTATGGATTGCTGTTTATAAAATAAACGTCTAATATCAAATTTTGCTTCTGAACCTGTGGTTGCACCACAAGTTACTATTCTTCCCCCCTTTCCTAATATCCGTAAACTTGTTTCCCAAGTCTTTGTTCCAACATGCTCAACAACAACATCTACTCCTTGCTGAAGTGTAAATTCCTTTACTATTTTAACTATATCATCATCTTTGTAATTAACGATTATATCAGCTCCAAGTTTTTCAGCAAAATTTGCTTTTTCAGCGTTTCCAACCGCAGTTATTACTTTACATCCCATCGCTTTAGCGATTTGAATTGCCATGCTTCCTACTCCTGAAGAAGCTCCCCAAACAAATACAGTTTCTCCATTTTGAATATTTGCTCTATCAATGAGCATTGTATAACTAGTTTCCGCGACAAGTGGAAATGCTGCAGCTTCTTCAAAACTCATGTCTTCAGGAATAATTCGCAAATGATTGGCATTTATTGCCATATACTCGCATTGCGTTCCATCTTGATTTTCACCAAAGATGCCCCACTTTTCACAATAATTTTCCTTGTTCTGCTTACACCATCGGCAAGTACCACAGTAAGTGAGTGGTTGAATTAGTACTTTATCACCTATAGAAAAATTCGAAATATTCATTCCAATCTTTTCAACAATTCCCGCACCATCACTTCCCATAATCATTGGAAGCGGAATACCGGGGAATCCTTTTCTAACCCAAATATCAAGGTGATTTAACGCTGCTGCCTTTATTTTAACCAAACATTGATTTTCTGTGATTTTGGGAATTGGAATATCTTCATATTTTAATACATCTGTACCACCATGTTGATGTATTCTAACTGCCTTCATAGTTATTTGGTAAAAGGTAAGAAGTGATAAGCAAAGAGGAAATAAATTTTTTGCATCTTATTTACAATTTCAGCATTGTACTTTTCACTCATTACACATTACTTATTACTATCATCAATATCTTTGAATTCAGCATCACGAATGTTCATTTTTGAATATGTACTCTTTGAGCTTTTTTTTCGTGACGATTTATTGATTTTACTTAGCGCATTATATCTTAGATAAAACGAATATCCAAGATATGCTAATATTGCTACTAAAATTAATTTAAGCATGATCAAAAACCTGTGGCAGGGTTAAAGAACTTGGTACCTGTAATCGGCTGGCGAACTACATTTATGATTTCCTCTAAATCCTTTTTCTTATTAACAAAATCTATATTATTCGTATTGATAATCAACAGAGGAGAATCTTGGTATCGAAAAAAATATTCGTTATAAACTTGGTTTAGAGCATCTATATAGTCTCGGGACATGTTTTTCTCAAATGACCTTTTTCGTTTACCAATATTTTTCATTAATGTATCTGTATCTGCTTGTAAATAAATAACTAAATCCGGGTTGATCACATTACGTTCTAATAAATTTGCCACTGTTTCATATAATGGCATTTCCTTTTCATTTAAATTTAATGATGCAAATAATCTGTCTTTTACGAACATATAATCGGTTATAAGTAAATTATGAAAAATATCAACTTGTCTTAATTCTTGCTGTTGTTGATATCTTTGCAATAGAAAAAATAATTGTGTTTGAAAAGCGAATCGTTCCGGATCATCGTAAAAATCAGTCAAAAATGGGTTGTCTTCGAACTGTTCCAAGATTGTACGTGCTTCTAATTTTTCTGCTAATAGCTTAACTAAACTAGTTTTTCCAACACCTATTGGTCCTTCTATGGCGATATAATATAAGTTTCTCATGCGTTTGATTCTATGGTATGTTTCAATACTATTGAATTATCGGTACAACGATTTAACAGTTCTTTAACTGATATCTTCCAACCAGGGATAATATAATTTGGGGCTAATTCGTTAAATGGAACAAGGACAAATCGTCTATATGGAATGCCCGGATGAGGTATCATCAATTCCTCTGTTTCTAAGAATGAATCTCTAAAAGTTAATATATCAATATCAATTGTCCTTGGTGCGTTTTTTTCACGTTTACTTGGGCGTCCTAAGAGTCTCTCTATGTTTTTTATTTCATCCAAAAATTCGAATGGTGTGAATGTTGTATTTAATTCGACAACAGTATTTAGGAATTCCGGTTGATCGGTATTAAATAATGGTTCAGAATTATAGAAGGATGCACTTTTAAATTTACTATTTTCTTGATAATTCCCAAGTATGGTAATCGCCCCGGCTAAATTGGCTTCTCTATCACCAATATTTGAACCTAAGGACAGATAAATTTTATCACTCATAATCATCCTTGGTTCGTACTATTTCAACTTCAACTGTATCTAAAACGCCTTTCACGGGTGCATGCGGTTTCCTCACTCTAACAATTACTTTATCTGTTCGATATTTTCGCAAAACTGATTCTGCGATACGATCAGCAAGTGTTTCAATTAGATAAAACTTATTCCTTTTAGTACAATTATGAACTGTTTTGTAGATTTTTTCATAATTAAGGGTATCTTTCAAGTTATCAGATTGACCAGCTTTCTTTAAATCTTTATATAGATCTAAGTCAACTTCAAATTTACCACCCAGTGATTTTTCTGATTCACTTACGCCGTGATAACCGTAAAAAACCATATTCTTTAATCGTATTACATCCATAAGTAATAAATTTACCGCATAGTGTTTAGTGTAGTCAAGAAATGCTAATAAAAAGAAAAGCCCTCAACATGATGAAAAGGGCTTTTCAAAAATCGACAATTATTCGATTACATCATTCCGCCCATTCCACCCATTCCTGGATCCATTGGAGGCATAGGTACATCTTTCTCAGGTACTTCGGTTACTGCAGCTTCAGTAGTTAATAATAATCCTGCAATTGATGCTGCATTTTCTACTGCTACGCGAACAACTTTTGTTGGGTCAATAATACCCGATTTGAACATATTTACATATTCATTCAAACGAGCATCATAACCATAATCACCTTTTCCTTCAGCAACTTTATTGACGACAATCGAAGGTTCCGCACCTGCATTAGCAACAATTTGACGAATCGGTTCTTCCATGGCACGACGCATAATGTTAACTCCAACCATCTGATTTTCAGATACTTTAACATCATCTAACCCTTTAATACACCTTAAAAGAGCAACTCCACCACCAGGAACAATACCTTCTTCAATAGCGGCACGAGTAGCGTGTAATGCATCTTCTACTCGGGCTTTCTTTTCCTTCATTTCAACTTCGGTTGGAGCACCGGCATACAGCACAGCCACACCACCGGAAAGTTTAGCCAAACGTTCCTGTAATTTCTCACGATCATAATCAGATGTGGTTTTATCTATCTGCACTTTAATTTCATTAATACGGGCTTTTATCATTTTTATTTCTCCACTGCCACCAACAATAGTTGTGTCATCTTTATCAGAAACTATGCGCTTACAAGTCCCAAGATAATCTAATGTTGCGTTCTCTAATTTGTATCCCTGCTCTTCAGATACTACTGTAGCACCGGTAAGTACTGCAATATCTTCCAACATTGCTTTGCGACGATCTCCAAATCCCGGAGCTTTGACAGCTAAAACTTTAAACGTACCGCGTAGTTTATTGACAACTAAGGTTGCTAAAGCTTCACCTTCAATATCTTCAGCAATAATCATGACAGATTTGCCGGTTTGTACAACTTTTTCAAGAATCGGCATAAGATCTTTCATGTTACTGATTTTTTTATCGTATATCAATATATAAGGATCGTCTAATTCGGCTTCCATATTGTCTGAATTGGTAACAAAATATGGAGAGAGATATCCACGATCAAATTGCATTCCTTCGACGAATTCGAGGTATGTTTCGGCAGTTTTACTATCTTCAACTGTGATAACACCATCCTTGCCAACTTTTTCCATCGCTTCAGCGATTTTACGACCAATTTCTTTATCAAAGTTGGCGGAAATTGTAGCAACCTGAGCAACTTTTTCAGAATCAGATCCAACATCCTGTTTCTGCTTCTTTAATTCTTCAACAATTTTTACTGTTGCAGCATCAATACCGCGCTTAATTGACATTGGGTTAGCGCCGGCAGTTACATTCTTAATTCCTTCAGCAATGATAGATTGTGCTAAAACTGTTGCTGTTGTTGTACCATCCCCTGCTACATCTGATGTTTTGGAGGCAACTTCACGAAGCATTTGAGCACCAATATTTTCTAATTTATCTTCTAATTCAATTTCTTTTGCTACTGTTACACCATCTTTCGTAATTGTTGGTGAGCCAAATTTCTTTTCAATAACTACATTACGTCCTCTTGGACCTAAAGTGATTTTTACAGCGTTTGATAATTTATCAACACCAGCTTTCAAGCCATTGCGTGCTTCTAAATCATAAGTAATTTTTTTTGCCATTATTTGTCTCCTTTTATAATATCGCTAGGATATCGCTTTCACGCATAATTAAATAATCTTTTCCATTAACTGTTACTTCGGTGCCGGAATATTTACCATAAAGTACATTATCTCCAACTTTAACTGTCATTTTAACTATTGTACCTGAATCACTTGCTTTTCCGGGTCCGATTGCAACAACAGTTGCCTCTTGAGGTTTTTCTTGTGCAGTATCGGGAAGAATAATTCCTGATGCAGTTTTATCCTCTGCTTCTTTTGGTTCGACAACAACACGGTCTTCCAAAGGTTTTAATTTTAAACCCATTTATTAATCTCCTTTTTGATTAACTATTTCTTTAATTATTTTTACTGTAATAAAATTCTGCTTTAAAGCAGCGTGAAAGTTATCATCGATTATAACATTTTAGCAAGGATAATTAGCACTCTCGCCATTAGAGTGCTAATCAATATTTTGGTTACAAATAAATTAGTTCTTGAATTGCCGAGTTGATAAGTTATTGAGACATTACATCGACGGTGTAGTAATTATTCCACCCCCATCAAATATCTTCCATATCCCATCTTCTATCATTCACCAGTGCTGCCAAATCCACCGCTGCCACGTGATGTTTCACTTAATTCATCCACTATTTTAAAATGAATCGGTGAACCGTCCATTGCGACTAATTGAAATAAACGTTGACCGGGACTAACTTTATATGCAGCTTCTTTGATATTATCGACAGCCGCAATTATTTCACCACGATACCCTCCATCAATCAATCCGATTGAATTTGATAATCGTAATGATGTTTTTGATATGCTTGAACGCGGCATTAACAAATATGGTTTGCCTTCAATATTTTCACATGAAATTTGCAAATGGATAAAAGTCGATTCACCCGCTTGAATTGTTTGCTCATGAACTACGAATAAATCCAAACCGGCATCGCCATCATGAAAATAGGAGTGTTCTTCATACATCTTTTTTACTTCTAAAGAAAACGGCTTTATTAGTAAATCCATAATTATTTATTTTCTATTTCAATATTATTCATATGATATAATGTTCTAATTGGGAATGGAATGTTAATACCTTCCTGATTATAACGAACCAATAATCTCTTTATAAAATTATGTATTATTGGATATTGTGCACCAAAGTCTAAAACTTTAAAAAACACTTTAAAATTAATACTGGATTCACCAAAATCAGAATATCTAATGAACGGAGTAAAATTAGGGTCATGTCCTTTAATCTCGCTGACTACTTCCTTAGCAACTTCGATGGTTACTTTTTCTACGTGATCTAAGTCGCTTTCGTACGCGACTCCAACCGGAACGCGAGCTGAAAAAGTTTTATCCACAGCGTCGAAATTCTTTATAATCACATTGGACAGACGCGAATTGGGAACGTTGAAAACATTATTGGTACGTTCCAAAATAGTCGTATTCCGCCAAGTGATATTAGTAACATTTCCGGTTTGCCCTGATTCTAGCTCGACAAAATCACCCACTTCAACTTTTTTACTTAGCAAGATATGTAGTCCAGCAAATACATCGGAAAGCGTATCTTTTAGAGCCAAAGCTATTGCTATACCGCCAACGCCTAAGGTTGTTAACATCGGTGCTATAGAAACACCGATAAAATCCAATGCAACCAAAAATCCGATTGTTAAAATAATAGCCCGAATTAAATTAACAAATATCTTTGTTGAAGGAAGAGACCGCTTTTGTTTTGCCGACCACACATCAATCATGCCTATCAAAAACTTGCTAACGGCAAACGTTATTGAAATTATTAATGCAAAAACAATAAATTTTGTCATATATTCAGAATATTGCTGTAAATAATCGGTTGTTTTAGCTATGTAATATATTGCGGCTAATCCCAGCCAAATAATTATTTGCCGTTCAACTGCTTCAAGCAGTAAATCGTCCATTTTGAAAGCAGTACGTTTGGCTAATTTTTGTAAATTACCATGAATGAACCTTTTAAATAGCCATCCAATTAGTATTGCACCGATTATTATAATTATTGGTTGTCCCCAATAAAATAATGTTTCAATTAAATTGTTATTCATTTATGATCCTATTTTAATAATACTTGTGCTCCGTCAATCTTCACTAAAGTTACGACAGACAAATAGTTTTTTAACTGACGAAGCTTTAGCGTAGTCTGTTAGCGAAGGAGTAACATTTTACCGGTTTTGAATTTAACACCATTACTTGCTTCAATAATATATATTCCACTTGACACCTTATTTCCATTAGCATCCTTACCATTCCACTGAATTCTATGGATTCCGGCTTTAACTAACATGGTCTTCCCCCATATTTTCCTACCGGTAACATCTCTTATTGCAAGCATGACCTTACTTTCTTCAAGTACACTAAATCTGATATTAGTATTTGCATTAAATGGATTTGGATAAACCGGATACAAATAAAATTCATCAGGGATTATACCATTTCCAAGTGTGTCTATGTGGATTCCAGAAATCTTTTTCAAGATCCAATTATCAGGATCAAGTTCAACACTGTCTACTATTCTACTAACCGGTAAAGCTAAAGTAAACAATTCACTTCTTCGCGTATTTTGAACTACCCATGTTGATTCACTCGCATCCGCAAATGTGGCTTTTATATCAATCGGCATTTCAAAGACATCACTATCTTGAATTTGGTTAATCTGTACTAATAGATTATTGTCCGATTGACTATAGATAACCTCATAAATTGGATATAATTCACCATAAATCCAACGTTGAAAAAATGATTCTAAATCTTTACCGGATATTTCTTCTATCACTTCTTGAAATTGTTCAGTTACAGCCGATTTAAATCGGTATCGATCACCATATTCTTTTAATCCATCAAAGAAATCGGTATCACCAACAACATGACGCAGCATATGTACTACCCAGGAAGCTTTAGCATAGGATAAACTCCCATTAAAAATACTACTGACACTTGTTGTATCTTCAACGTATATAGTACCGGGTCTAAATCCATACCAATTCAAATTATTTGCCATATCATTATGTAATGATTGAATATCATTATCACGTTTTTCATACCAAAGCGCTTCGCTATAGGTGGCAAACCCTTCATTCAGCCAAATATGATGGAAATTCGCACAGGTTACCATATCACCCCACCATTGATGTCCCAATTCATGCGCGATTAGTCCTTCACCATATCCACCAAGACTTGTTAAAGTTTGGTGCTCCATTCCCCCACCCCAAGTAAATTCAGCGTGACCGTACTTTTCATTTATGAACGGATATTCACCAAATCTATCTGCAAAAGCACCTATCATATCTTTTGTTAAACCGTAATTATTTTGAACTGCATCATAGTTGTCAGGAAAAACATAATATTCCAAACGCATAGAATCGGTTGGACTGTATTTGTACCAATCATAAAATACTTTATAAGGATAAATTGCCACTGATACAAGATAAGTTGCAATCGGATAACGTTCCTGCCAATGAAAAATAGTCCAGTCTCCATCATCCACGGTATTAAACAATTTGCCATTTGAAGCAGCAATTAATCCGGTTGGAATTTCAAGCGATATATCTACTGAATCAGCCTTATCGGTAGGTGTATCTTTACAGGGCCACCAATCGCGTGCACCGTAGGGTTCACTTAAACTCCAAATCATTGGTTCACCACTATATTGACTAAATGTAAAAGAACCAAAACCGGTAGTTGGGGGACTCCCATTGTAAATAATTATTATCATAAAACTATTTCCTTCACTAACCGGATTATTCAATGTAATACTTAACAGATTTGAACTATGTGTATAATTCAGATCATCACCGTTTTCATTTTTTATTGATTCAATATTTAATCCTGAGTATAAATCAAGCTCTACAATATCTAAAACTGATATCAAAGATATACCTTGAACACCGACAATTCCTGAAATTGTTTGTGTATCGGGGTCAATCTTCAGATCTATATCATAAAAAGTTACGTCATAATTACCTTGTGCAGCAGTTGGGGTGGTATAATTCGTGATCATTGCTTTAGCAGTCTTGCTATGGGAACATTTTAAATAGGATTCATCAAATTGTTGTGCTACTACAAACTGAAGAATTGTTATAATAAATATTAGTGCACGCATATTTGATTTCTATTAGTCAATTAATATTACAAGTTTATTCTATTACGATTCGATAAAAATATCATTCTTTTTTCGTACATTTCGAGTGTAATAGTATCAAATATTGGAGGTTTATATGAAAATCCGTACTTTGTTATTTGTAAGTATGATATCAATATTATTATTTAATTGTCAGGAGAAAAAAATGAATAAAATGCAATTATCATCAGATGCTTTCACTAATGAAGCTCTAATTCCAAGTGAATATTCTTGTGAAGGTGAAGATTCCTCACCATTCTTAAAATGGGATAATGTACCAATTGGAACAAAGAGTTTTGCATTAACTTGTGTAGATCCGGATGCTCCGATGGGCGATTGGATTCATTGGATTTCTTGGAATATTCCTGCTGATTGGAAATCATTACCAAAGAATATTAGTCCAGATGATCAATCACAATTTACACAAGGAACTAACAGTTGGGGACGTCCCGGATATGGAGGTCCTTGTCCGCCGGTTGGTCATGGTCCACATCGCTATTATTTCACGATCTATGCGCTTGACAAGGAATTATCGTTAGATTCATCAGCACAATTGGATGAATTGCTCCAAGTTATGGAAAACCACATTATAGGAAAAGCTGAAATAATGGGGAAATACGAACGGAAATAAATTTGTTGAATGGTTGATTGGTGTAATGGTAGAATGGTAAAGAAATGATATATTTCGTCCCTAAGGAACTATAGCATTTCGGTTTTGCTAATATCCCTATGGGATAATTTAGAATCACCAAGAAAGCCCTGAAGGGGCGAAATATTTTTAAATAATTATTGGGACAAATTTGTTAACCCCGTAGGGGTGTTATGTTTCCAATAAATCTGTTTTATATAATAAAAAGGGCACCTGTCGGAACCCTTTTTACAAATTAAATCCACTTTAATCCGTTTATATCTGTGGCTTATTTAAGTCCCATTTCTTTCAATAAATAATCGGCGCCGGCGTATTTTTCTGTAATAAACATAACGTAACGTATATCAACAGAAATGGTACGTTGAATTGCCGGATCGAATTTCCAATCGGATAACATTGCTTCTAAATTACCGTCAAATGCAATGCCAATCATTTCACCATAAGCATTCAAAACCGGACTACCACTATTACCATTTGTAATGTCAGTAGTGTGTAAAAATGCAATTGGTACATCGTTCAAATCCGGATCAATCCAATTTCCGTAATCACGATTTTTGTATAATTCTTTTAACTTGCTCGGCATATCAAATGGTCTCTCACCAGTATCCTTTTCAATAGCTCCACCAAGGGTTGTGAATGGTGCATATTGCACAGCATCACGGGGTTTGTATCCTTCAACATTACCGTATGTAAAACGAAATGAACTATTGGCATCAGGATAGATTACCTCTTCGTTCATTAACTGTAACGCTTCCATATATTTTTTACGAAGATCAGTGATTTCAGCATTGAACTTTTCTTCACGTTTACGCGATGCTTCATTTTCAGGATACATAGCTACTGCCAAATCAATAAACGGGTCATTAAGTTTTTCTAATTCAGTTGAACTTAATTTGTATAATGATTTAGCATATTCAACATCAGCTAATTTTGTATTTTCAAAAGCAAAATCTACAAATTCCGCAGGTGTCATATTATTCTTAACCAATAATTTATCAATACCTTTTACCCTGTTATTTACTGGGAGTATTGTAGTTTTTTTAAGAAAATATTTTAATAATTCCTTTTGAACCGGTTCATAAAAACCCATATAACGGTAATGTAATCTCCCCGCATTTCTCTCTACATCTTTTTCAGAGAAATTTGGGTCACGTTCTGAATCAGGTTTTTCACGTTCTTTTGCAGTATAATATAAATTATTAGACACTCTTGGAATTGTACCAATAAAACCCCAATAACCACCGAAATAATTCACTATATCATCATGTTTTTTATTAGCAATTTTTTCACCATATAGAACTCCGATGTCATCAAGAACCTTCCCATATTTTTTCTTTAATTTGCGATTAGATTTAATGAACTCTACAAATTTCTTTTCATTTTCTAGAACAAATTGCAGGTAATTGAATCTATCTATTGCAGCAACTGTGCCACCATTTTTTTTCTGATAATTTGCAACTCCTTTACGCTGTCCTGCCACTGCCATCTTTGCTTCCGGTGAATCTTCACCTGCTTTTTCTAAAATATTAATTACATCACCTGCTCTCTCAAGCCAATCCGGATAATAAAGTTCACGATTGTATTTAACTGTATGCGATGTACGGTAACGCGAAGTACGCCCGGGGAAACCCATGATCATAGTAAAATCACCATCATCTAAATCACGAGTCGATATTTTTAACCATTTTTTTGGTTGATAGGGCACATTATCTTCATGATATTTACGTCCTACACCATCAAGTGAGACATATACGCGTGCATATGCAAAATCGCCAGTATGGCGTGGCCACATCCAATTATCTATATCAGCACCGTAATTGCCAATCGCCAAGGGCGGCATATATACTATGCGAACATCATCAAATCTTTTGTAGATATACAACAAGTATTGCTGACCTTCATACATTGCAACAATACGGGCGGTAACATCCTCTTTACCCTCTTCAATAACATCCGTCATAGCTTGGATCTTGACATTAATTGCTCTTTGGCGTTTTACTAAATTTTTTATTTTGGCACCAGACTTTAACACTTCATCGGTTACATCATGAATCTCATCAATTATCATTGCCGAGGATCCCGGTGCTTGAATTTCCTCCTCAAGTGAATTTGCCAAAAAACCATGTGTGAGGTAATCAGTACCTTGTGTTGAAGCACGTTGCACAGCACCATAAGCAACATGATGATTTGTCAATATTAAACCATTTGAAGAAACAAATTCTGAAGTTCCTCCACCAAGATTTACGATCGCATTAAAAAGTGAATTTCCATCCAGATTGTACACTTCATCCAATGGAATTTTTAGTCCTTTTTTCTGTAGATCAAGTTTATCTATTTGATCCATTGTCCACATACCTTCATCGGCTATTGCAAAACCGGAAATGGATACTATAATTAGTAAACTAATTAGTTTTTTACCAGCAAAGCGGGATTTCACTATGTTCAACATGTTTTATCCTCTAGATTTGTTTAATTAATATTTCTATTAGACCGTAATTCTTATAAATGGTTGTCAATATTATACATGTCTAATGTAACTTTTAACAATATTATTAATATCTTCTATGAATATTGATAAAAATAACCTAATAACTTACCGAAAAAATATTTTTTCTGAAAATGGTGAAGATGGAATAATAGAAAAAATATTTTCAGAAATAAAACCCAAATCTAATCTTTGCTGTGAGTTTGGCGCGTGGGATGGTATTTGGGCTAGCAATTGCAGAAATCTGATCAAAAATCACGGTTGGAAAGCTGTGATGATTGAAGGTGATTCGGTACGCTATAAAGATCTTTTAAAAACTTATGAGAATAATGAAGCTATTCGCTGTTTAAATAACTACGTTGATAATCAGGAAAATAGTTTAAATAAAATTCTTACTTTTAAAGAGAAGAATAACCTTGATTTCCTTAGTATTGATATTGACGGATTGGATTATGAAATATTTGAAGATATCGAATTTCAACCAAAAATAATTTGTATTGAAGTAAATACCGGACATTCTCCTAATAATACTTTAAAAATTTCAAGAGACATAGCAATAAATAATATTGGACAACCCTTGCCGTATTTTGTGAATATTGCTGAAGCAAAAGGTTACCAACTAATTTGTTTTACAGGAAATGCATTTTTTATCAAAAAGGATTTATTAGGTTCTGCAAATATTAAAGCAATATCAGCAAAAGATGCTTATTTACAACATTTAGAAACAATACCAAATCATGTAAAAGAACATTTATATTTTGTGAATAAAGGTAAAGTAAATCCGTTTTATAAATTTGATAATACATATCTTACAAAAAAGGGGTTAGGGTTAAGTTCTTTACAAATTATTAAAAATTTATTTATCCTTAATTCAAATACAATAAAAAATGAAATATATATTTTTGTAAATCGTATAAAAAATAAGCTAAAGAGTTTTATAAATTAAAATTATCCTAACCACAATTGCCTATCAAGACTACGGTATTGGATTGCTTCCGAAAGGTGTTCAGACTTGATTTCTTTTTCTCCGGCCAAATCTGCTATAGTTCGCGACACTTTTTAAAATCCGGTCATAGGCGCGGGCGGAAAGTCCGAGTTTTTCCATCGCTATTATTAATAATATAAAAGATTGTTTATCCAATCCGCAAAATTTCCGCAATTCATTAGATTCCATTTATGCATTTGTAAACATACCGGAAATTTTATTAAAGCGCTCAAGTTGAATTTCTCGTGCATCTTGGCAACGTGAACAAATTTTATCGGATTTTTCACCGGCGTCTTTATCCGCTAGCTCCGTAAAAGGAACCGCCGGAACTTCGACATGTATATCAATTCTATCTAATAGTGGACCGGAAATTCTGCTCATGTAGCGCTGAATCATCGGTGGATTGCACGTACATTCATTATTTGGGTCGGTGGCATATCCACACGGACAAGGATTCATAGCTGCAATTAACATAAACCGTGCCGGGTAGCTCAATGATACAGTTGCACGGGAAATCGTTACCACGCCATCTTCTAATGGCTGACGCATAACTTCTAAAACATTCTTTTTGAATTCCGGTAATTCATCTAAAAACAAGACACCATTATGTGCTAAACTTACTTCTCCCGGCTTCGGAATGGTTCCTCCGCCGATAAGTCCGGCATCGCTAATTGTATGATGCGGTGAACGAAATGGTCGCTTGGCGATAAGTCCGATACTGTCCAGTATTAAACCTGCAACAGAATGAATTTTTGTTGTCTCTAAAGCTTCATCCAATATTAGATCGGGTAAAATTGTTGGGAAACGTTTTGCAAGCATGGTTTTCCCTGAACCGGGAGGACCTATCATAATCACATTATGTCCACCTGCAGATGAAACTTCTAATGTCCTTTTGACTTGTTCCTGACCTTTTACATCTTCAAAATCAACTGAATAAATACGCTGTTTCTTAAAATATCTATCGCGATCTAACTTTTCCGCTTCAATACTCAATTCACCATTTAATATTGAAACAACATCGCCTAAAGTTTTTACTCCGGCAACTCTAATTCCATCCACAACACTTGCTTCCTTAGCGTTCTCAACCAGTAAAATGATACCGCTCCATCGCGTTTTGCGCAAATAGTAATTGGCAACACACCTTTTATTGGTCTAAGTGTACCATCTAAAGCAATTTCACCAAGCAAAATTAGTTTATTCAAATAGTCCAGCTTAACTACTCCGGTTGCTGCCAGAATACCAATGGCAATCGGCAGATCAAATGCCGAGCCCTCCTTACGAATATCAGCCGGAGCAAGGTTGATCGTAACATGTGCATGAGGGAATTTATAGTCGCTATTGGAGATAGCTGCCGTTACCCGCTCGCGACTCTCTTTGACAGCATTATCGGGTAAACCAACTGTCACATAACGCGGTAATTAAGCACGCGATAAATTTGCACCTCCACGATATAGGCATCAATGCCTAAAATTGAACTGCTAAGAACTCGGCTACTCATTGATGCAAATTATTGATTTTATTTGAGACATAACTAAGGAAATTAGTCAATTTAAGTCAAGATAAATAAGTAATATGTTTATGAAATCTATCTAAATAAATATACTTATTTAGAATTCAAAATTTAAAATCAACAATTTCATCTCTCCACCCAATCTTCATGTTCTTTTATAAGATTGATAAGAGCTTTTACTGCATCATTTGTGGCAATATTTTTCTGAACTATCGTCTGTCCTTTATATAGTGCAATAGTTCCATTTCCTGTTCCAACGTATCCATAATCGGCATCCGCCATTTCTCCGGGACCGTTAACTATACACCCCATTATTCCGATTTTTACTCCTTTCAAATGCTCAGTTTCTTTACGAATTTGAGCTGTTACTTCAGGTAGATCAAATTGCGTCCTGCCACAAGATGGACAGGAAATATATTCAGTTTTTGTAATTCTCGAACGGGTAGCTTGTAAAATCCCAAAAGAAGTTTTATTCAATAATTGCGGTGATTGGTTACTTTCCAACCATATTCCATCAATTAATCCGTCAATAAGTAAAGCTCCGATATCAATTGAACTATTGATTAATAACTGTTTGGCATCTAATCTACTAAAATTTCTTCTAATAATAATTGGAACGGAAATATCATTTTTTATTAACTCAAAAATGAAACGGCGTTGTTCTACCATTCCGTGTTTGTTTTCAGTTTCCAAGATTAACACTATTGTATCATCGGTTTTAATCTTTATAAAAATGTCTTTATTTATTTTCGAAGAATTAATTGATACAAAATTCAAGATCTTTGATTTTTTACTCTTAGTTTTAAAATATTCGTTTGACGTAAATAAAGGATACGAATTTTTAGAATTCTGCCAAACTTCAGCATTTTGAATAATTGCGACTCCGCTTGGTAATTCAAAATTAATTGATTGATTTCCGACGAATATAAAATCAGATGCTTGGTCGGAGATGTGCCATTTATCAACAGAATATTTGTAACCGATTGATGTTAAATCTTTCTGACTAATATCGCTAATTCGACTAAAATCAATAATAATTCTTAGAAGATTTTCTCCTCCAATATTATTTAAAGTTGTGGATTTTCTCCGCTTAAATTCAAATGGATTTACAACCGATAAATCTAATATTTTTATAGGATTATGATTTTCACGTTCAATATATTTATTTACAATTGCCTTTGCTACCGGTATTTCATTTTCCGGTTTTTCTGTTAATGAAACTCGGATTGTGTCGCCAATCCCATCTTCAAGTAATGTTCCAATTCCGATTGCCGATTTGAGACGACCGTCTTCTCCCTCACCTGCTTCGGTAACACCAAGATGAATTGGATAAATTCTACCGGTTTCAATCATTTTGGCTGCTAATAATCTATTTGCATGCACCATGACCACCGGATTGCTTGATTTCATTGATAATACAATATCGTAAAATTTTTCCTTTTCGCAAATCCTGACAAATTCCATACCGGATTCAACCATACCAAGCGGTGTATCGCCGAAACGACTCATAATTCTATCGGATAAAGATCCGTGATTTACTCCAATTCGGATTGCGGTTTTATTTCGTTTACATATCCTGACTAGCGGTATAAACCGATTGCGTATTCGTTCAATTTCTTCTTGGTATGCCGAATCAGTATATTCTATAACCTTGAACTGTTTTCGATCAGTATAATTCCCAGGATTGATTCGAACTTTCTCCACTATCTGAGCTGCAATCTCGGCAGCATTTGGAGTGTAGTGGATGTCAGCTATCAACGGAACATCGTAACCACGAATGTACAATTCATCTTTGATATTCTGAAGATTATGAGCTTCTTTGATACTCGGAGCAGTAATCCTTACCAATTCGCAACCTGCTTTCACCATTCGTATTGATTCTTCAACTGTTGCGTCCGTATCCATCGTATTTGTAACAGTCATTGATTGTACTCTAATCGGATTATTTCCGCCAATACCGATTTTACCAACCAGTACTTCACGTGTCTCTAATCGGGAATACTTAGTTAGACTAATACAATATGGTAATGAAATTTCCATCTATTTTTTATACGGATTATCCATAAATATTTTTGCTAAACGAACTGCCTCACTATTGTTGTCCAATTTAACGCATTTTTGATATGCAATTTTCGCTTTTGAACGATTTCCATTAACATCATGAATATTTCCAAGTAATAATAATAAGTTTGTTAAATAAATATCTAATTCAGCTTTGTAATCTGATATGGAACTTTCTGTTAATTTTAAGGCTTTATCAAATTGATTTTGTTCAAACCAATATAATGCCCATTCATAATCCAAATAGCTTTTCATATTGAGTTTTTGAGTATCGGTCAAATCTATAAAATCTTTATTTAATTGTAAAATAACGGTATGAGCTTGATCATAATTTCCTGTTTTAATTAAACTTTCAGTATACATCAATACAAAGTAAAAGTTTTTAGGGAATTTCTCTGCAAGAATTGTTGTATGTTCTAATGCTTTTTCAATATTGAGCGCTTCCCAAAGATAAATAAACGATAACAAACTCCGTGCTTCGATAGAGGCAAAATCACCATAATTGGCAGCAATTTCCATTTTCGCAAGTCCTGATTCTTTAGTAGTCTCTAATCCAAATAATGACGCAGCCCACTTAAGTATTGAGCTTCTTAAAGCGACATAATATTCTACAACTCCCATTGGCAACATCGCATCCTTTACTTCAGGATAATTATCTGCAACGTATTTAGTGATTTTAAAACCCTTATAAGCCGGAATAAGCGTTTTAAACCACTTTTTTTGTCCAAGATAGACACGGGCGCGTAATCCTTCGGCAGAGCCGAGATATAATCTATAGAGCGGATTATCAGGGTATTTTTCCACTAAATCTTTATACAAGGGGGTAACTTCATCCAAATCTCTCTTTAGAACTATGTATGTTTTTTCAATAGGGTCATTTGCCTGACTATGCAGCCATCTTGCCGATACCCATGTAAAATGAACGGCTGCATTTAGCGGAAATTCCTGGCGGACTTTGGTTAAAATATCAATTGCCATAGCAGTTTCGTTATTATAAAAAGCATAGACCCCTTCCCAAACGAGTGAATCTCCGGGTTCCTCTGCTTTTATTTGAAAAAACAGCAAAAGTAAAATTACCGTGAATATTTTCCAATATTTTTGCATACTATTTTACTATTTTGATTAGTTCGCGAAATTTATCACCAAGAGCTATTTCTTGCTTCTCAAATAATAGCATCTCAACGCTTGTTATTTTCCCTCCTAATGAAGTTATCCTTTCAATGCCGATATTTCTATTGAGTTCCGTCCTGGAAGATACAGCATCAGCAATAAGTTCGACCTCATATCCAAGATCTATTAAATCTTTAGCGGTTTGATATACGCAAACATGAGTTTCTATTCCACAAAGTAAGAAATTATTGTATTCTTTCTTTTCTATTAAATCTGAAAATTCAACGTTTTTTACACAACTGAACTCACTTTTTACAATTGGTTTTTGATTTGTTAATAATTCACTAATACGTTTTGTTGTTCCACCGAGCTTTTCAGGTAATTGTTCTGTCCAAATAATTGGAATATCAAGAAGTTGAGCACCTTGAATTAATATCTCTATATTTTTGAATAACTTATCTCTATCTTGCATTATTTCGGCAAGTTTACCCTGAACATCTATTATTACAATAGTGGTTTTTCTTTCCTTAGTCATAAAATGAAATTATGAAATAATTATGATATGTTGGATATTAGATTTTGGATATTAGATTTCTATCTTCGCTTAAGCTACGATGGATAAATTGGATATTAAATATCTGTTTTTAGTCAATAGTAAATAATCAATTGCCAATAGTCAATTCAAATACCGTACTCCAATCATCAACTTTATCACCGCAATCTATTATTTGAATCGATTGAATTTTGTAAACCGATTCCAATTTTATTTTGCCGGATATTCTTTTCTTTTCTCTTAGTGATACAGAATTATACATCAAACTGATATGTGGTAAATAGTCTTTGTCATGGTTAATTGATAATAAATCGCAAATATATTCATGCCATTTTGTAAGTATCTGTTTTTCCATAAGATCGATATATAATGCTCGCCACAAATAATTAGTATACCTGATTTTTTCCGGATGTACTTCAATCGGTTTATAATTACTTATAAAATTAATTATAGCTGATTTCATTCTTGGTAACGACACATCGGTTTTACCGACTAGGGTACAATGAGGTTGGAAAACCGGACTATTATATTTTCGTGCCAGTATACTTATAATTTCCGTTAGATCAGAAGCATCAAATGTTAACCATATACAATGCATTTTAATTGTGCATTTTAGAAACCTTTTATATTATTTACTAAAATTAAGTTAATACTATTTTTGGAATTTTGATATTTAAATATATTTAGATAATAGCATCTATTTCTCTTGTATTAATTTAAAGAAAACAATAATTTTCCATTGAATTTGTTATTTGAAAAAGATATAATGCTCAACTGTTTTATCGGTTCACGATTGTAGCTATTCCTTTTCTGCTTCACTCCTTTTGGTTGCCTGCTAAAAGTTCAGCTTAATCGAATGCTCAAATTGTGAAAGTTGGTTTTACCCTACTTTTATCCTAATTAATGTGCACATTGCACATAGTTATTTGGATTCCGATATGTGTTGAGCATTTTTTTTAAGATGACATTATCCATTTTATGTTTTAAATTGGTTAGAATATTTTTCGTAAATTTATATTATTTATTAAGGTAATAATCAGATAATAAGGAAATAAAATATGCTATATACTAAATCAGCGGAATATGCAATTCAGGCATTAATTTATTTAGCAGAAAAGAATTCGGCTAACCCTATTATGGTCAGTGAAGTTGCTGAAGCTTATGAAATTCCACGACAATTTTTAGCCAAGATCACTCAAACTCTTGTTAAACATCATCTGTTAGTAGCAATCAGAGGAAGGAATGGTGGAGTAAAGTTAGCTCGATCAGCTAAGGATATTTACATTTACCAAATTGTTTACGCAATTGATGGTGCACCTCCCGAGCATGAACAATGCGTTATCGGAATTAATGAATGTTCCGACTTAGCCCCTTGTCCATTTCATCATAAATGGAAAATAATTAGAGAAGATATACGCGAAATGCTAATGTCGGAGAATCTACATATACTCGCAAAACGAGTAATCGAAAAACGAAGTGAAATGGCAAAAGCCAATAGGAAATAAAACAATAATTTATTAGATGAAAAAATGGCTGATTATCAGCCATTTTTTCTTTAAGATATCATATGGAAAAGAAAATAAGAATTATAGTAACCGGCGGCACATTCGATAAAGAATATAATGATCTCAATGGAAAATTATTTTTTAAAAATTCTCATGTGCAAAACATGCTCGAACTTGGAAGGTCAAGGTTAGACCTTAATATTCGAACGTTGATGATGATAGACAGTTGTGATATGACCGATGAAGACCGCAATATCATCGCAAAAAATTGCGAAAAAGCGTCTGAGAAAAAAATTATAATAACACACGGAACCGATACGATGGTAGAGACTGCTAAGGTACTTGCAAATTCTATTAAAGATAAAACAATAATTTTAACAGGTGCAATGATTCCTTACACTTTTGGTAGTTCCGATGGACTATTCAATTTGGGAAGTGCGATTGCTTTTGTGCAAACTCTCCCCGCCGGAATTTATATTGCTATGAACGGTAAATTCTTTAACTGGGATAATGTTCGCAAAAATAAAAGAATTGGCGAGTTTGAGGAGATAGATTAACATGAATATTTTAAGATTATTCCCTGCTATATTTAGCTTACTTCTCCTTAGTGCTCATTTTTCACGAGCAGGATTAACATCATTATCGTTAATATTTCTATTAATTCCATTTTTATTGTTGATCAAACACGCATGGGTTGCTCGATTCATTCAGATATTTCTAGTAATCGGATCAATTGAATGGATTAGGATATTATTTGTTTATACAAATGAACGTCAGGCTATTGGTGAACCATATATTAGGTTAGTAATTATATTAGGAATAGTTGCCTTATTTACAGGATTATCAGCTTTAGTCTTTAGAAATCAGGTTCTGAAAGAACTATATAAACTTTAAATCTTATCTTTTTCGCTCCTACAATAATCAATCGTCAATATTAAATGTTCAATTTTAATTGACAAAGCTTTAGCGCAGTCAATTCAACGCCCATTCCGGGAATTGAGCAAGATCAATTCCAAATACAGTTTTGCCAATTAAATAAATTGATAATGTAATCAAAATTGCACCAATAAAGTTTAACCACAAACCGACCTTTGCCATATCAGCAATTTTTATTCTGTTAGTTCCAAATATAATCGCATTTGGTGGAGTAGCGACAGGTAACATAAATGCAAATGAGCAAGATATTGTTGCAGGAATCATCAAAAAGAGTGGATTTATTTTTATTGCGATTGCTAATCCTCCAATGATTGGCAATAACATTTCTGCAGTGGCGGTATTTGATGTTAACTCTGTCAAAAATGTAACAAATAAACAAATTACAATCACAATTACCATCGGGTGAAAAACACCAAATCCTTGTAATTGCATGCCTAACCAATCGGCTAAACCGGATACTTTAAATCCACTTGCTAAAGCAAATCCACCGCCAAAAAGTAGTACGATGTTCCAGGGAAGTTTGGCTGCGGTATCCCAATCTAAAATCCGCTGTTTTTTATCTTTTAACGATGGAATTACAAATAGTATTAGGGCCATTGCGATGGCTACGGTGCCATCATTCAGGTAATTTGGATATGGAAATAACTGTGACCAACCGGGGATGGTAAAATCACCAATTTTAATATTGGCGCGGAAAACCCACAAAACTGCCAACAAAATAAAATCTACCAGTACGATTTTTTCTTCAAAAGACATTCGTCCAAGTTTATTATATTGATCTCGAAATAGTTTTGGATCAATTTCAAATTCTTTAGACTTCGGATTGAATATAAACGATAATATTGCCCATAATATCAACAAAAATACTATTGATATGGGCAAAGCGTACATTAACCAAGAGGCAAATGTTATTTCCGGTGCATTTGGAAATAAAATAGTTAAAATTCTAGCAAATGATAAATTCGGTGGCGTACCAACAAGCGTAGCAACTCCTCCGATTGAGGCACTGTAAGCAATTCCTAAAAATATACCTAATGAATATCTTTTAACCTTATCCACATCTATAATTTCTTCTAATTTGTAAACTATTGATAAAGCGATTGGTACCATCATCATGGTTGTGGCAGTATTGGAAATCCACATTGATAAGAATGCAGTTGCTACCATGAATCCGAATAGAATATTATGCGGTTTGCTGCCAAATATTAACAATATTCTTAACGCTATCCTGCGATGGAGATTCCATTTCCGCATCGCCAAAGCGACTAAAAATCCACCAATAAATAAGAATATTATGTGATTAAAATAAATTGGAGCTACATCTTTTCCGCTCATTACTCCAAGTGTGGGATACAGAATGATCGGCAATAAGGCAGTAACTGCTAGCGGTACGGCTTCGGTAATCCACCAAAATGCCATCCAAATTGCAATTGCAGCAGTAATAGTGATTAATGGGTTTTGAGGATCTAAATCAACGAATATTATGAAGAGGATAAATGATAGCGGACCGAGAATTAATTTTAAAATACCTGACTTATTCTTCATTCATTTAAATAAATCATTAACGGTTAATATTTTACGAATAATTTTGTAATTACTTAGGAATTATCAGTACGGGACAATCTGATACATTTACAATAACCTCATCAATCGAATCCGTAAATGATTGTTTTACTTTACTCATCTTATTATGACCCAATATTAGTAAATCGCAATCAGTGGCAAGTTCGGCAATACCTTTACTTACAGAAGCATTTTTTACAATCTTTACTTCAATTCTTTTTGCAATTTCCTCATGTCCAGCATTATGAAATATTTTGATAAAATCATCCTTAGTATATTTTTTAGGGCTGTCCATCATCATAGACATTTCACCCGCATGAGGATCATTTACATGAAGAACACATAACTTTGCTTTTAGATTAATAGTTATTCGAATGGCTTCATCTATCACCGGTATTTCGTTGTCTTTTCCAGCTAAGGCAACTGCAATATTTTT
>CBDURO010000015.1:0-34167 GCA_965369995.1 uncultured bacterium | reverse complement strand
GAATATGTTGATAAATTAGTGCAGCAGGGGAATACATATAAATATCGGGTAGCGGATGTGGATTATAATGGTGTAGTTACATATCACGCAACGCGTGAAGTTACTATTGATAGTAATCCTTTATCATCTATTGCTGATAAATTTACTGTAATGGCTTATCCCAGTCCGTTTAACCCGATTACGACAATTAGATATTCATTTCCAGCTGTAGAGACGCATAGCAATGCGTCTGTACTGATTGCAATCTACGACATTACTGGCAAATTGATTACAACACTCGTGAATAAAGAACAACCCGTCGGTTGGTATGAAATTCAATGGAATGGAACAAATCAGAACGGTAAAGAAGTACCGGGAGGAGTTTATTTAAGTCGGGTTACCGTTGGTAATGAAGTTAAAACTGACAAATTAATTTTATTGAAGTAATTTTTTTTCAATATTAATACCCACACTTATTTTCTCCCCCTAATTTGGGGGAGAGCTATAGAGGTGGTATTCTTTATCTTAATCCTTCGGGTTTTTTGAGGACAATTTCCAACTGGACGCTTGTAATTTTATCTGTTCTTCTTCAGTTAAACTTTCCCAGCCACAAATATTAGCCTTATCTAACAGTCTATCTACTTCTTGCTGTAACTTCATTTTCTGCTGATTGTCTTTGCCTTTTTGCATGCTCTTCAATTCGATAATCTTTTTCCTAAAATTAAATTTCATGTTTCGCCAATGATCGCTAAAGCGCAGATATAAATAACCAATTAACATCCCTGAAAGATGTGTTAAGTGACTAATATTTGAACCGGTTCCCATAGAAGAAAAAAAGGCAATAGCTCCAATGAAAATAACAAAATACTTAACCTTTACGGGAAATAGAAAATAAACATACACTGTTCTATTTGGAAACATTAGTCCATACGCCATCAAAATACCATAAACTGCACCACTTGCTCCAATTAAAATTGCATTGGAACCGCCTATATTAAAAAGTAACCAAATTATACCGGCACCGACTCCTGTTACAAAATAATATTTAAGGAATTCATTTTTACCCCAAATGTTTTCTAGTTCCGTACCAAACATCCATAATACGAACATGTTTATTGCAACATGCCATACCCCACCATGCATGAACATATATGTGATGGGTTGCCATATCATTGGCCAAATTGTTTCAGTCGATAATCCAAAAATCTCTATCATCCTTTCCTGCGATCCGGTAATTATCTGCAAGAGATACATGCCAACATTAATTATGATTAATACCTTTATAGCATCACTAAACCTCCTGGGATTCCAAGTGAATTGTGTTTGGTGCGATTGAAATTGGTAGCGCATGTTAATTTTCGTACTTGAGTGTTCTGATTCGGAACCAATTTTTAATATTAAACAAAAATGTTGCTTTGCTCGGTGGACATTCAGGAACAATCAATTGCGGCATTTTATAAATTTTCACTTTAAGGTCTTTTTCTTTTTTTAAATTATAGGCAGCGTTTACAAAAAAGTCTCGTGGAATAACACCTTTGATTTTTTTAAATCCATATTTTCTAAACCCATCTCTTACAATACTTGTGCAACTCCTTTTAATAGCATGAAAATCAGGATAATTTTCCGGATCGTTCGGCTTTGGTGGCGTATTATGAATTAAATCAAGTTCTTCTTTTAAAATTTTATATAATTTATCAGTTTCTATTCCTTCAATATGGATTACATGGACTCCCCGCATAAAATTTCTGCCGAATTTGTCAAAATAAGATTTACCGTTAACCGATATTTCCTGCTTTCCATTATTAGGTGACGGAGCAAATTCACCTAAGGCAGGGCGATAAAAATATTCTTCTTTTGTGATTACCTCATTTTCATTGATTTTTTTGGCAAAATTGAAGATTTTCCCGTTAATGTTTATCGCTAAATGACCCAAAGTTGAATCAAAATATTTAACCAGTCGCTCATTATAATAAATATGAACAAATAGGGTTTTGGGTGTCGGTTCATTCGGCCACATAATAATAATCGGTTTGCCATTATCGTAATCAAGTTGTGTTAATCTTCTGGCACATACAATAGTATTTTCCCAATGTTTAATATAACCATCCCAAATCTTTTCATTTTCAAAGATTTTTTCTCCACTAGCAGTTTCTATATATGCAACTTTCCCTTTAACTCTTAAAGTGCCGGTATATGTCGTATAATCAATCATATTAATTGCTTTAATACTGAAAATGATTTCAAACTGTCCAATCCATCAAAATGGTAATTTATAAAAGCCGTTAAATATTCGCTAATCGCTTTACGATCTTTGCTCGTAGCGGTTATGTTAGTTATTGAATCAATTGTATTATTATTTAAGTCTTCCAAAATTTTCTGACTATTAGGTCCGGCAAATGGATTTGGAAATTTTACATTTCCATGTTCCAGGTGGCGAAAGTCAGGTTTAAATCCTAATATTGTCAATAACTTTATTTGAAAATACCAAAAAATTAGATTTAGTCTTAAATCTGATGAATTAAATGCTTTCAATACTGCAACAAGTTCATCAAAAAGTTCCGGGTGTGGATCGTTTTCGGTATTCGTTTTTTCAGTCAGTTCAATAACAGCTAAACCGTATGCAATTTTCTTTAAATCCTGATTTAGATCAGACCAAATTTCAACAAATGTAGCTTTGGACACTGATTGCAAACTGCGCGTTTCGCGATAGTAATACACGATATCCAAATAGTTCATAGATTGAAAATAAGCTGCCATCGGTGACTTTTTGCGCCTTGCCCCTTTAACAATCACACTGACTTTTCCATGATCTCGCGTATAACATCGGGCAATTATGCTCGTCTCACTATAGGGAAAACTTCTTAACACCACAGCCGATGTATTAATGATCATTTATATTATTCTAATATGCCTTTGCAAAAATGACTTCGTGTTTAGCGGGTTTACCCGTATATATACATTTTAAATCTTTCGGATTCTCATCAAATGGAATTATGCGAGTAGTTGCACCAGTTTCTTCTTTTATTTTCAATTCGGTTTCCGATGTTCCGTCCCATCCACAGCGAATAAATCCACCACCATTTATAATTTTTTTAAACTCATCATAAGAATCAGTTTTATATGTATTAGATTTCATGAATTCAGTGGCTTCTGCAAATAAATTATCATGAATATCACTTAACATTTGTGACACTTTTTCAGCAATATCATCAGTTTTAACGAAATTCTTTTCACCTGTGTCTCTGCGAACTAACACTATCTGATTATTTTCGACATCACGCGGGCCGATTTCCATCCTTATTGGCGCACCTTTCATTTCCCAATCATTAAATTTAAATCCCGGTGATTCCTCGCGCCAATCGACTTTGGTTCTTACTGAATTATTTTTTAATGTATCCAATATCGGATTTAAATATTTTACAATAACTTTTTTTTGTTCATCATTCCTAAAAATTGGTATAACTACAACCTGAAATGGAGCAACTTTTGGTGGTAAACGCAATCCCTTGTCATCACCATGTGCCATAATTACTGCTCCAATTATCCGCGTACTCACACCCCAGCTTGTTGCGTAAACCATTTCTTCTTTATTATCTTTATTCTGAAATGTTACGTTAAATGCTTTGGCAAAATTCTGCCCAAGATTGTGTGACGTTCCCGATTGCAAGGCTTTTTTATCTCGCATCATAGCTTCGATGCTATAGGTATGCTCGGCGCCGGCGAATTTTTCAATTTCTGTTTTTCTGCCAGTTAATACAGGTATTGCTAATACTTCTTCCGCGAGGTAACGGTAAATCTCGAGTATTTTTAATGTTTCTTCTTCTGCTTCCTCAGCAGTAGCATGAGCAGTATGACCTTCTTGCCACAAAAATTCGGTAGTACGTAAAAATAATCGCGTACGCATTTCCCATCGCACAACATTCGCCCATTGGTTTACTAATAATGGCAAATCTCGGTAAGACTGTATCCACTTCCTATACATTGCCCATATTACTGTTTCGGATGTTGGGCGGACAATAACTTCTTCTTCTAGTTTTGATTCAGGATCTACAATAATATCTCCATCAACTGCTTTTAATCGTGTGTGGGTAACGATAGCGCATTCCTTTGCAAAACCCTCAACATGCTTTGCTTCTTGCGCAAAAAACGATTTAGGTATGAATAACGGGAAATAAGCGTTAGTATGACCCGATTCCTTTATCATGCCATCAAGAGCATCTTTAATATTATCCCATAGGGCAAAGCCATATGGTTTAATTATCATTGTTCCTTTTACAGGGCCATGTTCTGCTAAATCTGCTTTTTTAACTACATCGTTATACCAAGCGGAAAAGTTTTTACTTTGTAGTGTAATACCTTTCGACATTATTATGTATCCTTAATTAAAATTGTCTTAAAATTAGCGGGGTTAATTTGGCTAAACAAAGAAATTGTTGTAATTAATTACCTGATTAAAAATATATGAATCTCGAAGACATTGGTTATAATAGTATTGTAAACAAATATGTAGAAGATATTGGATTAGACAAATCTAATATTGGACGTGTAGTTGTTGTATTTAAAGATCGCTATATTATTAGAACTGATTCCGGTGAACTACAAGCCAATGTCACCGGCAATTTTCAATATTCTATAGAGAACAAATCAGAATTACCCGTAATCGGAGACTGGGTTCATTTAAACAAATCTGATAATAACAGGGCTCTCATTACACAAGTATTGTCAAGAAATAATTACTTAGAAAGACGTGCTGTCGGAAAAAGCAGTAATAAACAGGTAATCGCGGCTAATATAGATTTCGGATTTATTGTAGAAGCAATAACAGAAAATTTCAAATTAAATCGTGTTGAGCGATATTTAGCAATTTGTAATTCTGCGAATGTTAAGCCTATCATTTTATTGACGAAAATTGACCTTATTTCTGAACAAGATTTAAAGAACATAATTAATACGGTTGACAAAAGGCTTGATAAGGTACCCATCTTTGCCATCAGTAATTTGACTAACGCAGGAATTGATAAATTCAAAGTATCTTTGATAAAAGGTAAAACGTACTGTTTGTTAGGATTGTCGGGAGTTGGAAAATCTAGTATAATAAACACTTTAGTTGCAAAAAATATGATAAAAACTAAAGCCATTAGCAAAAGTACGAATAAAGGAGTACATACTACTAGTCATCGGCAACTATTTCTTTTAAATAATGGCAGTATCATCATTGACAATCCGGGCATGAGAGAAGTTGGAATTACTGAATCCACAGATGGTATTGAAATTACTTTCGATATAATTTTTGAACTCGCTGAAGGTTGTAAATTTTCCAATTGTACACATACACATGAAAGGGATTGCGCAGTATTAACTGCCGTTGAAAAGGGGAATCTTGATAAATCTACTTATGACAATTTTGTTAAAATGAAAAAGGAACAGTTTCATTTTCAAGCTACTCTTGTTGAAAAAAGAAGAAAAGATAAAACTTTTGGCAAAATGGTTAAAAACTTCAAGGAAAACAAAAATTTAGAGAAATAATAAAATGCTAAGTAATTCAGAGACCAAGCTTATTAAATCATTAGCTTTTAAAAAGTATCGCAAGATTCATAAATCATTTATACTTGAAGGTAAACGACTAATCTCAGAGGCCATACTATCCAAAGTTATAATTACACAAGTATACATAACTGATGAATTTGTAGCAAAGCCTCAGCATGATTCTCTCATGGATTTAATTGCAGAAAATGCTATAATAACCAATTCTATTAGTGTAACGGAAATGAAAAGTGTTTGTGATACTGTTTCTCCCTCGGGCATACTTGCGATGTGCAAACTATCTGATTCACATAACATAGATATTAGCAAGTCTGAAAATTGGTTATATCTTGATGAAATACAAGATCCCGGCAATCTTGGTACATTATTGCGAGCAGCAGATTGGTTTGGAATAAAGAATGTCGCTTTATCTAAGAACTGTATTGATATTTATAATCCTAAAGTACTCCGCGGCGGGATGGGATCACATTTTAGGTTATCCATCCATGAAAATATTTTGTTGAACACATTTAAAGATAGTCAGCACACAATTATTGGTGCTTTTCAGAAAGGTGATAATATCCATGATGTTGATAGAAAAAAGTTAAATCCCTGGGTATTAGTAATAGGTAGTGAAGCACACGGAATTAATAAAAACAATATTGACTATATAAATTTAAAAGTAACAATTCCAAAAATTGGTTCAGGTGAATCGCTTAACGCTGCAGTTGCCGGTAGTATTTTACTTTACCATTTAACCCGTCCGATTTAGCGCCTTTATTATTATATTTATAACTGAGTAATTTTCATCGACTAATGCCAACAAGTACTAACTGATTTGAATCAAAAAACTAACATTAGAATTGCCTTTGGCCTTGTTGTAATCTCGCTACTTTTTGCGCTAATAATAGGTGCAGGATTAGTGGCATCACTAAGAGTATTACTACCAAACCTTAACTCTACTAATATATCATTAATAGCCATGTTAATTAGTACCTTGCTTCTCTGTGTACCAGTTATTATCTATTTACGTTTTACTGGTTTATCAATCCACAAGCGATTACGGTTAAACAGAATTTCTTTAAACACTCTTTTATCTATAATATTAATTTCGGTTGGATTTATTGTAATAGTAGATGAGTTAGACCGAATAGTATATAAACTATTTGGGCAACCTGATTTTTTACAAGAGCTTGTTGAGCAATTACAAATTACATCAATTAGAAATGGTATCTTCATCGTTCTTACAACAGTAATCGCTGCTCCTTTAGTGGAAGAAATGCTATTCCGTGGCTATCTGCAAAAAGTATTAGAAGAATCTTGGGAAGACATTACAAAAGCAATTTTGGTTACTAGTTTATTTTTCGCATTAGTTCATTTTAATCCATATTGGATTGTACAGATATACCTATTAGGATTAGTCCTCGGATACCTCGCGTGGCGCACCAATTCCATAATCCCAGGTATAATTCTGCATGGACTTAATAACGGATTTGCAGTAGCTTTAAATAACGTCGAAGATGTTTTTAATCGATATTACAATTGGTATGAACATGTATATCCCTTGTGGATTTTTATTGCAATTGTTCTCATCATTTTAGGATTTAAGATGCTGGACAAAGATTTGGAGAATCAATCATGAAAAAAGAAATGTTCGGTCATGAAATTTCACTGCTGCGCGATACTTTTCGCCGCCTAATAAATCGCAAAGCGAATACTAATCTCGTCAAACTAATTGAAAAAACACATTCTGCCGACTTAGCTGTTATTTACCGCTTTTTTACGGACAATGAGCAAGATTACTTATTTAATTTAATGACAGATAACGAATACACAGCAGAATTTTTAAGTGAATTAGATGATTCAATTTTGGAAGATTTATTAGAAGATGTCGCTCCTGAGCGAATTGTACCAATAATTCGCATTGCCAGCTCGGATGATCAGACAACCATTTTAAATGCTCTTCCTGAAGAAAAATCTAAAACAATTATTGATTCTCTGCATACTGATGAACAACAAGAAATTGAAGAGATGCTCGCATATCCAGAAGACAGTGCGGGTAGTATGATGTCCACCGACGTTTTTACTCTAAACGAAGGACTAACCGCCGGTGAAGCAATCAATGATTTGCAAAATCAGGAAGCTGCGGAAATGGTTTTTTATCTATATGTTACCGACAATGATAATCATCTTGCAGGAGTAATATCTCTACGGGATTTGGTAACTACACCATCATCTACAAAATTGAAAGATATAATGACCCGAAATGTCCAATACGTCCGGGCAGAAACAGATCAAGAGGAAGTAGCAAAAATTGTATCGCACTATAATTTACTTGCCGTGCCTGTTGTTGATAGCGACGACGAAATATTAGGTATCGTTACCGTAGATGACGTGGTTGATGTTATCCGTGAAGAAGCAACCGAAGACTTTTTACAGATGGCTGGAGCCGGTAAAGACCGAGAAATATTACTCAAATCTTCATGGGATAATGCACGGTCACGTTTGCCATGGCTTTTCGCAAGTTGGATTGGGGGTGTGGTTGCAATATCGATCATTGGATATTTTGAAAATATGTTACAAAGTATTGTTGTGCTAGCAGCTTTTATACCAGTTATTATTGGCATGGGAGGTAATATCGGTACGCAATCCTCAACTATTGTCGTTCGTGGTATTGCTACGGGTAGAATCGACTTCGGCAATGATCTTAAACTAATACTTAAGGAATTGAGCGTCGGTTTAATTTTAGGCGGACTTTATGGTTTATTACTGGGTACATTAGCATTCTTCTTTTTTAAAGATGCTCCTTCCACGTTTGGAATAGTTGTTGGCTTAAGTATCTGTGCCTCGATGATAATTGCGACCTCCATTGGTACAGTGGTTCCATTATTACTAAGAAAATTAGATGTTGATCCGGCAATTGCGACTGGTCCTTTTGTTACAACAACAATTGATATCCTAGGAGTTGGAATTTATTTTTTAATTGCCTCTGCATTGCTATTTTAATGACATTTATTGGCTCTATCTCTATGGGTGTATTTATTTTATATGCCGCCTTTATGCTATATTTTTTATCAGGGTTATTCCGCCTAAAAAAAAACCAAAATATACAAAGCCCAAAAGAACTTACTGTTTCAGTAATTGTAGCAGTTAGAAACGAGGAAGGAAATATTCAAGATTTACTTGAAGATTTAAGTTGTCAAACCTATCCTCAAGAAAAGTTACAGGTAATAATTGCCGATGACAGATCAACAGATAAAACCTGGACAGTTATTAGCGATTATATCAAGAGATATAATAATTTTGATTGTGTTAAAATTTCCAAACGATCAAAAACAATGACCCCTAAAAAATATGCACTTACTAAAGCAATCGAGAAATCAAATGGTGAAATTATAATTTCCACTGATGCCGATTGTCGCGTACCGAATACTTGGGTTGAAAGCATTGTTGAAACATTTGACAAAGAAACCGGAATTGTTGTAGGATACTCAAAAATTAATGCCGCATCAGAGCGCTTTTTCGATCATTATCAATCAATAGATTTTTTAGCGCTAATGTTGGCAAATGCAGGTACATTAGGTTGGGGAAATGCCTGGACAGGGTCGGGTCAGAACATCGCTTACAGACGTTCGGATTTCGATAAAATTAATGGTTTCAATCCAGTCGCTAAACGCATCTCCGGTGATGATTTTTATCTTGTTCAAGCAATATCAAAAATAGCAAAAGCAATGTATAATACAAATCCTCGTGGTTTTGTGAAAACAAAACCATTGGAAAATTTACGTGAATTTATTAGCCAGCGAATACGATGGGCATCGAATACTCGAAATCTTTTCAACACTGATCTATTATTTTTACTATTCTTATTTGTCAACCTATTAACAAATACCATTTTGTTGTCAGCATTATTGTTAAAAAATTATTGGCAGTTCTTACCCATGCTCTTTGGTATAAAATTTCTATTTGATACTGTTGTCTTATTTTATGGATCCAAAATATTTAAGACAAAAATTAAAATAAATGCTTATTTAATTTGGTTCTTTTTGCAACCAATATACATACCGATTCTTGGAATTTTAAGTATTCTTGGTAAGTTTCGTTGGAAAGTGTGAAATTCATAACGAAGGAAACAAAAAATAATAACCACAGATTACCTGCCTGCGCTAAGGCTACGGCAGACAGGCACGGATTGCACAAATTTTATTAACAACCCTGCCTGCCGTAGCATAAGCGTAGGCGGAGAAGTAATCAAAAGAAACGAGTGATTCAAAATAAATATTTATAAAATGTATTTAGTCGACTCAAAGTTAATGAATAAAATTATTCTCGTATTCCTTTCAGCGGTTTGTTTTACACAAGCTCAAAAATATGGTGTAAACATTTGGGGTATTCCTGTCGGCACCGCTGAAATCCAACAAGATACAGATGACGAAATAACCTTTAATCTGAAATCAAAAAAATTTATAGATTATATCTTTCCGGTGGATTTAGAATACTATTCAAAATTTGACAAAAATAGTTATACTGTTATTGAAAATAAAAAGACCACCGAATTGGGAACAGAAGAACAGAAATATGAAGCAGTGCTGAAAAAAGGGAATATTCTTGTTTATGATGAGAAGGATTCGATTTCCTTAGAGCCAAATACACACTCGCTACTTTCACTATTTGTTAAAATTATGAATTCCCCGGTTGATTCAATCGACACAAAATGGTTTAATCTTGAGAATGAAGGAATTTTATATGAGACAAGGCTTCTCTGGAACGACACAACAACAATATCAATAAATAATAAAGATGTTTTATGCAATCATTATCGTTTAGATTTAAAAATGTTAGATGATAATGATAAAATCTTTGATAAAACAGATTATTTCAATGAATTGTTTTTCGATATAAATTCTATTCGTCAGATATGGGTAGAAAAATGGCAAAAGCAACAAAGAATAATAAAAATAGCAATAAGAAACAACCTAGTAAATCTAAACCTAACGATAAACAACTAAAACCGTTCTTCAAATCTAATTGGAAGCATTTAGTCGGATGGACACTGTTTATTATCGCAATAATAGTAGCATTACATTTCGGTGTAGAAAAAAAGGTAGTAGTATTAGTTACAATAGTATTAGGTGTTTTCACACAGTTCTTTGCCGGCATTACAGCGCTAATAGCGCTAGTACCGTTTGTTGGTCCATTAATTGTAAAAGTGTTGGCTATTCCATTCTTTTGGCTTTTAAATGGTCTTGGATATATTATCTCTATCGTGGCAATTAAAAAAGGCTACTCACGTGAACTGGTCGGAAGCCGCGTTTTAACCTTAGCTGTACTCGTAGGGCTTATACTTGGCTATATTATCGGGCACATTGTCCCCATTCGATGAATATTTTAATAATACAAGGACCGAACCTAAACCTGATTGGTGTTAAATCATCAAAACGAGGAAAGCACCTAACTCTTGATAAAATCAATAAGGGAATTCGCAGATATATCCGCGAGAAAGATATTACATTAAAAATTTATCAGACTCACAGTATTGAAAAAACCGTAACTCTTTTACAGCGCAACCGCAATTGGGCAAATGGAATAATAATAGCTCCTGGTGTATGGAGCACTTATGAAGCAATATTACTTGATACTTTAGAATTAATTGGAGTCCCAACTATCGAAGTTTATGACGAAAACGATAATAAAGATTACGCTAGGAAATCAATATTATCTGTCGTTTGCATACATAAGATTGTTACATCCGCTAAGGAAATGTTTGTTAAGGGACTTAATCATATAATACATAACTGATGAATTCATAGTAAATTCTCAACGTTTGTCATTCTTGATTTTAATTGCGGAAAATTTTAACTCTAATTGTATGCGAATTTACGATGCCATATCTCCTTCACGCATACTTGCATAGTGCGCACCACCAAATTTTTGTGACACAGACATTAAATAAGTCTTAAAATTGTATACATTTTGATGAAAGTTCATTGATATAGAAGAAAAACGAATTATAAAAGGTCATGATATATCTGAATATAGCGGTTTGGATGGATTGAAAAAGTCGCTTGGATTCCGGCTGTATAGCCGATTAAATATACAAAGCTTCGTAAACGAAACTGAAGATTCCTTTGAATTTCAGATGAACGATTGCCGTGTTTAGTCAGCACGCAAATGACACGGTTTGCCTGACTTCCAGTGCAAATCAGTTGGGCTTGTGGAATATACAGAATTTGCTAGAACAATTGATCCACATAGAAAAACCACTTGTGTCGCCAGCCCTCCAGATAAGCATCCGGATAAATATTATTGTGCATGGAAATTTTATATAGAAGAAAATTGATTATTAATTATTAATATTAGACATAAATAAGGAGTTGAGGCGTGAATATTTCCAATAAAAAATTAGTTAGTAAATCGGTTGCAATTTTATTCATATTTATTTTATTCATTAGTTTAGGCATTGCACAGGATAATACTGTCGGGTTAATTCTAAATGATGAAACACAATCATATAATGGTTATACACTTTTTGCACCAAATCTTGCAAAAATCACATATTTAATTAATAATGAAGGCAATTTAGTACATCAATGGGGAAGTGATTTTATTCCAGGCATGGGTACTTATTTATTAGAGGATGGACATTTATTACGTGCCGCTAAAAAAGTAGATCCAACTGGAGGAAGTAATAGAACAGGGGGATTCCAAAAATTTGACTGGGACAATAATTTAGTTTGGGATTACTATTATGGAACTCAGCATCACGATGTTGAACCAATGCCCAATGGAAATGTATTGCTCGTACTAAATGACCGTAAAACCAAAAATGTTGCAATTCAGGCAGGTAGAAATCCAAGTTTAATTGACACTAATGCTATTCGATCATTGTCAATCATTGAGGTGCAACAAACAGGACTTGAAACAGCCAAGGTTGTATGGCGATGGAATGCATGGGATCATCTTATTCAAGAGTTTGATGATTCTAAAGATAATTTTGGTGTCATAGCCGAACACCCAGAGCTCATTGATTTAAATTTTGCAAAGGATGGTTCCCCTGATTGGTTACATACGAATTCTGTATCTTATAATGAAGGATTTGATCAGATTATTGTAAGCAATAGAAGTACTCACGAAATTTGGGTAATTGACCACAGCACAACAACTGAACAGGCAGCTACACATGAGGATGGTAATAGTGGAAAGGGAGGTGATTTATTATATCGTTGGGGAAATCCAATTGGATATGGAGCCGGCACGGAAGATGACCAAAAATTATTTGGGCAACATGATGCATACTGGATCAAACCCGGCATACCCGGAGCAGGGAATATAATGATTTTTAGCAATGGTTGGCCTGAACGTGGGTATTCATCCATAGAAGAAATTGTACCACCTGTTGATGGAAATGGTAATTATGCACTAACCGCCGGTTCCTCTTATGAACCAACTGCTCAACTGTGGACATACGCAACACCTACGCAAACTGATTTTAATTCACAGCGATTTGGTGGATCACAGAGGCTTCCAAATGGTAATACATTAATTTGTAATGCAGACAAAGGAGAATTTTTTGAAGTTACGCCAACCGAAGAAATTGTGTGGAAATATCAAAATCCGGTAGATGGTGCTACAATTCTTAATCAAGGCGACCCCGCCGTTGGCAATCTTCAAGTGTTTCGATGTTATAAATATGCTCCTGATTACTCCGGATTTGATGGAAAAGATTTAACAGCAGGAGAACCACTAAGAGTAAATGATGAAATTAGTGAAATCACAAGGTTTAAATTGTATGATAATTACCCAAATCCGTTTAATCCGACTACAGCAATAGAATTTGCCATATCAGAACGAGAATTTGTTACTATTACAGTATTTGATATGTTAGGAAATAAAGTTAAAACATTAATAAGTAAGACAATGGAGCCTGGGATAAAATCAGTCAATTGGGATTCTAAAGACAGTTCAGATAGAATTGTCAGTAGTGGTTTATATTTTTACAGTATCCAAGCTGGTGATTTTATTCAAACTAAAAAGATGATACTGCTACGCTAATTGTTGAATCAATTAGTAATTTATTGTGTGTAGATAAAATCAATCGGGCAAGTGTTTCTTGGGGCGGTATTAGTACTATTCTACGTAATAAAGTATCCCGTAGTATTCAACTCTCTTATATTATTTAATGCTACTGCATTCACAGAGATGTTGTTTGAATTGTTTACTGCTCTGAACAAAAAAAGAACAAATGAAGATTCATGGCATGGGATTTATCTTGGAAATGAAGAAGAGTATAATTCAGTGGTAACAGAATTTATTTCTAATGTGAACTATAAAGAGTTAAGACATCAATGTGAAAAAACATAATTACTTTTTCGTGATTTTGACAGTATTTTTTGGTTGAAGTGATATTTGTCTAGAATATTCAAAACTTCGATTAGAAAAATCCTACATTCGAACAATCCAATCTGAGTTTGTTGAAGCATTAATACAGTTAACAAATAAATAATTCGATATTAATATAAAATAAAAAGGGCTCCAATTGTGGAGCCCTTTTTATTTTTTTTACTTCAATTACCTAAAATGCAAATCCCAGGCTTATTAACTGGTTTCCACTAAAGTAATTTGTGGGACGATATGCATAATCCAACAATAGACCAACACCGAGTAATTCATAATGAATTCCAAATCCAAATGATGGTCCGAACAATACATTATCTTTATCCACATCTTGTACCATAGCAGAATTTAATCCACCTCTTAAGTATATCATATTGTTAAAGTTATACTCGCCGCCAATATTAAATTCGTCATAACTTGTATTGTTACTTATGAATGAAGCACCCAATATAATAGACTCACCTATCTTATAGCTAGTTCCAAGCGAGTATGATGACGGTAATTGGTCATAGGAAGCTTCCCTATCAAAGAAATCTGAGAATACTTCTGATGTTGCTTCAGTTTTTAAACCGGAACCGTGATAATGCATATCACCGCCAATATTTTTTAATACTAGAGCTAATCCGAGTCCATTAATATTAGCAAAATCGACATACTGCACACCAATATCAAAAGCTACGGTAGAAGCTGAAGCTCGTGGTATGCTTTCATATACCATTTTACCGGTTATTCCAAAGTTAATCCTATCTGTAAAAGCTTTTCCATATGTAAGGGACATTGTCATTATCGTCGGTGAGAATGATGCGCCAGTACCATCCATTGCTTCTACAGTAGTAATAGGAATATCACCCATGTCAATGCTTTTGGCAGTAACTCCAATATTTCCTAATTGACCCATAGATGTACCTACTGCGAAGTAATTAACATTCACATCAGCAATATAGGACATATTTGAGACTGTACCATTAGCCCCTTGTATTCCTCCTATTGATGCTGGATTCCAAAAAACAGCATCTACTCCACGAGTAAATACTAGATCAGCGCCGGCCATTGCTAAGTCTCTAGCGCCCACTGGAACGCTTACTTGCGTTCCAGCGGTTGTACCTAATCTTGCCTCATCACCAGCAAATACTACACCTAGCATTAAAATCGTGAGTATGAATATTTTTATATTTTTCATTATTTCAACTCCTTAATAGTATTTCACTACTTGGTTTGCTTGAACAATAAACAATTTCAAAACTTTAGTTCCCAAGTTTTGATCATCTATATCCATATCAATGTGTGCGAAATAAATACCAGATGCAACCGGTAAGTTTGTATGATTTCGTAAGTCCCATTGTAAATACTGTGAATCAGTATTTTTATCCAGTTCTCTTACAATTTTACCGTCAAGCGAGAATATCCTTATTTTCGCTTTAAGCGGTAAGTGTGTAAAGGTTACAAAATTGTCAAAACGGTTAAGCTCTTGACTATTACTTGCATAGTATGGATTCGGGAATACATTGATCTTCTCAACAGCTTTTTTAGTAAGGGCCTCTGACACTGTATTTTCAGGAGCTGTAAATGTGAACTTATCAGCCGCCGTGTTGGCTTTATTTGTTGCAAGCCAAATTCTATTACCCCACGGTGGCGTTGAACCATCTAAATACAATACCATCATTGTAGCGGTCACAAATGGGTAATTATAAAAACCTGGGTTCGACCCAAAACTCTGGCCCGTATCATTCGGTAGACCGCCATCAGCTATATAGGTGGCATGATTTGCCGGATCGTAAGGAATTTCATTTCCAGCAGCATCATATCCTTGCCATGCGTATATTGCTTCATAAGATGGTTTTCCATAATCTGTCCAATAAGGATCTGTTGCTCCCCATATTCCATCACCATCTGTGTCCCACCATCCGGTGAATAATCGCATCATTTCCCCTGAAGGGAATTTTTTACGATACACTGAAAATGGAGCCATTGATTGATCACCAGATACGGTTTCAGTTATAGTTGTTGCGCCTGAATAACTAAAGCATAGGGATGTTTCACTGAAATCAATTATAACATCATCCATACCCCAGAAATCAAACCTATCGTGGGTTCTACCAGCTCCGAGACCTGCATGATCCCTGTGTGATAATATGTATCCCGTTGTTCCTAAACTTGGTGGATATACACCCACATTAGCATCTAATACTGCATCATTTGCATCTGTTTCGTAAACAGCTTTAATACCGATGTCAGGTCCAAAAACTTGAACTTGTATACCCTCAGCTACAGGAGCCGAATTAGCACCAGCTTCATGAGCCGGAATAAATATACCATTGAATATATTATCAGTCGCAAAATCACCTTGCAAAGTTGAATGTGGTGTAACTATTTGATTTGTATTCAAATTCCGTACATACCAGCCTTCGATAGTTTTATAGGCATAGCCAAATACTGTAATTGTTCCGCTACCTTCGGCATTGGCAATAACTGCATTACCAGGTCCAAGACCATAAGCATCACAATAATCTACCATATCAGGATCTGTAACGCCATCTCTATCTACATCACATACAAGATCTCCCCAACCATCATCATAAATTACAAAATCAAAAGCTATTGATTCATTGTCGACTGAACTGGTAAGAACATTAATTGTAATGTGTTCTCCTCCAGCAAAATCTCCAGCACCATCTATATCCAAATCACCAAAAAGAACTGATAGTCCATCTGCTTGGATTGCTACTGCAATTCCATCTGGAGCTGTTGCACTATTAATTACTGCTCCGGGAACTGTTATTAGAACACCGGCTGCATAATTATAATCAGGTGATTGTACATCAACTTCAAAATTAAGATCAAGAGTTCCCCCGGGACCAGTTACTGCAACTCCAGTCACCACTGATGGAGAAACATCCAGTAGCTTAGCGTTAGCTTTAGCAGACTCAGTTGTATTTTTCCAAATTCCATCAAAATCAAGGAAGTATTCCTCTACAGCAAAGAACGCTTCATAATCGTCGCCTGTTAATTGGGTCGGGTCCACAACTGTTGCTACCAGCGAACCATCTGATGGTCCTTCGGGATGTGCTGTTTCAATTGCGTCGCCATAAACTGCACCGTATTCTGTATTTAGAGGCGGGGGCGTTATTGTCACCAAGATTGGGCTTAGTGCCGATTCCAATGCCTGGTCTTCTATTAATGTTGGAGCCGCGTTATAGTTATACGCTGTGACAGCAAAGTAATATACAGAACCATTATATAATGGACCGCCTGTCAAGTAATCATGGTCAATTTCAAATGTTCTGGCTATACCATTATCCAAACCAAATTGTACCGGAATATTAACTGTTTCACCGTATTGGGGAACGAATATATTACCATATACTGTTCCAACTCCATCTATTAAATCAAATGTACCAATGCGAGTTGCTTGGTCTTTAGTTGCAATAGGACTCGGAAGTTGATAAATGTTATAACCTTGGAATTCATAGCCAGCAACTGCGACATTTTCAGTAGCAGATACTGCACTTATGCTGCTTCCCCAATCCAATATTACACTGTTATCCAATGCCACTGAATTCACTACAGGGGCAGCAGGAGCTGACGGTACAGATTTGAAAAGATCATCAAATAATTTCTGGGCGATCAAATCAGTATTTTTCATTGCAGTTATTGATGAAAGGTTATTATCACCAAGACCTCCGACAACAGCAACAACAATGTCCTGTGTATCACCCTCAGCCAATGTAAACGGACCTGAGTTGATCAGCATGCGTCTGTCAGCGGGGTTAGCATCTAAATGACCGGTTCCGGCAACAGGATCACCACTATACGGGAATACTGTGGGATTATTGTTTTGATCTAACCATGGTGTTGGATTTTCTAAATCATCTATTGGTGCGAATCCACGCATTAAGTTATAGTACTCACGGGCACCTTCAACATTACCATACGGACCAGGATCAGAATAAACACCACCGGCAGAAAAGTATCCAAAACTGGAAGCTGGAAGGTTTTTGTAACCCGGAAGTTCTTTCAGATCAAAAATTGCGACATCACCGGGGCTTTCAACAATTGGACCTGAAAAAAAGTCGTATCCGGCAGATGGCGGAGCAAGTCCAAAGGCAGTATAGTGATCATCAGCAACTGCGCCATTATAAACATACATAAGGCTCTTATCAACATCAACACCAACCAAGTCATCTGCATAGTTTCCACAATCAGGGTCTGACCAAAGAGAAATATAAGCGTCTAATAGGTCTCCATCGCCTTTATTAATGAGTCGTAGTTGTTTAAATATGATCTGCCCTAGTCCTGCACCGGGTTGGTTATAAGCCCACAGGGTTGTTTGTATTTCAACACCTATTGGATCAGTACCGTAAAGGTCACGGGTGGTCGATGGATTCGCATCGGTGATCACAAACCACACAACTTGGTCTGCGTTTGCTATACCGGGAGTTTCGCCCAATTCCGGTTCATAAACACCATTATCATTAAGATCATAGTAAGGAGCACCAATCCCGGTTGGCCATTCTTCCCAATCTTTTTTATATTGATCAAGTATTGTTTGGATTTGACCATCAGTTACCTGACCAGGTGTCGTTTCATTCAGTTCGGCAGCACCTTGTCGGACCTGATTAGCAGTTAAGGTCTCCCAATCTTTCCTTATCCTATACAGCCGGACTCTTGGATCTTTTGATTGAGTCATATGTTCACCATTAAGTATGTATCCACGCTCTGTTCCAATTGTATATATCTGTCCTGACACTTTCAAGTGTCCATTTTGGTATCCACCAACAAGGATACCATCCAAATAAATAACTGCAGCTGTACCGCGCGGATAAATTCCTCCTGAATCACCACTTGGTGTGTAAGCAGATTCCCCATTGTCCCGTATCCAGTAACCCCAGTTACCAATATTAACTATGGAACGTTCTGGATTATCAGTCAGAACCTTCCCTAGTCGTGGGCTTGTAACAGTGGTTAAACCAGTGTTATACTCTTTAGAATATCCATTACTAATAATAAGTAGTATTGATACTATAAATATTATTTTTTTCATTATTTTTTTCCTTTTTCTAATAAGCACTTCAATTAAAAGTTGACGGTAAGGCCAACAAATATCTGACGTGGAGCACTAATTAGCCTTCCACCTATTTGTGTCCTGTAAGCCTCATCATTTTGAATATTCACAGCATCATATAGTTCAACATAATCATCTATACCATTACCATCGGCATCTCCACCATACAGAGTAACAAAATCGCTTGAATATACTTCACTAGAGATAAACCCATCATCGTCACCACTGCCACTAGCTTGATAGACATTCAGTACATTACGGGTATTAAACAGATTTGTCACACGCATAAATACTGTTAAATCTACAAAACCAAGTTTTATACGTTTGTCGAGTCTTAAATCAGCATCAAAAATCCATGGCGTCATTGAAGAACCTATTGGTTCTAAGGCCTCTCTGCTACGTGTATCATTCATATAGTCAACACCTGCATCATAAGCATCAACCTGTCCTCCGACGGGTCTATAAACAAATGTATAGGCATGACCACTTGAAAAGTTTAGCAATAAATTAGCACCAAAGTTTTCTAATAGTGGACCGCCATCATTATCGCCAAAACGATAGTCAAGTTTGATTGATCCAACATGGGGTTGGTTAAAGTCAACCGGCATTATCATCTTGGGTCTGTCTGTGCCTCGGTAGGTCGCACCAAGATAAGAAGTTGCGTTACTTCCGGTTCCCTCAGCCTGTGAGAATGTATAGTTAACTTCACCGGACAGACGATTCGTCCTACGTAAAGTGAACTTTAATTCTAAGCCTTTGGTTGTAGCAAAATCGCCATTAACTTGAATGTCATAAGCAGATGACAGATCACCGGCAACATTAGTAACACGATCCGTGCCGATAAGACCTTTTTGGTTTTTGTAAAAACCCGTTATGTCCACTGCCATGATTTTACCAAAGCTTCGAGCGAATCCAATTTCATATTGAGTAGTTTCAATTGGTTCAAGACCGAATCCTGCAGGTTCTAAGTAAAAGTATCCACCACGAGCAATTCGTGAACGATATTCATAAGCAGTAAACCAAACTGTATTCAAATCAGGAAGCTGAGCAAATTTTCCATAATATCCGTAAACCTTTGCTACATCTGAAATCGGGAAAGATATACCCAATCTAGGTTGTATATATGTAAAGGGTTCAACCTTTTTCCATTCATCAAGATGGATATAATTACTCATGTCATAGATCTCTATTGAATCAGGGGTGAGTAATGTTTCGTCATCCGTGTCAAGTATATCAACCCTTATACCAGCATTTACAATTATATCATCAAATTCGAATTTGTCTTGTAAATAAAATCCTAATTCACTCGGCTTTTTAGATCCGTCCATATAGGTTATGTCTTCACCGGAGCCATAAACCTTGCGATCTTCAATTTTATTTTCTTCCAAATCATAACCATAACCATCAACATACGTTCTTTTAAAATCAACTGGGACATTATCCCAAGAACCATATGTTGTGATCCCATAAGTATCTAATCCATACGTTGGGTCAGCAGAATAAATAATACCACTAACCTGTATATCTAATCTGCGATGATTATATTTTCTCCAATTAAATCCTGCTGTTAGAGTATGTCTATTTAATACACTTGTAAATGATCCATTTGCTGACAACTGTGTTGCTTCAGTATGTGTATAAAAATTATCTGGAGTAGTGCCTGGTCGGTTAAATGGAATACCATTTACCCGATAGTCGTTTTTTTCGGAATAACGATCTTTTTGAGGCGTCCAAACTGTATCAGCAAAACCAAGATAATCCTGAACAGCATCACCATCGCGCCATTTTTTCCAATCATTTCCAAACCACTCATCATTATCATCCCTAGAAGATGACAAGTAACCAAGGTTCAACTTGATCAATGTGTTTTCGGAAAGATTATACGAAAGTTCATTAGCTATTAAAATCCTAGTATTTTTTGAGTAGTTTCCACGACCGGGGATATCTACACTATATGCATTTGCAGGATCATCAACAGCCGGTCTAATTGTTGTCCCGTGGTCTTGCATATAACCTTGCACGTCATCGCTAAACCAATCATCCCATTTCGTATATACTGCCGTGATATTATTAATTAATGGGGCAAAATCAAAAGTCAGGCTTGAAGATACGTAAGTATACTCGATGGGGGATTCACGATACCCGGGCCAAGTCAAATCCACTGTATCAATGTAGGCTACATTTTGCGGCGACTGATCAGCCCTATTTAGGAATTCAAATGCTTCACCAACCGTGGTATACTGGTCTTCCTCGTGACCAGTTTCAAACCCAACAAACAATTTGACTTTATCGCCTATTATAGGACCACCCAAATTACCAATTAATAGACTATGACCAAATGATTTGGTCCCTAGAAAATCCTTACCTAATCCAGCGCCATTATTCTGAAATGTTATATTTCCTTTCCAGGTATCTGTACCACGTTTAATTTGTCTGGTAATAATACCGCTATTGGCGCCACCAACTGACGCATCATATCCGCCAATCTGGACCTGAATTTCCTCCGTGGCTTCTTGAGGTACATAAATTAAGTTGCCTCGTCCGGCGAATCCGGTTGTTGGTGTACCGTTGACAAAAAATGCGACTTCGTTATCACGGCCACCTCTAACATGAATATCGCCATCTTGAACGATAACGCCCGGAATTGTTTCGTAAAGGTCGAGTCCACTTCTAATTGGCAGATTTTCAAGATCTTCTGCTGTTACTATATTAATAGTGGAAGTTTTATCGACTTGGATTAGGGGCCTTTCTGCAACTACAGTGACCACTTCTCCTTCAATTGTCTCTTCTGCCAATGATTGACTAATATCGGTCGTTAAACCACTAAATACATCAACATTTGTTACTTCGGTTGTTGCATAACCAATGTATTGAAACTGTACTGTGTATTTACCTGCCGGAACGTCAACTATAAAGTAACGTCCATCGGCATCAGCGGCGGCACCATAACTAGTACCTACAATAACGACATTAGCACCCGGAAGAGGTGCACCAGCAGTATTTGATACTACACCAGCTACTTTACCATGTGTTTGGGCAAATATCATTACTGGTAGTATTACTACAAAGAGTATAACAATTACTCGTTTCATTGTTCATCCTCCATAAGAATGGTTAAAGAATGTTTTTTGTTTTTCACTAAAATACGTTATTCCCTCAGAATAAACGCACGGAGACTACTCTCCGTGAAGTAGGTAAAGCTAAACTACTGTTCTTATTGATGTCAAATATTTTTTGAGTTTTATTAGAATTTAATTATTTCAAAATCGTACACAATTTAAGCGTAATATATTGATTCTTGTAGATATAGACACATGTAGCAATAAGAATATATAAATAAATATTTATTGTTTATTTATTTTTTCGTCCGATTTTTAAACCGTTTTATGATAATTATATCGCCATTCTAACCTTTTATCGCACTTAATATAAGCAAAATTGACTTTAAAATGTTTGAATTGCCTACTGCGTTTACCTAATTACATCATTTGTAAAAAAATCAAATATTGCTAATAAAATTTTATCTTAACTATAAAAATAATAATTGTTATTAATTCCTGTTTTTGTTCAAATAATTATCTTGTTCTATTACTTCTTTCTTAACATTCCTATTAATACCGGTATAACAATTACAGTTGCAAAGAAGCACATACCAACTCCTATAAATAAGGCGATTCCCATTGAGCCAAGCCCACGATATGTTGCAAACCAAAGTGATCCAAAACCAAGCATCGTTGTTATTGATGTCAATAATATTGCACGTCCGGTACTTGCGAATACCGGTTGATGCGCATCCCTGCCTTCAATTTGATAGCGATGTACAATATGCACACCATCATCTATGCCTATTCCAATTATCATTGGAATTGCCATTATATTTAATAGTGTTATCTGTAATCCTGATATTTCCATTACACCTACCATCCACACTACCCCCACAACCAAAGGAATCATTGCTAATAATACTTTCTTGATACTGCGAAAATCGATCAATAAAACAATGAAAATAACGAATATAGCAAGTTTAGTTGCAAGCAATCCGTCTGCGCCAATTTCATCCATTAGCGTATTAAATATTGGGGGAAGTCCCGTTGCTCTTGGATCTATACTTGCCAACTCATTTGAAAAACGTTTAAGGTAATCAATCTCCCACACATTCTGTTTTGGAAATATTGAAATAAGAAAGTTTTTGCCGGATTTTCCAACATATTGATTTCTAATTCCATCCGGTATATCCTGCAATGTAACCGGCACCGGGTTCGCCATTGCTATAACTTTTTCCTTATAATTACTAGCAAAATCGGAATGGAATTTTCCAACTCCTTTGGAAGCGTTCTTTAATTTTTCATCAATATTTTCAACTATACTATTTAACAATCCCGCTGACGTATCATTCATTATATTTGAAAGTTTAGTGTTCAGCGATTTCAATGATGGATCATCTTCATCGGGGAGGACGCCGATAAGCAAAGCGCTTTTTAAATATACCTTATCTTGTCCTCCTATATATGCAAGGTCTTGAATCTCAAAAATATTTTCTTCCAGACGGTAAAGTTCATCTACTATCGTGCTAAAATCTAACTGAGAATATCTTTTAACAGGTGTTCGCCGCATTGTTTGCTGTATTACCGAAACCAAACCAGCCCTACTCTTTTGCTCTGCTTCTGGAGGTAAATAATCGATTATAGATTGTACCATACCGGCAGTATTCATGTCCTTTGCCTCTTCCACAATGTCTTGCACTTCTTCGAGAGTCTCCGCAGTAATCAATGCAAAATCCGAACTGATATCAAAAGCCTCAATCATTTTATCCTGTAACTCAATTGATTCTAAGCCGACGGGTTCCATATTCAAATAATTATAGTCCATTGTTATTTTTGATCCACGATATCCGAATAGTGTCATAAGTAACAATACAATAATCACTCCAAATTTCCAGCTCTTGGATAACCAGCCCGCAAATGTTCCCAATTGTTGGTATGATATATCTCTGGGTTCAACTAATTTTTTCTTTTTGCCAAAACGACTCTTAATTCTTTCTCTAATAACAAGCAAGTTTGGTAGAATTAACATTGCCGCTAACATTGTCATTATAATTCCGATTCCGAGCGTTAACCCGAACTCTTTCATGCCCTCTGTCCTTGCCACAAGCATTGTTAAAAAGGCTGATGCCGTTGTTAAACCCCCTGTTATAATTCCGGGACCCGATTTACTAAATGTCGCTTGAAGCGATGTAATGACATCATCGCCTTTATGGCGCATTTCTGTAAATGTCGAAATAATATGAACTGAGAAATCAATTCCTAATCCAACAAGTATAACAGCCATCATTATAGTCATGAGGTTTAAAGAGCCAACCAATGGCCAAGCAATTCCCAATGCCCATAACACGCCTATTATTAGCGTAATAATAGCCAAAACAGGACTTACTAGCATTCTAAATGCCACAATAAATAAAACTAATATACCGACCAAAGCGATCATAGTTATTGTCCATGAATCATTTTCAATGGAAACCATTTCATCTCTAGCCAGGGGAATTGTGCCTGTGAGCCCGGCGCGAACTCCGATTTCATTACCAATGTCGTGCACAATTTTTTCGATTGAATCAGTACTAGCAACTGATGGTTCTATATCAAACATCGTGAATGTCGGTAGTATCTGTAGAATTATCATGCGATCATCCCAGCTTCTGTAGTATTCATCACCATACAAAATTGCTTCAGCTGCATTCTCTCCTGCACCATCGATATCGCCATTTAAAACTCCATTAAAAATTGAAACCCATGATTGAATACTTGCCAAAAAGCGTATTGCGCCCTGTTCTTGTTCCTGTCCGGTAATTTTATCTTCGCTTTGAATGTATTCTTTTTCCAAACTATTATTTAGATTAGTAAGAAAATCATCAAGATTTGGGCTTTGAAAAAGCTCCATATTATTTTCCAAATCACTGGACTTCATTAACATTAATCCATGTTCTGCCATAAATTCCTTTGGCATCTTGTAATCAACACGCGATACCCACTGGGTTAGTTCTTCAATTTTTGGAACAGCCAGCTCAGCAAATTCTTCAAGTTTTTCAGGTTGTCCTTCAGCGACAATCAACATGGATGATGAACCGTTATATTCATCAATAATCATGTTGAATTCATCTACCATCGGATTATCTTTTGGCAAAAGATTTGTGAAGGAAGTCGTTAATTCTAATTGCGCAGCCATACCGCCCATAATTATGGTCACAATCAATAATACAAATGCTGTCCACCACGGTTTTTTTGCAATAAACGTTGCCAAGTTATTTAATAATTTTTCTCTCATAATTTCCTCATGTAGTCATTAAATATATTGTTAGACTCAATTATGCAATTGATACTATTGGCATTGCTGATAAAATAAATTTTGAAATCGGCACTTTAAATTCTCTCCTTCCATTCTTTATATAGTAGGTGTGGAAGAAAAATGCGAGCATTCCTCCTGCCGACAAAATGATTGAACAAACATATCCAATCATTGATGCTTTATAAACTTCAATTAATCCGAAAAGAATAACGAATATCATAAAAAAATGAATTATTAAAAACCATTTCATATTATTTGTATCGTCATCGTTTCTAAACCATCCAAAGGTTGCTTTAAACTGTTTCCATTCTTTCCAATAAGCAGAATCAATTTCGTGGTTTATTAATAAAACAGCATTTGCGAAATACAACCAGACTAACGGATCCATTTTAATTCCTTAATTTTTTTCATTTTTTAAAAATATCCGCGTAATCGAACGCGCCAGCCCCAATCTTGTACACCAAATTCAGTCTTGTCATCTCCTATAAAGTGACTATACATTATTGTCAGATCAACATCTTGGAATAAATTCCATAATAACTGAGGGTTTAATGCAGCGCTCTTATCGTTTAAATTTCCAAAACTCAATAATCCAATTTGAATAAAATCATTTAATGGATAGTTTATAAAACCAAATAAATAGTCCTGCATTAAACTATGTGTTTCACCCATAAAATATTGTAAATAATTATTAATGTCTAAATTATCACCATTGGAAACCCCATTTTCATTGTGCAAGTACTCCATTATAATATATAGGCTATTTTTAAATGTATAATCACCGCCAACAACAACTTCAGAAAAATCATCACTGTTTTCCATTTTATTCCAAGCCCCTTCTATCCAAATACCGGCACCGGCAAGTTCTCCAACAATAGATCCGCCCAATAAAGTACGTTCATCTTTAAGTTTATTAATTGCAAATTTGTTTAAATCAAAATTTGTTCTTTTCCAAGTGTATTGTCCTATAGTTCCCTGTATGTCAAATCTACCCACGCCGGTTTTTAATTGTAGCATTTTTACTGATTCTTTCCAATCTGTACCGGGTAATAGAATTACATCCAAATTGGTTCTTCCTTTAATTGGAATTTCAACCCTAACTGCATTTACACCGGTTTGTTCATAGGTAGGGTCAAGCAATTGTTTTGTATTAAAAATATCGAGTGGATTCCAGGCATAGCCCGTACCCAACGATATTTGTTGCTTACCAACCGTTAAATCAAAATGTTTAAACCCTGCCTTTAGATAAACATTATCAAGATAAAAAGTGTCTAATAATGCGATAGGAAATTCCGTTATCCACATTTCTTCCGGATAACCTTCAGGCTGAAATATAGGTTTCCAAATATTACTGGGAAGAAAATCCAATAAATTCCAAGATATGTTATCAAAGTATTTTTGGATATTTATATTTGCTCCGATTGTAACTGCATTATCGGGGTGTGCTTCAAAATCTAACCGTAACTTATTATATCCATAGTTATAGGTTTGATTGGCAAATTTTAATTGATCAAACTCACTTTCGTAATAACCAAAGAAATCTGTTTGGGCGATTAGGAGAGAAGGAGAATGCGAGAGGGGGAGAAGGGGAGATAAGGAGAAAATATATAAAAATGAAAGATTACTAATTATGGCTATACTAATTACAAAACGAATTATTCTATACATATGTTATTCCAATTAATAAAAGTGAAATTATACAATCACCCGTTCTCCATTTCTCGCTCTCACTTTTTCAATGTCCTTTCAGAAAAGAAATTGTCCGGAGGTTCCCAAGCATATGTAATTGATAAAGTTTCTATCACCGTTTCTGTTCCCTTCGAATGATTTTTCATTATCATTTTCATCGCCGTCGGAACTCCTTCTATTTCTTTAATATCATCCAAAAGTAGTGTTTTTTCTACGTAATCATCCTCATCAAAATAATCAATTTTTATCGGATAGAAATCTGACTTTCTAATAAGAACCTCCATTTTAGGATATGAAGGATTTTGCTCCGGAATTCCGATACTCTCTAACTTCCAACAATCTGTTCTATCATATTTTTCTGAGCCAAGATTATTACTATTATATTCTTTTTCCCAAGAGTCTCCTGATCCCATATCTTCAAATGAGAAATCGCTGCCTTGCACTTTTTGGTTTTTTGAACTAGATGATAATTTTCGCACACGCTTGGTTCGAGGAAAGTAAGTCCAAATATCGTCTGCGTTATTTAACATCAAAAATGCTTGTCCTCGTGCCGCCGATGGCTTTAAATAACGCATCAATGTTTTTTCACCTTCGTTTGCAGTAAACATTTCAAATTCAAAGGTGCGCTGTTTGCCACTGCTTGTTGTAATTGTCTGTGTCATTGTGGCTTTGCTGTTTTCTTGAGTCATTATTGCCGTCATTTTTTCTACTAATTCTTTTCCATTAGGCATCGACTGCTGAGCGAAAATCGTAGAGGCGGAAAATAAAATAATTATCAAATATTTGTTCCACGATAAAAATCCCCGATAAATGCGGGACAGGCGGGATTTCACTTCATTCAACATTTTTTATCCCTTTCATAAATGATTTGATTGCCTCTTTTTTCCGTTGATCAAATTTTTCATCATTTTTAAATATAACGTCTTGCCATATCATACCGTCGATAAGAGCTAACAACATCGTAGCAACACCGTCTTTATTCATTTCACGAAATTCACCGATCTTTATTCCGCTTGCAAGAATTTCTTTGATGACCTTGTGGTAGCTGCTGTACATATTGGCGAATATAGAATTTTTATGGCCGTGCCATTGTCCGCGACTGTGCTGCGCCCACATTTCCGAAACAATTAAAATTGCATCTCCCATAACTTCATGCATGTTTATACTATAATTAACAATTTCTTCGATTTTTTCAGTCGGAGATTTACTTGAGTTAACCAGTCTATTGACTTGCGCGATGGTATCATTAACAAACAGGTTTTCAATCGCGCTAAATATTTCATCTTTGCTTTTAAAATATTCATAAATAGTTCCTTTGCCTATCCCTGCTTGTTTGGCAATATCAGCAATTTTGCCACGCTCCAATCCTTTTTTAGCAAATATTTCTATTGCAGAATGCAGTATTTGCGTTCTTTTATCTTCTATAGTTCTCTTCTTTTCCATATCAATTCAATCTAAATACCTATATAATGACCGACCGGTCGGTCGGAATTTAATATAATTAACTTCCTTTTGTCAAATAATAAAATTTGTTAAGTGGAATTAAAACAAAAACTTTCTATCTTGTGCCCCGCTATCCACTAAAGCGATATTTCTATCACTATTGAATAAAAGTGGTGGTATTTAAAATATCGAACCCCTCAGATTGAATTCTGAGAGATAGGATTTAAATTCTGTAGGATGAGGGGTTCGATATATTTGCACTGTTAATGGCAGAACCGGTAAAAAGTTCCAAAGATCTTGTAAATAATTTGTTAATCAATTGTACTTGCCTCTATTTTAAGAGTGTCGCTTAAACAGAATCGATTGCGCAGTGTATATAAGATATGGAATTACAACCTAGTAGAGACGTAATATCCTACGTATCTATTAAAAACTCACTCCCCCTAATCTGTCATTCTGAACTGAGTGCCCGTCTTCACTACAGACTGCACCAAGGTTTCGTCAGTTAAAAAAGTTATTTATCAATCGTAGCTTCAGCGCAGATTGACGATGGGTAAAAAGAATCCATAAAATGTAATTGTGGATTCTTTGTCGCTATGATCCTCAAGAATGACATAATCATTTATTATTGCATCTTGAAAACATCATACCAATTCACAAATCACCTAGTTTCCAAATTCCATAATTCCCCAATATCCTAACTACCTTTTGATTTTTTGCTTAATTTTATCCGGCCACTTGCTTATATCGTCACAAGGATATATTCTTAACTCGGGACCATTTTGCTTCAACAAATCTTTGGTTTTACAATTAAGAATAGTTGCCGTGGCTTTTAGACCTGTTCCGGTAACGCCCGCAACACCATGAGAAAGCGTGCTTGCGCCACATAAATACAGATTTTTGATTTCTGTTTTTGTACTAAATCCAAAAGGACCGATTTGTTTAATAATTTTGTCTGTTCCGTAAAGATTGCCCTTATGAGAGTTGATATAGTGTACATTGGTCAGCGGCGTTGCCAAATCCTTAAATACGACTGAGTCTGAAATGCCGGGAACACGCTTTTCAAGAAAATCAAGCATCCTGTCCATTATTTCATTTTTTAGCGATTGGTACTCTTTTGACCGTTCACCTGATGGTTCCCTTTCCCACTTTTTGAACGGTTCATAATTCGCAAAGCAAAAAGCTTCAATAGTGTGAACACCTTTTTTTATCTTGCTTGGATCTTTGAGCGTTGTGATTGTCATGAACATCGCAGGTGGTGTGTTATGAACGGCATAGTCGGTTTGACCGAGTGAATATATTTTATCTAAATCAGAATGTTCATAATACCAATAATTTCCTGAGTCATAGCCCATACTTTTTAGATCAAGATCAACAGCCAAAAATAAACAAAGACTTGATGTGGAATAACTAACTTTACGCAATTTCCGATTAAGTTTATTACTTAAATGTTCTTTTCCGATTAATTTAATAAAAGTTGTTTCCGGATCAGTGTTGCTAATAATATTTTCCGCAAACAGTTTTTTGCTATCGCCGATTTCTACACCAATAGCAGATCCGTTTTCAATGAGAATTTTATTGACAGGCGTGCTTAATCTAATTTCTCCACCGGAACGTTTTAGTGCACGAACAAACGCTCGGGGAAGTATATAAGCGCCACCGCGCGGATAAAAACCACCATTGAAATAATGTCGCATAATACCGGTTTGAACGAGCGATGACACTTTTGAAGGAGGTACGCCATGGTCACCGGCTTGACTCGCTAAAATTGCACGCAGAACAGGATCTTTTACATATTTGTTTATCAACGCTCCGCCCGATTTCCAAACCCATGGCAATGTACCAAGCTTAGAGAATGTTATTTTTCCGTGCGGTAAAGAACGCATTAACGATCCAATATCATCGATGGTTTTGAATAATTTTCGTATTCCTTCGGCTTCATCCGGAAATTGCGCAATCAACCTTTTTATATATTTTTCCTTACCTTTTGGTATATCAAATTGCTCGGCACCAATAAAAATGTGATCAAAACCATCAGGATTTAATTCGAGAAACTCAAGGTCTTGCGATACACCAAGACCGCGATATATTTGGTTTAGATACTCTCCGGGATTTAATCCGCCGATATAATGCACACCGGGGCTAAAACGATAACCATCAAGGATGAAAGACTGTGTCCAGCCTCCGGGCGCTAAATGTTGTTCGCAGACCAGAACTTTTTGCCCAGCTTGAGACAAAGCAACGGCGGCTGTTAGTCCTCCTGCACCGGAACCAACAATGATAGAATCGTATTTTGTACTAAGCATAATAATCCTCTTTAAATGTTTGAAAAATTAGCATAAAACCAGAAAACAGACAATTCAATTAATATTGCAAACACCGCCCAATATATTTTGCAGACAGTTACTTAAAAATGTAAATTTAAGGCTCTAATAATAGGTCGCTGTCCACTTTTAAAGATTAAATTTTAACAAGGATTTTATAATGAAAAGAAAACAAGTAACCATCGACGGAAACGAAGCCGCGGCATACGTTGCTCATAAGACAAATGAAGTTTGCGCAATTTATCCTATAACACCATCCTCTAACATGGGAGAATGGGCTGATGAGTGGTCTGCTGTTGGCATAAAAAACATTTGGGGAACAGTTCCCGATGTTATAGAAATGCAAAGCGAAGGTGGAGCAGCCGGCGCTGTTCATGGCGCATTACAAACCGGAGCATTAACATCGACCTTTACAGCTTCTCAGGGATTGTTATTAATGATTCCGAATATGTTCAAAATTGCAGGTGAATTGACATCAACCGTATTTCATGTATCGGCAAGGACGGTTGCAACACATGCTTTATCTATTTTTGGAGATCATTCGGATGTTATGGCTGTACGCTCTACCGGATTTGCTCTTCTTGCGGCAGGTAATATCCAAGAAATTATGGACATGGCGCTTATTGCTCAAACATCCACATTAAAATCTCGCATACCATTCATTCATTTCTTTGATGGATTTAGATCATCACATGAAGTACAAAGAATTGAGCAATTAAACGATGATGATATGCGCGCTATGATAAACGATGACCTAATTATAGCACATCGCCAACGCGGTTTAAATCCAAACAGTCCGGTTTTGCGAGGAACAGCACAAAACCCTGATGTGTTTTTCCAGGCACGCGAAATAGTGAATCCGTTTTATGAAGCAACACCACAAATTGTACAAGAAACAATGGATAAGTTTGCCAAGATTGTTGGTCGTAAATATAAATTATTTGAATACGAAGGAGCAAAGGACGCGGAAAGAGTAATAGTTATTATGGGCTCCGGCGCTGATACCGTACATGAAACAGTGGACTATCTAACCGGTAAGGGCGAGAAAGTTGGTATTTTAAAGGTTCATCTATACCGACCGTTCTCAATGAAACATTTTATTGATGAACTTCCAAAAACTGTAAATAAAATTGCTGTGCTCGATCGCACCAAAGAACCAGGCAGTACCGGCGAACCACTATATCTTGATGTTATGAATGCAATCATAGAATTAGTCGGTGACAATAAAATGCCAAAGGTTGTTGGCGGCAGATACGGTCTTTCATCAAAAGAATTTACACCCGGCATGGTAAAGGGCGTTTTTGATTCTTTGAATCAGGACAAACCGTTAAATCACTTTACTATAGGAATAAATGATGATGTGAGTAATAAGAGCTTGAAATATGACAAAGACCTTTCTATTCATAAGGAAAAAATGTTTAGGGGCATGTTTTATGGTCTGGGTGCAGATGGTACGGTTGGCGCAAATAAGAATTCAATTAAAATTATTGGAGAAACCACAGATTTTTATGCTCAGGGATACTTTGTATATGATTCAAAAAAGTCCGGCAGTATGACAGTATCCCATTTAAGGTTTGGAGAGGATCCAATTAGGTCTCCCTATTTAATTAACCGTGCCAATTTTGTTGCTTGTCATCAATTTGGATTCTTAGAAACCCAAGATGTTTTTAGAAATATCGAACCAAAAGGTACGTTTTTATTGAATGCACCGTACTCGACTGAACAAGCTTGGGACAAATTACCTTTAAAAGTACAAGAGCAGATCATTGAAAAGGAACTTAAGGTATATGTTATTGATGCTTTAAACGTTGCAAAGCAAACAGGTATGGGAGTACGCATAAACACTATTATGCAAACGTGCTTTTTTGCTATTTCGGGCGTGTTACCAAAAGAAAAAGCCATAAGCAGCATTAAGCAATATATTAAAAAAACTTATGGCAAGAAGGGTGAGGAAATTGTTGCTAAAAACTATAAAGCAGTTGATGAGACTCTCGCCAATCTTAACAGATTAGAAATACCACAAAAAGCAACGAGTAAAATAATGGAAGGATCTGTAGTTCCTGAAGCGGCTCCCGACTTTGTAAAAAATGTCACGGCAAAAATCATTTCAGGATACGGTGATGATTTACCTGTTAGCTCCTTCTCTGTAGATGGAACATGGCCAACCGGTACAACACAGTGGGAAAAAAGAAATATTGCATCAGAAATACCGGTGTGGGACCAGGATATTTGTATACAATGTAACAAATGTGCTTTTGTATGTCCGCATGGAGTTATTCGTCCGAAAGTATATTATAACGATTTGTTGACCAAAGCACCAAGTACGTTCAAATCGACCAAAGTTAGAGGACGCGATTGGGAGGATGGCGAAGTATATACATTACAGGTTGCACCTGAGGATTGTACAGGTTGTGCAATGTGCATAGAAGTCTGTCCTGTTAAAGACAAAACGGATACGAAGCGGAAAGCGATAAATATGGAACCGCAATTACCGTTGAGGGAAAGCGAGAGAGAAAATTGGGACTTTTTCTTGTCCTTGCCGGAAGTGAAAAGAGACAGAATTAAGCATGATAATGTTAAGGGTTCCCAATTGTTACAACCATTATTTGAGTTTTCGGGCGCTTGTACAGGTTGTGGAGAAACGCCTTATGTTAAGCTCGCATCGCAAATGTTTGGCGATAGGATGATAATCGCAAATGCGACAGGCTGTTCATCAATTTATGGCGGTAATTTGCCGACCACACCTTGGACAAAAAATAGCGATGGTCGTGGACCAACGTGGTCAAATTCATTATTTGAAGACAATGCTGAATTTGGATTGGGCTTCCGCCTCACAATTGATAAACACACTGAACACGCAAAAGAACTCTTAACAATTCTCAAGACGAAAATCGGTTCGGAGCTTGTAAACGAAATATTAAATGCAGACCAATCAAATGAAAAAGGAATATTTGAACAGAGAGAAAGAATCGAGAAGCTCAATAAGATATTGTCAGGTTTTACTTCCTCGGAGGCAAAACAACTATTAAGTATTTCAGATAATCTTGTGAAAAAAAGTGTATGGATTATGGGCGGCGATGGCTGGGCATATGATATCGGTTACGGTGGAATTGATCATGTTTTTGCAACGGGTAGAAATGTCAATATATTGGTTTTAGATACAGAAGTTTATTCAAATACAGGAGGACAAGCCTCAAAAGCTACACCGCTTGGAGCGGTCGCAAAATTTGCGGCGGCGGGAAAACCAACAGGGAAAAAGGACCTAGGAATGATGGCAATGACATACGGGAATGTGTATGTTGCGCAAATAGCAATGGGAGCAACCGACCTACAAACCGTTAAGGCATTCCAAGAAGCAGAATCTTATGACGGGCCATCAATGATTATTGCATATAGTCATTGTATAGCACACGG
>CBDURO010000014.1:0-35307 GCA_965369995.1 uncultured bacterium | reverse complement strand
ACTTGTGTGGCATCTTCAAAATGAAAAGTAATATATTTACCAACATATCCACCTGATAGTTGTTTGCGACCAATCCACCGGGGAGATAATTCCTTTTTAGCTAATATTATATCGCCCTCACGTAAATTCCATGGCATTCCAATTGGTCCAATGTGGATACCACCAATTCCAAGATGGTAAAAGGGAACATACCCGATATCCTTTGCTAATCGCTTTGCATATTTGGGTAATAAATTCGCTTCATGAATCCCAATAACATCAGGATCTAATTCTTTTATCTGTGCTATTAATGCTTGATACCGTTTTTCACGGATTTCCGGCGTTTCATATTCACCCATTTTGACTGTTCCAACATAGTCAAGACCTGACCATATGTTAATATCCAAAAGACGCAGATTAGTTTTATGATTCTGAGCTATAAGATTGCTAGTAAATACCACTATTAAGACAAATAATAATGATTTAATATTTCTTATATAATTTTTCATTTGATAACAGCTATTATTTATTTTTCTAATTTATTTCTAATTTGCTTTAATTCAGATAAAATATTCTCTAATACTTCACTATCGGTTCCGGTCGTTTTCAGTTGAAGATTTTCGGTACTCGTAGGATGCAATACTTTAATCTTTTCTCTAAGTTTACTATGTAATCCGTCGTAATCGAGCAATCCCGCTAAGTTTCCTTCATACCCTGTTCCTGTTTGGGATTGACCAGCCGTTTGTACTCTAATAGATCCAATTCCAAAAATTCTATCATACAAAGACCTTCGTAAAATAAAATCTGTTACTGCCCGAAACGGAATATTTTGCTTAGTCTTTGTTATTATTCCTTTGTGGATGGTCACTCTATCTTCATGAATCACATAACTTAGACTTTTAGTCCACAGATGTATAATTGGCAATACGATAATCCATAAACATAAAACACAACCGAGCGTTATCCACCATAAAATTACTTTGGCATTTGGATCACCACCGACAATTGTTATTATCAAATTGGTTGTACCTACTGAAATAATTGCTACTATCGATATTGTAAGGATCATCCAAATATTCTTTGTGTAATATTTCTTATCAGGTTTGATTGTGGTTTCCATTTCAATTCCTCCTATTTATTATGTTCTTGTGCTTTTTTTATGATAAGACTACAAATTTTTTCCGGTATTCCGGTTCTTTGCCTGATAGATTCAATATCAGAATTTGCAATGGCTTTCACATCATTAAATGCGTTTAGTAAAACTTTCACACGCTTCGCTCCCATTCCAGGGATTTCATCAAATATAGACAAAGTAACTTTTTTATTACGTTTTTGTCTTTGAAATGTAATCGCAAAGCGATGCGCTTCATCACGTATCCGGCGCAGTAAAATCAAACCCGGAGATTGCTTTGAGATTGTTTGCGCCTCAGGATTCCCCGGTAAAAATACTTCTTCTAACCGCTTAGCTAAACCAATAATTGGAATATGCTCAATTTTCAATTCATTTAAAGCTGATACGGATACTGATAATTGACCTTTGCCCCCATCAATTAGGATTAGATCAGGTAGAGTAAATTTCTCGTCAAGTACACGCTTATAGCGACGGAAAACAATTTCGTGCATGGCAGCAAAATCATCAATCCCGACTACTGTTTTTACCTTATATTTACGATACTCACTTTTCCGTGCTTTTCCATCCACAAAACACACCATTGATGCTACTGTATCCGTCCCGCCCAAATGCGATATATCAAATGCTTCAATCCGGCGCGGCGGTGCTTTTAAATTCAGATCTTCTTGCAGTTGAGCAACTGACGCCGGGTAAAATTCCTTGCGTTTTTTACGATTGATGATCCATTCACCCAATAACAATTTCGCATTTTGATATGCAATTCTGCTTTCTTGCGCTTTTTCTCCCCGTTGTGGATATATAAATTTAATCTTTCGATTTATTTTACCACTTAACCATTTAATTAATTCCTTTTCATCATCCGGTTCCTTAGGTAATGAAATCTCGGGTGGAATTGAATCTCCATCCATATAAAATCTTGTCATTATAGATTTTAATACGCTTGTATCATCATCTAATCCTTGGAATGAAATCTTCTCCCTGCTAAATAATCGTCCTTGGCGAATTCTGATTATTACCATTATTCCTAAATTTTCTTCCCGCGCTAATGCGAATACATCTCGATCGGTAAAATTGGCGGTTATTTTTTTTTGTCGCGCTTTAAAATCCTTTACTGCAGCAAGTTGATCGCGGGCAAGCGCGGCATCTTCAAATCGCTTCTCTTTAGAAGCGATATCCATCTGCTTGGTAATATATTTCTCAGTAACTGTAGTATTTCCATGTAAAAATTCAATTACGCGCTTGATCATTCCATTATATTCTGCATGACTAACAATGCCCTCACAAGGTCCCTCGCACTTATTAATGTGATAGTCCAAACAAAGTTTAACCTTTTTATTTTTAACAATTTTATCATCAAGATAATAGGTACACGTGCGAATTTGAAAAGCGCGTCTTAAAGCATTTAGACTTTGTCTCAAAATTGCAACGTTAGTATAAGGACCATAATATTTAGATCCGTCCTTTACAATCTTGCGAGTCAAAAATACTTGTGGGTATGGCTCATTGGTAACTCTAATATAGGGAAAGGATTTATCATCCTTTAAATCAATATTATATTTTGGAGTATGCTGTTTTATAAGATTCGCTTCAGTTAGTAACGCCTCTACTTCGTTGGCAACAACTATCCATTCCAAGTCTGCAATTCGAGCAATTAATGCCTGATTTTTAGGTGTTTGATATTTATTCTTTTGAAAATATGATCTTACCCTATTCCGTAGATTTTTAGCTTTACCAATATAAATAATTTCATCTTTATCATTATGAAATAAATATACTCCCGGTTTTGTCGGAACGAGTTTTAATTTGTCTTTTAAAGCCATTGTATCAACTGAAATTCAATAGTTTTTACCGAAAAAAGAAGAAAATAAAAAAGCCCCGATTGGGGCAAAATATTTAACAATTTCAATACTATCATATTAATAGAGCAATGCCTTCCTTTGTGTTTAAATATTCAATCTTAAATCTTCAATTAATTGGTTTTTCAGCAAGTTCTACTAACACTCCCCCCGTACTTCTTGGGTGTATAAAAGCGATCATAAACCCCTCTGCACCAACTCTTGGAGTTTTATCAATTAATTTAATACCAGCTTCGATCAATTCATTAATTGCTTGCTGAATATCATCAACTTCAAAGCAGATATGGTGGATACCTTTCCCTCTTTTTTCAATAAACTTAGCAATTGGTGAATCTAGAGAAGTGGCTTCTAATAACTCTATTTTTCCTTGTCCGGTATCAAATATTTCGGTTATTACTTTTTGTTCCTTAACTTCTTCCGAAATATGTTCACAATTATTTAGTAGTAATTTCCAAAATGGAGCATCTTCATCCAAGTTATCTATAGCTATACCAATATGTTCAATTCCTAATATTTTCATTTTAAATCCGAAAATTTATTTTGATAATCATATTTTAAACTTAAACCCAGTCCATTGCCTTTTGGCAATACCGGGATACCGTTAACAATTTGTAAACCATTATATGGATCATTATCTATTAACAAATTGCCATCTAGATCAATGTAATCAGCTTGTGATGCAAATTGAGCTAAAGCTGTAATACCAATTGACGATTCAATCATGCAACCAAACATAATTTTTAAGTTATATTTTTTTGCGGTCTTTATCATTCTTGATGCTTCGTCAACGCCTCCGCATTTAGCCAATTTTATATTTATTCCATCAAATCCTTTAACAAGATTTTCTATGTCTACTGAAGTGTGACAATTTTCATCAGCGATTAAAGGTAACAGTGAATGATTTTTCAATTCAACCATTTTATCAAGATCGTAAGCAGGTAAAGGCTGTTCAATTAATTCTACATTTTTTCTAGCTAACCAATTACTCATTTCAATGGCTGTGTCTAAGTCCCAACCCTCATTGGCATCAACCCGAATTGGTTTATCAGTGAATTTTCTAATTGCAGAAATGATTACCTTATCATTTTCAGTACCTAATTTCACTTTTAAAATCTGATACGGTTTGGCTTCTTCGATCTTTTTTCCCAATTCCCCCCTTCTCCCTATCGCAATTGTAAATGAGGTGGGAATTTCAATTTTATTACTTACACCAAAAAACTCAAATAAGGATTGTTTTTTCTTTTGTATCCACCAATCAAATAATGCGTTAACACATGCCGCGCGAAATGATTTTATACCATTAGTATATCGATCAAATATTTCAATTACTTCATCAACATTTGTAACGTCTTTTGGGAGAATAATTTTATTTTTAAATCTTTCAAGTATTTGTGGAATGGATTCGTTATATCGTTCTGACGGAGCTGCTTCTCCCCTACCAATAAAACCATCTTGCTCTAAATATATAAAAACCCTATCATAATAATCATAGGAACTGCGGGAAATTCCAAATGGATGAGTACATTTCAAACAATAAGTTGTATAACTTAACCTCATAAATATTTTTTAGTTAGAGGGATAAAATAATTATAAACTATTTTCGATAATTAGGTTTTCTCTTTTCAACAAAAGCAGTGGTACCTTCGCGTTGTTCATCGGTTTCAAATAATTCAGCAAAAGCATTTAGTTCAATATCCAATCCACTCTCTAAATGTTTATCAAAACCTTTATGTATACATTCTAAAGCTGCTCCAACTGCGGCAGGTCCATTTTTTAGTATAGATTTTGCCAATGTATATACTTTTTCCAATAATTCCGGTTGCGGTACAACATGGTTCACAAGTCCAATTCTCAATGCTTCTTCTGCATCTATCATTGCACCACCTGCAATCATTTCTATTGCTCGCCCTTTACCAACTAAGCGAGGCAACCTTTGTGTACCTCCCCATCCCGGAATAATTCCGAGGGCAACTTCCGGCTGTGAAAATTTCGCATTCTCAGATGCGATACGCATGTCACACGCTAAAGCAATTTCACAACCTCCACCTAATGCAAATCCGTTTATAGCAGCTATTACCGGTTTAGGCAAATTTTCTATCACCATAGTCATTTCTTGCCCTTCACGACTGAATTCTAGCGCTTCCCTACCGGACATTTTTTGCATTGATTTAATATCAGCACCCGCTACAAACGCCTTTTCACCAGTCCCAGTGATAACAATTACACCAACATCATCATTCTCTACACAATCTTCCATTGTTTTTTTTAATTCGGTGACAACAACCTTATTCATCGCATTTAACGCTTCAGGTCTATTAATTGAAATCGTGGCAATATAATTTTCTACAACAATTTTGATAAATTCCATTAAATACTCCTGCACTTATCTCCAAAATGTTCGGCTAAATAATATTAATACTGTGAATATTTCTAATCGTCCTAATAACATTGCAAATGATAAAATCCATTTTCCAATATCGGGTAATAATGCATAATTATCTGTAGGACCAAACGCTCCTAACGCGGGACCAATATTGCCAACTGCCGATGCGGCAGCTCCTATCGCAGACGTTATATCTATTCCCATCGCCGTTAAAGACGCAGCTGTAAGAGCGAATATTGCCACATAGAAAAGAAAGAATCCCAACGTATTTCGAATTATACTCTCATCAATATACCGGTCACCGATCCTTATTGGAATAATCGCCCGTGCATGTAATAGCCGACGGGTTTCCATGAGACTATGTTTAATAATTAGAAAAACACGTATTACTTTCATTCCACCTCCGGTCGACCCACCCATAGCTCCAATAAACATTAGTCCGACAAGAGTAAATTGTATAAAATATCCCCATAATTCATAATCGTAGGTTCCATACCCGGTTGTTGTAATAATTGCAACTGTTTGGAACAATGAATCTCTAAATTTAATATGTGTGAAACCACCATCGCTAAGACTCACAATAATAAATATTCCAAAGGTAACAAGAAGAATTATTCCAATATAAATCTTGAATTCATAATCACGAAAATAAGCTTTAATATTCCCGGACATAGCTCGGAAATGAAGAGCAAAATTTATACCAGCCATCAACATAAAAAATATTATTATATAATGAATTGCTGAACTTGTCCATCCGGCAATACTTGCGTTCATTGTTGAAAACCCACCTGTAGGCATTGTGGTAAATGCATGGCATATTGCATCGAACCAGGTCATTCCTCCAAGTCCAAGTAATAGTGTTTCCAAAGCTGTAAACCCAACATAAACTAACCATAATATTTTAGCAGTTTCTTTCACGCGTGGACGTAATTTATCAGATACCGGACCTGGAACTTCCGCTTTGAACATTTGAACACCACCAATTCCTAACAACGGTAAAATAGCTATCGTGAAAACGATAATCCCCATCCCGCCAATCCATTGTATAAACGATCGCCAAAATAATATTCCGTGTGGCAAGCTTTCAATTCCCAGTGGCAGATTAGGAAGTGTTATCGGATTACCGATAATTGTTGCACCGGTCGTGGTAACCCCAGACATTGATTCGAAGAAAGCATCGGTTATATTCGGAATTGTTCCGCTGAAATAAAATGGCAATGCTCCGATGATTGCTGTAATAATCCAAGCCGATGTTACAATCAGGAAACCATCTTTAGTGGATAATGTTTTACTTTTTCTTGTAAAGTACCATAAGGGAACACCGATAAAAAATGTTATTACTGCCGATAATACAAAACCTTCAAAATCATATTCTTTATAGGCTAAAGCAATTAAAGCCGGTATCAACAATGTAATACTCAAAATTCCAATTTGAGCACCAAGAATATTAAGGATTGTCTTTTTATGCATTAAAGACCAAATAAAATTCGAATTTTTTGTATTGCTTTCGTCTTTGAAAATACTAGTACAGTGTCTTCCTCAGTAATAATTGAATCACCTCGAGCAATACTCAAATTTCCATGATGATTTATAACACCCACAATACTATCTTTAGGGAAATCAATATCTTTTAGAGGCTTTTGAGTAACTTTACTTCCTGCTTCAGGTTGTAATTCAATTATATCAATATTCATCTCTTCAAAAGCAATTAGATCAGTTTCAGTTTTATCACTATATATTTTTCTGATTATTTTATTAACTGTTGCCATATTTTTACTGACCACAGAACCTATTCCCAAATCTTGTAATAACGGTAAATATTCGGTTGTATTAATATGGATAATAGTTTGTTTGGCTCCTAATTGATGTGCCAATATCCCACTCAGAACGTTTGCTTTTTCATCATGCGTAACAGCAATAAAACTATCAACATCTTTGATATTTTCGGATTTAAGAAATTCTAAATCTGTTCCATCAGCATTAATGACCATCGTATCAGTTAAATTTGCGGCAATTTGTTCTGATTTTTCTCTTCTGCTATCAATTAATCTAACAGATTTTTCCTTTTGTAATAATTCTGCTATGGAATAACCGATTTTTTCACCACCAAAAATCATTATTCGTTTAGATATTTGATTACTAATGTCAAGTATATTTAATAATTCTTCAAGATGTTTGGTTTTTATTATAAAATATGCTCTATCATTTGGTTCAAAAATAAAATCTCCCCACGGTACAATAGTTTTATTCCTACGAATTACCGATACAATACCAAATTTGAGTTCCTTACTGTCATCGCATAATTTCTTGACTGAACGTCCAACAATTTGGTTATGGAGAGAAATTCTAATTCCAATCATTTTTAATCGTCCGCCTTCAAAATCCATCACCTTAATCGCATATGGATGCTCAACTAATCTTACAATTTCTGAACATGCTTCTTTTTCCGGATGGATTACTAAATCAATTCCAAATTTTTCAGGTTTAATAATAGAATTTGCATCACTGTATTGTTGATTGCGGAGACGAGCTATTACTTTATTGGCACCTAACTGTCTCGCCTGTTGCGATGCAATAAGGTTTACTTCATCAACTCTTGTTAACGCAAAAACATAATCTGCTTTATCAACATTTGCTTCAATTAAATTTTTAGGACTTGCTCCGTTTCCTTGTACAACTATTACGTCTAAATGCTCAGATGCACGTCGACAATTTTCCGGATCATTATCTATCACCGTTATATCAAAATCTTCTTGGCTTAGGGCTTTAGCAACATGAAAACCAACTTCACCCACACCAATTATTACTATCCTCATTAAATATCCTCTATAGATATAAAATCAAAGTTAACTGCAAATAATTTGATACCAAAAGAATCAATCATCAATAGAGACACGCTTTATTTTAGCTCCCAGTAACGCAAATTTGTTCTCAATTTGTTCATATCCACGATCTATATAGTGTATATGGTTAACCTCTGTCACTCCTATTGCCATCAGACCGGCGAGTACCAACGAGGCACTCGCACGAATATCAGTAGAGCGAACTTTTGCGCCTATTAATTCTTTTACACCTCGTACAATAGCGGAATTGCCTTCAACAGTTATATTCGCTCCTAAGCGATTTAGTTCTGGTACATGGCTAAATCTATCATGATAAATTGTATCGGTAACAATTGATGATCCGGTTGCAATACTCATTAAGGCAATCCATTGAGCTTGCAAATCTGTAGCAAATCCGGGGAACACCGCAGTTGTTAAATCGACTGCATCAATTTTTTTTCCGCGTTTTACCGTAATGTCATTTTTATCAATTTTTATATCCGCACCAACTTCAATTAATTTATCAATTACAGCTGAAAGGTGCTCAGGAATAGTGTTTCTAAGTGTGATCCTACCAAGTGCGGCTCCCGCGATTAAAAAAGTACCTGCCTCAATTCTATCGGGAATCACTGATATCTCTTGTGGAATAAGTTCATTAACACCCTCTATTATTATTTCGGTTGTTCCAATTCCATCGATTTTAGCACCCATTGATACTAAAAATTCACACAATTGCACGATTTCAGGTTCTTTGGCCGCATTTTCAATTTTTGTTTCACCTCTTGCAAGAACTGCTGCCATTAAAATATTTCCTGTTGCTCCTACAGACGGAAAATCAAATCGAATTTTATTACCAACTAGTTTCTTGGCTTTAGCAATAATATCACCGCCCTCAAGTTCGATTTTGGCACCCAATTTTTCTAATCCTTTAAGATGATAATCTACCGGTCTTGGACCCCAAGCACACCCACCCGGCAATGATACAATCGCTTTTCCACATCGCGCTACTAGCGGTCCCAAAACATAAAATGATGCACGCATTTTATTTACCAAATCATAAGGCGCTACCGGATTATCGATCATTTTTGCATCTATAGTCATCTTGTTATCAGTAAAATAAATTTGTGCGCCAAGTATTTCCAATAACTTAGCAAAAGTACGTGTATCGCGTAAATCCGGAACTCCCGTTATTTTGGTTTCACCTTCTACTAACAAAGCTGCGGCCATTATAGGTAATACAGCATTTTTAGCACCACTTATAAGAACATCACCCTTTAATTGATGATTCCCCTCTATTACTAATTTTTCCATATTGAATTAAATATAAACATTTTAGTTAAAATTACGTTCACCCGTAGATAATTGAAATATAGCACGTTGTCTCTCATCATCATTTAAATAATTAGCTGTAACAACTGTTTTACCATTTTCAACCATCTTTGAAATATGCAAATGATGCTTCGCGCTTCGAGCAATTTGTGGTAAATGAGTAATACAAATAACTTGTTTGGATTTTGCGAGATTTGCCAAACTATTTGCAACTTTTTCAGCTGCCATGCCAGAAATACCGCTATCTATTTCATCAAATACCAGTGAATCTATAGGATCATTATTTTGAAATACAGTTTTTATTGCTAACATGATCCTGGAAATTTCACCACCCGATGCAATTTCTACAAGTGGTTTTAATCTTTCACCAGGGTTAGCACTTAACAAAAATTGAATATTATCAAAACCTCTCTCATTTGCAAGTACAGGATTTCCTTTAAAAAATGCAAATGAATCATTAAATACTTTTTGCGTAATTTGAATTTTAAATCTCGCATCTTGCATATTTAATAACAGCATCTCATTTTCAACCGCTTTTGATAATTTCTCAGATCCAAATTCTCTTTTAATATGAATTTTTTCGGCTATATTTTGATAATTGATTTTTTCATCTGAAATTGTTTTTTTTATTTGATCCATATCTTCATCTAATGATGAAAAATTATTTAATTCTTCACTAATTTGATTTTTGGTATTCAATATAGCGACTATAGAACCACCATATTTCCGTTTTAAACCATCAATCGCTCCTAGGCGATCTTGTATTTCTATTAATCTGTTTTTATCATAATTAAGAGTATTTATATAATCGCTTAAACCAGAAGATGTCTCTTGTACGCTGAGTGAAGCAGATCTAATTAATTCAGAAAATTCATCAAGTTTATGATCAATACTAACTAATTTTTCAAGCGCAATTAAGGACGAAGAAATTCTGTTATATATTGATTCATCATCATCAGTTAATTCCAAAGATAACCGATTGGCTGTTTCAACTAATTCATCTAGGTGTTTTAAAGTTTGTAATTCTTCTTCTAACTTAATATCTTCATCTGGTAGCGGATTAATGGCAGAAATTTCATTTAACTGAAAAGAAAATAATTCCTGATGTTTCTCTGAAATTTGTTTTTTTTCTGATAACTCGGATAATATTTTTGTATTTTTCTTTATCGAGTTAAATAATCTAATACAGTTTTCGACGGTCATATTTATTTCGCAAAATGCATCAAGATAATCAATGTGTGAAGAATCATTCATTATATATTGTTGCTCATGTTGACCATGAAAATCCACTAATGAAGCGCAAGCTAAACGATAATCGTTTTCGGAAAACGGTTCGTCATTTAAATATGATTTTGTTCTACCGCTTTTACTTAATACGCGACGATATGCAGTTGAATTAAGTTTTGTTTCAACAACCGCTCTTTCAGCATTACTCCTAACCATCGTTTTGGATGTTTTACTACCTAACGAAACATTTAATGCTTGTAATAATATTGATTTCCCCGATCCTGTTTCACCAGTAATAATGGTTAAACCTTCTTTAAATGAAATCTCCATTTCATCCACAATTGCAAAATCTTTGATGTATATTTTTTCAATCATGCGTCAATAATAAATATTTTACAGATACAATACTACCAATAACCATCCCAATTCCATTCGCAATTGCATCATAAATACTTGCGAATCTGTCAGCAACGAATCCTTGCCATATTTCATTAAATCCGCCATAGGCAATTCCGATAATTATAATCAAAATTATTATTTTAGTTGAAGGTATCTTTATTGAATTAATCGCTAAAAATGCCAAAATGAAATATTCAATAATGTGTAACAATTTATCAAATGAAAAAATATCAATCTTTGGCAGTACTCCACCCGGGATTGTAGATAAGACCAATATCACAAAAAGATATAATGTTAATATAATTTGAAATGTTTTTTTACTCATAGGTCATAATAGCCTGTGGTAAAGTCTCTAATAAATCCGAGGCAATCAGCCCTCGATATCCTTTTCGCTCAGCAACATTATCTGCTGCCTTACCGTGAATAAATACACCTAATTCAGCTGCTGTACAAGCTGGGATACCCTGAGCTACGAAACTAGCGATTACACCTGCTAATACATCTCCTGTACCACCGGTTGCCAAGCCTTGATTTCCTGTTGAATTAACAATTACTTCATTTCCATGAACAATTAATGTTGGCGCATTTTTAGCAACTAATGTCCCGTTAAACTCATCCATAAACTTTTGTAAATATTCGATTATATTATTAATAATTACAGAGGTATTTGTATTAATTAACCTTGCCAACTCACCATAATGAGGAGTGATAATAAAATCATTTTTTATTTTGTTAAATAATTCAATATTTCCTGCAAAACAACTTAATCCATCAGCATCAATAACTAATGGTTTATCATAATTCGTTACTATTTCTTTAACCAATTCTTTTGTTAATTCATTCTGCCCTAAACCCGAACCAATGAGCAAAACATCTGCCCAATCAAAATATTTTTCGATTTCATCATAATTTTTTACGGTAAAATATCCTTTGCCATCATCTTGACAACTTACCGTGAGACCTTCTATAATATTTGTTTCATAAATATTATTAAGTGATTTAGGGGCACAAGTAGTCACTAAACCTGCTCCGCTATGCACAGCTCCAAGTGATGCTAAAATTGCAGCACCGGTCATACCGCGCGAACCGGCGATAACCAATACTTTCCCCTGACGATGTTTATGTGTATTTACATCAGGTGCTTTTAAGTATTTGTAGGCTAAATCCTCATCTACCATTCTATACTTCATGCCTTGTAATTCATTATAAATATCCGGAAAACCGATATCCACAGGAATGACTTCGCCACAATGCGATTTACCAGGTTCTAATGTCATTCCTACTTTTGTCATACCCATTGTAACGGTTGCATCAGCGATAATCGCATTTTCAGCGATATTTCCACTATTTGAATTAACTCCTGAAGGAATATCTATTGATAGAACCAATGATTTTTCATTATTTATCCATTTTGTAAAATCTAAAATAGGAGCGCGAAGTTCGCCTTTGAAACCAGTACCAAGTAACGCATCAATAATTAAATCATACTTTTGTTTTGGTAGTTCAATTAAGTGCGTTAGCGCAATATTTTCCTTTACACACTTTTCATAAAAAAATAATGAGTCACCTGTGATATCTTCTTTATCAAGTAGGATAAATATTTGTGGGTTTACCCCGACTTTTTTTAATTCTAATGCTGCTTTATATCCGTCACCCGCATTATTACCCTTACCGCAGATTATCGCTACTTTTGGAGTATGAATTCCTGCAATCATATTTTGTGCATACTCGGCGACAGCAGAACCCGCTTTCCCCATTAAATCAATCCCAGGAATTCCCATTTGTTTTATGGCAATCCTATCAAGCTCCCGAGCTTGCTCTTTAGTTAATAATTTCATTATACTATTTCTAACAAAGCAAAGGCAATAGCATATTCGTCAGTATGTGAAATTGATACTTTGCATTGTAATTGTAACTTGCTACTTATAGTTAAATTTACTTCCGGTTTCCGATTTTTCCCTGAAATTATTTCAATTGATCTCATGCTAATTGATTCAATTATTTCCGAAGACAATAATGCTTTTGTTATTGCCTCCTTAGCAGCGAAACGTCCGGCAAAATGTATAATTGAATTAACTTTATCGCTGCAATAGTCGATTTCATTTTTGGTGAAAATGCGATTTATAAATTTATCACCTGATGAAGAATTAATCGTTTTTTTTAATCTTGGAATAGATACAATATCCGTTCCAATGAAAACATCAGACACCATTTAGCTCATCGACAATATGTACAACTTTATAAATATCATCAACTTCCCAATCAGCGCCGGAGTTTTTAATATCGGAGGTATCTCCGTAACGCGCAAATACTGTTTTAATTCCAACTTGACTCGCTCCAACTACATCCCTTTCAGGCCAATCTCCTACCATTAATGCTTCATCTGGATTAATATTAAGTTGTTTTAATGCCATTTTAAATGGTACCGGAGACGGTTTATACTCCTTTGTATCATCGAATGTTAATACAACATCAAAAACATGGTGTAGATTAAGGTAGTAAATCCTCATCCACGCCTCCCTGCTGGGAGCATCTGAGACTACAGCAATCTTTATTCCATGTTTAATTAAGTGTATTAAAGTTTGACGAACATTTGGATAAACTAAGAGTGATGCTTCTTTAGCTCGCCGGTATGCGACTATGGCAGTAGCCAGCAATTTATTACTGATTTCACCGGTTTTATATTTTATAAAATCATCAAATATTAGTTGATATTCCCAACCTTTACGATGATAAACCTCAAAAATGAAATTGAATGCTTCTTCTTCATCACAATCAAGACCAGCTTCAATCATTGCTCTGATAGCTGCATAAACTCCATGTTCCTTCATTTTTTTGAAGTCAAGGAGTGTGTTATCAAGGTCAAATATTACTGCCTTGATCATAATTTAATAATCAATATTTAATTTTGAAAATTAGTTCTGATACCTATGTGGGTTTCTGATTTTATCCATTTCATACTCAGCATAAGTTTTCCAAGTACGATCTCCGCGAGCTTTTTCCAAAGCATTTAGAGCTGCTGTTTTATTGCCCCCTCCACCACAGTATTCAGCAATACCTAATTCCAACCATGCACCGCCGGATTTACCACTTAAATCAAGTGATTTTCTTGCGGCACGTTTAGCATCTTCACAATTTCCTAAAATATTATGAACTTGTGCAATTTTTAACCACGCTTTAGAATCTTTTCGATTAAGCCCTGTGGCTACCTCTAAATTGACCAAAGCTTGATCGTACTCTTTATTATCAATATTGATAGTGGCTAGTGTAATATATGGTTTTGCATATGAACCATCAGCTTGAATAGCTTGTTGACAAAAGGATTTTGCTTTATCAAATTTACTTGTTTTATAGTAAATATCTCCCATCGCACAATAAGCTTTTGCATAACCAGGATTGATATCGATTGCTTTTTGGAAAGCTTTTAAAGCTCCTTGATTGTCTCCGTTCGATCTTTTAGATATACCTAATCCATACCAACCTTGATAAAAATTCGATTTTGCTACAACAGCATTTGAATAAGCTTTAATTGCACCACGATTATTTTTTAGTCGTGTTTCTACAACTCCTAATTGATAATAAGCTTGATAAAATGAATTATCAATGGCTACAACTTTTTTATAGTAGTCTAAGGCATTATTATAGTCGCGGCGGCGATAATAATTGTTACCCTCATTAAACAAATTACCGGCAACGCTTTTCAAAGCTTTTAGAGTTTTTTCATGGTTTTCATTAACTACTAAAGCTTTTTTAAAATAATCTATAGCCACGTCAAAATCACCTTGACGCATTTTTACGACACCTAAGCTATAAATTGCTTCCGTCATATAGGGGTATTTTTCATAGACTTTTGAATATGATGCGATAGCATTTTCATATTCTCCTGCATCAAGTTCGCGTGCACCTTGAGACATAAATTTATTAATTTCATTCAAATTATCATATTCTTCACGATATTCTTGATTTTCCGGATCAGCTTCAATCGCTTGACGTAAATAATCTTTTGTTTGATTCATATCGCCATTTCTAACACTTATTTTAGCTAATTGGATCATCGCAGGTGCGAAATCAGCATCTAAACTTAACGCTGCTTTAAATAGACTATCTGCAGAATCCCATTCACTTAATTTCAGTGATTCAAGTCCATTTGTGTAAAAATCATCGGGTACTAAATCATCCGCAAAAGATAGACCCATAAGTAAAACTAACATAAGTAGCAATTTAGTTGTCTTCATTTATCAACCTCTCATTTGTTCAAATTTTGTGCCGAAGGCGGGACTCGAACCCGCACCTCCATAGGAGACTACCCCCTCAAGATAGCGTGTCTACCAGTTCCACCACTTCGGCAATTTTATTCAACACCACCATCATCTATCGGTACCGAAGTCGGTAGCGACAAGTCGGCTCCTGGGATTATACTTTGATTTTCTGCTTCTTGTTTCAAAATAGAATCAGGTTCTACAGAAGAAGGTAAACTAATTAAACTAATTACTACCGCTAAACCCAAAAATATAACCGCCAAATAAGTAGTAAGTTTGCTTAAAAATGTACCGGCTCCTCGTCCGCCTAAAAGTGCACTGGTAGTACTACTGCCAAAAGTTCCAGATAGACCACCACCTTGGCTGGCTTGCATCAATATAACTGCAACCAGTAATACACTAATAATTGTATGTATAATTATTAAAAATGTTTGCACATCTAACCTTTTAATTTTTTATTAACTGTTAAAATTATTTCTTTAAACGGATCAATTTTTAAACTTGCACCACCAATCAGAAATCCGTTTACATCCTTTATTTCAAATAATTCTCCGGCATTTTCAGGTTTCACTGAACCACCATATAAAATTGATGTAATGTTAGCAATATCTTGCGAATATAAATCCGATAGAATATCACGTACCCATCTATGCGCTTCACTTACTTGTTCCGTAGTGGCAGTTTCTCCTGTTCCAATCGCCCATACCGGTTCATATGCGATAACAACATCAACCAGTTTTTCCACCCCGTTTAAACCCTCTTTTAATTGATAAAAAAGAACGTCCTTGGTTTCATTGCTTTTCCGTTGGTCTAATGTTTCACCAATACATAAAATCGGTTTTAAACCGCCATTTAAGACTGCTTTCACCTTTTTGTTAATCCATTCATTAGTTTCATTAAATATATATCGACGTTCAGAATGACCTACAATAACATAGTCAACACCACAACTTTCCAACATACTTACTGAAACTTCTCCCGTGAAAGCACCTTCTTTTTCCCAATGGCAATTTTGCGCACCTAATTTATAAGGCGTTTCTTTGAGTACAACATCAATGTTAAATAACGCCGAAAAAGGCGGGCAAAATATAACTTCCATATCTTCCATATTCAACATCAAATTCACAAAATCTTTTACGAAAGCGTATCCTTCAGTAGGCGTTTTGTACATTTTCCAATTACCAGCTACTATTGCGTGTTTTTTCATTTATCCTTCCAACGCTTCAACAGAGGGCAATCTATTTCCAGAAAGTAATTCCAGAGAGGCTCCTCCACCGGTTGAAACATGCGACATTTCGTCAGTTAAATTATATGATTTTACAGCAGCAGCTGTATCACCGCCACCAACTATTACAACACTTCCTTCTTCCTTAGCTTTTGTCATAATTTCAGCAATTTTTAACGTTCCATTATCAAATTCAGGTTTTTCAAACACTCCCATTGGTCCATTCCAAATAATCGTTTTAGACGATAATAATAACTTAGAATATCTTTCAATAGTTGCAGGACCTATATCAAAACCTGACATGGTATTTGGGATTTTATCAATTTTTAACTCTTTTATTGATTTTATATCATCAATACTTTTTGCTGCAACTACATCAACAGGAAAATGTAACCTCTTATTTACTTTTCGACTTTTTTCAATAATTTCAGATGCGGTTTTCAGCATTGATTCATCAACCAAGGAACCACCCACATTAATCCCTTTGGCTTTTAAAAATGTAAATGCCATTCCACCGCCAATAATTATAGCATCAGCTTCATCGATAAATTTATTAATTAATTTTAGTTTTGTACCAATTTTAGCTCCACCTAAAACTAATGTCATAGGTCGTTTAGGTTTTTTAATAACAGTACCTAAATATTGGAGTTCTTTTTCAAATAAGAAACCAATTCCTTTATGCAAAAAATATCTTGAAACGCCAACGTTTGAGGCATGAGGACGATGTGCAGTTCCAAAAGCATCATTAATAAATATTTCACCATGTTTAGCAAGTAATTCACTAAATCGTGGATCGTTATCAGTTTCTTCGTTATGATATCGAAGATTTTCAAGAAGATGAATTTCTCCAGGGCGTAGTCCTAATGAAACATCCCTGGCGTCCTCCGAAATGCAATCATCTGAAAATTTTATTGGCAGTTCGATTAATTCTGCCAATTTTTCGCCAACTGAAATTAAACTCAGATCGGGAACAATTTGTCCTTTAGGTCGACCTAAATGTGACATTAATACCACTGATGCTCCGGATTCCAAACAATGATTTATAGTTGGTAGTGCCATACGAATGCGAAAATCATCAGTTACTAAACCATTAGATAAAGGTACATTAAAATCAACTCGAATAAGAATTCTTTTACCTTTTAAATCAAAATTACTTATTGTTTTTAACAACGAAATATCTCCTTTTTAATATCCAAACTGTGGGGTACAACAAGAAACACCTGTTATTTTACTCGCACCACAATTTTTCAGTACAACTGCACAGGCTGATAACGTTGCACCGGTTGTAATAACATCATCGATAATTGCGATAGAAAGTGAATCAATTGATTTTGTTGAAATAAATGCATTTTCCATATTTTGCTTACGTTCATTGGCTGACAAATCAGTTTGGGTATTAGTATACTTTACTCTTTTTACCAAATTAGTTTGATATGGAACATTCAAAACATTAGCTAATCCCTTACAAATCCATTCAGATTGATTATAACCACGTTCTCTATTTCTTACTGAATTTAACGGTACTGCTGTAATTAAATCTATTTCCCCTAATTCATCAATTGGAATTTCATTTGCCATTCTCCGACCCAATTCTTCACCCAATCTCGGTTGATTATGATATTTTATATTGTGAACTATATCATTAATAGAACCGGTGGCATACCACGCAGAATAGACTTCATCAATTCCATCAGAAAATCTTAATTTATCTATCCAATATTCTAACCAAGTAGGTTCAAACTTAGATAAACACCGTTTGCAAAGGCAGTTTCGACTATCTTCCACATACTTATTACAAATAACACAATTATTCGGATATACAATATCCTTAATTTCTCTGAAAACTGATTGTATTACTTGTCTCATTTTAATATAATGTACATACTAGTTAATATCAAAATTAAACGACAAAAAGTATTTTTTACAACTGTATAATTAACAATAAAAACGCGTTTTATTAATAATAATATTAAATTCACACTATGATAAAAAGGTCAAATAGCAAATCAAAACATCTTGAACTGCAAGACTTGATGTTATATCGCGTGCATGAGATACTACTTGTTGCTAGTCCATACGATGCTTTTATCTTGGAGGAAGACGGGCGACTTACCGAACAAATACTTAATGAATATTTAGCAATGAACTTTTATCAATCGCCTCGCTTGTGGCGGGTTGAAACAGGTGAATCTGCATTAGACTTGATGACCAAACGCGATTTCGATGTTATAATTGTTATGTTACGTTTGGCAGATATGGATTCAATTCGATTATGTTCAAAGATTAAAAAATTATATCCCGATAAACCCATAATATTGCTGATCTTTGATGAATATGAAATTGAAGAAATACCAATTGATACACTCCATAAAAATATTGACAAAGTGTTTATATGGATGGGTAATCCTAATGTATTTCCGGCAATGATGAAGTACATAGAAGATAAAAATAATTCTAAACGTGACATCATACGTGGTGGCGTTCGTACGATAATATTTATTGAAGATAATCCACGTTATTATTCTATGATTTTACCACTTTTATACAAAGAAATAATGTTTCATACTCAAAAACTTGTCGATAAGAGTTTAGATGCTACCAGTAGACTTATTCATTTACGCGGACGAACTAAAGTATTATTAGTAAGTACCTTTGAAGAAGCTGAGAATTATTTTAATCTGTATCGAGATAATACACTTGGAATAATTTCGGATGTCCGATTTCCAAAGAATGGCAAAATTGATAACACTGCCGGTATTCAGTTTACCAATTATGTACGAAAAAATGAACCCTACATTCCTGTTGTAATTCAATCTTCCAATTTAGAAAGTGCTCAGAAAGCTAAAGCAGTTAACGCAGATTTTCTTTACAAACATTCTCAAACATTATTGAAAGATTTACGGAAATTTATGTTAGGTAATTTTGGTTTTGGTGATTTTATCTTTCGCAATAAAAAGGGCAAAGAATTAGCTAGAGCAAGCGACATTCAATCGCTTCACAATATTTTACATACGCTTCCTCAAGAATCATTATTGTTTCATTCCAAATTTAATCATTTTTCAAACTGGTTAGCCAATCGAGGTGAATTCACATTAGCTTCGATCATACGACCGGTCTCAGTTGAGGATTTTAAAGATACAGAGAAATTAAGAAATTATCTAATTAAATCAGTAGAAACTGTCTTAAATGTTCATGAAGATAAACATATTATTGATTTTTCAATAAACAGATTAAAACACAATATTCCTTTTTTAAGAATAAGCAAAGGTTCACTTGGAGGGAAAGCCCGAGGACTATTGTTCATGAATCGTATAATTGCGGATACCGAGATTAATAATAAAATCCCAAATGTTAAAATTAAAATACCAAAAGCAGTTGTAATTGGAACAAAAGAATTCGATAAATTTATTAATAATAATGACTTGTTAGAAAAAGCGATTGCTTTGGATAGCAATATTGATGTTACTGAGCTATTTTTATCAAAATCATTATCACCTGAATTAGTCAGCACACTTGATAAATATCTAAGACACATCAAATTTCCCTTAGCCGTCCGATCTTCCAGTTTATTAGAAGATTCACAATTTCAGCCATTAGCAGGATTATACTCTACATTTATGTTGCCTAATTCTTCTAGTAATAGAAAACGGAGATTAAATCAGTTATGTGAAGCTATTATTAGAATATATGCTTCAACCTTTTTTGTCGATCCTAAAGCACTTGTTGAGAACTCTTCTTATCTTATTGAAGAAGAGAAAATGGCGATCATAATAATGGAGATGATCGGCCAAAAATTTGGCAATAGATACTATCCTACAATAAGCGGTATTGCTCGAAATATCAATTTCTATCCGGTTTCTTATATGGAACGTGAAGAAGGCGTAGCCACTATTTCACTCGGGTTAGGAAAAGGAGTCATGGAAGGAGAAAAAGCGTTACGGTTTAGCCCTAGATTTCCAAATATTCTGCCACAATATTTTTCGGTTACTGAAACCATCAAATCTTCACAAAATAAATTTTATGCATTAGATTTAGCTCCCAATCCTAATTTACTCAGCAAGGGTGAATATGATAATCTTATTACTTGCCAATTAAATATAGCAGAAAAAGATAACCAATTATTTTGGGCAGGAAGCGTAGTTTCCGCAGACGACAATATTGTACGAGATTCACTACATTATACCGGAACACGAGTTATCACATTTGCACAGATATTAAAGTGGAAACAATTCCCACTTACAGACATTTTGATTGAATTATTGGAAATAGGGAGAAATGCTTTAGGAAATCCAGTCGAAATTGAATTTTCCATAAACTTAGATCGTAAAAAAAATAAAGCAGAATTCTACCTACTACAAATCAGACCAATGTTAGTAAGCGGAAGCCACCAATTCTATGAGCAAATAAATTATATGAAGGATGATCTATTATGCAAGAGCTCGATATCTCTCGGAAACGGCACTACTAATGATATAAAAGATATAATTTATGTAGACATCGAAAATTTTAATATCACAAAAACGCGAATTATTGCAGAAGAAGTGGAGACATTCAATAAAAAACTTGGAAAGAATAATCCTTATTTATTAATTGGACCTGGTCGTTGGGGCACTGCCGATGAATGGCTTGGAATACCGGTTGAATGGAATCAAATTTCAAATACAGCGGCAATCGTAGAAGTTGGTATGGAAAAATTGCCAATCGATCCATCTTTTGGAACGCACTTTTTTCAGAATATTGCCGGTATGAGAATTAGCTATTTTACAATCAATCATAAAGGAAAAGAGGACTGCTTTAATCATAAGAATATTACAAATTTACCAATCCACGAAAAGATGGAATACACTACTTGGTTTAGGGTAAATCAACCACTTGTAATCAATATTAATGGGAATACCGGAGAAGGAATTATTGCTAAATTTCCGACAGAAATAATGGATGAAGAGGAATCTACTGGGATTTAAAATATTTTACTTTTCTAATATGGGTTTTATTTTAAATCCATCCGCTGCATCTTCGATAATCCAACCCATTTCCAGTATTTGATCGCGAATTAAATCCGCTTTAGCCCAATCTTTCACTTTTCGTGCTTCTTCACGTTTTTTCACCAAATCTGTTATTTTGGAAGGAACATCGGATTTTTTAGCTATTAGATCAAATACAGAATTGAATTTTTCAATAAAATTAATTGCCGAGATTATATCTTTGTCTTTTAAAGAATTGTCATCAATCTGTGCATTAGTTTTTCTTAACCATTCAAAAAATACTGCTAATGCTTCAGGTGTATTAAGATCGTCAGCTAATGCATTTTCGAATAAATTATATGCTTCGGGAAGTGCGCCGGTTTTATCGCATTTTGCGGATAAATCTAATAACCGTTCATAAAAATCATTTATCCGTTGGACAACTTTTAATGCTTCATGTTTTTTATCAACTGAAAAGTTGATATTTGTTCGATAGTGTCCACTCAATAGCAAATAACGCAATGCTTCCGGTGTAAAACCCATATCAATTAAATCGGAAATCTTATAAAAATTACCAGCAGATTTACTCATCTTTCCACCATCAACTAAAAGATGTTCGCTATGCATCCAATAATTGACAAACGGCTTATTATTAGCACACTCTGATTGAGCAATTTCATTTTCATGATGAGGAAATATATTATCAACGCCCCCACAATGAATATCAAAATTATCACCTAAATATTTGTTAGACATTGCAGAGCATTCGATATGCCATCCAGGTCTGCCCTTGCCCCAAGGTGATTCCCAAAAAACCTTTCCGTCTTCTTTTTTCCATGCTTTCCATAATACAAAATCCTGCGGACTATCTTTTGAATAATCATCAGTAGCAATTCGTTGAGCCTTCTTCTGCTCAGCAATATTTATATTAGCTAATTTACCATACTTGTCAAATTTTTCAATATTAAAATATATCGAATTATCATTTGATTTATAAGCATACCCATTGTCTATGAGCTTTTTTATCATATCAATCATTTCAGGAACGTGTTCGGTAGCTTTTGGAAAATAATCGGCAGGAATTATTTTTAATGTCTGTAAATCATTAAAAAACAACTTAATATACTTTTCAGTAAGATCGTGAATTGAAATATTGTCACTATTACAGCGTAAAATAGTTTTGTCATCAACATCTGTTATATTCATTACATGAGTAACTTTATAACCTTTTAGCAGTAAATATCTTTTTAGCAAATCTTCAAATAAAAAGGTTCGGAAATTTCCGATGTGCGCTGTATCATAAACAGTTGGACCGCAAGTATATAATTTTACTTCACCACTAGTAATTGGCTTAAATTTGTCTTTTTGCTTAGTAAGTGTGTTGTAAAACTTAATTAACATAATTTGCTTTAATCGATTTTAAATATTTACTTTCAATTTGAACTGCTACTGCATGCTGAATTGCATCAATTTTTATTATCAATTTATCGGGCGTGTCACTTCGTGAAACAATGCCTTGCATACCTCTAAGAGGTCCACCAACTACTTCAACTTCATCCCCTATTACAAAATAGTCTGAAGGATATGGATCAAATCCCCCCTCAATCATTTTTCGCAAATTAGCTATTTGGATTTCAGGAATTACAGCAATTTTGTTTTGGAATTTTATAATATGATGAACGCCTTGTGTTTGTAATACATTTAGATTATCTTTTAATTCGACACAGGCGAAAATGTAGCTTTTAAAAATTGGGGTTTCTACCCATTTCATCCTATCGCTCCAACGATGTTTTTGACGAACCAACGGAAGGTATGATTCAATTCCTTTTTCTTCAAATTGATTTAAAACCGTTTTCTCATGACGAGGTTTGGTATATACTGCAATCCACTGTTTCATTTTTTCAGAGATTCGTTAATAATCATTTGTACTAAGTTATTAAATGAAATACCGGCTGCCATCGCCGATTTTGGTACAAGACTCGTGGTTGTCATCCCCGGTAGTGTATTAATTTCTAAAAACCACGGATTATTGTTTTTATCCAAAATAAAATCAGCACGTGCATATCCACTGCATTGTAATATATTAAAAATGTTTAAAGCGATATTTTTAATTTTGTTTGTTAGTTCTTTAGATAATTCCGCCGGACAAATATATTCACTCATTCCCTTCTCATATTTACATTCATAATCATAAAATTTATGTTTTGGGATTATTTCCACAATCGGCAATACTTGCTGTCCAATTATAGTAACGGTGAGCTCCCGGCCTTCAATATAATTTTCGATCATAATATCACCATTATACTTATCGGCAAGCTCAACGGCTTCTGCTATTTCTGATGGCTTTCTTACGAATGATAATCCCATTGTACTCCCGTCTGCTGACGGTTTAACTACGATTGGGAATTCATTAGGGATGTAGTTTTTCCCATCATTAATATCGGTAATTACTTTCCAATCAGGTATCTGAATTCCATAACTCCTCACCAATTGTTTCGTAAGAGATTTTTCCATTCCAAGCGATGATGCTAGCACACCCGAACCATTATATAGAATATTAAGTGAATCAAGCAACCCTTGGATTACTCCATTTTCACCTTTACCGCCGTGCAAGGCGATGAAAACATAATCAACTCCTATTAATTCGGGAATTATTTTTTGTGCATTACCGTCAATAATAATTCGCTTGGTAGTATAACCTAGTTCGTTACATGCTTTTTCAATTGCTATGCAAGATTTTAACGATATTTTTCGTTCGGATGATTCACCACCTGTTAATATTCCTATTTTTTTTATCATATAAATTTCTTAACTAGCATTTTTGCACCTTCTAAAATATTTTCGGCAACAAAGGTTGGTTTATTTGAAGGAGCAATAGTATCTAAAGTTAAATGACCATTACCGGTTAATACTAACATTGTATCCATACCAAGTGTATGTGCCGGAATTAAGTCCCTTTCGGAATCACCGATCATTAGACATCTGTTTAATTCGATGTCATAATCATCAGCAGCATCTAAAAACATACCTGTACCAGGCTTACGCCGATTTGTTGATTTATTGGGATGATCTGTACAAACATATATTTCTAATAGATTTATTTGATTAACAATAAATTCTCTGCGTATAAAACTATTGATATCCCGTAAATCGTTAATATCGATCAAACCCCTACCCACTCCTGATTGATTACTTATAATACAAAACTTATTTCCATGTTCTGACAAAATCTTTAATGCCGGAATTGCAAAATCATAGAATTTGAATTGATCAACATTCTGCACGAATCCCGGATCAAAATTTAATGTTCCATCACGATCAAGAAATATTGCATCATATTTTATCATAATTTAATTGTCTCAATTGATTTTAGTTTTGAAAATTTCAGAGAATTTTTTAAAAAAAAGATTGCGCCGATAGTTACAAACGGTACAAAAATCACCGCATGTGATAATACAGCAAAAGCTTGACTGGCATTTAGGCTAATATTATAAATATTTATTAGAACTGCCACACATGTTGCATGATATGTACCAATATATCCGGGAGCAGCCGGAATTGAGATTGACAATGTTAATAAAACATATAATATACCAGCATTCATTATACTCAGTTCTAAATTGACTCCTTTAATAATTAATAAAAATGAAATATAGTACATTGTCCATAATAAAACAATAAATCCATAAATGCCAATTTTGTTAGAGGCTTTGTTTAATACTGATAATCCGGAAATAATATTTGTAATAATATCATATATTTTGGAGCCTACATTTGATTGAAAAATTTTCAATCGTCTTTTTATACTGTTCCAATCTGGATTTTTATTACCAATTATAAGTACGGTTATAAATAGTCCTAAAATTAAAATAATAGAAAAGATTACTATCCATCTTGGTATAGTTATTAAATCTGAAAAGAATAAAAATAAAATTGCTAAAATCATTACTGCTAAAAAATCTAGTATTCTATCCACAATCAATGTACCAATCACCTTAGAGGTGGAAATTGAACTATTATTTGACACAACATAAGCGCGTAATAACTCACCCATTCGTAAAGGTAAAACATTATTACCAAAATAGCCGATCATTGTTGCATCAAAAAGAAGTTTAGTGGGTATGTTTTTAATTGGAGCTAATAACCATTTCCATCGCAATGCTCTAACCCATACTGCTGCTAATTGCAACGCAACAGCTCCAAACATATACCAATAATTGACGCCCTGCAACAAATTAATAAACTCAGTCCAATTAAATTGTCGGAATGCGTAAACTAAACCCACACCGCTAAAAAATAATCCTATCGAAAATTTAATAACTTTATTCACGAAGATCGATTATCTCCCACCCATCGCTATTGTAATCACGATATTGATTTTGAAAATCTAACGGTTTTATAGAATCAATCGTAATTGTTGTATGATTGTCTAAATCATCTTCTAATATCATTCTTATAGGGTAATATGTTTTTGAATTAATCCAAATTTTTCCGCGAGATTCTATTTGTGGAATAGTAAAGTTAATTATTGTATCTCTTAAACGTTTCTGAATATCCCCCACTTTTATCTGATTTAAATTGCCGGAAAGTAAACTTAACATATTAAATTCATTTCGAAAATAATGATCTATCACCAACTGATTTGTATTTGGAGTAAATGTATAAATTGTATCTGAATCAACTTTGATAATTTGTTCCGTTGCAATAAAAATAAATTTGTTCGAATCAACGATCTCAACTGTTACATAATCAGTCCATTCATTATCGAGTTGGATTTGCTCAATAGTTGCATCTATTAGTATTCCACCTTCTTTATGCAAAGCCATTGACACTGAATCAAGCAAAGTGGAATTATTATCGGAAAATCCGACAGAAACCAAGCAAGTTATTAACAATAATTTATTCAATGATTTGTAAATAGGATTCATCAACTAATACTTCCCTTGCTTTACTCCCTGTGAACGGGCCAACAATTCCTGCTTGTTCCATTTGGTCTATTAAACGAGCAGCCCTGGCATATCCAACCCTTAATCTCCTTTGCAACAGTGAAATTGATCCTTGTTGATGAGTTATTACTAATTCAACCGCTTCTTTAAATAATTCATCGGATGATCCTTCATCAACTGTAAAATCTGTACTTGCCGTTTCACGAACTCCGGCTAATTTTAACTCATCGGTTTTTGGTTGAGCTGAAATATGATTCATGATTGATTCAATTTCTTCAATTGTAATAAATCCGCCATGCAGTCGCATAGGTTCCGACGAGCCGGGCCGCAGAAATAACATATCACCACGGCCAATCAATTTTTCAGCGCCCATGGTGTCGAGAATTGTACGTGAATCTATTTTTGTAGCAACTTGAAATGCTATACGTGCAGGGAAATTAGCTTTTATCACACCTGTTATTACATCAACCGATGGTCTTTGTGTCGCAATTACTAAATGGATTCCGACTGATCTAGATAATTGTGCTAAACGAGCAACAGGAATTTCAACATCCTTGGCACTTAACATCATAAGATCAGCTAATTCATCTACTATTAAAACAAGATAGGGCATAATCGGTTTGCTATCTTTTTCCATCTTTTTATTGTATTCGCCGATATTCCTTACCACTGCATCAGCCAAAACATCGTAACGCCGATCCATTTCCTTTTCCAATGCACGTAATGCAAGGATAGCGTTATCGGTTGTGGTAACAATTGATTCATCGAAATCTTCAGTACCGAGCAAATGATAACCTTCTAATGCCTTATAAAGCGTCATTTCAACCTTCTTAGGATCAATAATCAAGAATTTTACTTCATCGGGTTTTGCCCGATATAATATGCTGCAAATAATAATATTCAAACAAACCGATTTCCCCGATCCGGTTGTACCGGCAATTAGCAGATGAGGCATTGTAGCTAAATCTAAAGTTTCAATTTCACCGGTAGTAGTTTTACCGATTGCCAAACTTAATTTTGATTTACTATTTGCAAACTTCTCAGAATTCACAGCTGACTTAAAATGGACTGTTTCGGGATTCTGATTTGGAATTTCTATTCCCACAGATGATTTGCCAGGTATTGGTGCAATTACTCGAACTCTGCTTGCCTCCATTACTCTTGCTAAATCATCCGATAATTGAACAAACTTATTTACTCTAACACCTTCTGCCGGCTCAACTTCAAAAAGAGTTATAACAGGTCCCGGTGAAACATTAACCACTTTTCCTTCCACGCCAAAAGTTGCCAAAGATTGTGTTAGAAAATCAGCGCGTTCCAATAATTCTGTTTTACTGATTGAATAATCTTTTACCTTTGGATCAATTAATAAATCAGTGTAAGGTAACTGATATTCTTTACGAGGTGCTTTCCTATATTCTTGATCATCAAGCTTCACTTCTTTTTCATGGACAATTTCACCAACCTCAATTTTTTCTTCATTAAATAATATCGGTTCCGGAATTTCACTTAATACATCGGATAAAGTAGTTTCCGGTTTAGTTACTTGAATCGTTTCCTTGGGTTTATCTCTTAATTTAAATTTAGATAAAAATGACTCTTGTTTAGGTTTTTGTATTTCTGACGATTCAGCCTCAAGAGATTTTTGTAACAAATCCTGCTCCTGAGCTGCTTCTTCTTTTTTTGTTCGCTCTTCTATTTTAGTGAGCAACTTTTTAGTATGTTTTTCCTTTTCTCTTTTTGCTTTTCGTCTCTTTTTCCAAGTTTTATATCGATTGCCAATTATATTGTTAAAGGCATCATAATAGTTCCAAGAAAAATATCCCCGAACTAATATCAGCCATGCTGTCAATACAACAACCGACGCGCCAATCTTGCCTAAAAAATCCACAAAGAATCTTGCAACAACATTTCCTGTCAAACCGGCAGTCAAATAGGAATGAACTGATTCCTTAGTATTAATTATCCCAAATAATCCCAAACTTACCGAAAATAAAAAAACACCCAATAAAATGAATAATGTTGTCCTTGCCAATTTCCTGGTTTTCTTCTTTCCAAATAACCGCCATCCCCAAAATATGCCTAAAACAGATAATAAAATTGAAATGTAGCCAATAGCAATTTTTATAAAGAAATGAGATACATAAACCCCAAGTATTCCCATTGGATTTTGAATTTGAACGTTCGGTGAAATTTTTGGTTCTTCAAATGGACTATAACCTATTAAGCTAATTAATATAAATACTGAAACCGCTATTAATAATATGCCTATTATTTCGATTCTTTTATCTTTCATAATTTATATTCTATCAATACTGAAATAATTTAGCTGAGAGATGATCCATCCTTATAAAACGGCGGTTTAACAATGACTGCTCGTTTACGTTTACCCCGTATTTCAACTTCAATTTCGGTTCCCGATTTCGTATGCGGACGATTAATATAAGCTAATCCGATTCCTTTTTGCAATGATGGTGATTGACCACCGCTTGTAAAATATCCTGTTTTTTCTTCATCGATAAATATTTCGTATCCCTGCCGCGGTATTGCTTTATCAAGCATTTCTATACAAGCCAATCTGCGCGTCATATTTTCTTTGCGTTTAATAATCGCTTCACGTCCGATAAAATCCCCTTTTTCTACTTTTGTAATCCAACCCAATCCGGCTTCGTAGGGATGGGTAGTTTTATCAATGTCATTGCCATACAAACAAAATTTCATTTCCATCCGCAACGTATCGCGGGCGGCAAGTCCGATCGGTACTAAACCTAACGGTTTACCGATATTGAATAATGCATCCCATATTTTAGGAATATCGTCATTTTTTCCATAAATCTCAAATCCCAATTCACCGGTATAACCGGTACGGGCAATTGTGACATCGCAACCTGCGACTTTTCCTTCTATGAAATAATAAAAAGGTAAATCACTAATATCGGATTCTGAAATTTTTGATAAAATCTCTCGTGATTTGGGACCTTGCAGAGCAATTAAACTGATTTCATTACTACGATTTTCCAGTGTTACTTCATCGAATAAATGTTCGTTCAGCCAATCAAAATCTTTTTCTACATTAGCAGCATTAACAACTAACATATAATAATCGTTATAACAGTAAATTAATAGATCGTCAATAATTCCACCATCTTCATAACACATTGCAGAATACTGTGCTTGATTAGTGTCTAATTTACTTACATCATTGATTGTAATATAATTCAGAAAATTTTCAGCGTTTTTTCCTTTGACAATGAACTCACCCATATGACTTACATCAAATACACCGGCTGTTGACCTTACAGCAAGATGCTCTTTAATTATCCCTTCGTATTGAAAAGGCATTTCAAATCCTGCAAAAGTAACTAATTTAGCACCAAACTCTTCATGTTTACTGAAAAGCGCTGTTCGTTTTATTTCATCTGTCATATTTTACCGTTGATTTTTAAACAATTTGGGGCAGTTTCCTGCCCCAAATTATTACTAGTTATTCTTTTTAAAGTTCATCATAAAATCAGCCACTCTTTCAGCACCTTCAAGTGTCATTGCATTATACAACGATACACGAATGCCACCAACACTTCTATGCCCCTTCAGTCCAATAAAACCGGCTGATTTGGCTTCTGCTACTAATTTCTGTTCCAAATCTTCCGATGGTAATCTGAAAACAACATTCATCCAACTGCGACTATCTTTTCTGACCGGTCCATGGAAATATTCCGGATATTCATCAATCAATCCATAAATAATATCCTTCTTGGTACGGTTAATAGTTTCAACCGTTGATAATCCACCCTGATCCTTAATCCACTCTAATACCAATTTCACGATATAAATTGGTAAAGTCGGTGCTGTATTGAACAATGAATTCTTAGTCGCATGAGTGCGATAATCAATCATTGTTGGTAATCCATTTTCAATTTTATCCAACATATTTTCTTTCATCACAATCATCGTAACACCGGATGGACCCAGGTTTTTCTGAGCGCCGGCGTAAATCATTGAAAATTTCGAAAAATCGATTTGATATGACAGTATATCAGATGACATGTCAGCAATCAACGGTACTTCCCCGGTGTCAGGCAATTGATGGTATTGCGTTCCTTTGATTGTATTATTTGTTGTAATATGTAAATATGCAGCATCTTTCGGGAATTGTATTTCATCCGGTTTCGGAATAAATGTATATCCATCATCTTTTGATGAACCTGCAAGGTGAATTTCTTTACCTAATATTTTTACTTCTTTAATAGCTTTGGCTGACCAAGTTCCTGTATCAACATAAGCACCAACTTTGCCTTTATGTAGGAAATTCATCGGAATATACGCAAATTGTGTTGACGCACCGCCGCCCACAAATAGTACCTTATATGAATCATCCAAGCCCATTAATTCTTTTGTTAAAGCTATTGCATCATTATGTACCTTATCATACTCTAGAGACCGATGCGAAATTTCCATAATGGACATGCCGGTATTTTCAAAATTAAGCAAATCCACTTGTAATTTTTTTAATACATTTAATGGTAGCGTTGATGGTCCGGGATTAAAATTATATACTCTTTTAGTCATTGTTAATTCCTTGTAATTATTGTATTTAAAATGATTTATTAACTAATATAATCTCCAATCAATTCTTCAATTATATCTCCGATTCTCAGCAAATTCTCATTGGTGGAGGCACCTAAATGAGGCATCATGGTAACATTCGGTGCTTCCTTTAGGACAGTATTTTCCGGAGGATCAGAATACCAAACATCATTACCAAATGCTTTCAATTTTCCACTTTTGAGAGCTTCTACAACATCTTCTTCAATTATTGTCTTACCTCTTCCGGTATTAATAAGATAGGTGCCATTTTTAAAGTCTTTCAATGTTTCAGAATTAATAAGTCCTTTGGTTTCATCTGTTAAAGGTAAATGTAATGAAACATAATCGGATACTTGAAATACGTCTTTCATTGTTGACATCATTTCCGCAAAATCCGATGATTTCACAAACGGATCATATGCGACTACCGACATTCCAAATGCTATTGCACGTTTGGCAAGTTCTGTTCCAATTCGTCCCATTCCGATTATTCCAAGTGTTTTTTGATACAATTCTGTGCGTTTCATTTCTTTCTTTAACCACTTTCCTTCGTGCATCGATTTATCGGCTTTGGTAATATGGTTTGTAATTGCAATCATCAAAGTAAATGCCAATTCCGCCACCGCAATTGACGACGCAGCTGCAGTATTATGAACCGTTATTCCCTTTTCCTTAGCATAAACTAAATCAACATTGTCCAAACCAACACCACCGCGGATAACCAATTTCAAATTCGTGGCAGAATCAATATATTCTTGAGTTACTTTTGTTTTACTACGGATAAGAATTACTTCAGCTTCCGGCACACGACTTTTATCATCGGTGACTTCACCAAATTTCTTTAATTTATCCGGTAGACCCGAATCAAATGCATCTGATAATAATATTAGCATTGTTAAATCTCCTTATAATGTTTTTAAAAATTCTTCATTTCATGCAAAGTCGCAAAAACGCAAACTGTTACTGCCTCTGCTACTTCCCCCATCATCCATCTCCCATTAACCATCATCCATCAAATTTACCACCATTCCACTTCTTAATTTTGGTTCGAACCAAGTAGATTTTGGCGGCATAACTTTTCCGGCATCCGCTACATCTAATAATTGTTTTATAGATGTTGGAAAAAGTGAAAAAGCAATCTTATATTTTCCTGAATCAACGAGTTTTTCCAATTCTTGAGTCCCGCGAATTCCACCAACAAAATTAATGCGCTTGTCAGTTTTTGGGTCACTAATGCCCAATATCGGCTCAATAAAATTATTTCCTAATATAGCAGCATCTATCGATCCAGTTGGATCATTTGGATTAAATGTTCCTGCTCTAGATATCAAATAAAACCACTTCCCATTGCAATACAATCCGAAAGTATGTAATTGTTCTGGGTTCACTTCCTGCTCCACTTCTATAATTATAAATTTTGTAGATGCCATTTCAATTATTGTATCCAAAGTTAAATCATTTAAATCTACCACCACACGATTGTAAGGTAAAATATTCAATTCTTCATCAGGAAACATTACATTCAGAAAATAATTATAATTTTCTTCTCCGGTATGTTTAGTATTTTTTTCCTTTGCCCGTCTGCACACTTCCGATGCCGATTGACTGCGATGATGCCCGTCAGCGATATATAAATGCGGCAATGCCGCAAATGCTGCTATAATATTCTCAATTTCCAAAGCACTGGAAACTACCCAAAATTCATGGCGCACACCGTCATCAGCGACAAAATCAATAATTGGATTTTCAGCTGTGATTTGCTTAAATATTTTTTGAATATTTTCATCATACCGATAAGTTGAAAAAACCGGTCCAACCTGTGCACCTAAGAATTCAATATGATTCGCTCGGTCGTTCACTTTTTCCGGTCTAGTATGCTCATGTTTTTTAATCAAACCGTTGTCATATTCCTTAACAGATGTTAATGCTACTAAACCGGTCTGACTTTTCCCATCCATTGTAATTTGATATATATAAAAACAAGGTTTTTCATCACGTGTCATAAATCCCAAATCCGAAAGTCTTTGTAAATTATCTTTTCCTCGTTGATATACTTCTTCAGAATATGAATTTACATTGTCATCAAATTCTAACTCTGCCTTGTTAACCCGTAAAAATGAATTCGGATTCTTTTCAACTAATTTACGTGCTTCCTGGGCATTTAATACGTCGTAAGGCGGCGAAGCAATTTCCTTAACATATTCCGGTTTCGGACGCAGACCACGAAATGGTTTTACAATTGACATGAATTCTCCTAATTACATTTTTGTTAATGCTTTTTTTATTAATTCTTCAATACTTCCTTCGAGTTCATCAGCATCTTTGATTTTTTTCAACGCTTCATTGATCTGTCCGCGCTTATATCCAAGTGACAACAACGCCTGAATCACATCTTTGATTTCATCGCTCGTCTTGTCATCACCAACTAAATTCGAAATATCAACATCTTCGTCGACAAATTTTTCTTTTAATTCAAGGATAATTCGCTTTGCGGTCTTCGGACCAATTCCGGGAATAATTGTCAAGGATTTAACATCTTCAGAAACAATCCGCTTCTTAAATTCTTGTGGGGTAGCTCCCGATAAAATTGTAATAGCAGAACGCGGACCGATTCCGCTTACACCGATTAATTTTATAAATACATCCCTTTCAGTATCATCGGCAAAACCATATAAATCTAATATATCTTCCCTTACGTGCAGATAAGTCATTAATTCTACAGATTCTCCAATTTGAGGAAGTTTTTCGAAAGTGGCTACGCTAATATTAATTTTTAACCGTATTCCATCCATATCGGCAACGGTAAAAGTCGGTTCTTTCTTTATTAATTTTCCAAATATTGAATCAATCATAACCCATACTCCATATTTGTTAATCCACAATATGCAATGGCTAAAGCATCCGATACATCAAATGATTTTGGTAAGGATTCTAAATTTAGAATTCTTTGGATCATATACTGCACCTGTTCTTTGGTTGCCGAACCTTTACCAACAACTGCGACTTTTACTTTACGCGGTGCAAATTCCTTGCACGGAACATTTGAGTTCGCTGCAGCAAGTAAAATTGTTCCTTTTGCTTGTCCTAAAATCAATGCTGATTTAACATTTTTTTGATGAAATGTACTCTCAATTACTAATAAATCAGGTTTGTATTTTTCAATGATTTCCATTACATCCGAATATAAATATTTTAATCTTTCTGCCATAGATTTTTGTACCGGCGGATTTATTGTTCCATAACTCAATACAGAAAGCGTTTTACTTTTCTCCAAAACTCCAAAACCAGTGGAACGAATTCCCGGATCAATGCCTACAATTCTCATGAGTTAGTGATCAATATTTAAAATTCTTCATCAATATCAAAATTGGCATAGACATTCTTAATATCTTCATTATCTTCCAAAGCTTCCATCAAGTTGATGACACTCTCAACATCCTTACCATCTACTTTCTTAAGATTCTTCGGTATGAGTTCAATTTCTGATGATTTTACTACGATATTTTTTGCCTCTAAATTATCACGCACTTCCATCAAATTTGTTGGACTGGTCACTATTATAAATTCTTCGTTTTCGACCTCAAAATCTTCAGCTCCGCACTCCAAAACAATTTCAAACATAGCTTCTTTATCATGATCATTTTTATCAATAACGATCTGTCCCTTTTTGTCAAACATCCATGCTACACTACCGTTTTCTCCAAGATTGCCACCATACTTTGACATCAAATGACGAATTTCAGCAACAGTTCGTTTTTTATTGTCTGTTAATATTTCCATCATAATTGCTACTCCTGCCGGACCGTATCCTTCATATGCGCCTTCCTCGTAATTAACGCCTGGTAATTCTCCGGTGCCTTTTTTAATGGCGCGTTTAACGTTGTCCGCCGGCATATTTGCAGATTTTGCTTTTGCGATGGCTTGTCGTAAGCGCGGATTTGCCGATTCATCACTACCACCTAAACGAGCTGCGATTGTAATCTCCTTGATGATTGTAGTAAAGATTTTACCGCGTTTGGCATCGGCAACACCTTTCTTACGTTTTATTGTTGACCATTTACTGTGACCGGACATTTTTCTCTCGATATTTAACTTTAAATTTACTGTCTATAATATATTCTAACCAACCGCATTTGGTTTTTCGATCGTCAAATGTACAGACATGGTATCCACCCTGGGGTAAATTGAAGTTAATACAT
>CBDURO010000013.1:0-36835 GCA_965369995.1 uncultured bacterium | reverse complement strand
CTTCTTCAAACGATTTTGCTTTAATTATCATTATCCCACCGTTATAATCCTGGAAGGGTCCGCACAATACTAATTTACCGTTTTTATCTAATCTTTTTAAATGTTCAACGTGTTTTTTGATTACATCAATCGTATAATCTTTTTTACGATTAATTAAAATAACATATCTGGTATATTTTGAATTATTATACATTTCTTTTTCTATTAACGATTAAAAATAAAACGAATAAAAATATCGATGAAAATATCCCCGGATAGAATGGTTCTATTTTTAATGAAAAATACGGAAGAGCGCTATTTAAAATAAACCACAAAATTGAGATTAAAACAGGAATTATCAATAAAATTTGTCCCTGCCAATTTTTTAATTTTAATTTGGTAAAAGATACTAAGAAGGGTATTAGTAATCCCGGTACAAAGATAGAGCCGGTTATGTACCACAATTTTACTACCGATGGAAATGAGTAGGCTAATAAAATTGCAATGACTGCCATAACAATTAATCCTAAACGGATTAAAGACGCTGAATTGTCAATTTCATTTTTATTATTTCTTTTTATTCGACTAACAATATCTCTACCAAATGTAAATGCGCTTATAAATCCTAGCGAGTCAATTGTTGACATTATTGTTGCCAATAAACCAGTTATGAACAAACCGTAGAATAATGGCGGAAGTAATGCTTGCCCGAGAGCAGGAAAGGCAAATAATCCTGGTTGGTTAGTTAGCAATACTCTTGCGTATAAACCTGAAGTAAGTGTTAATGAATCAAATATAAACCAAAATACTACAGAAATGATAATTCCTTTTTGTGCCGATCTTGGTGATTTTGCCGCAGCGCAGCGCTGATAAAATCCGGGATCAATAAATGTCCACAACGCAATAAAAAACCAAACAAAAATATATTGAATTGAATTTCCACCGGTTGGTGAAAGATGCTCAGCAGGTAACTGTTTAATCATTTCAAAAGGCGAACCGATTTTTATCCATGCAAACATTATTAATAGTATAAATCCACCGAACATTAAAATGAACTGAAGTATATCGGTTCGTACAATTGCTCCAAAACCACCTTTCCAAATATAAATTAAGCTAAATATAGTTGCTACTATTAACGCCCATAAGAACGGAATTCCTACGGTATATTCAAGTAAAATTCCAATACTTAAAATGTAGGGAGCGGGGCTTGCCAAAAAGAGTAGAAATACGCCGCTAATTACACCGGCAGTTTTCCCGTATCGATTATGAAAATGATCCGGTATAGAAATAAAATTTAGTTTTCTAATGCGTGGCGCTATGAAAATCGCAAATAAAATTGCGAAGAAATAGTATGGGAGTCCAAAAATAAACCAGGTCTGAATTCCAAAATTAAAAGTGTTTTCACCGATCCCTAATATTCCTCCATACCAAGTGGTAACTAAAGTGGCAACAAAACCCGGCAAACTTAGTTTTCGTCCGGCGAGAATATAATTATTTGAATTTACGGAAGCGTTTTTACTTCGGTAGAAACCTACAGTAATAACGAAAATGAAGTATAAAAATACAACCGAAAAATCTACAATATTCATCTATTGTTTTATTTGTGTCTTCGGAATAGCAACAATTTCCCTGATGTATTGATTGTAAATTGATTTCCTATAGCCAAATTGCTTATGCCCATTCCGGATGGAATCATAGATTGTTTTTTTAAAGAAAACTTTAGTCCTTTTGTAGTAACTGATTTTACACGATAAACAGCCATTAGGGATATAGTTTGTTGGGAAAAGGAAGAAAATGTATGTTTCCCTTTGATGCATTCGATTGTATAAATATCCGTAACCATCTTAATTTTTAATTTATTATAATATTGAATAAGCATTATCATGTTAGTTAATGCAAGATCATCACGAATGCCGGTTGCACCTAATAAGCTTACTTTTTTAATTCCATACTTTATGCAATAATCAAAAACCTTTTCTAAATCTGTATTATCTTGTCTAGGTATATGGAGAAATTCTGTTTCAGTAAAATCCTTAATATTTACTATTGAATCCATATCTCCAATGACTAAAGTTGGATCAAATCCATGATTCTTTAATTTATTTGCCGAACCATCTGTACAAATGATTGTTTTGGCTTTATCAATGATTTCTAATGGATATGAATGTGATGGATATTTACCATTGGCAATGATAACTATTGGGTTTATTAATTTTTTAAGAGTCATTTATATTGCTTTCCAATTTGAATTGTATAGTTTTTTGTATCCTTTATTAATTCTTAAATCTATTTTTTTTTGTGATGATTTTGTTTTGTTTATATATATTTCTGATCCAAAATATTCTCGCGCAAGTTTTGAGACTGGAAGTATCATAGGTGCAGGTTTCCAAATGAATACTGAATCTGTTTTCCTGTCGATTAACTGTCCCTCTGCACATGCCCATGAAAGTTGATTCAATGAATATTTTATATTTCGTATTTTATCTATAGCAGACAAGGTACATTGTCTTTCGGGGTTAATAAACAGGAATCTTCTGCCGTAAAAAAGACCGGTATGTAAGTAATTGGGAACTAGTACAACTCCATCTGCTTTGATTCGTTTTGCCATCCAATAGAAAATTTCAAATATAATATTGCTTATTCCAAGACCGGGATAATCTTGACCGGGTAGTTGCGGTCTCCTTCGGGCGAATTTTTTTAATGGATTCTGTAATAAAAACCACTCGATTACTAACAAATCAGCAGGAGGATATTTTTTATCACTTAAGGACGGAGATTTAAAAGTACTGCGCCGCATTACTAATTCACCGGACAAATACATTTTTTCTCCGATTTGATGACTAACCTGAATTCTATGCTTAAATGGATCGTTTGTATCTAAAGTAATAATCGGTTTTGGTAAACCGACACGTTTTAGATGATCAAAATAACCAAATTTTCTTAGAATGAATTCTATTCCACGGGTACTAAAAACACCCATAAATCGTGAGGTACCACGACTAGCAGTCAAATCGTTAAACAAGTCTTCCTGTGTTAGTGAAAATGACCCGGATTCTTGAAATAATAAATCTCGCTGAATGTGTTTTACTAAGTTGCGGTACTTCTTTGGTCGAGGTTTTAATATTGTATTTATATCAGGAAGCATATAATAATTTACAAGATAATCAATTTAAAAGGCTGTATGTTTACAAGAAAAATAAAACGTATATTTCTGCCCGATTATTATGGACTCAAAACAATTTACTAATATTTTATACCGCATTGTTTCGCATAAACCATGGGCGTTAGTAATCGCAATTTTTACGATAACAATATTTTTTCTAATAGGTTCCTTGAAACTTGAATTTGACCCATCTATAAAGTCGATGGTACCTAAACAGAATGAATTTCTACAAACTATGGAAGAGATTGATGATTTGTTCGGAGGAACAACTATCTTAGTTTTAGCTGTTGAATCAGATAGTTTATTATATAATCACACTTTAGAAAAATATAAAGTATTTGCTGATTCTCTTGAAAATATCGACATTATTGATAAAGTAGTTTCGCTATATTCATCTTCAAAAATATCAAGCTCAAAAGACGGTTTTCAAATTAATCCATTGATAGAGCAATTTCCCCAAACTGCTGCGGAAGTTGAATTGTTTAAGGATTATCTCGGTACAACAAGCCGTGTTGTCGGAAACATTATTTCCGATGATTTTCGAATGATGTCATTCATTTGTCAATTAACCGTTTCATTTGATTATGACGAGCACAAACTTATTAGTACTATCGAAGAATTAGTAAAGCAATTTGAAGGACCTGAGAATATATATTTTGCCGGAATGCCAGTAACGCGTGCAAATGTTACTAATCAAATGCAACGAGATATGTCATTATTTTTACCGGTAGGTTTAGTATTAATGATATTGTTTTTAGCTTTCAGTTTTAGAAGTTGGTTGGGTGTTCTTTTACCACTAACTGTTGTGGTTATTTCAACGATTTGGACTTTAGGATTAATGGGCTATCTTGGTCTTGATCTGCCTTTTACGGGCATATTAATTCCTGTAATGCTGATTGCGATTACCAATAATTATGGTATTCATATAATTTCACACTATTATGACTATTCTAAAGATGATTTAAACGCATCACGAGTACAAATAATTAAAAAAACATTAGAGAGCGTAAGTTTTCCAATATTTATTGCAGGATTAACCACAGTATTAGGATTCTTAGGATTATTAAGTCATATTTTACCAAAGGCGCGTGAATTAGGTATATTTGTTGCATTTGGTATATTTGTTGCATTTATAATTAGTGTATTATTAATTCCAGCCATTTTAAATATTGCTAAGAGACCGGCCCTTCTGAGTAATCCTCAAAGTTTTAGACGCATAGATAATGGGTTAAAATCTTGGGGAAAGTTTTTTATAAAACATAATTGCACTGCGATTATTAGTACAATTATTATATTGATGATTGCCGGCTTTGGAATAAAATTGGTAAGCGTTGACTCTAATCCTAATAATTATTACAAAAAAGATGCTAGAATCAGAATTCACAATGATGCGATTTCACAAGGTTTTGGTGGCACTGCACAATTATCTGTATTGATTGAAGGTAATTCGTTTGATCCACAAGTACTACAGAATATCGAGTTATTAACCAAACATTTTAAACAATATCCTTTGGTGAGTCAAACTGCTTCAATCGTGGATGTAGTTAAAACAATTCATATGGCGTTCAACAATGGCGACTCAATATTTTATGCAATACCTGATGATGAAGAATTAATTGCTCAATATATATTTCTTTATAGCTTGACTGATACGCAATCCGGTATATCAGTATTAATTGATGATATTGATTTTCCGGAAAATTCGCAGTTAATAGTTCGAATAAAAGAAATTAATACAAATCAGATATCTACCATTGTCAACGAAACACAAGATTTTATTCAGACAAATTTTGCCGGTATGGATGATATGAGATTATCAGGTGGAGCTGCAATGCTGGGTACATTAGCACAATTAATAGTCAAAGGGCAAATAGTTAGCCTAATTATTTCTCTGATTGTTATGTTTATAATTATGAGTCTTGTTTTCAGATCGATCATTGGCGGAATTATATCGATTTTGCCATTAATATCGTCGATAATCATTGTATTTGGATTTATGGGTTATACCGGTATTGATTTGGATATTGCAACTGCTATGCTGTCGAGTATTATGATCGGCGTTGGTATTGATTATACGGTACATTTTTTGTGGCACGTGAAAGAGCACATTAAAGAGGGACAAGATTTAAATACAGCCATTTTCACAACATTGAGATTATCGGGGAAAGGCATTGTATTTAATGCTTTATCGGTTATCATCGGATTTTCCGTATTATTGTTTTCAGTTTTTGTTCCGGTTAATTTCTTTGGATTGTTAATTTTACTATCTATTGGGATGTGTTTAGTAGGTGCTTTGGCACTTTTACCCGCAATAATTAGTTTATTAAAACCGAAATTTTTATTAAAATGAAAAAAATAATATTTTTACTTGTGTTTACTACTTTTATACAAGCCGGGCAAATTACCGGACGTGATGTAATTGTCAATATGGAATCATCTAAAAAAGTACTAACTACAAAGATGAATATCAAATTAACGCATACCAATGTAAAACGTGGCAAAGAGAAAGTAAAAATTCGGGAAATAGTCAGGTATCATAAAAGATATAGTAAGGGTAAATATAAGAGTAAATCACTATTGAGATTTATAAAACCTGATATTGTAAGAGGCACAGGTTTTCTGATTTGGTCAAATCGATCAGGAGGAAATGACCAGTGGTTATTTTTACCTAAATTAAAAACCGCTAAACGAATTGAATCCAAAGCAAAAACACAGAGATTTATGAACACAGAATTTTCTTATGAAGATTTGGAAAGCTTCAACCAATCCGATGAGCAATATTTTTTAAAAGATGAGGAAAATCTGAATGATCAGCATTGTTATATTGTAGAAGTAATCGGTCATACTCAAACGCAGTACAAACGTCGCTTAGTTTGGATAGATAGTCAAAATTGGTTATTACGTAAAGTCGAATTCTTTGATAAAAATAACAGATTACTTAAAGTATTAATGATAAGTGAATATCAAAGTTTTGAGAATTATAATTTTTCCACAAAATTAATAATGAAGAATATCCAAACAGGATCACGTACTGTTATGGATGTTTCCGATATAAAATATAATATTGATTTACCCGATAGCTATTTTACTAAGGAATCATTAGTAAAACCATAAGAACTAGTTTAAAAAGTACTTGATTTTAGAAATTATTTTATTCTAAATTTGGAAACGAAATAAACATAAATCGTTTCCAATGGATAAAAATATTAAATCAAAAGAACAAATTTTAGAACAAGGTTTTGAAACAATTACTCAAGACGGACTTAGGTTTTTTACAGTAGAGTCTTTAGCAGCTCGTCTTGGTATGAGCAAAAAAACTATCTATAAATTTTTTCCTTCAAAAGAAATTTTAATTGAAAAAATAGTTGATTTTTTTACCGATTCGGTCAAACGTAAACTAGAAAAAATTGTTAAGTCTGATGTGGATCCAATAGAAAAATACACTAAAATCATGGATTTTATTATGAATAAAATCAGTCGAGTTTCTATGGATAAAGTAGTTAAAGTAAAAAATCGATATCCGATAGTTTGGGAAAAAATTGAAACTTTTCGACTAGGTTTAACACAAGATTTTACTAAAATATTTATAGAAGCTCAGGAAAAAGGCTTTGCAAGGAAAGATATTGATATGAATATTGTAGCGACAATTTATATGAATATTGTTAATTCAACATTTCAACCGGAATTTTTCTTAAAAAATAATTTAGCACCTGTTGATACTATCAATTTATTTGTAAATCTCATTACTAAAGGAATGTTTACTGAGAAAGGTATATTAGCGATGAAACAGCATAATAAAGGAACATAATGGCAGTAAAAATTAAAAATTGGGCAATAACACAGTCCCTTGATCATCCCAAAAGGACAATAATAATCAGCATATTAGTGACTCTAATTTTTGCCTCTGGATTACAGTGGCTTGTTATCGAAGATGATATGATGAAAATTTTACCAAAAAATATTGAATCTGTTCAAACTTGGGAAACTATTAAGGATGAATTTGGATCTACGGATATGATGTTTATTGCATTCGGGAACCGTGGTGAATCGGTGTATAACGCCGAAATATTAAAAACATTGTGGGACATTAATGAGGCATTGGAAAAAATACCGGAAGTTGACGAGGTTATAACGATTACTACAAATAATCGGATGGATAGCGAAGATGGATTTATAGAAGTAAGCGATTTGCAACCCGCTAGAGACCTAACTGATGATGAAATTTTATCTATTAAGAATTATCTTGAAGATAACAAGAATATCGCAGACCGATTGGTTAGTAAAAATCAAGATTTCCTCAATATCATTATTAGGCCTATTGCAAGTATTGATATGGATGATTTCAGTAATAATGTTGTTGAAACGGCTGATGAAATTTTAGTTGATTATGAAAAACATTATGGTGGACAAGTTTATTTGATGGGTGCTATGCCGGCAATGATTCGTGGTGATATAAACTTCTTAATGCGTGTTGGAATAATCATAATGGTATTAATCTTGTTGTTTAGTCTTCGCAGTGTATCGGCGGTATTAATGAATATGTCAGTAATTTTCTTATCATTAGTTGCGATGATGGGGTTTTTAGGTTGGATTTACAAATTAACGGGGTCGGACAAATTCATTTTTTCATTATTAAATACATCGATGCCGATTGTTCTATTAACAATTGCCAATTCTGACGGTGTTCATGTATTAACAAAATATTTTAAAAAAATGAGATTAGTTAAAAATGTTCGCAAAGCACTTACAATTACTATGGATTCACTTCTGTTACCAATATTTTTAACAAGTATCACAACAATTGCTGCTTTTATGGCGATGGTCTTTGCACCTCTGCAACAAATGATAGGTTATGGAGTTGGCATATCAGCTGGAATTGCCTGGGCGTGGATATTATCGTCAATGTTTTTACCGGCAATGATATCATTGAAAAAATGGAACCTTGATTCACGGGCAATGAGAAAAGCCGGATTATTTGAAAGAGTTATCGATAAAATTGGCGGTAATGTAATGAGACATCCAAAAGCCATTCTATCAACAGGGCTTCTAATTGTCGGTGTAGCCGCATATGGCATTACATTGCTCAACATAGAAGTAAATATTATGACTTTTTTCAAAAAGGGAACTGATATTCGCAATAGTATGGAATTCTTGGACGATGAAATGACAGGTACAATGGATATGGAATTTAGAATTGAAGGGGATATAAAGTCTCCTGAGACATTGATGGATATGGAAATGATACAAGAATTTCTGCACAAACACACTGATGTAGCTACATCAATTTCCATTGCTGATATTATCAAATTAATGCATAAAACTGTAATGGATGGTGATCCTGCCTATGATATAATTCCGGATACTCGTGAGAAGGTAAATAATCTATTTACACTTTATTCAATGTCCGGTGATCCCGATGATTTTGAATCGCTTGTTGACTATGATTACGAAACCGGATTGGTAACAGCGCTTATGCGTAGTGTTTCGACACAAGAAATAGCAAAATTTGTCAATGAGACTGACGCATTTATCGAAAAAAATATTAGTAAAAAGCTATCAATTACAACTACAGGGATGCTAGTTGTTTTCCGCGATATGACTGATTTAATTGTTCGCTCGTCATTTATAAGCATCTTTGCGTCTATTTTGTTAATTGGTGTAATTGCCAGCATCTTTTTCAAAAGAATATTATGGGGGATATTGGCAATTGCACCATTAATCTCAGCAGTAATACTAAACTTTGGTCTGATGGGTTTAGTCGGTATCGATTTCAGTCATGTTACAGCAATCTTATCTTCAGTGATAATTGGAGTCGGGGTAGATTTTGCAATCCATTATATTTCACAATTTAAACGTATTTCTTCCAGGTCCAAGGATAACAGTAAAATCACAAATGAGGTGATTGATGATGTCGGATACCCGATATTATTGGATGCAGGATCAAATATGGCTTTTGGGGCACTATTGTTTTCATCATTTTTACCAATTCAACAAATTGGCGGATTGATGGTTCTCGCTATGTTAGCGACATCAATCGGCACACTTACTTTAATGGCATCTTTAGTAGAATTATTGAAGGAAAAACTTATAAATAACAATTATTTGGAGAAATAGATAATGAAAAAATATATCAGCATAATCATTCTTATAGCAAGTTTTGCATTATCACAAACCGGTTTAGAAATTGCTAAACTAATTGATGAAAAACAGAAACCAAAAGATATGAAAACAAATCTTACTATGGTTCTGACTAATAAAAAGAGTAAAACTAGAACATCAACACTACGATCCGTATCTAAAGATGATTCAAAAAAGCAAATCATTTGGTTCCTCGCTCCGGCAGATGATAAAGGTGTTGCTTTTTTAAAGATCGAACATTATGGGGAAGACGATGAAATGCGTTTATGGTTACCGGCTTTTAATAAAGTGCGTAGAATTTCTTCTAAGCAGAAAGCAGATTCGTTCATGGGCTCAGATATGAGCTATGAGGATATGACTTCACGTGAATTAAAAGAATACACCTATAAATTAACAGGCAGTGAAGAGATTGATGACAATGAGTATTATATCTTGGAATCAATTCCCAATCCTGAAATAAAATCTTCTTACTCTAAGCACGTCGCATGGGTTTCAAAATTAGATTATTTAGTCATGAAAGAAGAATCATATGATAGATCCGGGAGAATATTAAAAGTAAAATTAATAAAATATAAGACATTAAAAGGATATGATGTTCCGGAAGAAATGTATGTAGAAAATGTACAGAAGAATCACAATACTCGTCTGATTTTCGATAAAATTGAAGTAGATACTAATGTGCCAGATAACCTTTTTCAAGAAAAAAATCTCAAACGGATACCGAGGTAGAAATATTATGAATTTAAATAAATCAAATAAAATCAGTGATCTTGTTGAGTACCAGAAAGATTCTGTGGTGAGTAAAACCTTGATCAAAAAAGAGAAAGGAACGATAACTATTTTCGCCTTCGACAAAGGACAAGGATTGAGTGAACACACTGCACCTTTTGATGCACTAGTTCAAGTAATTGATGGAACGGCAGAAGTAATTATTTCAGGTAAATCACACATTACTAAAGCCGGGGAGATGATAATCTTGCCCGCCGGTAAACCTCATGCTATAAAAGCAAAAGAACAATTTGAAATGATGCTTGTAATGATTAGAGAATAAAGATGAAACGAATAATTTTACTTTTATTACCGATTATCGTTTTTGCACAAGTTCAATATTCCGGCTCAGTATCACCGACATATCTAATGCGGGTCTCTGATGGTTCAGAAATATCTTTACCATTTCGTTTAGCTGATTTGCAGTTGAGTTATTCTTACGGAAACTTTGAGCTAAAAACAAATACGGCCTTAGAAGTGCGGTGGAAAGGAAATGAAGCTGAATTAGATATCCGAGAAGTATATTTGGCATGGTATCCATCATTTGGAGAAGTAAAACTTGGAAAAATAATACATACGTGGGGTGCCGCGGATGGTAACAATCCAACAGATAATATCAATCCGTATGATTTTTATTATATGTTTTTAGCTGGTGTGGATAGAAAAATTGGAATACTCTCCGGTTCAGTAAAAGCATATTGGCAGAATTTCAATTTGGAAATGATAGTTGTTCCACAACATACACCGAATCGCCTGCCTTTTGGTGAAGAAGATTTTCCTATTCAATTTCCATTTGAACCGGATAGTTATACTGAAATAGAAAATCAATTAGAATATGGAGCTAGAATTCAATCAGCATTTAATTGGGGAGATGTTTCATTATCTTATTTTAACGGTTACGATAGGGGATTTAGTATACTTGCTTTAACACCAAATTGGACCGACCCTATTCCTTATAATCTAAATTTTGGATATCGCAAAACCAATATGATAGGTGCTGATTTTGTTACTTTTATTAATGATTTTACATTGCGTGGTGAGATTGGCTATTTCGAAACAGAAAATATTTATAAAAATCAAAGCGCATTCATGATTTTTGATACAAATGCTGATTATTTGCAATACGTGCTGCAACTTGAATACACGGGATTTTCCGATATCAATTTTGGTGCACAATTATTAGGAACTAATGTGTTATCTGCAGATGGCACAATGTTTAATGGACAAATGCAAGTTCCCTTAACAAAGGAAAATTTCAGTCCCGGAATGGGAACACCTTTTGCAATGATAGCTGAGAAAGCATTGATTGTAAATGGCTCCACCAATTTATTAGATGATCGCTTAAGTGTTGAAGCAATGAGTTTGATAAATTTGGAAGAAACCGGTTATATGCTCGGAATGAATGTTGGTTATTCGCCAATCGAAAATTGGGAATTGAAATTGGGTATCAGCAAGTTCATTGGAGATGTCGATGATCCGACTAATCGTTTTGCACAAATGGAAGATTTTTCACATCTATCTTTAGGGTTAGAATTTAATTTTTGATATAAAAAACCCGCTCATTTTCTCCCCCTAAAATAGGGGGAGAATTTAAGAGGGGGTAAAATAATAGAATGATAATTAAGCGGTTTTAGGTGGTTTAACCATCGAAATTATACCTGCAGCAACCAAACAAAGAATACCACAAATTGTGAATGCAAGCGGGAAATTACCCATATCGCCAAGCTTGCCACCTAGAATAGGTCCAAAAATTCCACCTATCCCATATGCTAAAAATACCCAACCATAGTTTTGACCAATAAATTTAGTTCCAAATGTATCCGCTGTGATAGTTGGGAAAAGTGCAAAATTTCCACCAAAGTTAAATCCTATTAGTGTAGCACCAAGGTATAATAATGCAGGTGTTCCTGCCATCCACTGGAATAGTATTACAATAACGCCTTGTGTTGCCATCATTAACATAATGGAATTACGTCTTCCGAGTTTATCGCTCATAGCACCCCAAGCAATGCGACCAAATCCATTTGCTAAAGAGAAGAATACTGCCATCGCAGTTCCTGCGATACCTGATGCAGCGGCAGGCGACAATCCTGCTTCGGTTAATGCCTGCATAGGAAATAATTTCATTAGGCCGATACTCATTAAGCCGGCACTTGCACCAAATGCAAAAGTTAATAAAATCATATAATATTGAGGGGTTTTTAGCATTTGTGAACTAGGAATATCAGCCAATTTTGTGATTGTACCTGTTTTTTTGTCTGATTCTTCTGGAGGATTCCAACCTTTAGGTTTCCAATCTTCAGGCGGAAATACCATCCATATTCCACCAATCATTACGGTAACGAAAAATACAATACCATAAATTGTGAAAGTAGTACTTAAACCAAGGTCGGTAATCAAATTACCCCAAGCACCTGCTAATTTAACCCAAAGCATTGCTCCAAAACCAAATCCGGCGACAGCTAGTCCGGTGATTAATCCTTTCTTATCCGGAAACCAACGCATGCCAACAGCGATTGGAACTACATAAGCAAGTCCGATTCCTGATCCACCGATTATTCCGACAAAAATGAAAATTGCTATGAAATTTGTTCCACCGAATAAACCAGCTAACAGGTAGCCTAATCCGAGAACTATACCTCCTGAAAAAGCTAATTTACGCGGTCCCCATTTTGGTAGCAACCGTCCAGCAATCACCATCACGATTGCGAATAACGCTAAACCAGCAGCAAAGACAGCTTGTGTTTGTGCTTTAGTCCAATCTGCCTCAACTAATGATGGTGTAAATACGCTCCAGGCGTAAATAGCACCTAAACACAATTGAATTAAAATTGCACCGATTACAATAAACCAGCGATTTTTTATGTTTCCATTACTCATTTTATTTCCTTATTTAAATTATATTTAAATTGATAATTTGATATTTATTTTGAATTGAATTTCTAACTGCAATTTAATAGGATAATACAGTCCAAATTTACAATTGTTTAATCTAAATCTGAAAGATGAACATACAAAAAAATACCCGCAATATTAACTTAATGCGGGTATTTTTTTTCATTAGGTAAATGGTTAATTACGAAGTGGTTTACCTTTTTTAAGCATAAATCGAATCCGGTCTTGTGACAAAGGTTCTGCGGCTAAAGATAAAAAGGCTTCGCGTTCAATATCTAATAAATATTGTTCATCAACGCTTTTAGTAAGTCCTGCTTTATCTCCACCGGTAAGAATGTAAGCTAATTTGTTACCAATCAATTCATCATGTGCTGACAGCTTTCCTTGTGCCTTAAATCCCTTTATTGCCATTTTCAATGTTGTGCGACCACCAATTCCGGGTAATTTGATATCACCACGATACTCAGGTGGTTTATATCCATCCATAAGTTCCATAGCCTTTTGCTTTGCTTTCCAAATTCTATGATCATTGTTTAAAATAATAGTATCAGTTTTTAACAAATAACCAACGAATTTGGCCTCATCGGCGCTTGTCGCGACTTTAGCAAAGCCGATTGTTTCAAATGCTTTTTGAGATATTTGGAAAGCATTCCTTAGACCTTTTGCTCCGGAATTTTCCATGAGATTCAATAGCAATCGGAGGTTGCCACCAGCTCCGGGTACTAACCCCACACCTACTTCGACAGCACCTATATATAATTCTGCTGCAGCAACGCGGTGAGCAGCGGGAGCAATGAATTCAAATCCACCGCCAAGCGTTAAATGGAATGGAGCAGCTACCACAGGTGCTTTTGAGAACCGAATCCGTTGCGTAAGATCTTGGAATAACTTAATTGTTTCTTCAAGACCCTTCCAGTCTTTATTATCACAGAATTGAATTATACCGGCTAAATTAGCTCCTGCACAAAAGTTCTGTCCCTGATGTCCAAGTACCATTGCTTTATATTTACCGCTATCAAGCAAATCCAATCCTTTTAGAATTGTTTGTACCATTGAGCCGTCAATTGGATTTAGAAATGGTTGTAATATTGAATGATATTCTACGTTTAATACACCATCACCAAGATCAATCAAACTTGCGCTCCAATCACGTTCGAGCAAATTACCTTTAGATTTTTCTAATGTAAGATTTAGAGCTTTTTCACCTAAATCTATCGATAGCTTATTTTTCTTTAATGGATTGTAATACGTATATTTACCATCTTCTATTTTGTAGAATGTTGAATGACCGGATGAGAGCATTTCTTCAACCCATTTAGGAACTGCCTTACCTTCATCTTTCATTCGATTTACAGCACGCTCAACACCAATCGCATCCCACGTTTCAAATGGACCTAATTCCCAACCAAATCCCCATTTAAGTGCATTGTCGATATTTACAACATCATCACTTATTTCAGGAATGCGATTTGCCGAATAAATCATGGTACGGGATAATATTTCCCAGAAAAATTTACCAGCTTTATCTTCGCTAAATGCTAAAGCAGCAATCTTTTCGCCGGTATTTTGACGATCTTTAGCTAAACGAAATCCATCAAAACGAACTTTTTTCTGTGGACCATATTCACCGTTTTCTAAATTCACCGAAAGAATTGTTTTTCCTTCTTTCTTGTAAAATCCGGCTTTGGTTTTTTGTCCTAATCTTCCATCGTCAATTAATGTTTTTATAATATCGGGTAGCTTAAAGATGTCTCGTTCCTCATCACCTTCACCACGTTCATAGCTACCGGTAGCAACATGGGCAAGTGTATCAAGACCAACGATATCTGCTGTACGGAAAGTCGCGCTTTTTGCGCGTCCCACCAACGTTCCGGTTAACTTATCGACTTCTTCCACAGTAAAACCCATTTCTTTGGCAATTTTAATGGTTACCATCATACCGAAAACACCAATTCGGTTTCCAATAAAATTAGGTGTATCCTTAGCGTGAACAATTCCTTTTCCTAATACATTTTCACCGAATTCAGCCATAGTATTATAAACATCATCGGATGTATCATCTCCTTTTACAAGTTCCAATAGCCGCATATAGCGAGGAGGGTTAAAGAAGTGAGTGATCATGAAGCGTTTTTTTACATCATCCGGAAAAACTTTAACTAAGTCTTTAAGTGGTATTCCCGATGTATTGGATGTAACAATTGCAGTTTTCTTTAAATGTGGTGTGATATTTTTAAAAACGATGTTTTTGATATCTAAGCGTTCAGCTACTGCTTCCATAATCCAATCTGCTTCTTTGATCCTTTCAATATCATCATCATAATTACAAGGCGTAATCATCTTAGCATTTTTTGGTTTATAAAGAGGTGCAGGTTTTAGCTTCGTCAGAATTTCGACACCCTTTTCTGCTAATTCCTGATTTATATCAAATAGAAGTGATGGGATACCGGCATTAGCAAGATGTCCTGCTAATTGAGCTCCCATGACTCCTGCGCCTAAAATAGCGACTTTTTCAATTTTGTATTCCATTTTTACCTCTTTAGTTAAGCAGGTCGTTTAATGATTGTTGCAATTCCTTGACCGCTGCCAATACACATTGTGGCTAAACCGGTTGTCGTTTTTTGCTGTTCCATCACATTTATTAATGTTGTTAAGATTCTTGCACCTGAGCAACCTAATGGATGTCCTACTGCAATAGCGCCACCATTATGATTTATTTTTTTTATATTCCAACCACCGGTACGAATAACAAATAACGACTGAGCTCCAAATGCTTCATTTAGTTCAATGGTTTCAATGTCATCCATAGTCATTTTTGCTTTTTTCAAAGCTTTTTCAGTAGCCGGCAGGGGACCGGCACCCATGCGTTTCCAATCTACTCCGGCAACAGCTCTACTAACAATTTCAGCTCTGATCTGCAGTTTGTTCTTTTTTGCAAAATCTTCACTTGCAACGATAATTGCAGCAGCTCCAATTGTAATTGGACTACTTGTTGCTGCGGTTACAGTGCCATCTACGGAAAATGCTGGTTTTAGTGATTTAATTTTTTCTACATCAGGTTCACGAGGTCCTTCGTCATTTTCGATTGTTACTCCTTCAAAATTAACAATTGGTATCAATTCATTTTTAAATTTACCGTCAGCCTGTGCTTTTAGGGCTTTTTTGTGTGATGCAATTGCAAAAGCATCTTGATCTTCACGAGAGATATTGCCTTCTTTAGCAAGATTTTCAGCTGTATCACCCATACCAATGTAGAATTCCTGTTCGGCTAATTCGGGATGAAAGTCAGGAGCAAAACCACCCATTGGAACTGAAAACATATCTTCTACGCCAACGGCGATTCCAACATCAATGTCACCGCTTTCGATGGCGGTACTGAGCTGATGAACCGCATCCATTGATGAACCACAGAAACGATTAATAACCTTACCGCCAGCTTCTTTTGGTATTCCGGCAAGTACGGCTACCGAACGTGCCATTATCATTCCTTGCGGACCTTCGGGGAAAGCGCATCCTAAAACAACATCTTCTATCATTTCAGGTTTTAGATTTGGATTTCTTTTTAATAATCCTTTGACTACTTGCGCGGAAAGATCATCGGGTCTTGTTCCAACTATTTTTCCATTTCTGACACCAATTGGTGATCTTACTGCATCAACTATAACAGATTTTGTACTCATAATATTCTCCTAAAATGGGTATGATTGTTTTGAATAAACATGTTCAGCTATCAGACGTTTCAATTCGATAATATCAATTTTCGGAAGCATCCTTACTTGGAAATTCTTCAAATTATCTATTATCGTATTTTTTAAACGTCCTTTATAAATTCCATTCATTCCGGTCAGTGCCATATTTAACAGTCTAATGGAAGCTTCTGCCGTAAATACTTTTGCGATATGTAATGGAATTCTATCGTTATTTCCTGCTTTAAGACTTTGGCGAACGCGTAAAATTGTGCTTTCAGCAGTATATATATCGATGAAGATATTTGCAAGAATTTCGGTTAATTGCTGTTCGTGCTTTAAATCCTGACCATATTCGCATAAAGCTTCATGGAATAAATACAAACCTAACATCTTACCGGCTTCCAGCATTTGGATTTCGTGATCCAACACTCTTTCTGGTTTGTTTTTCCCGTTTGGATCAGTTGCAAGATAATCTTCGATTTGCTGGATCTTTTCACGAATTGGAAGTTCTTCCATAAGAGCCCTTTTCATCATATATCCGTTAATAATCATTCGATTGATTTCATTGGATCCTTCCCAAATTCTATCAATTCGTGTATCCCGATAAACACCGGCAAATGGATAATCCTCAATAAATCCATATCCACCAAGGATTTGTATTCCGTGGTCAGCAACTTTTCCGAATGTTTCGCTACCATAAACTTTTGTCATTGATGCTTCTATAGCGTAGAGTTCCATAGCTTCGCCTACTTTGATATAATACTTATCATCATTTTTATCAAGTTTATCTATTGCATCTTGAATTAGTCCAATGGTTCTATATATCATGCTGTCAGCAGAATATGTTCCGATGATCATATCGGCGAACTTACCTTTAATAGCATCAAAATGTGCAATCGGTTGACCGAATTGCCTACGTTCTAAAGCATATTTCGCCGCTTCAGTAATGACCACTTTACTCCCACCTAAATCAGAGGCAGCTAATTTAAATCGCCCCAAATTTAAGACATTAAATGCGATAGTTGCGCCCTTGCCAACTTTATATAATAGGTTTTCAACCGGCACTTTTGCATCTTTGAATATTAATGAAACCGTCGAAGATCCTTTCATTCCCATTTTATGTTCTTCGGGACCTATCTCAAAACCTGGTGTATTTCTATCAATAATAAATCCACTGAATTTATCACCATCAACTTTAGCGTATGTGATAAATACATCAGCCCATCCACCATTTGTGATGAAAACTTTTTCACCATTTAAGATATAGTACTTGCCATCTTCAGTTAGTTTTGCAGTTGTGAGTGCACTAAGAGCATCTGAACCAGCGGAAGGTTCAGTAAGACCATAAGAACCTACCAACTCTGCAGTAACCATTTTTGGTAAATATTTAGCTTTTTGTTCAGGTGTTCCAAACCATACAATTGGTAAACTTCCAATACCGGTTTGCACAGACCAAATTGCTGTAAAAGATGGACAAAAACCGAAAGATAATGATTCAGCAGCTATTGCTGTTGTTATTTTGTCCATTTCCATTCCGCCATATTTTTCGGGAATATCAATACCGCATAGACCAAGTTCGCCCATCTCACGTAGTATTGAAAGACTCAAATCTTTGTTAAACTTATTGATTGCATCTTTGTTCTCTCCGATGCGCTCAGTTGCGAACTCTCTGATCATTTGTTCAATTTCTTTGTGTTCATCAGAGAAATTTTCACGGGAAAAAACAGGACTTGTACCTATTTCTTCGATTAAAAATCGACCACCTATTCTTGGTTGAGTTTCAACTTCACTCATATTTTTTTCCTCCATAGTTATTTAATTAGACCAGCCAATATAAAATTAGTAATAGTTGTCATGTATTTTGCGGCACTCATGCCATAATTTTCAAATAATGTAAACCATATTGTACTTTCAATATTAACCATAATTGAGAGTGCGGCTATTTTGGTATCAATATCCTTAAACTCTTTGCTTTCAATACCTTTGATAATGATTTTTTCTATTAATGCAAAAAATTCTGAATAAACTTTATCGAATTTTTCTTTAAAATCGTTATCACGACCCGCTAATGACCAAAATACCGCTACGGCCTTAAATATTGTTTGATCAGTTTCATACTGTGTAATAAAATAATTAAATAGTTCTTTTAGTTGTACCGAAGCAGGTTGGTCATCTTCAATAATATGGTTTAAAGTTGGACTATAGTAGTGTACCCAATGATTCACTAATGCAAGGTAAACTTCTTTCTTTGATTTGAAGTACCAATATATGGCACCTTTGCTCATCTTAGATTTTTGTACAATATCGGACATGCTGCTTCCTTCATAACCTTTGCTAACGATTACTTCCAAAGCCGCATCTAGAATCTGATTTTTTCTTTGATCTTGTTTGCTTTGACTCATAAAATAAACCGACCGGTCGGTCTATTTTAAATATTATTGAATCATGATAGCAAGGATTATTTGAAAATTTTAAAACATCTTTATATTATCCTAAAATATATGTTAGATTGTAATATGGTGAATAAAACTCAGTCTATATATGATTATAAAATTGCAAGTTGGTGGCAATTAATAGATAATAATAGAATTGAATGTCAGTTATGTCCTCGTAATTGTAAAATTCCTAGCGGATCTCATGGATTTTGTTTTATTCGGAAAAATATCGATGGAAAATTGTACAACACTGCCTATGGGCGCATGAATGGTTTTGCCAATGATCCGATAGAGAAAAAACCTTTATACCATTTCTATCCTGGTTCTACTATTTATAGTTTTGGAACAATCGGATGTAATTTAGGATGTAAATATTGTCAGAATTGGCATATAAGTAAGTCAGTTAATCAAAAATATTTATCTAAAAAATATTCTGCTCAAGATATTGTGAAATTTGCTCAAAGCAATAATTCAATTGGGATTGCATATACCTATAATGATCCGATCATTTTTGGTGAATGGGTAATAGATATTGCTGAGCAAGCACGACATCAGGGATTGAAAAATGTGATGGTTACCAATGGTTATATTACACCTGAAGCGCGATATGATATTTTTAAAAATATTGATGGAGTAAACGTAGATTTAAAGGCATTTTCAGATCAATTCTATCGAAAGTTAACTTTGTCAAATCTTGATCCGGTTTTGGATACCCTGCGCTGGCTGGTAAATGAAACTAATATTTGGGTAGAGATTACTACATTGATTATCCCTAAACAAAATGATTATCCAAGTGAACTACGTTCATTATCGAAATTTATTGTGGAAGAATTAGATCCGTGTATTCCATTACACTTTTCAGCTTTTCATCCTGACTTTAAGATGTTAGATGTACCACCGACCCCAATAATAACATTAAAACGTGCACGTGATATCGCTCTTAATGAGGGACTGAAATTTGTATACATAGGTAATGTTCTTAACGATATTGGGCAAGATACTATATGTCCATCATGTGGGAAAATTGTGATTAAGCGTATAGGTTACACGACCGATCTAACCGCTATGAATGAAAACAAATGCGCTTACTGCGATACTACAATACCTGGTTGTTTTGAAAATATGGTTGGGCAATCATGACTTCAGTGAGATATCCAATAGCCCAGGATTTTTATCCCGGAGATTTGATCGCACAAATCAAAGGATTTTTAGCCGGGTTTAAAATTCCTGACGGGTTACCGGAAAAGATTTCAGGAATGATTTTACCGCATGCTGGTTGGCGATATTCCGGAAAAACTGCAGCTCGTACAATTTATTGTACATCGCAGACTAAAACACCTGATACCTGTTTAATTTTTGGTGCAGACCATGCTGGAGTTGCAAAACACAGTCTGTATCCTACCGGTTCTTGGAAAACTCCGCTTGGGGATATTCAAGTTAATACTGAACTTGCCAACGATATTAGTAAGAGTGTTAACCAGTTAATTGCAGAAGATAGTATTGCTCACCAGACCGAACATTCAATAGAAGTTCAATTACCGATGATTAAATATTTCTGGCCCAAAACTACAATTATACCAATTATAATTAAACCTACTAAAGATAGTCTGCAATTAGGCTATGCAATCGGAACATTATTACGAAAATCTAAGGAAGATGTTATTGGTATTGCCTCAACGGACTTAACCCATTATGGGTTGATGTATGGAACAGTTTCGCATGGAATTGGTGTAAAGGGGTTTAGGTGGATGACACAAAATGATCAACAAATGATACAGCATTTTATCGCTTGTGATAGTAAAAAAGTATTAACAGAAGCGCAAAAAAACTCCAATGCTTGCGGAGCGGGAGCAGTTGCAGCTCTATTAGCGATGATGCAAAATTTGGGAAAAGATACTGGACACTTAATCGATTATACAACCAGTCATGGTTTGAATCCTCCGGAGAAATTTACTTACGGGGTGGGATATGCCGGCGTTGTCTATTAATAAAATACAAAAGAAATATCCCCCGTGTTATTTACTAGCACATCGAACAGGTAAGTTAAAGGAAAAAATTCAAAGGGGACGCAAATTACTTGAGAATTGCCGACTATGTCCGCGAAATTGCGAGATAAATCGATATGAGAAACCTGGTAAAATTTGTCAGATTGGGCATTTTGCTAAAGTGAGCAACCACTTTTCCCACTTCGGAGAGGAAACTTGTTTGACCGGATTTAATGGCTCGGGTACGATCTTTTTTATCAGTTGTAATCTCCGTTGTGTATTCTGTCAGAATTGGGATATCAGCCATTCTAATAATGGAAGAGGAGTTCAACCAGAAGAATTAGCGAACATAATGATGGATTTACAGGATCGCGGATGTCATAACATCAATTTTGTTACCCCATCACATGTGGTTGTTCAGATTCTTGAAGCGCTTGAAATAGCAATTAATTTAGGATTACATCTTCCATTAGTTTACAATACAAGTGCTTATGATAGTGAAATAAGTTTAGAATTATTAGATGGTATTATTGATATTTATATGCCTGATTTCAAGTTCTGGAATCCTCAATCAGCAAAGTTATTTTTGAATGCGCAGGATTATCCTGAGATTGTCACACGTAATTTGAAAAATATGTATCGCCAAGTTGGAGATCTACAATTAGATGACAATGGAATAGCATATAAAGGATTATTAATACGACATTTAGTTATGCCAGGTCAGCTTAATGATACAAAGCATATTCTTAATTTTATTGCTAACGAAATATCAATAGAATCAGCTGTGAATGTTATGTTTCAATATCATCCAGAATATATAGCTAACTCGGAAAAGTTTGAGTCGATTAACCGTTTACTCACTGAAAACGAAAGAGAAACAGCTTTAGAATATAAAACTCACAGCGGTTTACCGGATTATTCTTGGTTATGATTACCATTTACCTGCGGTTTTACGAGGAACTGAACGATTTTCTACCGAAGAATCAACGAAAAGCCGAATTTGTCAAAGAATTGCTCCTTCCAACTACAGTAAAAGATTTAATTGAATCCTGCGGAGTACCGCACACCGAAGTAGATTTGATCTTAGTGAATGGTCAATCTGTAGATTTTGGTCACAAAGTAAATGACGGCGACAAAACCAGCATTTACCCAATGTTTGAGTCAATTGATGTTTCGCCGGTAACACATTTACAAGATCGTCCATTAAGAAATTTGAAATATTTTGTAGATGCTCCACTAGGAAAATTGGCGCGTTTAATGCGATTATTAGGATTAGATATTCATTATGATAGAAAACTTACTGGGTTGGAGTTTTTAGAGACAGCCCTAAAAGAGAAGCGGATATTATTGACTAGAAATCGGCGGTTGCTTATGCCTAATAAGGTGACGCATGGGTATTGTATTCATTCCAACGATCCCTATCAGCAAATAAAGGAAGTAGTTCGACGATTTGATTTGACACAGCAATTAAGACCATTTACACGCTGTTCCATATGCAATAGCAAATTAAAAAAGGTGGCAAAAAAAGAAATAATCAACCTGTTGGAACCACTGACAAAAAAATATTATGATAATTTTAAACATTGTCCGGGATGTGGAAAAATTTATTGGAGAGGTTCGCATTTTAACGCATTATAAAAATTTGTGACATCTTTTGATGGTACGAAATAGTTAATAATATTTCCAAGGCGGAAATATGTAAACCATTTAATCATGTAACCTTGCACTGTCGGTTATGCAGCGGCAAGTTTCGAGGTTTACGTTTTATGTAAGTTCTTTATACCGAAAACAATGTACTAAATGATCATTAACCATACCAGCACTTTGCATAAAGGCATAACAAATTGTGGTGCCAACAAATTTAAATCCGCGTGACTTTAAGTCTTTGCTTAGCATATCGGATTCAGGTGTGCTTGCTGGCAATTCCGCTATAGATTTCCATTGATTTACAATCGGTTTTCCGTTAACAAACCGCCAGATATAATTATCAAAAGTACCAAATTCTTTCTGTACTTCTAAAAATTCTTTAGCATTTGAAATAGTAGCATTGATCTTTAGTTTATTACGAATTATTCCTTCATTTTGGATCAATTCGTCAACTTTTGGTTGATCATATTCTATAATCTTTTTTGGATCAAAATTGTCAAATACTTTTCGAAAATTCTCTCGTTTATTCAGAACGATAGACCAACTCAAACCGGCTTGAAAGGCATCTAAGGTAATGTATTCAAACCATTTGCGGTCATCATGATTGGGAACACCCCATTCTTCATCATGATATTTTATCATTAATTCATCGGAACCGGGCCAATCGCAGCGATTATTCATTTTTTTCTCCTAAATTTAGCTGATCCATGTCCTTGATGTTGATCTAATGGTTCTTCGACATTTTTTATAATTTCCCCTGTTTCTTTATCAATAATTTTTTCTTTATATAAATTTTTATTTTTGTCAATGAGTTTGTATTTTTCAACTAATCGATTATTATCCTTGCTAATATCAGTTCCAGTAATAAACTCTACTCTTGGATTTCTCTTACTAGAAAATTTTGGATCTTTCATTTTCCCCTTTAAACTATCACTAATATTTATTGAATCTTCAAATTCTATTACAATCCCAAATTTATCCAAACCACACTTTGGACATTTTGTGATATTCATATCATGTATTATTTGTTTACAATTATTACATTTTTTATATTGATTTTTTATAGGCATGTTAATTTTTAATTTTGTTATGTAATTTATTGAATAATTATAAAGGATTTTTCATCATGATTAAAAACATTATTTTATTTGTTCTAATTGGATGTGTTTTTACGGGTATTATTATTTGTCAGGAAGTGGATCGAGATACCGGAAAATTTATTGAAAGCAAAAGTGAATTCCGTGATGAGATGAAAAAGTCGGCAGAGGAATTTAAAACACTTGAAAAAGAACCTAAACTTCGGTTTAAAATGGATTTTGAAGGTATGGATATACCTGATAATCCAAACAATTTTACATCTTACTGGCATAATGATCCTGTAAGCCAGGGATTAACAGGAACATGTTGGTGTTATTCCTCAACATCTTTTTTCGAATCAGAGATTTATAGACAAACCAATAAAAAATTGAAGTTGTCGATTATGCATACTGTTTATTGGGAAACTGTAGAGAAAGCACGCAGATATGTACAAGAAAGAGGTGATTCAGAATTTTCGCAAGGATCAGAAGCAAATGCTACAATTAGAATTTGGGGAAAATATGGTGTTGTGCCTTATGAACTATATACAGGACTGAAAGAGGGACAACAATATAATGATCATGGTCAAATGTGGAAAGAGATGAATACTTATTTGAAGAATATTAAGGCCACATCTAATTGGAATGAAGAAGAAGTTCTTTCATGGATAAAATCAATACTTAACTATTATCTAGGTGAACCACCAACAGAGTTCGAAGTCGATGGTAAGAAAATGACCCCACAAAAATATTTAAAAAAAGTTGTTAAGGTTAAACTTGATGACTATGTAGATATTTTGTCACTAATGGAAGTACCATATTATTCAATTGGTGAATATAAAGTGCCTGATAATTGGTGGCGTGACGTCAGTTATTATAACGTACCTTTGATTGATTTTATGGTTGCACTGAAAAATGCCATTAAAAACGGTTATACATTAGGTATTGGGGGAGATGTATCCGAGGCAGGTATAAGCGCTCATCATGAAGTTGCGATGGTACCATCTTTTGACATACCATCACAATATATTGAAGAAAACGCTCGTCAATTCCGATTCAGTAATCGTTCCACAACAGATGACCATGGTATTCATGTAGTTGGATATAAAGATAGAGCTGACGGAACTTGGTTTTTAATAAAAGATTCAGGAAGTGGTGGTCATACCGGTCCACATGCCGGTTACTATTTTTATCATGAAGATTACATTAAATTGAAGATGATGAATTTTATTGTTCATAAAGATGCAGTCAAAGAATTGCTAAATAAATTTTAGATGAAAATAGCACCATCAATATTATCAGCTGATTTTTCCGATTTAAAAAGCGCAATTGCGATATGCCAAAGCGCCGGTACGGATTATCTTCATATTGATGTAATGGACGGACATTTTGTACCGAACTTAACAATTGGTCCGGTCGTGTTAAAATCGCTTAGACCAAAAACAGACTTATTCTTAGATGTGCATTTAATGGTAACAAATCCAGAACAATTGATTGAACCATTTGTAAAAGCGGGAGCAGACAATATTACTTTTCACATAGAAGCTATTGATAATCCTGTTAAACTTATTGAACAAATACGATCATTCAATAAACAAGTTGGCATTTCCATTAAACCAGGAACACCTTTAAAAGTATTAGATCAGTATTTAGAAAAAATAGATTTAATCTTAATTATGTCTGTTGAACCGGGATTTGGTGGTCAGCAATATATTTCTGAATCTACAGCTCGAATTCAGAAATTAGATAAATCGTTGAAAATATTAGGAATACGTAAACAAGTAATAATAGAAGTGGATGGTGGTATAAAATTATCAAATGCCAAAATGGTAAAGGAAGCGGGTGCTGATATTTTAGTGGCAGGTTCTGCTATATTTAATACAGATGATCCACACTCAACAATCGAAAAATTTAAAAATATATAAGATAATGAGAACATATAAAGAAATTGAAAAATTTGTTGAGTGGTCTGAAGAAGATAAGGATCGATTTGCAGTTAATGTGATAAAAGGTTTAGTTATGGACGGAGTACGGAATGCAAACTCGGGTCACACGGGCGGAGCAATGTCCTCAGCAGATTTTGTTTATGTGCTTTTTTCCGATTTCCTAAATTTTGATCCAAAAAATCCTAAATGGTTTAATCGTGACCGATTTGTTTTATCAGCCGGTCACGAATCAATGTTATTGTACTCAATTTTACATTTAGTTGGATGGTTTAAAAAGAAGGATCTTAAACAGTTTCGTCAGCTTGACAGCAATACACCTGGTCACCCTGAGGTAAAACTCCCGGGAGTAGAAGCAACTACAGGACCTTTAGGTCAGGGGGTTGGGATGGCAGTTGGTATGGCGTTGTCTGAAGCATTTCTTAATGAAACTATAGGTAGTTTATCAAAAAATGCTAAGGATATTGTAAGTCATTTTACTTATGTGTTAGCCGGAGATGGCGATTTGCAAGAGCCGGTTAGTCTAGGTGTAGCAGCTTTAGCTGGACATTGGAATTTGCACAAACTAATAATGTTTTATGACTCAAATTCAGCACAGATTTCCGGGAATACTGATCGGGCTGATTCCACAGATGTAACTTCGGTATTTGAGGGACTCGGCTGGCATGTACAAAAAATAGACGGTCATGATCATAACGCTATCAGAGATGCAATACAAACAGCCCAAATTATTGAACGCCCAAGTTTGATAATTGGTGAAACAATAATTGGTAATGGTTGTGCTAATATGGAAGGTGATCATAATACGCATGGTGTACCATTGTCTCAGGAAGAAATTGAACAAACAAAGGAAAAATTAGGGTTACCGAATAAGCAATTTTATGTTCCTCAATGTGTAACCAATCATTATCAGAAAAGGTTTGGTGATTTATTAGATGTAAGTGCCGATTGGAATTCACAATTAAAAAAACTTCGAAAGGGAAAATTTTTTACTTTAAAATGGTCTCAGATTGCGGAAAATAAAATGTCGGATTTGAATCTTCCTGAATTTAACAAAGGTGAATCTCTTGCAACGCGTAAGGCATTTGGTATCACTTTGGAAGAATTTGCTAAACAAATTCCACATTTAGTTGGTGGTTCTGCTGATCTTGAACCATCGAACTACACGGGTGGATTTGCTAAAACCTATGGTGATTTTCAAAAAGAGAAACGTATGGGACGTAACCTTGCATTTGGCGTGCGTGAATTTCCGATGGCAGTCATCTTAAATGGTATGGCATTGCATGGTGGAATGATTCCATTCGGAGGAACATTTTTAGTTTTTTCAGATTATGCTAGACCTGCGTTGCGTTCAGCAGCGATGCAGGAAATTAGAGTAATCCATGAATTTTCTCATGATTCTTTTTATGTCGGTGAAGATGGTCCAACACATCAACCTGTTGAGCACATTATGGCATTGAGAACCATACCGAATTACACTGTATTTCGTCCTGCCGATCCAATAGAAACAGCTATTTGTTTTAAGCTTGCTATAGAATCTAACAATAGTCCAAGTGCTTTGCTATTAACGAGACAGAATGTACCTGTACTTCCTTTAAGTTATAATAAAATTGAAGCTGGAGTAAGAAAAGGTGCATATATTGTTAAAGATTGCGTAGGAACACCGGAAATTGTTTTAATTGCCACCGGTTCAGAAGTCGCTTTAGCGATAGAAGCAGCAAATTTATTAAAAGGGAAACGGATTATAATTATTAGCATGCCGTCATGGGAATTATTTGAGCAACAAACTAAAAGATATAAAGAAAATTTGATTCCACTGCGCGGTTGTCTGAAGGTATCGCTTGAAGCGGGAATTACTTTAGGATGGGAGCGGTATGTAGGTCCAAGCGGATTAATGATTGGATTGGATATTTACGGGTTATCGGCACCGTACAAAGAACTTGCTGACCGATTTGGATTTATACCACAAAAAGTTGTCAATAAAATCAATAAACATTTAAAGAAATTATTATAATTATGAAAATTGTACTTGCTACTGATCATGCAGGATTTGAACTAAAAAATCATGTAAAAGATTATTTAGTTAAGTCAGGATATCAAGTTGAAGATTTTGGTGCCTACGAATATAATGCTACTGATGATTATCCAGATTTTATTTTACCCGCTGCGCATGTTGTTGCAAGTTCACCGAAGATATTTGGTATTATTTTTGGTGGTTCTGGACAGGGTGAAGCCATGGCGGCTAATCGTGTGAAAGGAGTAAGAGCTGCAGTGTATTATGATGGTCCAAAGAGAATTATAAAGTATTCACGACAACATAATGATGCAAATATTCTCTCGCTTGGTGCCCGCTTTATTTCTAAAGAAAAAGCAATAAAAGTGATTGAATTGTGGCTAAAAACACCTTTTGAAGGTGAAAGACATTTGCAACGTATCAAAAAACTCGACAAATGAAATTTTGAATTTTAAATGTTGAATTTTAAATAATAACCACAGATTACCTGCCTACGCAAACGCTATGGCAGACAGGCACTAATTGCACAAATTTATATTTTACTGATACCTGACCAATAACCAATCCACCAATTACTATTCTACCTCCGCATTCTGCGGGGTTTCCGCTGCGCTCCAACATTCCACCATTCATTAATTACATATTACTTATTACGTTTTACTAATTACTTATCCCAACATGAACAGCAATTATTCCATTTAATTTATTCTCATATCTACAATTTATAAATCCGACTGTTTCCATCATTTTTATTATTTCACCTTGATTTGGATGTTCCTTAATTGATTTGGCTAGATAGCGATAATCAGAAATATTTCCGGTTATGATCTTTGCTAGAATTGGTACAATATTATTTAAGTAGAAAGTATTTAAGGCGTTAATTATTGGATTAACAGGCTTACTAAAATCAATAATTATTAATTTTCCGTTTTGTCTTAAAACTCTTTTTATTTCTTTAAGTGCTTTTGATCTATCTGTAAAATTTCGAAATCCAAATCCTATTGTAACATTATCGAAAAAGTTGTCCTTAAAAGGTAGTTTTTCGGCATAGCATGTAACGAATTCAATGTTTTTAATGATAGATTTTTTTTCTAATCTAATTTTCGCGTAGGATAGCATTTCTGCATTTGGGTCAGCGAGAATAATTTTATTATTCTCACCATACAGTTTTCTGAAATATATGGCAAGATCACCTGTCCCTGCGGCTAAATCAAGCAAGTTACCGGACCGGCAATATTTTATTGCTTTACGTTTGATAATTCGGTGATATCCTATTGATATAATATCATTCATTAAATCATATCTTTTATAAATTGATGTAAATACGCCATCTACTAATATCGTTCGGTCTTGGGATGAATTTTTTATCATATTTAATTATTTAGATAATTGTCAATTACCCATGTGATAGACCAATTGTGTCCCAATCTCTGACCATTCATGGTTTCAGGTAGTAAGGTAATGTTACTATTTTCAAAAATGATGTCTTGCGGATCATAATCTAAATCACGGAAAGCACCATCTTGATGTTTTTGAGTTCTCCATTGATGATGTGAAATATTTGAATCCCACGAAGGATAAATTAGTTTATTATTTTCATTGTATTGTAAATCACATTTATCCATAATTCGTGGATATCCCGCTAACGGAGCGGCAATCGTATGAATTTCAATCGGGATAATTATCTCTAAATTACTCGCTAAATATGTAACGACTAAACCACCATAGCTATGACCAAAAATAATAATTTTATCAAAATTAGATTTACTGTGTATCAATATTGCGAGTAAGTCTGCGAGATCATGACCGAGTGAATCAGGACAAATATCCCAATCGTAGCGATAGAAATAAGTATTATTATATTTTTCTGCTAAATTATTTAATAATGTTATCCATTCATAACCTTTGGAATCGTATCCGTGAACGACTACTGTTAATATATCATTGATTTGGGCTGAATCAGCAATTATTTTGGTAAAACCATAGGGTTGGTTTATTAATTTCTTTCCGGATTCCTTTACATATTCACCTGCTGGTAAATCCGACGTAAAAAGAAAAGAATTCTTATCAGATAGATTGGAGTTGCATGAAGAAATCAGCACTATTATTATGAATAATAGGGATCTCTTCATAATTATTTTCTATATATGTATAAAAAAGTGAGTAACTGAGACTAATACAATCTATTTAAAATAATAGTGCAGACCACCTTGTGGAACTATCATCCAAATGTGTCCTTGATCAGAAACAGTAAACGGCAATTCAAGTGAAAATCGGATGTTATTAGTAATGTTATAAGTTAATCCAACTCCTATCCCAACGAACATATCTAAGTCAGTTTCGCGCAATTTTTTTTCATCACCAATTGGTTTATAAGTATATGTCGAGTCTATTTCTTGGATATATGTATAATCTTGTGCCATATATTCCTCGGAAGTATAATACACTGATATTCCTGCAAATCCATAAAATAATGATTTTTCTGCTCTATGAAGTGGTTTATAATAAGTTAAACCGATATTCCCCCAAATATTATTGCTTCCCCCTGTTTGCCTTGTATATATTTCATCTGTTTTTTGTTCCATTTCATAGTAATACGGATCCTCCTCTAAATAATCTTCGTCATTGTAACCGTATGCAAGTGCTCCAAGAGTTATTTGAAAACCATGATTCTCATTCATTTGGCGATATGAAAATCCGGTTCCCGATGGCATCCCTGCAGCGAATCCTAATCCTTGAGTTAGGTCAGAATATTGAGAAAATGCAAAACTGCTAATTAACAATAATGATAAAAGTGACTTTTTCATGTTAATCCTCCAATATTATGGTGATTTAATAGTTGTACAATACATAACGATGATTGTTCGCAACTTACATGAGAAATTAGCAAATAATACGGAAAATTATTCGTGTAAATTTAATAAAACGGGTAAAAATTATTAACAGAACTTCATTAGAGACATAACATGTTACGTCTCTGCATTCTTCTGCGGGGTTTCCACTGCGCTCCAACATTTCACCACTCAACCATTCCACCACTCAACCATTTTACCTCTTTACCAATAACCAATAACCTGCAATGCAAAAAATTGATTAATTTTCAATCAAACTAAAATTAGCCAAATATATCATTATGAAGATTTTAATCGCAATATCAAGCAAAGAATATTCCAAACCAACCCTGCAAGTTGGAATGTGGATTGCCAAAGCATTTAACGCTTCTGTAACAATCGCTTATGTGGGACGGAAAATCTCTGCTTTTGCAACTAGCGATATTGGTTTAGCGCAGGAAAGTATTGCCAAATGGGGCATTGATCGCCCGGGCGTGAGAGTATTAGAATGGGCGTTTAACTATTTAGCAGACCATAAATATTTTAGTGCAGAGACAATTGAAGTAGGATTTCAAAAGAATACTTTAATTGATAGAGGAAAAAACCGACTTGAACTATTTCTGAAAGGAACGTTTTGTGAAGATGTGAATCTTATTCTTCGCCGCGGCGATATTATTCCGGAATTACGGCATGAGGTTCACCAGGGAGGATACGATATTACCATTATCGGTGGCAGTAAAAAGAGACGTATGGCTCATGATTTGGTACAATATATCGACAGTTCGATATATGTTGTGAATAACTTTTTACCACATCAAGAATATCGCTTATTGCAAGCGGTAGATGATTCCAAAGGAACCACTAAGGCACTTGAATATGGTTCACAAGTTGCTAAAGCATTCAAACTGCCGGTAGATGTTTTAACAGTATCAAAAAGAGATACATTTGGTAAAGGTTATATGGGGGCGCATAAAAAAGCACTACGAACTTTTGAAAAGGTCGGAATTAAACCAGTTAGTATGTTGAAAATCGGCGATCCGGTTAACACAATTCTTGACGCAGCGACAAAAAATCACCTGATTGTAATGGGTATTTCACATTTGAATCCAATTATCAAATTATTTAAGGGCAGCAAACCGCTAAATGTAATGAAAAAATGCAGCTGCCCAATCTTAATTGTAAAATAGTATTGTGCTATAATTTAATTAATAATGAATTTTAATTTTGTAAAGTATTCCGTTGCCCAGCCCTTCAGGGCTGGGGTGAAGAAGCCAACTATTTATTTACGCCGTTTACGGCGTTATTGTAACTGTAAAGGGCGTGAACGCCCTCATCAGATATTGCCTTTTATTATTCATAGCCCTGAAGGACGATGCTATGGAGAGATAACAAACCAACAATTTTCGGATGCAATATCCTAAACTTTTAAACTCAACAATCTATTGGCTAACGCAAAAGCGATGGCTGTTTATCACTTTCATTATTGCGCTGATCCTATTCTTGTTGCCAACACCGAATGGATTATCACTTCCCGGATATCGGATATTAATTATTGTATTTATCGCACTTACGCTCATAATTAGTGAAGCAATCCCTCTGCCGGGAATAGCATTCATCATAATTATTTTAGAAGTGTATTTTGGAATTGGTGATGCCAACAGCATAGCAAAATCATTTATGAATGATGCGGTTTTTTTCATTATGGGTTCACTGATGTTAGCTGTAGCAATTGTACGACAAGGTTGGGATAAGCGAATTGCTTTAGGAATAATTTGGCTAACCGGTAATAATACGCATAGGGTAGCTTTTGGATTTGCTGCTATTTCGGCAATTTTAGCTTCCTTTGTTGGTGAACATACGGTAGCTGCTATAATGCTGCCAATCGCACTCACGCTGATAAGGTTTACGTCAAAAGATCGCAAAAAAGTTACAAGATTGTCCGCATATTTATTATTCTCAATTGCTTATGGTAGTCTTATCGGTTCTATCGGAACTCCTTCCGGTGGTGGCAGGAACGTAATATTGATACATTATTGGCAAGAATTCGGTATGCTGGAAATTTCCTATTTGGAATGGATGAAGTTTGCGTATCCTTTAATTTTAATTCAGATTCCAATTGTATCTTGGATATTATGGAAAAATTTTCCACCAGAATACTCCAGATTAGATACAGGTATCCGCCGTCTTAAAGTACAAGTTACAAGATCTGATACCATCACTCCTCAAAAAGTGACCGCACTTATAATATTTTTCATGGTGTTTTTGGGATGGGTTCTATTATCTGATAGTGTTGGTTTGGGCATTATTGCCTTGACCGGTGTGGTAATGTATTTAATTACCGGATGTGTAACTTGGGATGATCTACATAAACACGTTAATTGGGGAGTGATTTTACTTTTTGGTGCAACTATTTCGATGGGAGCGCAAATAAATTACACCGGCGCTGCTACTTGGTTAGCGAATAATGTAATTGAATTAGGTGGTGATTTAATGTCTTCTATCCCAATATTTACGGACGGGGTAGTAATATTACTGACAACATTATTAGCTAATGTTCTTTCAAGTTCTGCTACAGTTGCTGTACTTGGTCCAATTACTCTTAACCTTCCCGGTGATTCAACTCACATAGGATTAGTAATGGCGATTTCATCTTCTTTTGGATATTTTACAGCTGTTGCTGCACCAGCCTGTACAATCATTTATGCTAGCGGATTAGTTAAGGCAAAGGATTTTCTCAAGGCAGGATGGAAGATCGGATTAATTTCAATCATTCTATTAATAATTTATGCAAATACATATTGGACAATTATAAATTAATAATTATTCCGGTTTGCAAAATACTAAAATACTAAACTCTGTAATATTTTGGTTATCGTATATATGGTAATTATAATACTCACTTCAGCGGTACTTTGTAGCGCAATATTTTATATTCGCGCAAAATACAAAAAATCAAAAAATCAACTTTTAATATTTAAACCGCTAACGCTTATTCTAATTCTTCTTATTGCTGTAATTTTTCCAGCGATAGAGTCAAACTATAAAATATTCATTGTGTTTGGATTACTTTTTTCACTTCTCGGCGATATTTTCCTTATCTATCCGGAGCAACATTTTAAAAAAGGTCTCATTGCATTTTTAATTGGACACATTTGTTATATCATTGCTTTTACGATTTCAACTGGTTTCCATTTTACATTTTGGATATTTTTACCGATCGTAATTGTCGGAATGCTATATTTACGAAATATATTGCCGTATACAGCTAGAATGAAGTTTCCAATAATTATCTATATTATTATTATTTTGATTATGGTTTGGATGGCGATAGAAAGATTCAATAGTTTTCCAATATTGAGAACCATGATACCTGTAATTGGAGCAGTTTTATTTATGATTTCAGATGCAGTTTTAGCGTTGAATAAATTTAGGAAACCATTTTTTAGTGCTGAACTGATTATCTTAACAACTTATTTTACTGCCCAGTGGTTACTGGCAATATCTGTAATTGTAGCATAATGTTTATTATATCTATTATACCTTAAATAATTAAACTTAAATGAATAAAAACATACAAGTATAAAGATGGCTATTTTTTACCGGCAGTGTGTATTTTTTTCTAGTAGCAATTTTTCACATGATCGGAATTAAAATTTTGCCATTATTTATTTATTACAATGTTCCTTCTTATGCTTATCAAGATCAGATAATTGCATTCTTGGCTTTCGGATGGTCAGTATTTCTGTTTACAGCTTTTCTAAATCCAATAAAAAATAAAATGTTAATTCGAGCTATTTTAGTTGCCGGTGTAACCTAAGAATTTTAAATAATATAATTAACTTGAAATTATAAGTTATTTCGACTAATTTGTTGCGTAATTAACCAAAACAGGAGTTTTATCATGAGTGAAAAGAAAATAGGCGTGGTTTCACATTATTTCGGAAAAATTTCTGTCGCTGGAATTGAAATTGAAAAAGGAAAGCTAGAAACTGGTAATACTATTCGTATAAAAGGTCATACGACTGATTTTACACAAATGATCAAATCGATGCAAATTGATTTACAAACAGTTGAAATAGCAAAAAAAGGCGATAGTATTGGGATAAAGGTAAGTAAACGTGTACGCGAACATGATGAAGTGTATATAGTATCCTAAAATTAAGATTAATTACAGTACGGATAGGTTCGTTACCTGTTCAAAAATACAATTGGTAAATTATCGTGATTACTTTCAAGTAGTCTCCAAAGATTGTCAAACTATCATAGTGTGAAATTGTGGTGGATTGTTTTTTATTAGTAGTATTTTTATAGATTGGTATCCACAATAACACTTCCTAATTTTTAACTAATAAATGGAGGATAAAATATGAAATATTTTCCAATTATAACTAAATCATCGATATTTGTTTTTACTATACTTTTTCTGTTTGGTTGCTATGCAACAACTCATCGCGGACCCGCGACACTAAAACCGGGGCAGTTCTCAGGAAATATTGGATATTTGTATTTAAAAGGTGTTGATGCCGCTGTCGATGATAAACCTGGTAAATTGGTGACAGTCGATGCTAGAGTAGGATTATTAAAGTTTTGGGATTTAGGTTTGACACGAACCTTCGATTATACCGATTATGAAGGTGCAGATGTAGATGGAATGGATACCTATTGGGTTGATACAAAAATACAACTTTCAAATCTTGATAATAAAAACTTTTTACCACAATTAGCTTTGGGATATGGATTTGGGGATTTAATTGCTGATGATGAAAAAGAAAACAAATTTTTCGTCAATAGTTTGTATTTAACAATTGGTATCCCGACTGAATTTGTTTCTCCTTACTACTCATTTAGATATGAGTATGCCTCAGATGAAATAAAATGGCTCCCGAAATGGGCTTGGGAAGAAGATTTTAATACGCTTCAAAAAGCTCATATTTTAGGTATTGAGGTAAATGCAATTGATTTTGCCAGACCTGTTATTGAGATTGGTCGCTTTTACAGCGATGATTTTTCTATCGGAGTAAATGTATTCACTGCTGGTATAAATTTCTATTTAGACGTTGTTAAATTAATGTCTTCAAAGAAAGATGTCCCTACTGAATAATTTTAATAGGTTATGGTATTTAGTTCACCAATAATCACAAAGTTATCATGGGGTAAAATTGAAATTGAAGGGAATAAAGTATTCAAGGATGTAAAATTATTCCCGGGTGGCTGTAGCGAATGGAATTGGCAGGAAACGGACACAAGCCATTCCCTCGGAATTCAACTTTCCGATGTTCAAGAATTATTAGATAACGGTGCTAAAGTAATAATTCTCTCGAGAGGAGTTTTAGGTAGGTTAAAAGTACAAAAGGAAGTTGTTGAAAAATTAGAATCAAACGGTTTTACTGTTCATGTTCTAAAGACAAAAGAAGCAGTAAAATTATACAATGAATTATTAATAATTGAAAAAGTGGGAGCATTAATACATACGACATGTTGATTACTATTATTGTCATTTTATTTTTCTTAATCGGTTTTTCCTTATTTCTTGCTTCCCATTCTTACAAATTCAAAAAGGAACCGAATAAATATACACCTGCTAAGTATGGATATGATTTTCAAGAAATTAGCATACCAACTAAAAATAACAAAAATTTGTATGGTTGGTGGGTTCCGGCGGATAATCCGAATAATGAAATTAAATCGACCATAATTCTGATTCATGGTTGGTCTCGCAATGTAGACAGGGCGATGTCTTATATAAAAAAACTGCATCCCGCAGGATATAATCTATTGACATTTGATTCACGCTGCCATGGCAAAAGTGATGATGACAAATTTTCATCAATGGTGAAATTCATGGAAGATGTTCGTGCAGCTATCGATTACTCTGAAAAACTTCCCAATGTTGATACAAGCAGAATTGGTGTTTTAGGATTATCTATTGGAGGCGCTGCCTCGCTATATGCTGCATCTTTAGATAACAGAATTAAATCTGTAGTTACACTCGGTGCGTTCTCTCATCCCAAAAAAGTAATGGGGGATGAATTTAAAAAACGGAAAATTCCATATTTTCCATTTATTTGGTTAGTGTTCAAATATATGGAGTTCCGCATTGGAGCGAGATTCGATGATTTTGCACCAATTAATAATATTTCTAAAACCACTGCTAAAATATTCCTTATCCATGGTATTAATGATACCACTGTACCAATTGAACAGGCTGATGAATTACACAAAGCCGGACAACCTGGCAAAGTAAAATTATGGAAAGTAGAAGGTAAAGGTCATTC
>CBDURO010000012.1:0-44371 GCA_965369995.1 uncultured bacterium | reverse complement strand
CCGTTATTCCTTGTATGTTAAGTTCATGCAGAATTTACACTAACCAAGTGTCCAGTTTTAGGGGTCCACTTCTAATTGACAATACGGTTAATAAAATAATACGTTTATTCATTATTGATACTCTAATGTTTCATTATTGGTTATATAGTGATATTACCAAGTCAGGAATTCTAAAAATACAATAAAAAGTTTTAATCAAATAAATCTAAATATAACTTTACAACTTTAGGAGCATTATACAAAAAAAGGTTAAATGTTGTTTTTGAAGTAGTGCAAAACACCATTATTTCATCTTAATTTTAACCTCTTTTATTACAAGAAAAATTATAAGGATAATCTAATGCCGAAAAGAAAGTCATGGGCTGAACCGTGGAAAATTAAAATGGTTGAACATCTACGGATGACAACTAGGGAAGAAAGAATTGAAGCAATCAAAGAAGCCGGTTACAATACTTTTCTACTAAAATCTAGAGATGTTTATATTGATCTTTTAACTGATAGTGGTACAAATGCAATGAGCGATCGTCAGTGGGCAGGATTAATGATGGGTGATGAAGCTTATGCGGGTAGTCGCAATTTTTATCACCTTGAAAAAACTATAACTGATTATTATTCATATAAATATCTAATTCCAACCCATCAAGGTCGTGGTGCAGAACATATCTTTTCTCAAATTATGATCAAAAAAGGTGATTACGTTCCAGGCAATATGTATTTTACCACAACACGCCTGCACCAAGAATTGGCAGGAGCAACTTTCGTTGATATAATAATAGATGAAGCACACGATACCGCAAGTCATCATCCATTTAAAGGTAATATAGATTTTAAAAAATTGCAAAAATTAATCGATGACGTCGGGGCAGATCGCATTCCTTATGTCAGTATGGCTACTACGGTAAATATGGCAGGTGGACAGCCAATATCGATGGCAAACCTTAAAGAATTACGTGAATTTACAAATAAATACAACATTCCTATCGCTCACGATATGACTCGTGTAGCAGAAAACGCGTGGCTAATCAGACAACGCGAAAAAGAATACGAAAATGTACCGATCAAGGATATCGTTTATGAAATATGTTCACTTACCGATCATGCAACAATGAGCGCTAAAAAAGATCCAATTGTAAATATTGGCGGATTTTTAGCAACAAATAATGAGGACGTTTACCGGCAAGCTCAAAATATGGTAGTAGTCTACGAAGGATTACATACTTACGGGGGTATGGCTGGTCGCGACATGGAAGCGCTGGCAATCGGTATAGTTGAATCGGTTTCCGATGATCACATGCGGGCACGCGTAGGACAGACCCAATATCTTGGACAAAAATTATTAGACTTTGGTGTTCCAATTATCGTTCCTATTGGTAGCCACGGAGTTTTTCTAGATGCTAAAAAGTTCCTTCCACATTTAGAACAAGATGCACTTCCTGCGCAGACCTTAGCAGCAGAAATATATATTGAAAGTGGTGTAAGAACAATGGAACGTGGTGTTGTTTCTGCTGGTCGCAATAAGGAAACCGGTGAACATTACTATCCAAAATTAGAATTGGTAAGAATTACGCTACCGAGACGGGTATATACTCAATCGCATATGGATGTAACTGCTGAATCAATTGCTGCTGTTTATGAAAGACGTAATTCCATTAAGGGTCTTAAATTTACTTACGAGCCTGAATATCTAAGGTTTTTCCAGGCGAGGTTTGAACCTATTAAATAGGATTGGTAGAGAGGTAAATGGTAGATAGGTTGAGAAGTTTTTGTGAAGAGAAGTGGGGATTCACAATATCAAAATAATTTCTGCAAACATTGAGAATCGTTACTTCTCACGTCTCACCAATCACTTATTACTAAGTAATTCCTCTATGTCCTCTGTGGCTTTTAAAAATCTTTTTACGTAGCAGTTATTATTGTGAAGAATAATCCAATTTATAAAGCCCAATGCTTTGGCAATGTTGAACCAATCGAATATATGGTTCCCTACCCTAATTTGCGATCATTGGCAGTTGGACAATGCATAAAATTCTCTAATAATATTCTCTATAAAGACATTGGGATGACAAATGGTGCTTTCTATAAATCAATAAACAAAACTGCAAATTGGTTAGTAAAAAGTAGAATTAAAAAAAATGATAAAGTATTTGTAAGAAATATTCCCTCTCCAATGATGGAAATCTTGAGTTATGCAATATGGAGTACCGGTGCGGTGTTAGTTATTGCTGATGAAAAAGAAAATGATATTGTTATCAATAAAATGAAACCAAAATTAATAATTGATAAAATAATTGAAAAAGATAAATCAATTATTGACGAACAATCTGAAGATTTTATCGAAACCAGTAGTACGCTATTATTAGATGAAGCTGTAATATATTTTAATAACGGTAATGGGATTCGATTGAGTCATTATAATCTACTTATTAATACTTATGGAGTTCAAAGACATCTCAATATATTACATAAAAATGTATTAAATATTGATATTCTTCTAAACACTTCCGCAGGAATAGTGTTAAAAACTATCCTACCACTTTATGCAGGTACTTCAATATCAGATAAATCCGCAAACATTACTTTTAGCACTAAAAGTGATTCAGATTATCAAGTGAAATTTGAATGGACAAAGCTTAGTGATACAGAACCTCAATGTTTATATATATTACCTGAAGCAACAGCCATCTTAGCGATTGGAAATACACCGAACCATCTTATTTCAATTATTGAAGGAAAAAATGAATTTAAAATTAATGGTCATTCGGTTATGATGGGATACCTTGACACAAAGGCAAATAACAAAGCATTCAAATCCGGAAGTCTTGTTATACAAAGACATATATCATATTGATATAATTATTCCTTTTTAATATACCTTCAATAATACCTATATCAATATCAAATTATGCCTAAGTTATTGTTAATTCATTAATTATCAATTCACTAATTATTCTTGGCACATAGATTGCATATATTATAGCAAATCAATCTATTAAGGAGATAAAATGAAAACAATTACTAAAATAACAATGATTACAATCCTCTCATTGCTTATTGCAATGCCCGTCGTTGTCTTCGCTCAAGAAACTATAGGGGAAAAAGCCGAAGAATTCGGCGAACGTATGGATCAATGGGGCGAAAAAATGGATGCTTGGGGTGAAGATCTTGAACAATCAATTGAAAATGGTGAGCCAATTCCACCAATACCACCATTACCATTTGGAAAAGATTTTGACGAATATACAGATGTTAACCCAAAATTAGGAGCTTATATCGAAGATATGGATTTTGAGGATGCGTACGAAAAACACTATCCCTATTGCTATGGTGTTTACATATCAAGTGTTGTTAATGGTGGTAATTTCGATTTAGCAGGAATCAATGGTGGTGATATTGTAATGGAATTTGACGGTGAAAAAGTTCGCTTCGAAGACCATTTACTGCAATTGAGAGACAGTAAAAATATAGGTGATACCGTTACAATTAAATTATTCCGTAATGAAAAAGAAATTGAGACACAACTCACTTTCGCAGCACCAAAACCAAAAGAAGAAAAAGAAGTAAAACATTTCCCCGGTATGGAAAAAGAGAGAAAATTGCATCCCGGATTCGGCGGTGGTGGACCGGAAGTAATTTTATTAGAAGCTGACCTTGCAGGCATTAACAATATATTACAAGTTAATGGATTTGATGATTTAACCGGTACTTATATGCCATTATTCGGTGGTTATGGTATGGGAAATGTTGGTAATGGTTGGTTCATTGGTGGTGCAGGATACGGTTATGAAAAAATTCAAAAAATATCTATTGATGGCGGAACACGTCGCTATGAATACAAAGTCGGTTTTGGTGGCGTAACAATAAATAAAAAAGTAGCTCTATTAAAAAATGTCGTTGCGGATTTAGGATTACTCGTTGGAGGTGGAACGGCTACATTAGAACTCCGTCAAACCGATGGTGATTATTCTTGGGATGATGATTTTGATAATAATCCAAGTTATTATTCATTAAAATATCGCAAACGTTTCTTTGCTTATCGCCCATCAGCCGGTGTGTTAATCCGAGTATTACCTTGGATGGGAATTCACGGATCAGTTGGCTATCTTGGATCGTATTCTTTCAATGATGATTGGAAAGATGATTATTTTGACTATACAGTGAAAGGTGATTCACCAAAAGTATTAGATGGACTTTCCTACTCCTTGGGTGTTTGGTTCGGACACTAATCAATCTTCCTAGAATGGTAAAAGTGGTCGGTTTTTTGACAACCGACCACTTTTTTTTATGTCTAAGATGATATTACTATTAAATCAAATAATAATTAACTTTCGCTATGGAAACGGGAATTTTCGCTGCATTTTCAAAAAAAGTTATCAGTACAATCATTGCTGTCGGCTCAATGTTCTATTCAACAATTGATGGTGTTACTCCAAATATGAGTGCTCTTGAGCTCCATTATAAAAACGATTATATTTTAGTATCAACAATGTTAGAAAATTGTTATACAGAGCAACTCGATCAAATTTTTTATTCTGGTAATTTAATACCGATATACTTTACTGTGGAATTGTATCAAGAAGGAAAGAAAAAACCTGATTCAACATATACTTTTTATCATTCTCTTCAATATTCACCTATAGAAAATGATTTCACAATTTATTACTCTGAACAAGGCAAAGCCACATCATCACTTAATATAAACCAAGTAAAACGATTATTTCCACTTGTAACAAATTATAGAGTCACACCTGCTACCAATCTTAATGATAATACTTATTATTATTTCAAGATGACTGCTTGGTTAGATAAGATTCATCTAGAAGGTATGGAAGAAGAATTAAATCTTTTATATTATTGGAACAGCATAAAGCCCAATAGTAAATCTGCTCTATTTACAAAATCTGATTTTCAAATATGAGATTTCGTCTTCCATCTTTTCGTACGCAAATAATTCTTTTAGTAATATTATTAATAGTTACGTCTGTATTATTCTTCCGTGACTTTTTTATAAACAGCTTCCAATCGTTTTCCGAAACTTCAGATACATTAAGTACAAATGAAAAATCTCGTAAGCTATATGAAGATTACAATTTGCATCTAGATGAAGTTACTCGTGATCAATTTCGGACAGATATCGAAGGAATAATGTCGACAGAGAATCAGAAAGCAATCGCACGTCAAGTATTTATAAATGAAATAGAACTTTACTCAAAATTCATCTTTTTTTTCTTAACAGTGAGTGTAATTATTCTATTTTTAATAAGTTTTTATTTTTTAACACGACCACTTAAACGATTACAAGATGCAACTTTACAACTAGCTCAAGGAAATTTAGCAGTAAGTGTTAAAGAAAGTAAATTTTCTCCTCTAAATGATTTGATAATATCGTTTAATACAATGTCTCAAGAATTAGAGTCCAATAGAAATAAAATAATTCAAGCTGAAAAGGATGCTGCTTGGCGCGATATGGCACGTATTTTAGCGCATGAAATAAAGAACCCTCTTACGCCAATCAGATTATCACTTGAACGCTTAGAGATAAAACATGCTTTAAAGTCCAAAGATTTTGATAAAGTGTTTTCTAATGTTACTGCTGTAATACATGAAGAAATTGATAATTTACAAACATTCGCCAGTGAGTTCTCAAAATTTGCAAGGCTACCAGAAGCTGTTATGAAACATTATAATGTAAATAAACAACTAGCAGAAATTTGTACACCATATCAAACAGAGTTAAAAATTGATTTGAAATTGGAGGAAAAACTTCCTTTATTATTTGCAGATAAAATCCAAGTTAAACAGGTATTGGAAAATTTAATTCAAAACAGTATAAACGCCGCAAAAGACACTTTCGTTATTAAAATCAGCACCAGTTTTACCGATTCAATTATCAATATTTCAATACAAGATAACGGATATGGCATTAATGTTAAAGATATTAACGAAATCTTTAAACCGTATTTCACCAAAAGTCGTGGTGGTACAGGACTTGGTTTAGCAATCGTAAAACGAATTATTGAAAGCCATGGCGGCAATATTAATGTTGAAAGTCAGGTTGATGTAGGAACCACTTTTAATTTATCATTTCCAGTCGTACACAAGCAGGAGCAATAATCATGAAAATTTTAATTGTTGATGATGAAATTAATATTCGAATGACACTAAAAGATATTCTGGAAGATGAAGGATATGAGACTTGTGTAGCCGGAACAGGTGAAAAAGCAATCAAAATTGCATTAAAGGAAAATATTAATATGATTATCCTTGATGTTAAGCTGCCCGGTATTGATGGAATTGAGACGTTTAAAAAAATCCACAAAGATAAACCGGAATTAGATGTGCTGATGATTTCCGGTCATGGCGATATCTCAACAGCAGTAACTGCCGTAAAGTCTGGAGCTTATGATTTTCTTGAAAAACCACTGTCAATGATAAAAATTTTAACCGCAGCTCGTAATATTAAAGAGAAGCAATCATTACAAAATAAAGTTGTTCAAGAAGAGAATGCTCAGTATGAAAAGAATAAATTAATCGGTAATTCACCCCAAATTAAAAAAGTATTACAATTAATTGAAAAAGTGGCTCCAACTGAATCAAAAGTCTTAATTCGAGGTGAAAGTGGTACGGGAAAAGAACTTATTGCATTTGCGATTCATCACAAAAGTAAGCGTAATCGGAAACCGTTCATAAAATTTAATTCTGCAGCAATTCCATCTACACTCGTAGAAAGTGAACTTTTTGGTCATGAGAAAGGTGCCTTTACCGGAGCCGATAAGCAAAAACTTGGTAAATTGGAGCAAGCCAATAACGGAACACTTTTCCTCGATGAAATCGGCGATATGGATTTATCCGTCCAAGCTAAAATCCTGCGAGTCATACAGGAAGGTACTTTCGAAAGAGTCGGCGGGAATAATACAATCAATATTGATGTGCGATTAATTGCAGCAACCCACAAAAACTTGGAAGAAATGATCCAAAAAGGAACCTTCCGTGATGATTTATTTTATAGACTTAACGTTGTACCAATATCAATTCCACCTTTACGTGAGCGGGATGGTGATATCGAAATATTAACTGAGCATTTCCTCGAATATTATTCTCAAGAATTTAAAACACAGAAAAAAACTATATTACCTTCAGCAATGGATAATCTATCGCAATATTCCCTACCGGGTAATGTTAGAGAATTAAAAAATATCGTTGAGAGACTTTGTATTCTTGTTACAAAAGATTTTATCACTAAAGATGATATTGCACCACACCTTATGTTAGATAAACCATCTTCCGAACTTGATACAAATACAATTGAAGGCAAAACTTATAAGGATGTAAAAGCCAATTTTGAAAGACGATTCTTGCAACAACAATTAAAACAATATCATTGGAATATAAGTTTAATAGCAAAAAAACTTGGTATGCAACAACCCAATCTTTCCCGAAAAATTAAAGAATTAGGGTTAACTAAATAAGGATTAACATGTTCAAGTGTTAAGGTGCTAAAGTGTTAATGTGTTAACGTGTTAGTGTGTTAACGTTAGTACACACTCTAAACAGATATAATCTTGAACACGTGAACACTTTAAAACTTTTAGAATTCCTCAATATCGTTCAAAATATCCTGAGCATGAGTTTTGGTTTTTACTTTTTCATACGCCTTCTGAATAATCCCTTCTTTATCAATTAAATAGGAAATTCTTTTTATTCCTTCATACTCACGTCCGTACAGTTTTTTCTTACCCCAAGCGTGATAAGCTTTTAGAACGTCTTTTTTTTCATCACACAGTAGTGGATATTGAAATTCTTGTTTTTCGGCAAACTTTTTCTGTTTTGTGGGTGAGTCGGCGCTCATGCCGATTATTAAATAATTCTTTTCTTTAAAATTTTTAAATTCTTCACGGAATCCTTTACCCTCAACTATTCAACCGGGAGTACTTGCTTTGGGGAAAAACCATATCACAATTTTTTTACCTTTAAAGTCACTTAATGAAACTAATTTTTCATCGATATCCGGTAAAGTAAAATCCGGAGCTTTAGTTCCTATCTCTAACATATTTCCTACCTAATGCAAATTAATTTCAGACCATTTGGTACGATCATCTCCGCTCATAATTTCATCATGAATGATCCGCAAACCCTCTTTTTGTCCTTTCCATGTAAGTAAAGTTAAGGCTTCGTCAAATGAAACCCATTTATATTCTGAATGTTCTTCTGATAGTTGTACTTTTGAATTTTCTACTTCAATACCAAAGATAGGAACCATTTGTATGCGATCTTTTCTCGTATCATAAAAACTTGCGATGTGATCAGCAACAAACATCTTTTTAGGGATTTTACCTGTTTCCTCTTTTAATTCCCTAACTACCGCTTGCCATGCAGTTTCACCTTTTTCAATTTTTCCTGCTACACCCTGCCATAGATGTTCATAGTATTTACCAGTACTGCGTTTTAATATAAGATACACTGGGCCTGCATTGGTATTCCGATAAATATATGAATCGACTTGTATAACTTTAATTTTTGGCATTATGAATCCTTTGTAAGATTGACTAAATAGTTTTGCGACCAATTTTGAAAATCTCCCTCTTGTAAATGTAAGCGCATTAATTCCATTAAATTTAAAAAATAATGCAAATTATGAATTGTCGCTAATCGTAATCCTAATACTTCATTTATATTAAAGAGATGACGAATATACGCTCTCGTAAAATTTGAACACGTTTCACAAGTACAACTTTCATCAATTGGGTTAAAATCATATTTATGTTTTTCATTACGGATATTAACCTTACCAAAGCTCGTGAACAACTGACCATTTCTTGCGTTGCGTGTTGGAATTACGCAATCAAACATATCCATTCCGCGACGCACAGCATGAATTAAATCCGTTGGAGTTCCAACTCCCATCAAATATCGTGGTTGATCTTTCGGTAACAATTCATCCATTAATTCAATCATATCAAACATTGCAGATTTTTCTTCACCAACCGCTAAACCACCAATTGCCATTCCGCATTTTGCATACGAAATCATATCTTCAGCGCTTCGTTTCCTAAGTTCAGGAAATACTCCACCTTGGACTATCGGAAACATAGTTTGCTCCCAGTTATAAACAAATGGATTTTCTCCTAAATATCGTTGACATTTATCTATCCAAATTTTAGTTCGTTTAACAGCATTTCCAATGGTGACAATATCGGTATCACCGGGTGGACATTCGTCGAAAGCCATTATTATGTCAGCGCCTAAATTCCGTTGGATCTCCATAGATTTTTCGGGTGTTAGAAAATGTCTGCTGCCATCCAAATGAGATTGGAATTCAACGCCTTCATCAGTGATTTTATTCAACCGCGCTAAGGAAAACACTTGGAAACCGCCGCTATCAGTTAAGATCGGTAAATCCCAACCCATAAAATTATGTAATCCACCAGCTGTATTTATTAATTCCGTTCCCGGACGTAAGTATAAGTGATAAGTATTCCCAAGAATAATTTGTGTTTTTACAGATTTTAATTCAGCCGGAGTTACTGTTTTTACTGCGCCTTGTGTTCCTATCGGCATAAAAATGGGAGTTTGAATTTTACCATGGTCCGTTTTAATAATTCCGGTCCGGGCAGAACTATTTAAATCTTGATGTATGAGTTTGAATTTCATTTTATCTTTAACTAATCTTGCAAACCCTCAAGGGTTGACAAACCTTGAGGGTTTTTATTATTAAAATTCATTAATATTAAGAGAATATTAGATCAAAAACTTTTTTAACTGAATCAACTTGATAATATTTTATGTTTTCGGGCGTTTGGCTTGCCTTTTTAAAACCAAATTTTGGTACAATCGCTGATTTAAATCCCAAAGTCTGTGATTCTATAAGTCTTTTTTCTAATTGACTTACCGATCTTACCTCGCCAGCTAAACCAACTTCACCAATTAATATCATATCTTGAGGAATTGGTTTATCCAGAGCGCTGGAAGCAATAGCTCCGATTACTGCTAAATCAGCGGCAGGATCATCAATGCGTAAACCACCGACTAAATTAACAAAAGTATCTCTTGTGCCCATCGGTAGCCTTAAACGTCTTTCCAATACCGCTAGAAGCATCGATAATCGACGTAAATCAAATCCATTTACATTGCGCTGAGGAGTACCAAAACTTGCATTTGATACTAATGCTTGTACTTCTACTAAAATAGGGCGAGTTCCTTCTATTGATGGAAATATAGCTGTACCCGCTACATCTACAGATCGTTCGGCTAAAAATAACTCGGAAGGATTTTCCACCTCAATAAGTCCCTGCGATTGCATTTGAAATATTCCAACTTCATTGGTTGCACCAAACCGATTTTTTACTGCGCGTAAAATACGATGATCATACCTATCATCTCCTTCGAGATATAACACAGTATCAACCATGTGCTCCAACATTCGAGGACCGGCTATAATGCCTTCCTTAGTTACATGACCTATTAAAATTATAGTTACTCCACGTTCTTTGCAAATTTGTAATAATTGCTGTCCTGACTCTCTAATTTGGCTCACCGAACCCGGAAGAGAATCGATAGAATCGCTATAAACCGTTTGTATTGAATCAATTATTACAAATTCCGGTTTAAGTAAAATAATTTGCTCCAAAATATCTTCTATATGGTTTTCGCCGGAAAGCTGCATTTCGCTTGAGGATATTTGCAATCGTTTTGCACGCATTGCGATTTGATCTGCACTCTCTTCTGCTGAAATATATAAGGATGGCTTCTTTACTTTACCAAGCATTTGTAGCGCTAATGTTGATTTGCCTATTCCAGGATTGCCTCCCAATAATATCAGTGATCCTGGTAACATACCGCCTCCTAATACTCTGTCAACTTCAGCGATCTGAGTTAGCATCCGTTTTTTTTGTCCGCTTTGTAATACATCTTTTAACGAAGTAGATTCAACTGGAGTTATATTTAGAGACCTACGCTTTCTTTTTGGCACTTTATATTCACTAAGAGTACCCCATTCACTGCAATTTGGACATTGACCAAGCCACTTTGGATAATCGGTTCCACAATTGGAACATAGAAATACTACAACACTCCCTGATTTTTTCATTGACTAATTTATATTAATCTACCTAATGATTACCAATCAGGACCGAGAGAAATGTAATATTGTGGTCTAGATGTTCCATGACCGGGCGTGTAATCCCAAGCAGTATCAAACCGGACTAAAAAATACCCTAAATTGATTTTCATACCCAAACCAAATGAACTAATTATCGGACTCGCGTAATCTGGAAGATCTCCATATTTATCTGTGAGTACAGAATGGCTAGAAAATTCATTTCTATCATCCCACGCTGCACCAACATCTAAAAAAGCATGACCTTGTATATTTCCAAAGATAACTTTTAACGGAAATCCTAAGGATAAATACTGAATAAACGGAAATCTAAATTCAATGTTTGCCATTGCTACATTCGTTCCGGTTCTTTCAGCATAACGTGCTCCTCTAATCGGCATAGCGTATTTTGTAAAATAAATATCCTTGAGTAAATCTCTGTCACCTGATGATAATATCTCATAAGGAAATTGTGAGGTATCCTTTGTACCGTTCGTTTCACCGCGTCCAAATAACCAAACCGGTAATCCACCAAGAAAGAATTTTTGTGCATTTCTGCCAAAACTTGTTCCTAACATAACACGAGTGGCGAATGTGTAATATCGCCCTAAGCGGAAATATTTACGTCCATCTAATTGTAAGGTACCAAATTGAATACCATTATCTCCTATTGATGGACTTCCGGTAAAGCTGACCTCCTGCCGAAAACCATCGACCGGACCTGTATAGCCCCAAGAAACATTATCCATTACCCAACCAATCGAAGGCAACACTGTATTTAACTTTGCTGAACTTATATCAATATATTTTCCGGTGTACAAATCCTGTACCCACTCATTATAGGAAAGGCGGTATAACGATAATCCGACATCAATCCTGTTAAAACGGTTAAACGGTCTTGAAACGTAGGTTCCAATTCCATAGCGACGCAGTCTGGCAACTCCGTAATAGCCGGTTGAGTAAAAATCGGCTGATTGAGATGCGGTAATATAGAAATCAGTACGATTCTTTAAGTAGGCATATGATAATAAATAATCACTGTTTTCAAGAGTTAACTGCATTTCAGTTCCGACATATATCCTGTGGTCGCCAAGAACATCGCTCCAAGCGAAATATGTCATTCCTTGTGCACCGAATATATTATCAAAAGCCATATTACCACTTACAAGATCTAATGTAAAATGAGTTTTATAAACTTGTGGAGTGTAATCGGCAATTTGCCGACCGGTATCCACCGAGTCAAATTCGGAAGTTTCTGAGTCAGTTAAAACTTTATTATAGCGTTCATAATTTGGACTGAAAATAATTTTTGAATAATCACCCACTTCATTAGTTTCTTGCTGTTTTTCACGAATTTTGTCACGACGTAAATCCGTAAATGATTCATCCGCTGTTTTTTTATTAGTTAAAAAGTTAGTTATTGGAATTTCTTTATCATCAAGTTCAAGAGGATTTGTCAAACTAAAAATATCCCAACCACGTTTATCATAACCACTGAAAATCAATGTTTTATCATCTCTTGAAAGACTTAATTGCTGTATGCCGGTTAAGATATTTGTTATTGTACGTGTTTCATTATTATCAAGATCAAGTACATGAATATTCCAAACACCATTTTCATCCGCAGTGTATAAAAGTAAATTATAGTTATGTGCCCAAACAGGATAATTTTCACTATATTCCGTATCAGTGAGACGAGTAATATTTTTTGTCAGTGCATCTATAGTATAAATATCAGTTTGCGAGTAATCATATTTATACATTTTAAATGTATCTGGTAAAGCTTGTTCTGTGTTATTAAGGTAACCACCGCGGTCAGAAATAAAGGTTATCTTTGTTCCGTCATTATTCCAAACTGGTTCTGAGTCGGAAAATATATCATTCGTTAAATTTGTTATTTCTTCAGTAGCAATATCTAAAATATAAATATCACTTGCCTTACCTCGATTCCCTACAAAAGCTAACTTTTTACCGTCGGGACGCCACGCCGCAGTAAATAAACCATCCATTTTGAATGATATCGTTTCGTAATCACCCGTTTCAACATCGATCAAGTGAAATGCATCCAAGCCACCGGCTTTAGCAGCTATAACAATCTTGCGGCTATCCGGCGACCACGAAATACCGGGTTGCAACCATTTGAGTTCTTCAAAATGCATGGAGCGGTTACCCTTTACAATTCTTTTAATTTGTTTTCCGGTATGTGCATCTATTAAATAAATATCAGCATACATTGAGCGATCAGATAAAATTGCAATTTTACTCCCATCGGGAGAAATTGCAGGAGAGATATTATAAAAATTCTTTATTTTTTCATGGTCCGTTAAACGATGGGCTATATCGTCAATCGCATCACGTCCTGTTATGTCCGGCCAATACTCTTTTTTTACATAATCTTGCCATTGTTCTGTCAAATCTTCAAAATCCATTCCTAGGGCTTGTTCAAAACCACGCTCAGCATTTTGCGTTTTCTTCATGGCAATATAAATTTCACCGATTTTTTCTCTTCCATATTTCTCAGCGATAAATCGCATAACAGACTGACCACCTTTGTACGCCATATAATATTCTAACTCTCGAACACTTGGGATATAATCATTCACTGTCATATCTCTAATAACCATATCTGCTTTGGTATCCCAATTCAAAGATAAATATTCGCAAGTACCTTCGCTTACCCAAAGTGGTAATCGTAGTAACTGGGCGCCCGAAACAACACTTTGAATATTTCCACCGTAAACCATATCATTAACAACGGCATGTACTAATTCATGGTGGATAACATGACGGAATTGTTCATAAGAACCTTCAAAAGGAATCACAACGCGGTTTTTGAAAAGCTCTGTAAATCCACCAATTCCTTCTGAAAGATAGCTATAAGTCACATTTGTTTGCTGAAAATCTTTATGTGAATTATAAACTACAATCGAAACCGGCTTTTTCAAATTCCACCGGAAATGCTTTGAAATTTGTTCGTACGCATTTTCGGCAACTTCGGCTGTGAATTCTGCTAGATCAATATCTTCAGTATAATAATAGATATCAAAATGGGGAGATTTGATGAACTTCCAATCAAAATTTCCATACTGAACTTTGTTTTGCCCAAAGGATTGACCGAAAACGGCTTGCGTAACAATTGCTAAAACTATTATTAAATTTCTCATTGTACACAATAAATTATTCATAACATATATTAATTAAACACTTGTAATGTAGATTAGATTAAAAGCATTTTTTGTCACTTGCAAGATATATACAACATTTTATTTGCCTCTTTTACTTGAAGAAAGTAAATTTTTCTATGCAACTACCGATTTATTTCATTTCTGATATTCATTTAATGCTCAAATCTTCTCAAGATGAACACGTTAAAATTCAAAAATTGTTCCAATTTTTTGAATTTTTGTCTAAATCAGGAGGTACATTAATTATTGGTGGAGACCTTTTTGATTTCTACTATGAATACCCACACCTTATTCCAAAACAATATTTTGAAGTATATACACAACTTTACCAATTACAAAAATCCGGTATAGAAATCCATTATTTGCTCGGTAACCATGATTACTGGACAATTGATTTTTTATCAGACAAGTTAAATATGATAATCCATGAAGACGATATGGATTTCGAAATAAACGGTAAAAAAATTCATTTAACGCATGGCGATGGTTTACTCTCATGGGAACGTAGTTATCGCACTGTAAAATCAATACTGCGCCACAAATTTTTTATTTGGCTATTCAGATGGTTACACCCGACAATTGGATATCGTTTTGCAGCATGGGTAGCAAGCCGCAGCCGTCATTTTGAGCATAGTGCAGAACATAATGAAAAAGTACGTAAAGAACTAATACGAGTTGTCACGCCAGCGATTGAAAATGGAATCGATTACTTTCTCACTGGACATTACCATCAACATACCGAAGAAAAAATAGGGAAAGGTAAATTAATTATACTTGGTGAATGGATTAAAACTTTTTCCTATGCGGTTTTTGATGGAAAGAAGTTGGAGTTAAGGAAGTTTAAATAGTATATACAAAATCATTTCAGCCAATAATTGGTGAAAATCCTAAAGTTATAGTATTGGGTACTTTACCGAGCAAGCGCTCGCTTGAGCTTCAGCAGTATTATGGACATCCACGTAATGCATTTTGGAAAATATTGTTTTCCATATTTAGTAGAGAGTTTTCATCAAATTATGATCATAGAAAATCATTAGCAATACAAAACAATATTGCAATTTGGGATGTGTGCTTTACCGCAATTCGGAAAGGCAGCTTGGATTCTGCCATTAAAGAAGAAAATCCTAATAGGATAAATAAACTAATTGCACTAAATCCATCAATTAGTACAATAGCATTTAATGGACAAAAAGCCGCTAAACTATATGAAAAATACTTTCTAAAATTTGATAATATAAATTATATAACACTACTATCTTCAAGCCCTGCTAACGCAAAATATAGCTTTGAAGAAAGGTTAAAAGATTGGAGTCAAATCAAGCAAATAATTGATGTTGACAATAATTAAATAATCCCGCTCCATCCAGCCAACTTCACCATAATTGCATTTTGAGCATGCATACGGTTTTCTGCTTGGTCAAATATCGTTTGTATGTTTATACCGAACAATTGTATGTTTATACCATACAATAAATGAATAATGAATTTACTTGCAGAAATATTGTCTTCAAAAGTTCGCGCTGAAATCTTCAGAATTCTATTTGGTGTCAATCACAATGAGCTTCATCTTCGTGCAATTGAAAGGAGAACCGGATATACTATTGGTACTGTCAGACAAGAAGTACTGAAACTTATTAATAGTGAACTTATTATGAAACGTGTGAGTGGAAACCGGACATATTTCAGCGCAAACAAAAACCATCCACTATTTTTAGAAATTCACAATCTAGTACTCAAAACTTCAGGCCTGGTAGACATTATAAAAAAGGCACTAAACACTAAATCAATCTGTTTCGCCTTTGTGTTTGGCTCAATGGCAAGTGGAAATATTAAACAAGATAGTGATGTAGATCTTTTTATAATCGGAGACATTGGACTTCGCAGTATTAGTAAATTACTTAAAGGGATAAATAATTTAATAGGAAGGGAAATCAATGTTCACACTATGACAGTGCAAGAATTTATTTCACGAAAACAGCAAAAAGAACATTTTATAACAAGGATTATTGAATCTCCCAAATTAATGATAATAGGAAACGAACATGAGCTTGCAAAATTGGGCAAATAATGGTTGGCTTCGCCCGCATAAAACAAGTCAGGAAGAAATTAGCAACCTACTTGGCATTGTTAATCGTGACATTAAAGATGCAAATCAAAGTGGTGTTTCTGCCGATTGGCGTTTTGGAATCGCCTATAATGCTGCGTTAAAACTGTGTACAATACTTGTTTATGCGGAAGGATACAGACCGGAAAAAATGCTTGCTCATTATCGTACTCTTCAAGCGCTTCCATTAATTCTTGGGAAAGAGAAAGAAGACAATGCAGACTACCTTGATACATGTCGAACAAAAAGAAACATAGTAAAATACGACTATGTTGGTAGTGTTACCGAATCTGATGCGAATGAATTAATTGAATTTGTATCAGATCTTAAAAATGATGTAATCAAATGGTCGAAAAAAAATCACCCCCATTTGATATAATAGTATACAATTCTTATATCATCCCACTCCACTCAGCCAACTTAACCATAATTGCATTTTGAGCATGCATGCGATTTTCCGCTTGGTCAAACACTATAGAATAATCAGCTTCCATTACTCCGTTAGTAACTTCCCTTCCGCGCTCTGCCGGTAAACAATGCATAAAGTAGGTATCTTTTCCTGTTAATTTCATTATCTCTTCATTTACCTGAAAATCGGCAAATAACTTTTCGCGTACTTCCGCTTCCTCTTTCTGTCCCATAGATGCCCATACATCAGTATAAATTACATCGGCATTTTTTACGACATCCTTTAAATCATGTGTAATAGTAATATCGGAAATTCCGATTTCGCGAGCAGAGGTCACTGTATCCTCGTCCGGTTCAAATCCTTCCGGGCAGGCACATACAAAATCTAAAGATAAACGCTCAGCCAATTTTAGCCACGAATTAACAATATTATTTCCGTCACCTACATACACAATTTTCGGTTCATCTATGTTACCGCGATGTTCTAAAATCGTTAATATATCCGCCATTATTTGGCAGGGGTGATTGTAATCGGTTAAGCCGTTAACCACCGGAATTGTGGCATGCTTTGCTAATTCCAACATGTGTTTATGCTCAAACAAACGTGCCATAACAATATCATTATAACGGCTAAATACACGTGCAATATCTTTGACGGCTTCCCGCTTTCCGATACCAATATCGTTAGGACCTAAGTAAAGCGCATGTCCACCCATCCATGTGAAACCCGTTTCAAACGATACGCGGGTACGAGCAGATGGTTTAGCAAATATCATCGCCAAAGAACGATCCTTAAAAATATGATGTTTATCCTTGTCATGAAATTTTTCTTTTAGCTTGCGCGCTAACTCTAATGTATCCAGGATTTCTTCCGTAGTGAAATCGGTTATATGAATAAAATCTCGTTTCATCCATCCTCCAACAAATTCAATTTATTATAGAATATATCTGCTTAGATCTTCATCTTTAGCAATTCCCGCTAACTTTTCTTCGACAATATTTTTTGTGATTGTGATTTTCACAGCTTTCTTTGCGGAATGCTCAAACATATAATCATCAAGTAATGTTGTCATTATGGTATGCAAACGCCTTGCGCCGATATTTTCCGTATTATTATTTACTTCAGTGGCAATTTCGGCAATCGCTTTGATAGCGGACTTATCAAATTCCAATTCCATATTCTCAGCTGCAAGTAAAGCAGTATATTGTTTTATCAAAGCTGATTTTGGGTGCGTCAATATCTTGATGAAATCTGATGTTGATAACTTATCCATTTCAACGCGGATAGGAAAACGTCCCTGTAATTCCGGAATCATATCCGATGGAGTTGCTGCATGAAACGCCCCTGCTGCAATAAATAATACATGATCTGATTTTACGGAACCATACTTGGTTGGTACAATACTACCTTCCACAATGGGAAGCAGATCACGTTGAACACCCTCTCTACTCACGTCCGGTCCGGAAGAGCTTCCATTGCCTACAACTTTATCAATTTCATCTAGGAAAACAATTCCACTGTTTTCTACATTTTCCTTTGCGATTCGCACTAGTTCATCTTGATCTATTAATTTTTGCGATTCTAATTCAATTAAATATCCTCGCGCATCTTTGATTTTCATTTTCCTGCGTTTTTTACTGCCCGGTAGAACATTCGAAAGCATATCCTTGATATTAGATCCTATGTCTTCCATCCCCATAGGACCAAAAACTTGCATTCCAATTGGCATAGAATCCTGCTTAACCTCAAGATGTACTTCTTTATCTTCAAAATCACCGCTTTCAAGTTTCTCCATCATACGGGCACGTGTACGTTTACTGCGTTCTTCCTCTTCCGGTGTTCGGTTGCGGTTTTTCCTATTTCCATCCGGAAATAGTAAATCAGTTAATCGTTCCTGTGCTCTTTCAAAGGCACGGCCAGCTACTGCTTTTTGTTTTTCCATTCGTACCATATTAACTGCAGTATCAGTTAAATCTCGTATTATTGATTCGACATCGCGACCGACATAACCAACTTCAGTAAATTTACTTGCTTCAATTTTTATGAATGGTGCTTTTGCAAGATTGGCTAATCGCCTTGCGATTTCAGTTTTTCCTACACCGGTAGGTCCAATTAATATGATGTTATTCGGTAATATCTCATCCCGCATAGTTTCCGGTACTTGTTGCCTACGCCATCTGTTTCTTAAAGCAATTGCAACTGCCCGCTTGGCTTTGCTTTGCCCAACTATATATTTATTTAATTCACGGACAATCTGCCGCGGGGTTAATTCATTTTTCATGCTTCTAACACAGTTATTGTATCGTTAGTATAAATACAAAGATCAGCTGCAATTTTTAGAGATTTCTCAACAACGTTTTTAGCATCATAAGTTGTATTTTCTAGCAATGCTTTTGCTGCTGACTGAGCAAATCCACCACCCGAACCAATAGCAACAATCGGCCCATCCGGTTCGATTACATTGCCATCGCCGGATACTAATAAACTTTCCTTTTTATTCATCAGTGCTAATAGCGCATCCAAATGGCGTAGATATTTATCCGTCCGCCATTCTTTCGCCAATTCTACGACCGAGCGACGTAAATCACCTTCATATTCTTCTAATTTTTGTTCAAATTTTTCGAAAAGCGTCATCGCATCGGCGGCAGCGCCGGCAAAACCACCTAAAACCATACCTTTGGCGGTCTCAAATTCTCTGACTTTCACAGCTTTTTGTTTAAGCGCCATATCACCGAATGTAACCTGTCCGTCACCACCCATAGCGATTTTATTCTTTTTTCTAACACCTAAAATCGTTGTCGACTTTATTTTTATTTTCCCCAATCTATTTTCCTTTTTTTTCTAACCGCAGAGAACGCAAAGATTATTATTTTTTCTTTCTTCGCGTCCTTTGTGATTTATTATTATAAGTTACAAATTATTTACGACCCTTTTTACCCCCTCAACGAGTTTGGTCATATTGAAATTAATCAGCAAACCCAATTTTTTATCTGATAATTTTAAATAAGTTAATACCTGTGCAAGATAAATATCATTTAATGATTCAACAGCTTTTAATTCAACAATTACTTTATTTTCAACTAATAGATCAATTCTAAATCCAGTATCTAATTTCTCACCTTCATATACAACAGGTACAGAAACTTGTCTTAATACATTTTCCTAAATCACGTAATTCTTTAAACAAACATATTTCATACACAGATTCAAGTAAACCCGGGCCTAATGTTTTGTGTACCTTTATCGCAGCACCAATAATAATTTTTGATATTTCATTTTCAGTCATTTTTCTAATTACTGATGACACAAAGAGCGCAAAGTTTTTTATCTTAATTTTTTCTTTGCGCCCTTTGCGGTTCAAATCATTTTATCAGCAGCTTAAATAATTTTGAATCAGCCGGTAATACGAGTGTCGTACTTGTATCTATAACACTTTTATAAGTTTCTAATGTTTTTAGAAATTCATAAAACGATGGATCAGCAGAGTATGCATTAGCGTAAATTTGAAGCGCTATTGCTTCTCCTTCACCACGAGTTTCCTGTGCTACTTTATATGCATCTGCTAAGATAATCGTTTTTTCCTTTTCTGTAGAAGCAACGATTTTCAGTGCTTCTTCATCACCTTCTGAACGATACTGATTTGCTTTCCGTTCCCTTTCAGCTTGCATTCGAGCATATATTGATGCTTCATTTTCCGCTGGTAAATCAACACGTTTAATGCGCACATCTATAACTTCTATTCCATATGGAAGTGTTGCTTTATAACTCGCTTTTGTGACGGCATCCATTATTTTTTCACGATTATCCGTAATAATATCGGCCATATTATGCAAACCAAGTTCTCGGCGAATCTCTGAATAAACAATATCATCCAAACGTGTCACCGCAGTAGGAATTGCCCGTAATGTTTGTAAAAACAGTAGTGGATCTATAATTCTCCAGCGCACGTAGTTATCAACTATTAGTGTTTTTTTATCGGTACTCAACACCTCTGCCGGTTGAACATCATACTCCAATAATCTCTTATCAAAAAATATCGTATTTTGGATTGGTATAGGTAGTTTCAAATGCAAACCCGGAGTTTGTACAGTACGAACCGGTTTACCAAATTGTAAAACAACAACTTGTTCCGTTACATCAACCTTATAAACTGTAGTTAATAAGATAATTGCGATTAAAACTATAACTATAATTGTTAATTTTTTCATTTTCCGCCTCCTACTGTCCGCTTAGATTAAGAAAGTTTAACAAATTGCCATCTTCACCACTTGGCACAATGTATTTTTTCACACCGGGTAGAATTTCTTCCATGGCTTCCAAATACAATCTTTTTCGAGTTACGTCTTTCGCTTTGCGATATTCAACTAACATCGCACGGAATTTTGCCACATCACCTTCAGCTCTTTTAACGCGAGCCTCTTTAAATCCTTCGGATTCTCTTAACATCGCTTGTGCTTCTCCGCGCGCTTTAGGAATAACATCATTACGATATCCCTGTGCCTGATTAATTTTCCTGTTTTTATCTTCCTTAGCTGAAGCCACATCTTTAAATGACGGTGCTACCTCTCTAGGCGGAGAAACCGATTGTAACTGTACTGCGACTATTAGTATTCCTGTTTCATATTTATCTACAATTTGCTGAATTAACTCTTTTGTTTCTTCTTGAATTTGAAATTTACCGGTTGTCAATGCTTCATCAATTGAATGCTGACCAATTACTGTACGCAATGCAGATTCTGATGCTTCTCTCATTGTCAATTCTGGACCTATAAAATTGAATAAATATTTCTCAGCATCTTTAATCTTATACTGCACAATCATCTCAGCATCAACAATATTTTCATCTCCGGTAAGCATTAAACTTTCGCTTTCAACTTTTCTGAATTGCTGTTTGCCAATATGTCGGAATCCGATTTCAGTTCTTTTTACTTCAGTGACTTTTGGCGTATCAACTTCTTCCATCGGAAAAGGCAAATGATAGTGCAATCCCGGTTGAGCCACACGGGTTACTTTTCCAAATGTTCGTACAACTCCTACTTCATCCGGACCAACACTATAAATACCAGTTAATAACCAAAGTATTAATACCACTGCAATTATCGGGATCACACCTACTGACAATAACTTTTCAGGTATGTTAATTTCTACGTCTCCAAACACAACTTTACGTCCTGCCATAACTCCTCCTTTTTATTTTAATTCCCGCCGCAAACGTGCGACAGGATAATTAAGCTGCTCACGATATTTTGCTACTGTTCTACGAGCAACATTATATCCTGCAGCATTTAATTTATTTGCCAACCTTTCATCATTATACGGTTTTTTCTTATTTTCGTTCTCAATAATATCTTTTAATACTTGCTTGATTAAATTTGTACTAATTATTTCTCCGGATTGTTTCTTCGCACCCTCGGTAAAAAAAGATTTTAATTCAAAAATTCCGAAGGATGTATCAACATATTTACCTCTGGTTGACCTACTTATAGTTGATATATCCATTCCAACTTCATCGGCAATATCTTGAAGTTTCATCGGGTTTAAATCTTTTGTATTATCCGAAAAAAATTGCGGTTGTTTGTCAATGATAGCTTTCATAACACGGATCATAGTATTACGCCGTTGCTTAATAGCCTCAATAAACCAATTTGCAGAATCTGTTTGTTCCTTAAGATACTTCCGCGCATCCGTGGAAATTTGGGTACCTTCTTCTAATAATCCGATATAATCAGGACTAACGCGCAATTCAGGCAAACCGGAATCATAATTCTGTATACTCCATTCACCATCACGTTCCCTCACAATTAAATCCGGTACAATAACTTCATCTCTGCTAATAATTTTTCCTTCACCGGGACGCGGATTCAAATGTGTAATGAATTCTTTAGCTTCTGCTAATTCATCTTCTGTACAGCCAAGTTTCGTTTGCAATATTTCGTAGCGTTTATTACTAAAATCATCTAAGTAGTCAGATACAATTCGATAAGCTAAGGAATCCTTTTTATCTTCTAATTGAATCAACAGACATTCTCTTAAGTTACGTGATGCGATTCCAAATGGTTCCAAATGCTGAACAAGTTTTAGAATATTTTCTACTTTTTCCTCATCTGTATTTAGTCGATCAGCTATCAATGACAACTCAATCGTAATATATCCACGGTTGTCTAAATTCCATAATATTTCTTCTGCGATAATATGTTCAAATTCAGTTAATCCATAAATATCTAACTGCCCGACTAATTCTTCTATAAAATCAAGCTGATATTGTTGTGGTATTTCTTTATTTTCGGGAGAATATTGAAACAATGTTCTTGGTTCGGGTGCATCTGCTTCAAAGGAGATATCCATTGTATCTCTATCTGCATCATCTGTAGATACTGGTGTATCGTCTTCACGTTGTATTTCCTCTAAAACGGGATTAGTCTCTAATTCATTTAAAATCTTTTGTTCAAGATTAACAATATTAAGCTGTAATAGCTTAGCCAGTAATATTTGGCGAGGAGCTAATATTTGTTTTTGGACTAATTTTTGTTGAAGTTTTAGCATTATAATTGAAATCTTTGACCGAGATACAAACGTCGTACTTCTTTATCTCCTGCGAGTTCATCGGAAGTACCTGATTTTAAAATTCTACCCTCATATAATAGATAGGATCTATCTGTTATCGAAAGGGTCTCACGAACATTATGATCGGTTATTAATACACCAATATTTCTATTTTTTAATGAATGTACAATTGATTGAATATCTTCGACGGCAATAGGATCAATACCGGCAAATGGTTCATCTAATAAAATAAAATCAGGTTTTAAAGCCAAGGTCCGGCAAATTTCAACTCTACGGCGCTCCCCACCCGAAAGATTATACCCTTTGCTGTTTCTGATATGCTTTATTGACAAATCTTCCAAAAGATCATCAATAATCTTTTCTCTCTCGTCCTTTTTATTATTAGTCATTTCCAATAATAATCGCAAGTTATCTTCTACAGTAAGTTTACCAAATATTGATGGTTCTTGCGATAAATATCCTATACCCAATCGAGCCCTTTTGTACATGGCTAAATTAGTAATATTTTGATTGTCCAAGACAATTTGTCCTTTTGTTGGCTTAATCATACCAGTAATCATATAGAAAGTAGTTGTTTTACCGGCTCCATTAGGACCTAACAATCCAACGATTTCGCCTTTGCGCACTTCAATGCTTACATCGTTAACGACCCAGCGTTTACCGTATTTTTTAAATAGCGATTTTGTTTTTAATCCTGTAGGATTTTTCATCTACTTGTTACTCCGCGTGGCTTTAATATTTTCCAACGCTCCATATTAACATCGGATTCAAATCCGATTCCATATAATGTATCATTAGTTTCCGTTGTAATCATTACGGAATCTTCAGTGAAAATTAATTCCCGTGCATTATCCCACGATAAAGTATCCGTGAACAGAGTTACACCGCTATCTGACTCAACGATAATGTTATTAATCGCTCTCAGAAAATTGGTACGTTCATTTATCTCAGCTTTATCAGCAGATAAACTCGAGATTCGTTTTTCATCTGCATCATAAAAATCAATTTTAACATTATTTTTCAATGAAATAAAATGTTTGTCATTATACTGTTCAAGATAATCCGCTTCTATATAAGCTCGTTTTATACCGGCATTTGTTATAGTAATGCGCACATCCCAACTTTCATGATCAGGATGATCAACTAACTCTTCGTAATTATTTTCATTAACAACAGGTGTATTGCAGCTAATAAAAAAGTTAATTGCAATTATTAACAATATTTTTAGTTTATTTAATTGAAACATTACTTATTTCGATTAACAAATATTTTTTCTTTTACAATCTGCAAAGCTTCCTCATACCTTTCTTGAACATGCAATATCCAATCTATTGCTTCACGAAAAGCGCCATCGCCACCATTTTTACTCGTTGTATATATCGCAGTTTCTTTTACCAAATCAATAGCATTGTTTACGGCAATTGGTACTCCAACTTTGTACATTACCGGCAAATCAATTATATCATCACCAATATAGGCAATTTCATCGTCTTTAAGATCATATTTTTGTTTTAATTCTAAATATGGTTCAATTTTATCCAATTTTCCATTGTAAACGTCTTCAATCCGTAACTCCTTAGCTCTTATTTCCGTGGCTTTTGAGTATCTACCTGATATTAACGCAATTTTCAAATTTACAGCACGAGCAACTGCAACACCGGAACCATCTGTAACGCTAAATTTTTTAAATTCATCACTGCTACTTTTATATATAGCTCCATCAGTCAATACACCATCTACATCAGATATTAATAATTTAATTCGATCTACTTTTTCTTTTAATTCACTATTCATCAGTCACCACCTCACGGATGCGTTTAACTTGTACTAATAGCCCTTCTAATTGATCGAGGGGCCATTGAGTAGCTGCATCTGATTTAGCATTTTCAACGTCATCGTGCACCTCAATAAATAATCCATTACATCCTGCAGCAACAGCAGCATTAACTGTTGCAGGAATATATTTCCGCAATCCACCTGTCGAGTCACCGATGTTACCAGGTATTTGTGCGCTATGAGTTCCATCAAAAATAACAGGATATCCGGTTTCTTCTTGCATGATTGGAATAGAGCGCATATCAACAACTAAATTATCAAAACCAAATGTATTCCCACGTTCTGTAATTAATATTTGATTATTACCTGTACTTTCAATTTTTTCTACGATATTTTTCACTTTCCAAGGAGACAAAAATTGACCTTTTTTCACATTTATCGGTTTGCCCGTATTACCTGCGGCAATTAATAAATCGGTTTGCCGACAAAGAAATGCCGGTATTTGGATTATATCAGCCACTTCTACTATAGCATCAGTTTGTTCAGGAAAATGTGAATCAGTAATAATCGGGATATCTAATTCACTTTTTATATCTGCCAAAATTTGCAAACCTTTATCAATACCGGGTCCTCTAAAAGATGATACAGAAGTACGATTTGCTTTATCAAATGAACTTTTAAAAATAAAAGGTATAGATAGCTTATCAGCAATATTTTTTATTTGTAACGCCATACTTAGCGTATGGTCGCGGCTCTCAATAACACACGGACCAGCTATCAACGGTAAACTTTTACCACCGAACGAAATTGTTTCGGTTATATTAATTATTTTCAATTTTAGATTATTTTTTAGATGTGAAATTTACTGCAGCTTTGACAAAATCGCGAAATAAAGGATGAGCGCGATTTACACGACTTTTCAACTCAGGATGGAACTGTGTGGCTACAAACCACGGATGATCTTTCAGTTCAATTATTTCAACTAAATTTAAATCTTTATTTACTCCAGATATGATCATACCATTATTTTCTAATCGCTTTCTATAACGATTATTAACTTCCCACCGATGACGATGACGTTCTGAAATAGTGTTTTTATTATATGCGGTAAAAGTTTTTGTTCCACGTTCAATATTGCAATCATAAGCACCTAATCGCATTGTACCACCCTTTGCTTTGATAGCTCTTTGAGAATCCATTAAATCAATAACCGGATATTTAGTATCTTTTTCAAATTCAGTACTGTTAGCTTCTTTTAAACCACATACATTTCTTGCAAAGTCAATTATAGCGCACTGTAGACCAAGACATATACCTAAAAACGGAACCTTATTTACCCGTGCATATTCACACACTTTTATTTTCCCTACTGATCCTCGTGGACCAAAACCCGGTAAAAGTAATACACCGTCAATATCTGAAAGGGAGTCCTTAATATTATTGTCATCACTTAATCTATCGGTTTGAATCCATTTTAAATTCACGCGGGCATTATTTTCAACTCCAGCATGGATAAATGCCTCCATTACACTTTTATAAGCATCTGGCAGTTCAATATACTTACCGCACATTGCGATGGTTACTTCCCGTTTAGGGTTATTGTACCGCGTCATAAATTCTTTGAGTTTTTTCACATTCGGCAGTCGTTTTAACTGCAAACGCTCCGCGATAATGTTGCCAACTTTTTGTTTATACAACGCTAAGGGAACCTCATAAATGCTGTCAACTTCATACCCCTCAATTACGTGTGAAGGTGGAACGTTGCAAAATAGAGAAATTTTATCAGTAACTTCTTGCGTAATGGATCGTTCTGTACGACAAAGTATTATATCAGGTGATAACCCGATTTCCCTCAATTTCATAACCGAATGTTGAGTCGGTTTTGTTTTTAATTCTTCACTTGCTTTAATGTATGGCACAAGCGTTAAATGCATAATTAAATAATTGTGATAACCCAATTCAACCGATAATTGCCTAATAGCTTCCATAAATGGAAGACTTTCAATGTCACCTACTGTACCGCCGACTTCACAGATAACTACATCATATTTATTATCGATATTAACTGCTTTAATTCGGCGTTTTAACTCATCGGTTATATGTGGGATGACTTGTACAGTTGCACCTAAGTAATCACCAGCTCGTTCCTTATCTAATACTGAGCTATATACTTGCCCTGCCGTAGCATTATTTAGAGCACCCATATTTTCATCGATAAATCGTTCGTAATGCCCTAAGTCCAAATCTGTTTCTGAACCATCATCAAGTACAAATACTTCACCATGCTGATATGGGTTCATTGTACCAGGATCAACATTTAAATACGGGTCGAGTTTTAAAATCGTAACGCGCAAACCGGAACTCTTTAGCAGATAACCTATCGAAGCAGCAGCAATTCCTTTTCCAAGTCCAGAAATCACTCCACCCAACACAAAAATGTATTTTGTCTGTTTTTTCTTTACCATATCATAATTTTAATTGTTCTAAGTCTTCAAGTGTATCAATCCCGCGGTACGGAAAATTGCACATCACAACTCTAATTGGAATTCCATTATCAAGAGCACGCAATTGTTCCAAATGTAATACTTTTTCATTTTTAGATCGTTCTAATTTAGTAAACATTTCCAACGCTTGTTTCCGATACCCATATATTCCTATGTGGTGATAATACTTTTTTGAATAATCAGTAATATTCCTGTGAAAACCCTCAGCATATTGATTATTATTTACTGCAACTTTTACCAAGTTAGAATTTTGTAAATCATCTTCAGTAATTATTGTGCTTGCTAGGGTTGCGATTTTAACAGTTTTTTCATCAAATACAGAAACTAAATCATCTATCATTTTCGGCTCAAGCATTGGTTCATCACCTTGGATATTAATAATAATTTCAGCATCAATTTCAGCTACCGCCTCGGCGATGCGATCAGTGCCTGATTTATGCTTTAATGAAGTCATCAATACTTCGACATTATAATCCTTTAGAGCATTAACCGTTTCTAATGAATCAACTGCTATTATCATACGATCTATCTTTTTAGCTTTTAAGGCACGTTCATAGACGTGCATAACCATTGGTTTATTATTAATGGGGAAAAGTATCTTACGGGGGAAACGGGTCGATTCCAATCGAGCAGGAATGACTCCGATAACCATTATTGGATTTCTCCGAAGATATTATTAAATATTAACTGCATAAAAACAGGCGAATTTATTATATCCGTTATACCAATAACAAGCGAAAGGCCGTACCAATCATTCAACCTTTCAGTTTTGCAATTATTTATATATAACCTCAAATTTTTCCACCTCTCTACCACTCCACCTATCTATCAAATTAATTATACCTAAACAACAAAACTTTGCGGAAGTTTGTAACTTCTGTAAAGTTGAATACTCAACTAATGCATTAGTTTACAAACTCACTACTCTACGGTTCAAAATATAGATAAATACTATTAACTTTCAGTTAATAATAATTACTAAAAAATGGAAAAAACGAAATATTTCACTGAAAAAACAATCAGCAAAAAAGCTGAGTTAATATTTCGCAAATTGGATAATAATTTTGATTTGCATAAAGATCAACTGATTCCACATAGAGCAGCCTTACTAATTCTTGATATGCAAGAATTCTTTTATGATAATACATCCCATGCTTTCATTCCGAGTGCTCAATCTATAATCAAGCCAATTCAAACATTATCAGATCTATTCATTCAAAATAACCTTCCGGTAATTATAACAAGACATATAAATACTAAAGAAGATGCTAAACAAATGAACTATTGGTGGCGTGATATTCTAACGGAGGATAGTGAATTCAGCCGATTAATTACAGAATTTGATATTCCACAAGCTGAATTAATAATTAAGTCGCAATACGATGCTTTTTATAACACAAGGCTTAACGAAATATTACAGATGAATAATATTAAACAAGTAATCATTACCGGTGTTATGACGCATTTATGTTGTGAGACGACCGCCCGTTCTGCTTTTGTACAAGGGTACAATGTATTCTTCCCAATTGATGGAGCAGCAACCTATAATGAAGAATTCCACTTTGCCACACTTACAAATTTGGCACACGGCTTTGCAAACATCGTTTTAATTGAAAATTTATTGCACACATTTAATGGTAAGTAAAAGTACAGTCGTTATTATAATTGGTGCAGGACCAGCAGGGATTGCTTGCGCTATTCAATTAAAACGCTATAATATTGATAGTATTGTATTTGAAAAAGACGAAATCGGTGGATTACTGAAAAATGCGAATATTGTTGAGAATTATCTTGGCTTTCCAAACGGCATAAGCGGAAAAAAACTTGTACAATTAATAAATAAACAATCTCAAACCGCTAAAATAAATGTTAAATATGAAATTGTAGAGTCTGTAGAGTTCTTTGAAAATACTTTCAGCTTAAAAACTAGTAAAAATATATATCATTCCAAATACTTGGTCATTGCAAGTGGCACAAAACCAATTGTTCCAAAAGTTCCTATCATTCGAGATGACATAATAGATAAAGTATATTTTGATATCTACAAACTTGGAGAAATTAACGGTAAGGAAATTGTTATTATCGGCCAAGGCGATTGTGCTTTTGATTATGCGTTAAATCTAAGTGAATTTAATCACGTAACTTTATTAAATAGAAGCATACACATCACAGCATTACCAATTCTACAAGAACGTTGCTCTTCATCTAACAATATCCAATATTTAGAGAAGATATCAGTTTTAAAAATAGAAAGTGTTAATAACAAATTATTACTGCTTTGCAATAATTCTGAGAAATTAACAGCAGATTATTTACTGATTGCGATTGGACGCAAACCAAATTTAGATTTTGTTAAAGAAAATATTTTAGAAAATCCATACATATTTCAAATTGGCGATGTTAAAAATGAGCAACTTCGACAGACATCTATCGCTGCAGGCGATGGAACTTTTACTGCTATGAATATTAATAAGATATTGAACCAAGGAGATTGATGAAAGTAATTGCAAAAACCGGAAATGACGAATTAGCAACTGTGTATATAGCACAATCGGAAAGTGGTAAACTGATAGAATTTGTTGAATCAGTTCCACCGCCATTTATACGTGAAGAGAAATGGGTATTGATTATTTCAACATTATATGGCTGCCCAATTAAATGTCGATTTTGCGATGCCGGTAATTTCTATAGCGGTAAACCAACAAAAGAAGAGCTGTTTTCCCAAGTTGATTATTTAATTAAAAACCGTTTTGGCGGAAAACATGTACCTTCTAAAAAATTCAAAATACAATTTTCGCGTATGGGTGAACCATCGTTTAATCCCGCTGTTTTAGAGGTTTTAGAGGAATTCCCAAATCGCTATTCTGCACCGGGATTTTATCCTTCACTTTCTACAATTGCACCAAAAGGGGCAGATGATTTTTTAGAACAACTTTTAATTATCAAGGACAAATATTATAAAGAACGATTCCAATTCCAGTTTTCCATACATAGTACTGATTCAGCTCAAAGAAATTGGCTAATACCGGTTAAAACTTGGAACTTTGACAAAATGGCTAACTTTGGTAAAAAGTTCCATCAAGGAAGCGATCAAAAGGTTACACTAAATTTTGCTTTAGCAGACGATACAATAATAGAACCAAATGTATTGCTAAAACATTTTAATCCGGATAATTTTTTACTTAAAATAACGCCGGTTAATCCAACATATAAGGCGACTGAAAACAATTATACTTCTTCAAAAACAAAATCTAGTGAATACAATGGTTTAGTCGAAGAACTAAAAAATGTAGGTTATGAAGTTATTGTAAGTATTGGTGATTTAACTGAAAATGAAATCGGTAGTAATTGCGGTCAGCATATTATGAATTTTTTAAAGAAAAAAGTTAAATTCGACAATAGCTACACCTTTCCCCTGCAAACTTGAAACCTTAAAGATCTTTTTCACGCAAAGACGCTAAGATGTGAGTCTCAATTATTTACATCTTAATTGAAGTGTAAAAATGCAAGACTACAAGATTGAATGATTGGCTGATTGGTTGGGGGTGTCCCATATTTTGTGTAAACGGTCATTTTCAATCACAGTAAATCATCCTGTTTTCAAACAAAATGGCAAAATGATTCAAAGCGTCTTTCCCTGTCTGTACTGAAGTTTCGACAGGCAGGCAGTTTCTAATCGGCATAGTCCATTTTTTACTGGCATTATTCAAGGCTAAATATAATAACTTAAATACTGCTTCGTTATTAGGAAAAGAACCACGATTTTTGGTAACTTTTCTAAGTGACATATTCAATGATTCAATAGCATTGGTAGTGTACATTGCCCGTCGGATCTCAGCCGGATAATCGAAGAAAGGAGTTAGCCGCTCCCAATTATTCCGCCAGGATTTACTGACTGTAGGATGAGTTCTATCCCATTTATCTGCAAAGCTATTCAGGTTTTCCTTAGCTTCTTCAACAGTACTGGCACGGTAGATAGTTTTAAGGTCATCAGCCATTTCTTTACGCTGTTTCCAGGATACGTATTTTAAACAATGGCGAACCATGTGCACTATGCAGAGCTGAACTTGAGTTTCAGGATAGACTGCTTCTATGGCATCAGGGAAACCCTTTAACCCATCAACACTGGCAATGAAAATGTCCTTAAGCCCGCGATTCTTTAACTCCGTTAACACACTTAACCAGAACTTAGCCCCTTCAGTTTTGGCAATCCACATACCCAAGACCTCCTTGATACCGTCCATATTGATGCCGATAGCCAAATAGACGGCCTTGTTTTGAACATGTCCATCGGAACGAGCTTTAATCCGTATAGCATCTAAATACACGATTGGATATAGTGGGTCTAATGGTCGATTCTGCCAAGACTTTACTTCTGATAATACTTCATCAGTCACATTGGAGATCAAGGTTGACGAAATCTCAACACCGTAGATTTCCTCCAGGCCAGCTTGAATGTCACGAGTTGTCATTCCTCTTGAATACATTGCTATTATCTTATCATCAAAACCATCAAAACGCGTCTGGTGTTTCTTGATCAGTTTGGGATCAAAGTTCCCTTCACGATCACGGGGAATATCAATCGGTATTTCACCCAGGTCTCCCTTTAGCGTCTTCTGACTGGTTCCATTCCGGGAATTGCCACTAAGCTTAGCAATCGGGGCATGTTTAGGATAACCCAAATGGTCCGTTAGCTCTCCCTCTAAAGCCCGTTCTACTAGCCGCTTGGTTAGTTGTTTTATTAATCCATCTCTTCCAAATATATCGGCTGCTGTTTTTCCATCCTTTAATAATTCATCAAGTAGTTCTTCTTCTCTGGTCATCGTTTTTTCCCTCTTTTTTATCTGTTAATCTATTTATTACGATTACCATTTACACAAAATTATTTACACCCCCGATTGGTTGATTGAGTAGGAATCACGTTTCACATTTTAAATATTCAATTTATTATTTTACGCAACTCCAATAATCCAAATCTCCACCATTCCACCAATCTACTATTCCACCATTCCACCATTCCACCATTCTACCAACCTACTCATATCTAAGCGCTTCAATGGGGTCTAACTTGGCAGCTTTATATGCAGGATAAATCCCAAATCCGATACCAATTACTGAGCAAACAACTAGTCCAATAATTGCCCAATCTACTGGTATTTTTGCCGGTACATTTAGGAACATCGCAACAAGATTACCTCCGGCAAGTCCTAATAATACCCCTACAATTCCACCAAATTCGCTTAAAAATACTGCTTCAGCTAAAAATTGAGTAAGAATATCGCTACGTGTTGCGCCAATCGCTTTGCGGATACCTATTTCTTTAATTCTTTCGGTAACAGAAACCAACATAATATTCATAATACCGATACCGGCAACTACCAGGGCTATAACACTTACCGCAAAAGCAAATAGTTTTACACCTGCAGTAAAACTGCTGAATGTTTCAATTAACTCAGCATTCGATGAGACTTCAAAATCATTATCTGCACCGGGTGGTACTTTTCTTATCGCACGTATTATTCCAATTGCCTCATCCATTGTCTTTTCATATAATTCCGCTGATGATGCCTCTACTGTTATCTGCAATGAAGTATGTCTATCACTAAATCTTTGTAAATAGTTTGTAATTGGAATTAGTAGAAAATTATCTTGGCTCTGACCAAACATTTTACCCATTCTTTCCAAAATACCTATAATAGTAAAACCAATACCATCTATAGAAATAGTTTTCCCAAGCGGATCGTCAAAAGGAAATAATTGATCAACAACATCCATACCTAAAATAACCACTCTTCGATAATTATCAACATCCTGTTGATTCAACTCTCTTCCATCGGAAATGAAATTATTATAGGTACGCAAAGCACCAACTGCACCACCTGCAACATAGATACCTTTTGTTCGTTCATCTTTATATTTAATAGTTATACCGCCTTTACCCTGCGCAACAGTAACTAAAATAGGAAGATTTGCTTTTTCTTTTAATTGAACAAACTGGTCATAAGTAATATCTTTCCTATTGCGATATTTAGCATCCCTATGGCCTATTTGTATAAGAGGGTATTTTTGGATTATAAACGTATTTGTCCCAAATACGTTCAAACCGGATGTTATAGAAGATTCCATTGTACGGATTGCTGTCATAACACCGATAACGGAAAATACTCCGATAGCAATTCCTAATAGTGTTAAAATTGAGCGAAGCTTATTGGCTTTTAATGCATCTACTGCCATGCGGAAGCTTTCTTTAAGAGTATTTTTTAAGTGGCTGCGCTTTGTCCTAGTCATAACTTAACGCCTCAATAGGATCTAATTTTGCAGCCCGGTACGAAGGCACTAATCCAGACATAATACCAACAACAAGACTTATTATAACTGCCAATATGGCTAATGAAACCGGCATTGTAGACGGTAAAAATTTACTTATTGCAAAACTTAAACCATAGGCAAGTCCAAGTCCAATCAGACCTCCTATTAGGCAAATTAGTACAGCTTCAATTAGAAATTGACTTAGAATGACATTGCGTGTTGCGCCAATCGCTTTGCGGATACCTATTTCCCTGGTACGCTCTTTAACTGAAACAAACATGATATTCATTATACCGATCCCGCCAACAATTAAAGATAATACTGTAATAAAAATCCCTGTTCCGCCAATGGCAAGTTTGATACTTTTATAGGTTGTTTCGAATGCCTCCTGCTTATTGATAGCAAAATTATCCGGTTCCTCCGGTCTAATTTCCCTTATCCTTCTCATTATGGATCGAACTTCATACTCCGCTTCTTCCATATTATTCTTATCAACTTTTACAGATAACCGGAAAAATCCCCTGCGGGAAAATAATCGTTGAAAAGTTCCAAGGGGAATTATGGCTTGATTATCCATACTTTGCAAACCTAAAAATTTCCCTTGCTTTTCAATGACGCCAACAATACGAAATTTGTACGGTCCAATCTTAACATTTTCACCTATAGGATCGGAATTCTCAAATAGCTCTTCAGCCACATCGTATCCAATAACGGCAACTCTTGAACCGGAGTTATGTTCTCCATCTGTAACAAACCGCCCTTTCTCTATTGTAGTATTTGATGTTTGCATATAATCTGTTGTAGTACCAATAATTGATACACCCGTAATACTCTTTTCATCTCTTGACATATCAGACATTCTAAAACTCTGTGGTGAAGCTGCTATAACATATTTACCTTTCTCCACTAATTTTTCGGCATACTCAGGTTTTATATCAGGACGATTTCTTAATTCCCAAAAATCCTGATGACCAAACCATTCAAATTTGGATATGTAAAATACATCTTTCCCCAGCATTGACATACTTTTCTCAAAAGAGCGATCCAACCCGGAGATTAGTGTGCCCATTAATGTAACCGCTAAAACACCGATGATAATTCCCAGCGCTGTAAGAAAGGAACGCATCTTACTTGAAAATATTGCGCTAACAGCAATACGAACGTTTTCAAAAAATAATCTAAACATTTAATAAAGTTTCACGGTTCAAGTTTTGGGATTTCATGTTTTTCTTTTAGCGTTTCTTATAATTTTCTCTGTGGCTTTTTTATCTGCGTTTATCCGTTTCATCAGCGTCATCAGTGTGCTATTTATGATTCGCCTCATCAACACGTATTTTACCGTCTAAAAGATGTATTGTGCGGTTGGCATGTTCAGCAATATAACGTTCATGAGTCACTAATATTATTGTATTTCCCGCATCATGAAGACTATCAAAAATCTTTATGATTTCTTCACCACTTTTACTATCTAAATTTCCTGTTGGCTCATCAGCTAAAATAATAGATGGATTAGTTACCAAAGCACGCGCAATGGCAACACGTTGACGTTGTCCACCTGACAGTTCGTTTGGCTTGTGTTTCATTCGATCACCAAGACCTACTTTTTCAAGTGCGGTTTTGGCATGTTCTAAGCGATCCTCTCGTGGAACATTTGCATAAATAAGAGGAAGTTCAACATTTCGCAAAGCAGTCAATTTGGATAATAAATTAAATGTTTGGAATACAAAACCAATCTTCCGATTTCGTATTGATGCTAATTGATTGTCATCCATCTCATGTACCGGTTCACCTTCAAAAACGTAAGTTCCCGCAGTTGGTGTGTCAAGACAACCTATAACATTCATTAAAGTTGATTTTCCGGAACCGGAAGGTCCCATAATAGAAATGTATTCGTTCCTTTCGATATTGAGATCCACACCATCTAAAGCATGAACATCCTCAGCTCCAAGATTATATATTTTTTTCACCGCCTTAAAGACGATCATTTCACCATTTTTAACTTTAACTGCGGGCATTATCTAATTGTCCTCTTTATCATCTTTCTTATTTCGTGAACTACCTTCAACTTCAACTACAGTCATATGTTTTAAATCACGGCTGATAGCTTTATAACTGCCAGTTACAATCTCATCCCCTTCTTCCAATCCGTTTAATATTTCATAATGATCCTCCGAAGAAATGCCTACTTTTACGGGTCTGACTATTGCATATTTCTCACCTTTTTTAAGAGGTCGTTCTCGTCGTTTACTTTTATCATCTTTTTCATTACTATTGTCCGTATTATCACTAATAACGAATACTACTTCGATCATTTCTTTCTTTTTCTTGTCATCAGTTGATTCTTCGCTGTCATCGGACTTCTTTGCTTTCGATTTACGTCCGCGGTTTTGCTTTTTTTCAGCTTCTTCTTCCCAGCCTTCCTGGCGAACAGTAAGACATTGAATTGGAATAGCTAAAACATCTTCTTTAACATCGGTTATAATATCAGCAGTAGCGCTCATACCCGGTCGGATATTTTCCGGAATATTTAACATTTGTACTTTTACTTCAAAGTTAGTTACTTGTTCTTGCGTACCGAGTGCTTGAGTTTCCGCAATATGAGCAATTTCGCTTACAACGCCATAAAAAACTGTATCTTGAAAAGCATCAATTTCAATTTCTGCGGTATCGCCTACAGCGACGGAAACAACATCATTTTCGTTAACATCCACAAGTACTTCCATTCTAGACAGATCAGCAACAATCATCAACACATCAGCTTGGAATATGGAACCCAAAGCCATTTCACCGACTTCCTTGGCAATTTTTACTACCGTACCGGATTGGGGTGCCATTATACGTGTTTTAGAGAGATCATCGGATACCGACGATAACATTGCTTGAGCTTGCTCCAATTGGCTCTCCGCTAATTCAAAACGTGCCTCTGCAGATTCCAGTTCCTGCTTAGAGACCAAATCGTTAGCGAAGAGTGACTCGGTTCTTTCCTTAATTGCCTTAACCTCTTTTAAACTAGCTCGAGCAGACTTTACGGTAGAACGGGTTTGATTATATGAAGCCCGATATTTCTTTTCATCCAAGGAAATTAAATGTTGACCTTTTGTTACATAATCACCTTCTTCAACTGTAATTTCAGTTATCCAGGCCGATAATGTCGCACTAATCTTTACTTCGACTTCCGGTTGAATTACACCACTACCGTTTACCTTATGTACAACAGTTTGACGCTTAACTTTTTCAGTATCGACTGATATCGCTTCGGTATCTGATTTAAGCAAATTTCCAGCGATAAAGGCAACTAAAACAACTACACCGGCAATTATTAGCCAAATTTTCTTTTTACTTTTTTTCTTCTTTCCCACAATTATCTCCTATGTAATTCTCATATTTAAACTAATCAATTGCCACTAATGCACTAATAAAAAATATTATTAAAATTATTTGTGCATTTGTGGCTAAATAATATTTATTTCCGTTTTATTCGCTTATTTCGTTGTGATTTCTCTTTTTTGTCTTTCTTTTGTTCTTTGTTAATTAATGTTATTATTCGTGCATTCGTAGCTTAATTCTATTCAAATTCTATATCAAGAACACCCAATTGTGCTTTTAGGTAAGCCTCCTGAATCCTTGCATTATACTTTGATGATACCAAATCCACACGTGATCGCGTGACCGAAACCTGCGCGTCTAATAATTCCAATATTGAAACTGAACCTAATCTGTATTGTTCACTAACCAGTTTCAAATCTTCTTCAGCAGATACTAATATCTCTTCATTAATCGGTATTATTTTAAAGTAATCACTCACAATTCCCATTACACTTTCCAAGCGGACAATTGCGTCATTCCTAACAGTGATCAACTCATTTTCCTGCTTTTGTACTGCTAGTTTCGCTTGTTGCGATTGCGTTGAAAGCGCCATTCCTCTAAATATCGGAAATGATAGATTCAAACTGGTTGTCATCATCCAATCATCCTTAAAGGCATCGGTTAGTCCGTTTAATTCTTTATCTGATGCTTGATAAGACATTGAAGCACTCAAGGTCGGTAATCTCAATGCGTTAGTCAATTTCTTTCTGAGTTTGGCATCAGTGAGCTGAGCTTCGGAAGCCAATACTCCCGGATTATTATTTTTTAGAATATCAATTGCTTCTGCAAAATCGGGAACCGCTTGTAACGGTAAAATCTCATCGCTTATTTTTAATTCACTGTTATCACCAATTATTCCCATTGCATTGCGAAGATCAGATATTGCCACATACAAAAAAGTTTCCTGAGTTATCAATGCTGATTTTGCTGTACCGCGTGCCACTTTGGATTTAAGTAAATCAGTTTTCTTAGCTGCACCGAGATCAAACTTTTTCTGAGCCAATTCAACCTGTTGTTCCGTTAATTCAAGGTTTTGTTTGGCGACTTCTAATAATTGTTGGTTTTTTAACAGTTGGAAATAGGCACGATGAACTTCAGCAATTACGTTGGTGCGCATCTGTCTTTCTAATTGTTGTGAAATAGCGTAGTTATTCTTCGCTTGCGCGATGCGATTCCACCAGCCACCACCGTCAAAGATATTTTGTACACCGGTTATCCCTGCTGACCACGAAGTTGCAGTAGGGAATAAATCATTTTTAGCATAACTTGTTTCATTGCGCCCACCGGAAAAACTTACAAACGGTAATATATTACTAAACGCACCAACTTTTCCTGCTTTTACCGATTGTAAATCCAACTGAGCAGATTTCAATGTCTCTTTATTCTCTAAGGCAATATTTACACAATCGCTAAGCGATAACTCCTGTGCATACATCACACTTGAAAGTATAAATATTATAGAAACAATCGATATTCTAATTTTTATCATATATTTACCCTGCTAATCCTCCGAAAAAGCTAGAAAATCCTGCACCAACCACAATTAGTAAAACCCAGAATATTAGTAAAGCAATCATAAAAGGTCTAGTTTTTTTACTATAAATAATTCCCATACCGATCGCTATTAATACTATTCGCCACAGTGCGAACAAATCAAATCCTGTAAAAAGTGAATTGATAAAAGATCCCTCTATACCGATTCCCAAAACACCAAGACCAGTATAAACATTCAAAGACCATTTTTGAAGCATTAAAGGCGTTTTTATCAGCGCTTCAAGTATGTTTACCATATATGACCATGCAGTAATATTTAATAATTGTCCATATTTTGCACTGCCGCCCATAAATGTGTTACCGATCAATAAAGCAACTAATGCCATTAATAAAACACGAATCGGAATTCCTAATACAGATGATATATATCCACCTATTTGCGGACCTGACATTCTTTCATCTATTTTTTCAATTTGTTCTACTTTCTGTTCATCTGTTAGTCTATCTAAATTTTCTATATAACTGACAGCTTTCTCATATCCATATTCATTCGCTAAATCTTGAATTGCCCAAAACTGTATCACACCCACAACTGCAAGAATAATTAATGGTACTAAAGCTTTTTTCCAGTCAAAATCTTTGACTGCTTCAAAAACTTTACTTGGTGCGGTATACGTGTTACCTACATTTGTTAGTATTGACATAGTCTGATCTTCCTATTTTAAGTTAATTTGACACAATGACAACTTAAAGGTTGTCATGTTTATTTTAGAAATCATTCTTTATTTTCATTAAATATTTGTATGCCGCTTCGTAGGTATTTTCAATTTGTCCATCGAGAATAGCATCTTCTATTGCAGATTTTAGCTGACCTACTTTTTTTCCCTCTTTTAAACCGCACACTTGCATTATTTCATCGCCTCTTACGGGCGATTGGAACGCTTTCAATTTATCGCGCTCGACTACATCCTGCATAAATTTTTCTACTCGTTCAAAATTACCCATGTAGCGCTTCACACGTTCAGGATTTTTACTTGTTATATCCGCCCGGCAAAGAGTTAGCAGATCATCAGTTTCTTCCCCGGAGGTAACCATTAATCGCCTTACTGCGGAATCAGTAACTCCTTCCTTGACAAGTGAAATAGGACGTAGGTGCAAAATTGTCATCTTAATCAAGTAATCTCTCAAATCGTTCGAAAGTTTCATTCTTTTTGCAATTTTCCGCAACATACGAGAACCAAGGTCATCATGCCCATGAAAAGTAAATCCTTTTGTTTTATGAATACGCCTTGTTTTCGGTTTTCCGATATCGTGCACGAGAGCGGCAAAACGTAATGCCATTTTATCCGATAACCTTGCAGTATTATCCACAACTTGCATAGTGTGGTAAAAGATATCCTTATGATGCCATTCTTTGGGCTGTTCCATTCCATACATCACATCTATTTCAGGAAAAATGTATTTCATTAAGCCGGTATTTTGCAAAATTATTAACCCGATAGAAGGTTTATCGGTTTCCAAGATTTTAATTAATTCCGCAGTGATTCTTTCCCAAGATACTATTGAAATACGACTCGCACGTTTCTGCATAGAATTTAGACATTCGTTGTCGATTTCAAAATTAAAGCGACTTGCGAAAACCGCCGCACGCATCATGCGTAATGGATCTTCCGAAAATGTTTCATCCGGATCTGATGGTGTAATTAAATGCTTCGCCATTAAATCTGCTATACCATTATACGGATCATATAGATCACCGAATGTTTTTTGCAGCAAATCAACAGCCATTGCGTTAATTGTAAAATCTCGGCGTTTTAAATCACCAAAAATATCGGTGTATTTTACCTCTTTAGGTTTACGGGATGATTCATCATATTCTTCTAATCGAGCAGAAGCAACCTCAATTTCCATTTTAGGATAAGGAATTTTAGCGGTACCAAATTCCTTAAAAGGAACAATTTTTTTTGCATCTAATTCATCTGCTAATAATCTGGAGAATTTTATACCATCTCCCTCAACCATTAAATCTATTTCTTTTGACTTCCTGTTTAAAAACAAATCGCGTACAAATCCACCAACTACAAAAACTTTTAGATTGTGTTTTTTACCTAATTCTCCGGCAATCTTTAGAATAGGAAATGCTTTTTTATCTTCAGCTATTATATCTTTGATGTTGGTCATATTTAAAATTACGGATTATATAGTATTTTTTTAATTTGTTTTACAAAAACAATATTAGTCAATATTTCATAGGAATAGGTTTAAATTAATCCTTTATTAACACGATAAACGCAATACGTTTATTAAGGTGTTAGCGGTAATTTAATAAAACAATGAAATACGAATTCTCCAAAGAAACTCCAGGAATATATCAACTCAAACAGGTTGACCAACTTAAAGATTTTATTGAGACTAAAATAGAGGAAATATCCTCCAGTATTAATTCAAGAATAATTGTGTTGGAGACATGGTTGATAGTTGATTGGCTTATCCGTCAATTAATAATATCTGGCATTAAATGCCTTAAACTACAAAATGATAATTACAATCCTCATTACGAACTATTGCCAAATAGTTTTAGAGAGTGTCTTGACATTCTAAAAGAACTTAAATCAAGTCAAGAAAAATTAGAACCGTTACCTCCAAAGCTGTTTACAGGTTTAAAAGGAGATTTTGGGATATGGAAGTTTATCCAGGAGGAATCAATTGAAACTTATAACAAGTTGATAGAATTAGAAAAAAAATATCAAAGAAAAAAATACAAAATAGAGTCTGAAAACTTTGTGATTATTGAGCAAGAAATGGACTCAAATAAATACCGTTTTGTAAGTAATGAATGGCTTGACAGTTTAGTTAGACTTGACGACAAATGGTTCAAAAGTGTTTCGAAGCTTAATAAGGCCAGAAATTCCGCAGTACATGCTTATAGTGAAAACAAAATTTATGACAACTTTGGAATAAACGGATTAAAAAAACAAGAATTACTTAGGGAAGAATGTGTTACACTGATATCATTTATTATTGGGTTAATTCCTAAGGAAAAATAAACTACCGCCAACACGCAATATAAAAAATTGGGCAGAAAGTGGTAAATATGTGCAAATTAGCAATAAATAAACGGTGTAGTAAATTGAAAGATTGGTGTTTCAAAATGCCCAACTTTTTATATTGCCACCGCAAGCCGAAAAAGACAGAAATGATATGACAGAACATTACTTTTTCTACATTGGACTTACTTTCATTTTGATACACGAAATGGACGCTGTTAGACTTCAAGAATGGAAAATGTTTCCAATTTTATCAGGATTAAATGATCAGACGGGTTATTTGATTTTTACTTCCCTACATATACCGCTTTACGGACTTTTATTTGGGGGACTTGGGGTAATCAAATTTCTGTTACTAATCTGATTTTAGGGTTGGATATATTTTTTATTATTCATATTGGACTTCATTTACTTCTAATTAAACACAAGGAAAATCAATTTAAGAATTTCTTTTCGTGGGGATTAATTTTACTCACCGGGATTTTTGGACTTTTAGATCTTATGACTGGTTTTTAGAACACTATAAGTATTAATAAAGATTTAGAGAATTTTATAAAGACATTGATAAAAAAAGCCCAGCACACAACAAAAAATAATCAAGAGAAAATAGACAAAATTATCCATATTCAATTACATTATTAAAATTAGGAGATTATTATGAAAAAACTACTAACAACATTATTAGTACTAGTAACATTTTGTTCAACTAGTCTCGCATATTCCGGAGACATAGTTAAATCTTTTAGTACACAGAGCAATTATCCTACAGGACTTTGTTTTGATGGAAAAAATCTTTGGCTTGCCGATAGAGGAACCGATAAAATTTATTGTTTAAACCCGGAAACAGGAGCACTTATTCGGCAAATTGAATCGCCAGCATATTGGCCAATGGGATTAGCCTGGGACGGAAAATATCTATGGAATGCCGATTATAGAGGTAGAACAGATAAGTCTGAAGATTTAGACGGGATGATTTTTAAAATAGATCCAAAAGACGGAACAATACTAAAAACTTTACAATCTCCTGCGAAAAGCCCTAAAGGGCTGACATGGGACGGTAAATATCTTTGGTGTGTTGACGATAAAGCAGATAAAGTTATTCAATTTAGTCAAGTTGACGGCACTACTATTAAATCTTTTAAATCACCGGCAAAAGATCCAAAAGGAATTACTTTTGACGGTAAATATTTATGGATTTCTGACAGGGGAACAGATGAAATTTATATGGTTGATCCTAAAACAGGTTTTGTAATTATTATTCTGGATGCTCCGGGAAACTGTATACACGGAATAGCAGTTAATAATAAAAAATTATGGACTGTAGATTTTGAAGATGATAAAATTTATCAACTAAAAATAAGGGATTCTGAAAAATTCGTCCGCAAAGATAAACAATTGCACAAAGTAACTTTTAATCATAATGTTACGTGCTACGGACCGGGAAAAATTAAAACATTAGATGTAAACATTGCTTTACCAGAAAACAGAGATAATCAAACAATTCTTGGTGAGATAAACTACAATATTCAGCCAAATGAGATTTTAACTGATATATGGGGACAAAAAACAGCATTGTTCCAATTTAAAGATATCAAACCCGGGGAAAAAACAGAAATACAGGTTACTACTGTATTTGAATCTTATAATGTTCGCTATTTTATTTATCCTGAAAATGTTGGCTCGATTGAAGATATACCAAAAGATATTAATGAAAAGTATTTGTTTGATGATGAAAAATATCAAATAAACAGCAAAGTAATTCAAGAAACAATTAAGCAGGTTATTGGAAATGAAAAAAATCCATATTGGATAATGCGAAATATTCATCAATATTTAATCGGTCATTTGCATTATCTTATGGACGGTGCATGGGATACTGCTCCAACTGTAATAACAAACAAACATGGTTCATGCTCTGAATATTCTTTCGTCTTTATTGCTCTTTGTAAAGCTGCCGGTCTTCCGACAAGATATGTTGGTTCAACATGGGACAGGAAAGAACTGGCCTATATGGATGATGTATATCATCGATGGGTTGAAGTTTATTTGCCAAATTATGGCTGGATTCCAACTGACCCGACACACGGAGACAGAACTACACCTCGGGATCAGGCATATCCTATCGGACTTGTGCGTAATTCAGCGCTAATCACAACACAATCAGGCGGAGGTTCATCAACAATGGAATGGACATATAACAGTAATGAAAATTATATTACCGAACCAAAAACTAATATTAATATAACAAGTTATGCAGATTGGGATAAGGTAGATAACAAAACTATTAATGAAGAAAAATGATAATGTAGAAAAAGCCGGCAGGTAATAATAAATATAGGGCATTGGGCGGAAAGTGCTAGTTTGAAAATAAGTATTAAGTATAATAAATAAAATATATAGCGATTTGACAGTGAAAAATGTTGAAATGTCAAATACCCCATATTCAAACCGTTAAAAAAAAAGTAAGGAACGAAATTCATCGTTCCTTACTTTCATAATTGGTGTAAATCTTAAAACTATT
>CBDURO010000011.1:0-47871 GCA_965369995.1 uncultured bacterium | reverse complement strand
ATGTGATCAATTACCGGTTTATGACAAGGAAATGCTGCTGATGGAAACCATCGCAGACTTTTAACGCCTTGTTTTGCAGCAATATCAAATACTTGGTTCATAACTAAATCGCCATTGCGGAAATGATGATGCGAAGAAAGTGTCATCCCATCTGTTAATCCACATTTTTTTAAAGCAACTTCCAATGACTTTACAACCTTATTCCCGTCCGTAGGATAATCAGAACAAGATCGAATTGGCAAAGCAGCTTTATTACCTTTTGGTTTATATTTTCCAACTCCTTGAAATGGAGTTTGCATTACTCCATTAACTACAGTCGGAACCATGCGATCAACAGCATTTTTTATCATTTTTACTTTCGTCATATTAATTTTTCCAATCAGGATTTAATAAATTTGATGCAATTGCCAAATTAATAGTATGTAATGCCCTTTTTACAACAGGAGGGTCAATCATTTTACTTCCTAATGAGACAACACCAAGTCCTTTTTTCTCTGCTTCATCAAAAGCTAATGTGATTTTTTTTGCTCTTTCAATCTGATCTGTTGATGGGGCAAATTCTTCATGAATTGGCTTTATTTGGCGAGGATGAATACACCCTTTCCCGTCAAAACCGATTGACTTAGCCTCTCTAACCGATTCACGTAATCCAATTTCGTTACTCACATCACTATAAACCGTATCAATCGCTTGAATACCTGCGGCACGGGCAGCATTTACAATCATACTGCGTGCAAAAAATGATTCCTTGCCTTTTTCAGTGCGTGGCACTCCAAGATCGGCAGTATAATCTTCCAATCCAATTGCTAATGCTACATTGTTTTTTGACGCTTCAGCAATTTCCAATGCTTTCAATACACCACGCCCACTTTCAATTATCGGCATTAAGAATACGGGTTCTTTTCTTCCACATCCTTTGGATATTTCTGCAATTCGTTCATCAATTAATTTGATTTCTTCAGCACTTTCAACTTTTGGAATCAATATCAAATGAACATTATGCGGTACAATAAATTCTAAATCTTTTAATCCCAATTCTCCCTGATTGATCCGCACCATTCGCTCAGCGCCAAAAAAGTCTAATGAACGTAAAGCATTACGGACTATATATCTTGTATCTTCTTTTTCTGCTGGAGAAACAGAATCTTCTAAATCTAGTATTATGCAATCCGGTTTATGAATACCCGCATTTAACATTAGCTTGGATTGATTGCCCGGTAAATATAATCGGCTGCGGCGGAAGAGGTCGCGGCTTGACGCGTACATACAAAAATCCATCATCGGTGGCAACGATGTTAACTGTAATTCAGGATGAGCTTGCTTTATAACCGCTTCTAAGCGGGCGGCAATTACAAAAGGCAAAGCTCCAAAATCTTCAATCTCAATTGTACCGGTACGGACCTGTAAACCTTTACATATGTCCTCGGATTGCTGCTTAATTGCTTTGCCAAATAACGTGGCAACGGTACTTACAACAGAAATCGAAAGCGGTTTTTTTGATGGTGTATATTTAACGCGGAGATCGGAACGCGGTTTTTCACCTTTCGCACCCGATATAAATATTTTTGTCATTCTTACCTATATATTGTTTTTTATGACGTAAAATTTATCAACTTACTTGACACCGTAGCAAGCTGAACCGAATGAGAAGTGAATTAATTTAAATTATATTATTATCAGCAAAGGAGTAGTAATTATTCCTCGCAATAATTAAATGATCATGAACTTTAACATCAATAGTTGCAACGGCATCTTTTAGTTTTTTAGTTATTTTAATATCTTCCTCACTAGGATTCAAGTTCCCGCTTGGATGATTATGAACAAAAATTAGCGCCGCAGCATTTTGTTTGAGCACTTTTTTAACAACTTCACGCGGATAAACCGCGGAGGTTGTTAGCGAACCATGAAATAATTCTTCCATACCGATAATTTCATTACGCCCGTTCAGATATATTACAGAGAATATTTCCTGTGTTTTATCACGCAAATTATGTTTTAAATAATCTAAAACTTCATCGGATGATGTAACAATGTTATGTCCAATTATACGGTCTGCCAAATAACGTCGTGCAACAGTTTGTGATAATTTCAATCCAAATACATTATTCGGACCAATTCCATTTATCTCTTGTAATTCTTTTGGATCGGCTTCCAATACTGCATTTAATGATCCGAACTTTTTTAGCGCATCTTTTGCTGCCTGTTTACAATCACTACGTGGTGTACCAAGTGTAAGTAATAATTCGACAACTTCATAATCGTGAAAGCCTGCAAGCCGCTATTTAAAAAGCGTTCCCGCAGCCTTTGTCTATGCCCAACGTTGGATTTATTATTTTCTATTGACAATTTACTATTTAATATTTCTTGCGGTTTTTCTTGATGCAATAAAAATTGCTGTTAATTCTTTAGTTTCGTTCAATAATGAATTAACTTTCTTTGTCTCAAGTAATTTTTCATCAATTATAAATTGTAACCAAAAACACGACTCATCAACTTCCTCAATCACAATTCCAAGCTTTGCAACAAAACTTGCTTTAGATTGTGCAAAACAGGCAGCTCGATAATTTGCTGCAACTGATGTTGAGCATCGGATTAATTGACTTTTGATGTGATGACCAAGTGTAGTTTTTGGTAACGCTAAACTTAATTTAACTGTGCGATGAGCAAATTCTTTAGTTCTGTTCTTTAATTCTGCTTTATCCATAAATAGAAAATAGTCATTATAAAATTGTCAATTTCTGAAGGAATTCTCGCATTTCAAAAACATTGTCGGTTTCAATATTGCCGGCTTTCCATTTTATATTAAAATCGTCTATACAATCAATTCCACCGTTTTCCTGATATAGGCGATACAACTCAACTTCATCTCGATTCTTATTTTCATTAAGACTTGCAACAATTCGATAAATAACTTCATCCTTTAGATCATCAAGAATGCGATCAGGAAGCCGTGTTTTGATTAAATCTCTCTCCAATTTTGAAAAATACATTCCTTTTATGGAATAATCTTCAAATGCCTCATAGGCAATTGGGACAACTTTTTTCACAAACGATGCCATTGCTTCCGCAAAAACACGAATTTCGTATTGCGCGTGCTCATCCATCCGTAACCGTAAAAAGTGGAAAATATTGTGTAGATCGTTCTTCCAATACCATTCAGTATATAAATTGACCGGTAATATTCCACGCGCCAATTCACGCGCGATACCTGCTTCATTCAATTCATTGTAAATTGCAAAAGTCTTGTCGGATATTTCATTAAAATAATTAACAACTTTCTCTTTCAATTTAGGTGGGACTTCTGTGTCATCGCGCCCTTGTTTGTTGAATTGACTTTGAAAATGAATATCCTTTTTCTCCGGTATGTAAAAATCGTGGTGTGCTTCAGAATAACGCAAACTGTATTCATTGATATTCGCAGTGCGATGCCTCACCCATTGCCGTGCGACAAAAATCGGCATTTTAGCGTGAAATTTTAACTCAACCATTTCAAATGGTGTAGAATGCCGATGTCGCAATAAATAGCGAATAAGTCCTTTATCGCGGCTTACTTTAGTAGTCCCTTTCCCGTAACTAACACGCGCTGCTTGAACGATTGCCTCATCATTGCCCATCGCATCAACAAGGCGAATGAATCCTTTATCTAAACACTTTATTGCACCTTTAGGATATTGTATATCATTCATAATTTAATTTCTTTTGTTTAAATAAATTTATTGAATCTTCAAGAATTTCCACATTCGAAGCAATCAGACCTGGAGTAATTAATGTTTTTTCATTATTATAAGTTATTTGTTTCCCCTCCAATGTTACTATTTCTCCGCCAGCTTCGCGAATGATACAGTGTCCGGCACAAATATCCCACTCATTTTTCGGTCTTAACGATGCAAAAATATCAGCTTTTGCAGCCGACGTAAGTCCTAATTTATATGCCACACTACCAATCGCCCGCTGTTCATAAAAATCTGTTGAGTATGGTTGCCATAGACCGTTTCGTGTTTCAGAACGACTGTTTAAAATAATCATATTTTTGAAATCTTTTTCTGTAGAACAACTCAAGCTCTCATCATTTAGAAATGCTCCTTCATCTTTAGTACCTGTAAACAATTCATCGCTTGCGGGATTGTATAATACTCCGATAATTGGTTCACCATCTTCAACTAATGCTACGCTCACCACAAAATGCGGGACGCCTTCAATAAATTCCTTAGTTCCGTCAAGGGGATCAACTACCCAAGTACGTGAGTGATTAAGTCGTTCTTTAGTATCTACTGTTTCTTCCGAAAGCCAACCATATTCAGGATACGCTTTTGTGAGAGTATTTTTTAAATATGTATCAGCTGCATGATCGGCCGTTGTTACCGGATTATGATAACTTTTATCGCGAATCTCATACTTTGATTTATAATATTGCATAATGATTGCGCCCGCCTCACGTGCCGCTTCAATCGCTGATTTTAGCTCCAAGTTCATAGGGCGAAATGTAGCAATAATTATGGTTAGAGGTGAGAGGTTATTGGTAAGATGATAGAGATTAACAATTTAAAATTGAAGAGTTAAGATTGAAGATTTGATATCTCAATTTTTCTCCGTGCCCCTGTAACTCTGTGGTATATATTCAAAACTCAACACTCAAAATTTAACACTTCATTACTATTCCACTAATCTACCAATAAACTTTTCTACCATTTCCTTCTCGATCCCCTTACGTTTGGCATAATCTTCAATTTGCTCATTAGTGATTTTGCCAACACTGAAATATTGCGAATCGGGATGTGCAAAATACCATCCGCTTACAGATGCTACCGGATTCATCGCATAGCTTTCAGTTAACGTTATTCCGGTTTGCTTTTCTACGTCTAGCAAATCCCATATTTTCTGTTTCTCTGTATGATCAGGACAAGCCGGATAGCCGGGAGCCGGACGGATGCCTTTGAATTCTTCTTTTATTAATTCATCATTTAACAAATTTTCATCCGAAGCATAACCCCAAAACTCTGTGCGCACTCTTTCGTGTAATCGCTCTGCTAATGCTTCGGCTAAACGGTCAGCTATTGCTTTTACCATAATAGCAGAATAGTCATCATTTTGTTCTTCATATTTTTGCACTAAATGTTTCACACCGATACCGGCGGTAACAGCAAAAGCACCAATCCAATCATTTTTTTTAGTAGATTTTGGAGCAATAAAATCCGATAAACAAAAATTCGGTTTCCCTTTGGATTTGCTTACTTGTTGTCGCAAAAAATATAATTTTGTTAAAATGGTATTTTGCGACTCATCGTTACAAACCTCAATATCATCGTCAATGGCATTCGCGGGAAATATTCCAAAAATAGCTTTAGCTTGTAGTAATTTTTTATTAGATATTTCCTTTAATAATATTTGAGCATCATCAAATAAATTTTTAGCTTGCTTTCCAAATTTCGGATGATTTAGAATGCCGGGATATTTTCCTTTCAATTCCCAAGTTGAAAAGAATGGTGTCCAATCAATATATTCAATTAGTTCTTTAATTGAATAATCTTCAAATACTTTTATGCCGATAAATTTTGGAACGGGCGCTGTATATTTCTTCCAATCAAAATAGAATTTACGTTTCCTTGCTTCTTCAAGTGATAACGACGTAGTCGGTCTCTTCCGTTCAGCATAATTTTTACGCACTTCTTGCTGTTTTTTCCGCAACAAATCTAAAAACCCTTTACGGCGTGTTGTACTCAATAAATCTGATACAACCGGTACACTGCGTGATGCATCTGGTACATAAACAACCGGTACGCTATAATTGGGCACAATTTTCACCGCTGTATGCAATTGCGATGTCGTTGCTCCGCCAATCAACAATGGGATTTTCAAGTCCTGACGCTCCATTTCCGCAGCAATGTATTCCATTTCCGCAAGCGATGGCGTTATCAATCCACTTAAACCAATCATTTGTGCATTTACTTCTTTCGCAGTAGCGATAATCTTCTCTGCGCTTACCATTACACCTAAATCAATAACTTCAATATTATTACATTGTAAAATAATAGAAACAATGTTTTTCCCTATATCATGCACATCGCCTTTGACTGTTGCCAAAACAATTTTAGATTTTGTTTTTTTTATACTAGTTTTTAATTGCGAAGCGTTAATAAACGGTTCAAGATAGGTTACCGCTTGTTTCATAACACGTGCACTTTTTATGACCTGTGGTAAAAACATTTTTCCGTCACCAAACAAATCACCAACTTTATTCATTCCATCCATCAATGGCCCTTCAATGATCTTCACCGGATTATCAAATTTCTGACGAATTTCTTCGATATCTTCGTCGATAAATTCAGAAATTCCTTCAACTAACGCATGTTCAATTCGGATTTTAACAGACTTGTTTCTCCATTCTTGAACTAACTTTTCTGCTACTTTACCATTTTTATACTTATTTGCTAACTTTAATAAACGGTCAGTCGCATCGCCACGGCGATTTAGAATAACATCCTCGACTGCTTCACGAAGTTCATTCGGAATATCATCATACACAACTAATTGCCCGGCATTCACAATTCCCATATCCATCCCGGCTTGAATGGCATGATAAAGAAAAACCGAGTGCATCGCTTCGCGAATTGAGTTATTCCCACGAAAAGAAAACGACAAATTGCTTACACCACCACTGACCAAACATCCGGGAAATTTTTCTTTTATTGAACGGCATGCTTGAATGTAATCAACAGCATAGTTATTATGTTCTACTATGCCGGTCGCCACAGCAAAAATGTTAGGATCAAAAATTATATCTTCCGCTGAAAATCCGACCTTATCAGTTAATAATCGATAACTTCGCTCAATTATTTCCATTTTACGGTCATAATTATCAGCTTGACCTCGTTCATCTAATGCCATAACGATTACAGCTGCACCATAGTGTTTAATCAAATTGGCGTACTTAATAAAAATATCTTCACCCTCTTTCAAACTTATACTATTGACAATCCCCTTGCCCTGTATATTTTTCAAACCAGTTTCCAAAACCGCCCAATTTGATGAGTCAAGCATTATCGGAATTCGGGCAATATCAGGTTCAGCAGAAATCAGGCGTAGAAATTTTTCCATTGCTTTCTCAGAATCCAACATAGCATCATCCATATTAATATCAATGACTTGAGCGCCGCCGCCGATTTGATGGCGTGCGACGCTTAATGCTTCATTATAATTTTCTTCTTTGATTAAGCGGCGGAACTTTGCAGAGCCGGCAACATTAGTCCTTTCACCAATATTTACAAATAGCGAATCCGGTCTGATTACTGTCGGTTCCAACCCACTTAGACAAGTATATTTTATAATTTCTATAAGCTTGCGAGGTCGAATGTTTTTTACCGTTTCCACGATTGCCGCGATGTGTTCCGGTGTTGAGCCACAACATCCTCCTACGATATTCACTAAGCCCCTTTCAGCAATATCACCTACAATTTTAGCCATGTGCTTCGGTGACTCATCATACTCACCTAATTCATTCGGCAATCCTGCGTTGGGATGGAAACTTACTAAACTATTGCTTATATGCGATAGATCTTCTATATACGGTCGCAATTGTTCAGCACCTAATGCACAATTTAATCCTACTGATAACAATGGAAAGTGATTTATGGAATAATAAAATGCTTCTAAAGTCTGTCCCGATAGAGTTCTACCACTTGCATCGGTGATCGTTCCTGAGATCATCACAGGTATGCTTCTAGCAATTTCATCAAATACCGATTGTATTGCAAATAATGCGGTTTTTGCGTTCAATGTATCAAAAATTGTTTCCACCATCAACAAATCAACACCGCCCGCAATCAATGCTTTGACTGCTTCAAAATAAGCTACTACCAATTCATCAAAGGTAACGTTGCGCGCAGCAGGATCGTTTACATCCGGTGAAATTGACGCAGTGCGATTTGTAGGACCAAGTACACCAACTACAAAACGATGTTTTTGGGGAGTCTCTTCGGTAAACTTGTCAGCAATTTTACGTGCTATTTTAGCTGCTTCATAATTTATTTCTTTAGTAATTGATTCTGTCCCATAATCAGCTTGAGAAATTCTTGTCGCATTAAAAGTATTTGTTGATATGAGGTCGGCACCGGCTTCAAGGTTTTTAGAATGAATTTCTTCGATAATTTTCGGTTTCGTTAAAGATAATATATCATTATTACATTTTAAATCAATTGGATGCCTTTGGAAGCGTTTACCGCGAAAGTCTGCTTCACTTAATCCATAAGATTGAACCATTGTACCCATGGCTCCATCTAGGATTATAATTCTTTTTTTTGCTATTTCATAAATATTATTCATAATAAAAAACCTCGAGCTAGTCGAGGCAATCCATTGCCATTTTAGCTCATTCTTTATTGTCGCGGCAATCTAGCGCAAATCACGACAAAATAATTGAATGGAATTTAATCATACTATATCAAAACAAAACAAATAATTTTCTTGAAGAAATTAGCAATTGCTTGTATTTTTCAATAGGGTTGACAAGGCTTGAAGGACTAATAAGTTTATCTTTTTTTACTGATATTTGAAACATTTTTAAAACACAAAATTTTTTTACCTTCCTTCTTTTCTTTCTTCCCAAAAAATAAAAGGTTAATCCGGATAACTATTTATCACGGAACAATTGGTTGTATAATCAATTTGATTTAGCCTAATTATATCAAAAATGCAGATGTAAAAGGTGGAGTAATGAAGAAAGAAATAATTATAAATGAAAGCATGGGGGAAACCCGAATTGCTATCCTTGAAGAAGATCGTTTGGTTGAAGTTTATGTTGAAAAACAGGGACAGCAACGGATGGTTAGTAATATTTATAAGGGCAAAGTAGAGAATGTTATCCCCGGTATGCAAGCAGCATTTGTTGACATTGGGTATGGAATAAATGCCTTTTTACCCTTTTCAGAAATTCATAACAGTGAATTTCTATTGGCTGGTGTTGATAGTGATGATGCTAAACAAAACAATAATAAGCGTGCCGATAACGGTAATATCGAAGTTGATCTTCACACCGGACAAGAAATATTCGTCCAAATAATAAAGGAACCATTCGCTAATAAAGGTCCTCGTGTTACTACTGAAATTGCAATTCCCGGCCGACTATTAGTTTTAGTTCCTAATGTTAATTATATAGGAATATCAAAAAAACTTTGGGACAAATATGAACGCAGACGTCTTAAAAAAATCGCAAATAAATTACGCAATAAAGATTTTGGATTAATAATTAGAACTGTAGCCGAAGGCAAAAGTGAAGAGCAAATCACAAATGATTATGAAATGCTAATTACACATTGGCGTAAATTAGAAAAGAAAGCAAAGAACACTGATGCTCCTGCTTTAATCTATGAAGATCTTGAAACTGCTTCGAGTGTCATACGAGATTTACTAACTACCGATGTTGGTAAGATCACAATTGATACGAAAAAATTATATAAAAAATTATACAGTTATCTGGAAGATGTATCGCCAAACCTTTCAGAGAGATTACAATATTATAAATTAAGAGCACCACTATTCGAGAGCATGGGAATAGAGACTGAAATTGCAAAATTGATGAGTCCCCAGGTAAAGTTAAAGAGTGGAGCTTATCTTGTTATTGAAAAAACTGAAGCAATGGTAGTAGTCGATGTTAATAGCGGAAGATTTATTGGAAAACAGCTTCACGAACAAAATTCTCTTAAGATTAATCTGGAAGCAGCTCGAGAAATTGCAAGGCAACTAAGATTGCGTGATCTATCAGGATTAATTGTCATAGACTTTATTGATATGCGTGAACAAGCAAATCAACGTAAAGTATATAATGAATTACGAAATGAGCTCAAAAAAGATCGTGCTAAAGTTGCTGTTGCTCCAATTTCAGAATTTGGGTTACTGGAAATGACACGCCAACGAATACGTTTGAGCTTATTAGACAGCATGACGGAAGAATGTCCAACTTGTCATGGAGCTGGACAGATAATATCCAAAGAAACTCTTATTACAAGAATTGATCACTGGCTGAGACGCTACAAATCCAAGCGTCGCAGTTTGCGATTAAAATTGTTACTGCATCCTGAAATTGAAGAATTTCTACGGCTACACAAGAAAAAAGCATTAAGGGGTTTAATGTGGAAAAACTTCGTACACATTAAAATTGAAGCTAATCCTGAGATACACAGAGATCAATTTGAGTTTATTACTATGTCAGATGGTAAAAATGTAACAAATGCACTTGAAAAGGAAAATTCCAAGACTTAAATTTGCAGGCTTTTTTAGGAGAGAAAATGTACGCAATCGTAAATATAGCAGGAAAACAATACAAAGTTGCCGAAGGTGATAAGCTAAAAGTAGCTCGTCTGGCATTTAAAGTTGGCGAAAAAATCAGCTTTGAAAATGTATTATTAACTGATGATGGAAAAAATGTAAAGATAGGGAAACCTGCAGTAAAAGGGGCTGTAGTCTCAGCTGAAGTTTTGGAACATGGACGTCTTAAAAAAATTCTTGTCTATAAGAAAAAACGCCGTAAGGGATACCAAAGAAAAACTGGTCATAGACAGGATTTCTCAGCTATAAAGATAAATGGCATTAGAATAACTGTCCCCACAAAAAAAGCACCTGCAAAAAAGACAACTACTGCTAAAAAAACAACTGTTGCTAAAACAACGAAAAAGGAATCTAAATAATGGCACATAAAAAAGGACAGGGTAGTTCCCGTAATGGTCGCGATTCAAATGCTAAACGGCTTGGTGTAAAAGTATATGATGGTCAAACAATACTTTCCGGTGGAATCATTTTAAAACAACGTGGTACCAAAGTACATCCCGGAGCAAATGTCAAACGTGCCGGAGATGATTCTCTGTTTGCTATTGCAGATGGTATTGTAAAATTTGGTAAGAAAGGTCGCAATAAGAAAATTGTAAGTGTTTTACAATAACAATTACTAAAATATCTTTAAAAAAACCCTCTTTTCATGAGGGTTTTTTTATTTTAATTAATTAATTAGATTCAATCCTAATACATAAACAATGACAACCATTTTAATATTATCTGTGTCAAAAGATTGAAATGAAACAAAATCGTGGATAAAACAACAAGAGATTTAATTATCAAAGCACAGGCGGGCGATACTGAATCGTTCCACGAAATTGTTACTATATATGATACAAGAATAATGACACTAACTTTACAAATAGCGCAAAACAAAGAAGACGCCGAAGATATCTATCAAGAGACGTTCGTCAAGGTATATAAGAACATCTCTAAATTCCGATTTGAGAGTGATATTTATACCTGGATTTATCGGATTGCAATAAATACCGCCTATAATTATAAAAGAAAGCATTCCAAGATAAAAGTTGTTGAGCCAAAGGAAGATGACGGATATGATTTATTGGATTGGCTTTATGATCCACAAAGCAACGAAGACAATCGTGAAGAATTGATAATGGCTATTAACCAATCATTATTAAAATTATCTCATCAACAAAGAACGGTTTTTATTCTGAAACATTTACAACAATTAAAAATAAAAGATATCGCCAATATTTTAGATTTATCTGAAGGAACAGTAAAAAAATACTTATTCCGAGCGATGGAAAAATTACGTGTTAGCCTAAAGGAGTATCATTATGCCTAACAAAATTTCAGAACAACAAAAAATGCAAGCTGCTTTATACATTTGTAATGCACTAAGTATTACAGCAAAAAGGAAAATTGAACAAAAATTAAAAACTAATCCTGAATTACAAAATTATGTAAACGAATTAATATCTGCTATAGAAACAACTAGAAGCTTCTCTACAATCGCCCCCTCTGAAGAGTTTTTACAAGGTAGTAGAAATTTACTACGTGGAAAGATCCAAATTCTAGACACTAAAAAAAATATTGGTTCGGTATTGTCAAACATTATCGACAAAATTAAATCAAGTGTTATATTATTAGCTAAAAAACAGCAGCCTGTTTGGGCAGTGGCTACATATATAATAATCGGACTTATAGCCGGACGCTTACTACTTTCGCCAGGTGGCGATAAACCAATTGATATTAGCGGTCAAGAATATGTGGATATGAATAAATTAATTCAATCGGGAGTGCTGTCTGATTTACAAATAGACCAATCTACACTATCTCCATCTTCAATTAAATTGGTTTCGCATACCGATAATAGATTCAATGTATCCGGGAATGTTAATGATAAAAATATTAGAAAAATTTTATACTATTTACTCCTAAATGATGACAATATCGACAATCGATTTCAAGCCGGTAAACAAATAAAAAGAATAACACCAGACAGTGTATCACGAATGGTATTAATATCATCTGTTTTATCTGAAACAGACCAAAGAGTAAGACTGCAATCTATGGAAACACTATCTCGGTATCAATCCTCTCCCGATTTAATTAACGCTTGTAAACGCATTCTGTTGGATGATCATAATTTTACAATGCGCTTAGAATCACTGAATATTTTAGAAAAAGACATGTCAAGTGATTTAATTCCTTTATTAGAAGTAGTGCGTAAAATGGATGATGATCCTTCTGTTCGAGATAAAGCAAATGAATTACTGACAGAACTACAAAAACCTGTCTCTATTGAAAATAATGAGGTCACACAATGAAAAAATCATATTTATTCATCTTGAGTTTAATGTTACTCATAAATCCAATTATTTTTGCACAAGATGATGAATGTATAAAATATAGAGTTACAGATTCTTACAGTTTCAACACCCGACAGTATAAAGATTTAGATGTATCAATCTCTTACGGTTTGGGAGAATTAACTATTGGCTCAAGCAATAAAAAAAATATAATCGAAGGTTCAATAACATATGATAACCGTAGAATTAAACCAATTGTTAAAATAGAGTCTGTTTCATCCAGTGGTGTATTAATGATTAAAACTAAAAAGAATCATGACAAAGATCCATGCGGACATAAATTTAGAGGCTTTGATAATGAAATGGAATTCTATTTTCCTCCTCAAATCAAAACAGACTTATTCTTGGATTTTGGCGTTGGCGATGCTGAAATTGATTTGACAAATATTTCAATTACAAAATTAAATATCAATTGTGGATTAAGTGATGTTGAGATTGAAATTAATAAAAGAAATAATGTCGTTTGTGAATCAGTAAGTATTGAGAATGGTTTGGGTGATTTATCGGTTTTTGGCTTAGGCAATCTTGCAGCAAAAAAGATCGATATTAATATAGGTTTAGGTTCTGCTGATATCGATTTCAGTGGTGATAGGATTTATGATACTGATATAAATGTAGATGTTGGGTTGGGATCCTTGGACATGATACTACCTAAAAAGGCAAATATTAAAATATATGTTGATTCTTCTTTTTTATCATCAGTTGATATTTATGGACTGAAACAAAAGAAAAATAAATTATGGGTGAGTCCTAATTGGGAAAGTAGTTATCCAACCATTACGATGGATGTTAATGTTGGTATAGGATCAGTCGATATTGTTATAGAAGACTGATAAATATTTGAAATCAGAAATCAGAAAAATTTACTATTGAATATTGACAATTGAATATTTAAAACGCGATGCGTGATTATTTGAAGCGTAAAACATAATTGTTTGAAATATAAATGGTTTACTCTACTGCTACTGCTACTAATATTCTACCTCTCACCTTCTACCCCTCATTGCACTTAATAGAACAATCATTTCACCATATTTAAAACTTCTGTAACCAACTTTTCAATACCCTCAGCCGCTTCTGCCATATTTTTCGCTTCCATGTAAGCTGGTGTAGATACAATTTTCTTTTCTTTGTCCACTATTACTTCTTGAACAGGACAGACAATGTGATTCGATCCCATACTTTGAATATCACTCGCAGTTTTTTCGTCGCTGCCAATTGTCAGGTTTGCCGATAAACTATCGAGATTTAATATTTTTGCCATCATAGTTGGCGCAATACACATTACGCCTATCGGTTTTCCAGCTTTATGAACTTCTCGTGTCAATCGTGCAACCTCCGGATTGACCATACAATTAGCACCAGCCATAGCATAATCACTTAGATTTTTGGCAACTCCAAAACCACCTGGAAAAATCAGAGCATCTAATTCATTTTCCATGACTTCTGAAATACTTTTGATATCTCCTCGAGCTATACGAGCAGATTCTACTAAAACATTTCTACCGTCGCCATCCATTTCTTCGCCATTTAAATGATTTATGACATGTAATTGATCTATATCGGGAGCCATCATAATCTTCTCGGCTCCGGCGCGGTCTAAGGCTAACATAGTAATGACGGACTCATGAATTTCAGCACCATCATATACCCCACAACCTGATAAAACAACACCGACTTTAGGCATGAAAAACCTCCTATAATAAATTATTGTTTATTGTAAAAACTACGGCATCAATCCATTTCAATCAATACTGTTATGTACTTGATTCAAAGCTAAAACATTTCGCCTAAAGCGATCATATTTTATTCGTTTAGGTGGAGAATCCTTAAATATTTTTTTAAATGAAATATCATCTATTTTTAACCAATCCACGAGTGAATATTCTCTTATCTCACGTATCGGTTTAAATGAATCTTCACTTGTATCTTTTTGTTTCTTTTTATTCCATGGACAGACCTGCTGACAAATATCGCAACCATAAATCCAACCATTTAGTTTACTCTTTTGAACAGTATTAAACTTACCCCTATACTCTATTGTTAAATATGAAATACACTTCGTGGCATCTAATTGGTATTCCGAAAGAGCATTTGTAGGACAAGCATCTATACAGGCTGTGCACGTACCGCACAGATCAGTTTGAAATGGTTTATCGTATTCTAAGGGAACATCCAATAATAATTCACCTAAAAACATCCAACTACCAATGTCATCATTTATCAAAATGGTATGTTTACCCTGCCAACCTATACCTCCGCGTTGAGCCCATTGTTTTTCCATTATCGGAGATGAATCAACACATACAATTCCATTGACGTTTTGATTTAAGTTATTTTTAATATATTCTAATAATTCATTAAGCTTTTGTTTGACAATTATATGGTAGTCTTTCCCCCAAGCATAATTACTAAACTTATATTCTGAGTTCCCATTAGCAACAAATTGATCTGTTGTTCCTGTGAAATAATTCAGAGCTACCGATATCACCGATTTTACCTCTGGAAAGTACTTAATAATATTCTTACGTTCTTCCTTGCGGTTTTCTAACCATTTCATTGTACCATTTTTGCCGGAAGAGAGCCAATTATCAAAATAATTGTTATACAACAGTGGTTCATCAGGTAAACTTATCCCAACTTTATGAAAGCCGAGTTCACGCACTTTGGACTTGATGGATTTTGTCAGATCAATATTAGTTAGTGTTTTCAGGATATTTTAACTTTATTATTTCGTATTAGTTTCTCAAGCCAGAAAATCGAAATTATTGTCTTCACATCTGTAATTTTACCTGTCCAAACTAATTCTACTGCTTCATCAAAGGTAACTGGATAAAATTCGATACTTTCATCGCCTGTTGTATAGTTATCAACTTGTTCAAGGTCTTCACCTAAATACAACCAAATACTTTCATCGCTATAACCAAGGCAAGGATTAATCTTTGTTAGATAGGTAAGTTTTTGCGGAATATAGCCGATCTCTTCCTGCAACTCTCGTTTTGCAGTAGTTTCTACATTCTCACCGGGATCAATTTTACCCGCCGGAACTTCTATATGAATTTGATTAGTCGGGTAGCGGTAATGTCGGATTAATCCAATTTTACCATTGGGTAGGATCGGGATGACGGCTGCTGCTCCGGGATGTTTTGTATATTCTCGTACTTTTCTTTTACCATTATGCACTTGTACTTCATCTACATAAATATCCAACAAACTGCCTTTAAAAACACTTTTTGATGACAGTTTTTTTTCCTTGAGCCGCGTCATCCCGTCCTCGTTATAATAAATTATAAATCAGATAATAATTCTTGTGCTTCCTTTTGTAGAATACGGTCGCTATCATTTTCAGCAGTCATCGCCAAAGCAGCGTTATATTCATTTATTGCTGCTGCTTCATTACCTAATTCTTCATATGTTTTACCTAACCACACATGATGTCTTATTTCATCCGGAGCTAGATCAATAGCTTGCTGAAAATATTCAGCCGCTTCATCGAAACTAGCTTTGGGAGGTTTTGCGTAAATTAAACCGGCAATCTTTCTTTCAAACCAGCTCAAATCAGCTAATGTATAGTGCCATCTACCCATCACATGAAAATTGCCATCATCTTCGGGGTCTAACTCAAGAGCTTTTAGAGTATGGTCTTTAACTTCGTAGGAATTCAATATCTTTTGTTTGGTACCTTCAAGTTCACCTACTCTACCAATAAATATTCCATACCATTTATGTGATTCAGCTCTACCGTCATCCATTTCAAGTGCCCGTTTAGCGTAATCGAAACCGGCATAGATATTTTCAGATATTACTTCTTCATCTTCCGAATTATCTGAAAAATCAAAATGAACACGAGCCAAACGCCAAATCACTTCAAAATTATTTGCTTCTAACTTTTCAGCTTGTTGTAGCAAATCATAACATGCAGAATATTCATCATCATCGTGTTTTGCATCAGAATCATTAATTAAATCGCCAAAACCTTGAGCCATTACAAAGCCAGCGAGAATTAATACTATGCTAAGGATTTTCTTCATTATTCCCTCTTATTGTTATTTTAGAAAAATGCTTCTCTAAATGGTTAATTAATCTATATTCCTTTGCTTTTAAAAACTACAAGAAGATTAGGTCTGTTACAATTTATTTTTTCCCAGTTTTAAGGAGAAAATTTTAAGTATACTGGTCGGTGATCCGATACATTATTATAATATTCAGAAACACCATCTGTAAAATATTCTTCTAATTTAATTATGTTAACCACACCCGAATTTTTTAATTCGTCAAATAAATTATTATTAATTAAAATGTGGTCAAAGTGAATTGCGGGATATGAACTGCTCCAGCCCTGCCACGACCAATTTGCCGCATCGCCAATAGCGATGTCCATGTCAGCAAACTTGAAATTAGTCGAATCATTGAGGAAAATTTGGAAAACATTGGTTGATTCCGGTTCTTGGATGGCATCATTCCAATCTCCGGCAATTATAACATTTCCACTATTCAACGAATCAGAAACATAGTTATGCAATAATTGACAGGCAACGACGCGGCGATACTCCTCATCATCGTTATTGCCCGTTTCAATCGAATCATCGCCACAGCATTTGAGATGTAAGTTAATAATCGTTATATTTTTAGTGATTCCATTTTTTTGCCATTCAAGTTTTGTTAATAACGGCGGTCTGCCAGCAAAAAAATGTTCATTTTCCTGAAATATATCACTGCTATTTTTAACTTTAACTAAACCATTTTTGTAAATTACTGCTAAGCTGAGTCCTGTTCTATTTGTGCGGAGCAAATAATTGTAATCATCCATTTCACCCAACATCGTAGCAAACTTGCTCTTTGATTGAATTTCCTGTAAAACATAAACATCTGCTTCTAAACCTTCAATGATAGCTTTTACATATTCAGTTGTATAAGAGGCTTTAGGAAAATGCTCAATATTCCAGGTAACTATTTCAATTTTATTTGAATCCCCAATAGCTACTACTTCAGGTAATTTTAATTCTTCATTAGGTTTGGTTGGCTTATCCGGTTTACAGCCAATAAACAAAATAGATAGTACTATCAGTATAATATTGGGGAATATTTTCATTGATTTAATTTCCATCTGTATCACGGTAAAATTATTGATAAATCTAACATTTGTGGAATTCCTAAAGATTGCGAACCAAATTGGATACCATACTTAATATCATAAGCACCTAACCTTATCCCAATTCCTCCGGAGATAGAAACAACTTCCTTGGAAAACTGAGTTCCGATTAGAAATTGTAATTTATTCCAACTGGTTACTTCACCAACTCTAAAAATAATTCCATCTACAATAGACGACTTTTCCAATGCAATAAAAATTGAATTATCTATATTATTGATTTTAAATAAATAACTTGAACCGGCAATTAAACGTACAGGCAATTTTGGTTTTTCTTTATAAAGTTCTGACATGCTTCCAAGATTAAGCAGTGAAAAACCCACATTTAATTTTTCATTAACATTATGCTGCAGACTAATATCCATTGCAAATCCGGTTGCGGATTCGTCAAGCAATTGCATTGAAATATAACGCAGTTTTGTACTTAGCAAACCAATTTTAGTTTGTCTGCTATAGTTGCCATCAAGTGCAATCGCAGTTGCGCCAAAAACCGCTAGAGGATCATCGGTTGGGCGATCTGATCTAAGTTCAAGATCATTCAATGCCACATAACGAACATCAAACCCTGCTGTCCCACCAAAAGCGCCGCGATTATATCCAAATGAGGAAACTTTTATCCCTGCTAACCAATTCCCATAAGAGGCAGACAAAACCGGTTTATTAGTAATATTATTTAATACAGGATTTAACCCAATGATTAATTCCGTTGCATTGCGCGGAATTGATAGAAATTGTGTTCCAATTCCAAACATTAGACTTTGGAAAAGCATTACTGATGTTATTATTTTAAAAATTAATCGCATAAGATATTACATGAGTTAAACCTGCAACCGGTTCTACAACAACTGCATAGTCAAGTAGTGAAGTGAATTTATCAAATTGACGATATTTGAATCCAACTCCAAAAGACATGCGATCATTTCGATATCCGGCACGTAAATAGTAATTATTATATATATATTCGGTTCCGATTCTATAATCCAATCCTAAATAATCCTTTCCACTAAAATATGTTCCTAAATCTCCAACAATAATTATGGAATTGATTTTATATTGCACACCCGATCTAATCTGTAGCGGAAATTGATCTTTATAAGTTCTTCCTAAATCATCAGTCAATTTGTTGGACCATTGGTAACTGGCATTAATATTTTTAGCCACAATTGCAAGATTCAGATTATCATCAAAATTGTATAGTACACCAAAATCAAAACCAACTCCATTACCAATAATATTTCCATCAATATTGGGGAGTTGGTTTTGTAATATTTTTAGTGTACCACCGAATTGAAGATGTTGAATTGGAGCTATCCCAAATGATATTAGAAAAACATTTTCATTTGTAGAAAGATCATCGGTATGTACACCAGCTAAATCACGACCATCAATACTATTGACCCCTGCACCAATCCAACCCACGCTTATTCCGCCCACCGGAGGCAATGGCGTAGTAAAGCTAATCACTGATTGACGTCGATCAAGGGACAAAAACTGATGAGTAAATAATAATTTCCTATTTGATACAGAGGCAACTCCCGCCGGATTAAAATAAGCAGGATAATTTAAATCGGTTCCTGCCGTTAAGGCATTGCCCATAGCAATCGAGCGTGCATCCGTTCCATTATGAAAATAATTTCCCGCAAAACCGGAATAATCTTGAGCTGTAATGAAAGTTGTTAAAATTAGAAATAATGTAATATATATTTTTGACATCATTTTACAACCACTAATTTTAACCAATGATCTTCTTTGGTGGAATCATCACTTTCGGAGAACTGTAAATTCACGAAGTATACACCATTAGATACTAATTCCCCTCTATTATCACGTCCATTCCATTTTACAGCGCCGGGGTTGGTTTGCAAATCAAATCGTTCTGAATATACCGTTTCCAAAGCAAAATTGTAAATATTCAGATCAACTTGACGCACGTAAAAGTCTCCCGTATTAAAACGCACCCAGCCATCATCATTAAGTTGGTTATGAGAATAGGGAGAAAATGGATTCGGATAGGCGTAAATTTCTTCTTTATCATATTCAGCGCGATAAATTTGCCAATTATCTCCCATGGAATTATACGATCGCGCTAATCCGTCCGGTGTACCGATCCAAATTAATGATTTACCAAAATATTCTCGATTATCCGCAGCAACTGAGTAAACCATATTATTTAATATTTCGTTAGATGAAACCGGCGTGGCTTCTACTGCCGGAGACATCAACTCCCAATTTATTCCATCGTCAGATTTCCATAGTCCGCTGTTTGATGCTATCAATACTGTTGAACCCTGTACTGATATATCATGACAAATTTCATCAGTTAATTCTTCTACTATTTCCCATGTGTCTCCATCATCTTGCGTATAACTTACAGAATTTTGTTCTTCTCCCGGTACTATAACCCGTGTTATTGCCCAAATGATACGTTTATTATTATTTTCTTGCTTAGCAATACTCAGCACCCAATTACCGGAAAGATTATCGTTCGGATGTGCAAAGTGACGCCAATTAACACAGCCATTTTCACCTAGAATACCACGATTTATTCCGTTAGCCGTTCCTGCCCAAACCGTATCACCGTAAGCTAAAACAGAAAATACTTTATGATTATGATTACCATCAGGGTCACTAGAATCCCAATAGTAATCTTGTAATACCAATTTATCATCAATTTCTATGTATTGACTTTCATCGCAGGTATTCAATTCTTCTTGATCATTTAAAGGCAATGGAATACGTTCCCATTTATCCATTTTAGTTAAATCTAAACGCCGCAAACCACCATACCAGCTAGTAATCCAAAGATAATTATCCTGAATATCCATATCATAGGAAACAACTCCGCGTGTTCCAACAAGTGGTCGTGCAATAAAATATCCCAATCCAAATGCTGCTAATGAGTCACCATTCCCATCTATAGGTTGGTCAAACCTATGCCATTCAATTTGGTTTGCTAATCCGTCTTCAGTTATGTAAATACCGGTACCTAAAGGAATTCCATCTTCACTTGATGAAGCGGCAAACGCTACAACATCATTCTGAACTGCCATTGACGCAATTGAATCAAATAAAAAACGCGGTTCCTCATCAACTATATGCATCGTATCGAGAGTGAAAATGGATAAAGAATCGTGCATAACTGAAATCCCCTGACCGGTTCCAACCCACGTTGTCCGATCGCCTTGGAGGGCGATACAATTAATTATATTACTCCGTAACCCGGGCTCTTCACTCAAGTCAGTGGAATTAATACTTAATACTTTGAAATGCGATATTGGTCTTGGCTGTCCGAAAACAATTTGGATAACAAATGCAATAATAAAAAATATATGGAGAGATTTTTTCAATTTAAGGAGTCAATGAATATATATAATTAGTAAGTAAGCGTCCAACTTGATCAAGACTTTTAGGTGAACAATTTTGTGGAATATCATTTAACGTATGCCAATAGTTTACTCTTTGATTCGGATAGTTGAAATCAATCAGATCAATAGCGGGAACCCCCGCAAATTCCCATAAAGGAATATGATCGTCATAAATATCATATCCCAATCTATTTTGAAATGCCGGTAATTTTAACTTTTCTGCTAAATCCCAAAGTTCATTAACTAAATTTGGTGCAACCCGATAGGAATTTCGCTCAATCGGAATCTCTAAAATCCTATCGCCGATCATATCAATTATTATTCCATAATCCGGTTTGCGTATTGGTAAATTTTTTGCAAAATATTGAGATCCTTTTGCATAACTATCAGGAATTCCCTCGACACCCATATCTTCTCCATCAAATAAAACCAATGTAATATTAATTGGTGGCTGATTGGAGTTGAACATTTTGGCTAATTCCATTAAAACAGCAACTCCACTTGCGCCATCATTCGCACCAATAATTGGTGTAAAACGATTGGAAGGATTTAAATCTTTATCGGCCCAAGGACGAGTGTCCCAATGGGCACCTAATAAAATATGTTTTTCACTGTTTATATTAAATTCAGCTATGATATTGCTTAAATCATAAGTATTGTTGTCCCGCAATTCGGTATAAGTAAAATTTTGTGTAAAAACCGTATCAGAATAATCTTTTAAATTTTGAATTAAAAATTCGCGACATTCATAATAACCGACGGAACCAGGATTTCTCGGACCAAATTCACATTGCTTTTCAAGCCAATTAAAGGCAGAGTCACCATCAAATTGTATTTCATTTGTCTGACAGCTAATTAACAAAAATGTCAGGAATAAAAATTTATATTTGTTGTTTATAGTCATTAGGTAGTTATCAAGTTGTTATTTATTGTATAAAAACATGAAACGTAATACGTGATTTATTAATTATATCCTTTTATATTTAATTTTTTCATTTTCCCTTATCCATTAACCATAAAACATCACCCTTCAAACATCACCCATTATCCGCTAATTGCAAGATTTAAATCAAAGCCAATATCGCGATCAATTTTCTTACCAATATGTTTAGAATCACTTTCACGATATTCCAAAATTACAGCACCTGTTACACGCGATGAAAAAGAATATGATATTCTTAAACCGATTTTCTTACTTTCATTTTTAGCAATTTCAGCTAAATCTGTGTTATTTTTTGTCGCTAATGTACGGCTTAAATTGTAATCAGCATTAAATGTGAAGTTCATTGTATTTTGAACTTTATAATCATCAAAAAATGGTAAAGGAATTTTAAATCCTCCTTTATGGGCATAATTTGAACTCAGACTTATTGATTGTTCCTTTTTCAAAGTTAAACCGGTTGGACTCTTTTGGGCAGTTTTGCTCAAATTATGCCTAATATTCAAAGAAATCCCTTTTGCGAACGACATCGTTAATCCTATTAACGGTGAATAACTTGTATTAACGCGTGATTGTACTAAATAGTCTGAATAGCTATTGGCGAAATCTGTAATATCAAAGAATTCAGTGGTCGGAATGTTCTCTTCACCTTCAATTTTCCATGAACGAACTTCCTTACCGGAAAAAGCATGTTCAAGGGAAGCGGATTTAGCAAATTTCCTTAATAATGGCCATTTTTCTAATCCCGTAACACGTATAGTCCAACTCGTAAATGGTAACCCTTTATCTAATCTTTCACCGTATGCAAAGTAATTGCGTGATAAAGAATGTAATTCCAAATCCGTATCGCCGCTGCGATTGATACCCAATTCTTGGACATAGTTTAGATTGATATTTGCTTTTGTTGAAATCGCAAATCCCGACCTTAATGATAAATTTCGCATTAAATTCCATTGTCCGGTATTCGTACCGACACTCTCTGAATGTTGCAAGCCATGATCAGGTAACCACCCAAACTTGTATCCGGTTGGCACCTCGCCCTGTACACCTACTCCGGTACGATTTAAATTGGAAGAATATGTCATATTAATAGGATTAATCTTTTTCAATACCTTATGAAATCCTGCTAATAGATTGAGCTTATTTTTAGGTTTTTTAACATCTTCTTCTAATAAAACATGTTCTTTAGCTTGCTTATCTTTTCCGGTTGAAAGTTCATCTTGTTCTTCTTCCATTGGCAAGTTGCGCTCTCTTATTTCATCTTCTTTAGTAAAATCACTGATTTCTTCCTCTTCAGTAATTCGTCTTTGTCTTCTTTTTAGTTCTATTTCTCTGCGCTGTCTCGATTCCTTTTTCGGTTTATAGACCGTTTCAAGTATCGATACCAGATTTAAAGAAAGATTTGACGAAAAACGCAACTGCGTTCCGATGTTTGCACCGTCTATGGAACTGCTGCGAGGTTGACTCCATCGGTATGCGGCAGAATAAGTGAAATTTGGTTTTAACCAATCTGCAATAATTGGATTAAAGGTTGTACTCAAATTTTGATTGGTATTGGTGATGACTCCCGAATTCCACTCTTCTATAGCTTTTATTACCTTTGCACGAAATTCATCCATATCACTTTTTGCGCCACTACTATATTTCGCTTCTAAATTATCAGTTATTTTATACGCCAAATTGAATGTACGATTTAATCCTAAATTATATTCATCCGGTGATCTACCACCTGCTCTGGAATCCTTTTGAACTAGTTTTTCAGAAAAATCAATTCCGGCATTCAGACTGCTTGGTGTATAGTAAAAATTTGTCTCACTTAATTTTTTGCCAAACAAAGGTACAATTTTTAACCACTTTAATGGTTTGAAAAAATTATCGCGTGCAAACGCGTGACTATAAGCTAGTTTTCCGGAATATGATTCATTCCTGACTTCCTTCATTATTTCATTTGATGTAAGTGTTTTGTTTGAACTAAAACTACCGATGATGTCATCAATCGTGTATTTAATCCATTTATTCTTTGACTTTCGTGTTTTTGCAAAACTAGTACTTACATTTACGACTTCTGATTTAACCATGATCGAATCCGGTACAGCCGATGCATTTACCCGCGCATCGGATCCCGGAAAATATTTTGGGCGACTATTTATATTAGAATAAGATATATTTATCGGAATGGATAAACCCCAAGATTCCGGTAAGAATTTTTGCATTTGCAAGTTAGTATTCACACGAATACTCTGATTGGTTTTATTAGTGCCTAATCGCTGTTGTAATACATGAAAGTCAGCATCCTTCCGGCTAAATATAATCGAGGTCTTACCAAAATCAGCCAATTGCAAATTTGACTGAACACGCATTGCCACACCTTTTTCTTTTTTAACACCGCTTAATCGTAACTCATCTATCCAAACTTGACCGGTAATCGGTTCATTTGCTTTATTTCTAATCCCAACAATAAAATGTTGAATTCTAGAAATAGCCGGTTCGCCTTTAATTGTAACTTTTTTGCCGGTTAAATTTCCTTGCTCATCAGTAAAAAAGTATTGCTTAACATCTGATGAATCTATGAAAATATCTGTGTCATTTATTTTTTTAATACTTGTAGAATCCTGCAGTTTCAACTTAGTTAACCAATTCAAATTTAAGTTTACAGCATTTCTATCGAGTTCTTCATCCCAGCCACTATAAACAGGTTGAGTAATTTCGTAATATTGATCTCCTAAACCAAACTGCAAGAATAATTCTACATCTGTATCTTGCGTTCCTATCCACTCACTATTTCCATAGACATACATTTTTAACTTATCATAAGTAAGATAACTTTGTGCACGTTCTCCGGTTAACGAAAATATGGTTTTTTTAGCAGCACCTTTATTATTAACAGGTAAATTTTCAAATTTTAATACCAATGATTGTTCTTTGGAACGTTTTTGGTAAATAGGGTTGTATTCTCCTTTGACACCTTTAGGTGGGATATATTCAGGATCTTCATCGGTATTTATTAAGGTTATCGCAAATGCGCTGTCGGATTTAGTGAATGTATTGGATTGCCATTCAGCTATGCCTAATTCTTGCCAATCGTTTCCAACTAATTCGATTTTTGCAATTCCCAACTCAGCAGTTTCGTCAACTCCTGTCCATACCAAACGAATGTAACGTATTTCACTCCAATCAACATTATTGACTTTCTCAAAATGCGTAAGTGGAATACGATATAACTTCCAACCTGTCGGAGTTCCGTCACTCTCTTCCGTTTCGGTAACAAAATATTTTGATCGGTCTAAAGGAAATGATTTTGTAAAATAATTGTTGGTTTTATCAAGGAATCCGGAGCGATCCAAATCTTCCGTATCGGGATACCTGCCTCCAACAGCATTTCTGTTTCCTTGAGTTCCATTAACTTTTTTATAATTGCTGATATCTTGCTTATCATCGTAAAACCAGTTATCACCGTTTGGATCTCCAATATCTTCTACATCAGGATTAATTAATATAGTTTCACCGTTTGCAAGATATTGTTGATAAGTAAAACCTGTTGAATCTAAAGCGTTACCCCAACCATCTTCGTATTCATCTCTTGCTCCATCTAAGCCTAAGTCTTCTCCATCATCTAAAATACCATTCCCTTGTACAAATCCTGCTTCAGCTTTGTCTTCGGTATTAAGAACACCGTCTCCATTCCAATCTTCACTAATTTTTCCTAGATCTATGGTTAATTTTCCATCATTTCCTTTTAACCAAATTTCAAAGAATTTGCTCTGCGTTTGATCATAACTTCCAGAATAAAATGGAGATATGATGCCTGCCCATATTGAATCACGATCTACGCTATTCTGATGAGGAAGGGTTTTGTAATTTAATATCAAAATATCAACTGTCTGATCATTCGCCTGAATAGAAGTTGATTGATTCGGCCAAATACTCTTTGTCGGATATTTTGTAAATGGACTATACCAATACATTTTTGCTCTGTTTTTCTGTCTATATGATAAACCTGTAGTAATATCAATTGGAGCAGAGGATGGCTCCCAGCGTTCATGCCTTACACTAGGATTATTACTTCTTTTCGATCCTTCAAAATCATCGATGTATGCCAATCCATTGCCATCGCCGGTGGCGGAATTTGTTACTGAATTGGGATTTGGAAACACCTGCGCAAATTCTCCTTCAATAGAAAATGACGATAAAGCATCCGTTTTAATAAGCGGTAACCGGTCAAGATAATAAGTAAGCCGATCCAAATCTTTTGAAAAACGTCCGTTAATATCCCAAATAAAATTCCGCATTGGTTCATAACCTACTTCTATTTTCTCATCAATCACCGATTGATTGTAATATAAAGCAGTTGCTCCAATAAAAGCATTTTCTCCGATATCCATTTGAGCACGACTGCCTACAATTACCTTCTTATCAAAACTGACTAATTCATTTTTCTCATACTTAATATCTATATCAGCATTCGGATCAATATCGGATTTAATAAGATTTATAGTACCTGAAAAATAATCGATAGTATAATCTTGATTTTTCACTAAAGATATACCATTTAACAAGACTTCCTCACTTCCTTCAACTATCATAAATCCTAAATTAATTGTTGAACTAAGGTTTGAGTAATCGGCTTCAATAGTAAACCTGCTATCTCCGGTATAGTCTGTATACACAGTAGATGTATACATTTTCCCTTCACCCAGTAAACTTTCTAATTCTTCATTTGTGCTTCCACCTTCAATTTTATTTGCGGATACAAAAGGTAATAATGCAGGTAAATGTAATTCTCCGAAGTTCAAAAATACCATATTATCAATATCAACTTTATCATCGGGGATTTTTGCACCGTTCTCATTTTTGTTATCTAAACCAAATTTATTAATATAAGTACCGGTTGCATCACGATCACTTTCTACTGTGGCGCGATTATTAATTATACGTACAGCGAATCCGGATGAATCAATATTTGTTGCTCCCAAATTATATACATTCTTAAACATTAGATCCCAAGTAGGATGATTGGGATGCGGCGATTGTGGTTTTAGCATTTTCAAAACAAGCGTCGAGTCACTTTCTATTAGACCATGTCCAACTGTTAATACTGTATCTCCTGATGTATTAACTAGTAAATAATGACAGGCTAAAATCTGCTCCTGGCTGCGGCTTCTTAAACGAATATATCCCAAATCTACACTTAGGAAATAGTCAATATCACGTTCCATTCGCAAAAAAGTACCTTCTTTATTGTAAGTAGCACTTTCGTTCTTATTGGCAGGATCTATATACGCCGTACCAATATCAGCAGCCGGATTATTTGATAGATCAAGTTTATACAATTCAAAATCTGCTACATGAAAACCACCTCTCAAATGACGCCCTTCCTCATCCAATGGATAGTAAGGCGGTAAACTAATAGATTTCCCATCGACAACAGTCGAAACACCATTACGAAACCATTCGTTAATAAAGAAATATTGATTTTTTACGTATTCATAATCTTTAATTTTTTGAGTTTGAGATTGTCCTGCACCCTTGTACTTTTGTTTCGCCTTTTTGGTTTGTTCTACTGCAGCAATTGTAGTTATATCAATTGGTCCAAGTTTGCTGATTGCTTTAATACCAAATAATCCCTGACTATTTCCAGTAAACGTTACAAATTGCGTTGCTGGCAAAGATAATGATGTATTCCCGGCTTCTATCTTTTGGAGAATTTCATCTTCCTTACCGGTGTATGTTATCCGAATATTATTTTCCCAATCAAAATCACGCTCAGAATCCTGATCCATTGATACACTTATTCTATCACCAATGGTCCCTTCTATATTCAGATGTTGCTTTTGATCAATATCGAAACGTGCCCTTTGACTTTCATTAAAACTAGATGTGACTAATTCTTGATTCTGGTATATCATCTTTCCAGCGACTGTAACATTACCATTAACACGCAGAGAAGCACGTCCAAAGCCACCAAGATCAACTCCCACAACTTCAAAGGATTTACTTCTCTGTGAACGTTTATCAGTAGTAGCACTTTGTTTCGATATCGGTAATCGCTCAAGAAAATAATATTTACTGTCAAACTTTATCTTGTTTCTAAAATACCACTCAAAGGATGTCGTAAAGGGCATCTTGAGTGTGTATCCGTTGATTTTTTCCGTTATAGTAATAAATTGCCAATTATCATCTATCTTAACTGAAATTTGAGGTCTTAAAACTTTATTTTTTAAAAATCCTCGGTATTTTATTAATGAATCTCCGGGTAAGCCATAGAACGAGATGACGTGAAACGGATTAACTACATAGGGGGATGAATAATATACATTCTTGTTACTATCTGCAATGGATATCGTAGATTGTGCACACAGATTCATCGCAAAAGCGATAAACACTATAAAATATATTGTGGTTTTCCGCCCCATGTTCAAAGGCGTTCTCCTATTTGTTGTTGAATTATTAGTGCCTATCCGTTAGACACTCAAACAAATAGCGATAGGATTCTATATGTTACTCCTCATAATTATTAAGTGAGGTTATATTTACCTAAAAGTATACAAAATTTTTCTAATGCAAGTCCACGATGACTAATTTTATTTTTTTCCTCCATAGACAGCTGTGCGAATGTTTTTTTTAACTCTGGTAAATAGAAAATTGGATCGTATCCAAATCCACTTTCCCCTCGTGATTCATTTAATATAGTACCTTTAACAATTCCCTCAACCCAGTGTTCCTGTGAATCGGTAACAAATGATATTACCGTTCTAAACTGTGCTTGACGTTTTCCATGAGGGACACCGTCTAAATCTTTCAATAGTTTATTTAAGTTATCTTTGTAAGTAGCATTTCCCCCGGCATACCGTGCCGATTTGACACCCGGAGCGCCATTTAAACTATTTACTTCTAAGCCCGTATCATCTGCCACGGTAGGAAAACCGGTAATTTCATGCACTGTTCTTGCTTTTATTAAAGAGTTCTCCAATAATGTTTTTCCTGTTTCTTCAATCTCCGGAATATCAGGAAATTCATTTAATCCAACAAACTGATACGGTAAATCTTTTAATATAGATCGCGCCTCGCGTAATTTATTAATATTATTTGTTGCAAAAACAATTTTTATCATAGTTCCAAATTAATTAATTAAAACTAATCCCTCAAGGTTTGAGGATTAAAAAACCATCAAGATTTTCCGTCTATGCTAACTGACTACACCAAGGTTTCGTCAGTTAAAAAGCTATTTATCTATCGTAGTCCCGCCTTAGCGGGACGTAGATTGACGACGGACAAGTAAAAACCTTGATGGTTTTATTGCCCTATCTATATTAGTTAAAGTTTGCATAATGAATATCAAACTAATAATTTCCACGTCGTTATTTGTACAATACTATATGAGTTTGGCTCGGTAGCTCCCCGCCGTTGGCGGAACAGGCAGTTTCCTCCTTCACTACCGATAATGATAGGAAATAAAACTTTTTAAATTGGCTCGGTAGCTCAGTCGGTAGAGCAGAGGCCTGAAAAGCCTTGTGTCGGTGGTTCAATTCCGCCCCGAGCCACAGTCAATTTATCGACGACAAACTCCTCTAAAAGAGGGGTTTTTTGTTTGTCCAAAAAGTCGGTGGAAATCGGTGGAAATAGTGTTTTTTCCACCACCTTGAACGCTGAAGGTGGTGGAAATTTCGGCAGAGGCCTTTTTTGAGGATATTTTCCATCATTTCTAATTCCAATTAACTCCCCTGCTTACTGCTACTTTTTTGATTAATTATTCTTGGATGGTATCAACTGACCTGCCCCCAATGTTTGGACCACTATCAAAGTTAGGGTTATTTGATTTAATTTGCATATAAGATTGTTTTGGTTGTTTAGTTATACATTAAACATAATATGTTATTAATATTATGCTGTAATGAGATATTAGACACCAAACAGATGAATATGTTAAGTTTTATTTTTTTAGTTCTATAGCCTTATTTAAAGTGTTCAAAAATTCATCCAGAGGAACTTTGTGAATTTTCGCTGCTCGCTCCACAGTTAGAAATTTTGTAATAATTTTTCGAACGGAGTATTTACCAACACTTTTAATTCCAAAAGCCCCCATTACATCCTCAATATCTCCGTATTTCTCAAGTATATCTAAAACTATGGTTCCCTTTGTAATTAGCAAATTATCTTTTTTACTAACATTCATTAAGATTGATTTTGTAGTTCTCATTATTGACAATGAGACAAATATCCAAAAAAGGCTTCTAATCGTCATGACCTTCACTGTTTTAATTTCAAATACTCCATCCATCCAAATGTGAATACCAAAAACAATAAATGTTAGTACTGTTACAGTTACTATACCGATTGTGAGTACTTTAGTCCAATTTTGATTAAGCCATATGCCAATACCTGCTATGATATAGGTAAAGCCCATTAAAAAATTTGACCAAACAACAAATGGAACAAAATTCCCAGAAGCTTCCCGAGTAGCACCATCAATAAATAGTGTCGCTCCGCCTGATTTAAGAGTCATAATACCAAATAATATTGCTGCGATTCCTAGGACGCGCAATAAAACGGATTGATTATTATTATTTTGAATCATTTAGTTTCTCCTAATTTTATAACCTGATAAACTGACCAAGTTGGATTCATTGTTACGAATTAAATAGTGTATTTAAAAAATTATAGACTAAATAGATACGTGCTATATTATTTTTCATTTCAAATTCTCCTTTTTGTTTCCAAATATTACGATATGAATTAAAAACTGTACTTTAGCTTTAAGTAAACCATATCATTATCATCAAAATATCCAAAATAGCTGGTATAATCATTATTGATACCGGCCATAAAGATATTGGCACCACCTAGTATTTCAAATCCGTCTGCGAGTTCATAAGAAATCGTTGGACGTATCAGAGCATCTTCATTTGTGATATCGTAATAGGTAAACAGTTGCAATGTTAGCGTTTCATTAATAAATGAGCGCATGGCAAGAAATGTAGCCATATTGCTAAACTCTTCCTGAACAATAGCTTCATCATAATCCAGGACATATTCTTGTATAAATTGAGCACTGAGTTTGGTTTCACCTATTGAGAAATCAGTACCAATTAGATAATGAAGATAATCTTTTTCCATTATATCAAAAGGAAGTGTTGTAGTATTCACAGCCGAAAAATTCTTTCCAGAAGAATATGCTGCTTCTGTCCGAATTACATATCCCATAACATCAGCACTTGTACTTCCGCCAAAAATGCTCAGGCGATTATGTTCCGGTGCCAATGTGACTTTTGTTAAAGCAGGTGCTCCATTGACAACTCCAAACTCAGGAGTAATATACATCGTTGGATCATCGTCCCAGGCATAACCAGCCATGAGCTCATAATCAATTAATGATGAGACTCCTGAAAATTTGAAAAATACCTCGCTATTTTCAAGCGATTGATCTATAGCTTTTTTAGAATAGTCATTTACAATTTCTACGGACTCCGGGAAATCCGGTGTTCTAGTCCAAAGTGAAGGAGTTTCAGCCAACTTCGTAGATGTAAATGCAGGAATCAAAACTAATTCGAATGCTGAATTTCCATAATAATAATTTGCTTTCAACGATGTTGTTCCAATACGAATTTCATCAAAATCAGGTAATAAAAATTCATCAAGGTTTTTTGGTGAGACAATGTCTGTAATAAAGACACCGTCAGCCTTACCCCAAATGATTTGTTGTTTACCAATGCGAAAATCCATCGAATCAAAAAAGATATCAAGGTAAGCTTCACGAATACCAAAGATAGGCTCTTTATTGGCATACTGATATATCAATGGGTTGATCTTAAACGCAACATTATCTTGACTGTGTTCCAAGTTCAGATTAAATGTATTCTGAAGGATAGAGTAATTATTGGTATCATTTAATAATACTCCCGTATAATTTCTCGCATATCCAGACAATGAAAGTCCCTGCGCTGAAAGGTTGACTGTCATCATCAATATGAGTGAAAGAGTGATCCCAAATGTTTTTAATTTTAATTTCATTTATAATCCTCTTTTCATCATCCGTTCGGTGAAATTGTCTTCATTGATTCCAGCATCAATCTTTACATTTTTAAATTCCATTATTGTAGAATGGTCTTTCTGCTCGTTTTTCATCTCTGTCCCGGTGATAATCCAAAAACCATTAATATTTTCAACGCTATTAAGCGTCAGCGTCTTTAGAAAATCCTCGTCTTCATCATAAAACTCTTTTTTCAAACCGTACCATCTATCTTTAACAACCCATGTGACCGTTTTTGAATACATGTAATCTTCATCTTTGGTAACACTTTCTACAACATAGCAATCCAATCCATCCATAACTTCTGTTCTAAGAACTGTGTGCGTATCATCAGAAGGTTTTCTGTCTCCTAAATCATCGTAAGTAAAATCAGATCCCATAAAATAATCTCCACTACTGTCACTAGAAATACGTTTTACCTTTTTTAGCGCAGGAAGATAAATCCATTGATCATCATTTTTTGTTTCATCATCATAAGACCAGTTCATAAAAGATGTATTTTTAATATCAGCCGGCTTTACAAAAAACATAATTTTCTTTTCAACCGACCCTAAGTCCTCAATGTATTGTTTTATTTCTCTTACACGTTCGCCACCTCTTGAATTGACCAGGGTCATAATAAGTGTTCCTTCCATTTCATCACCATCTGGTCTATCAGCAACCTTTTGCATGATCTCTAAACCACTGAGCTCTGACTGAGCATATAAACCCATTGAAGCAAACAACATAATTACTAAGATTCCAATGATCCGTATGTTTGTTTTTCCTCTTAATTGAGTATTTATTTTTTTCATTTTACTTCTCCTTTTTAAAATAAATGTTTGAATAATACAATGCGATGGCCATTACCGTTAGCGTGCCAATAAATGAGGTTAGCATATTCAGTGATATCAAGCCACCCAATGTTCTGTTTGGCGGGAACACCGAAGCCAATAAAACCATAAATCCCGCAATAACAACAACAGCATTAAATAGAATCGCTCTGCCAGAATGGTACATAGTGTGCTGCATGGTCAGTTTCTTATCTCCCGTACTCTCGGCATAAATCCTGTACCGGTCAATAAAATGAACTGCGTAATCAATACCAATTCCGATAGCAATACTCGAAATAAGAGCCGTAGTGGAACTCAGTGGAATATTAAATAATCCCATAATTCCAAAGCTGATAAAAGTTGTAATGACAATTGGAATTGCACCAATAAATCCAAGTTTATAATTCTTAAATATGAATCCTAGCAAAATCACTACAATGACGAGTGACATCAATAAACTGGATACTTGTCCTTTTAATATTAGATTTGTGAAAACAAACGCTTTGTATCCGGAACCGGCATAGTTCATGTCAATTCCAAGTTCCTTAAAATCGGATCTGTATTTTTCCACGATATCAATTGCGGAGTCCAAAGCTTTGGAATTATCACTTTTCAATTGGAATGTCAAATTAACCTTTTGAAAATCATCTGTTACCACATGCCACAGATTTTCCGGGTCTCCTGACATCTCATAAAGTAATAAATACTGTGCTATCATATCTGAGGATTCAGGAATCGTATTAAAGGCGTCATCATCGGCATGCATTACCTTATTCATTCTTTTTAGATAATCACTAAGCGAAAATGAATCCCCAACAATATCCAGGGAATTTTCCACATCATCCTGCATGACAAGTAGTTGTTTTACAGCTTGTGGCTGTTTGAAGGCATCGGGTTCATTGCTTTCAAGAATGACATTTAATGTGCTTGTACCTCCAAAATTATTATTAATAAACGAATCGGTAAGTACGATATCTGAGTCTTTTTCAAATTTTTCCAGAAAACTCGAATCAATCCAAACCTTAGTCATACCATAAATTGATAGGACAATAAATATAAAGGTAACAAAGTAGGTTTGCCATTTATGCGACACCAGAAAATCAGAAATGCGAAAAGCCATGGTCTGAGTTGTGCTAGACTTGCTTTTATTTTCGGTTTTTACTTTAACTTTAGGTAAACCAAAAAGAAGGATTCCTGCAGGAATAACTAGTATAGTTAGCACAAAAGCAACTAATACACCAAACGCTGAAAATACACCAAAATATTTTATTGGATATACTTGCGATGTTAATAGTGAAACAAATCCTACTGCCGTTGTAATTGCAGCCATAAGTACCGGATTCCACATTTCTTTTATCATATCCTTTACAGCTGTCATCCGATCCGTATCGGGATTTTCAAGTTGAAACATATGAAGATGACTATAGAGATGTATTCCATATGCAACACCAATCGCGATTAGCATTACCGGAATCATCGTTGATACAGCATAAATTGGAATTCCTAATGCGGCCATCAAACCAAACGCCCATATTGAAGAAAAAGAAACAACTGACAAAATTAATAAAGTACTTTTTATGTTTCTTAAAAGAGCAAACAATACAATGATTATTACAAGAAAAACGATCGGAACCATTTTTTTCATATCGGCTGGTCCTAAAACAGCCATGGTTCCTTCAACAATAGGTCGACCGGCTATATAAACATTTTCTTTTCCTTCAAACTCTTTTGCAAGATCCAACAAGCGCAAATAAAATTCTTGCGAAAAAACATCGTTTCCAATACGTGCCACTATAACCGTAACTTTTTCGTCGGTAGATACTAGTTTACCAAAGATCATTTCATTCGCGCTAACTTTCGCCTGTAATTCAGCTAGTTCTTCTTCTGTTTTTGGAACACGTTTGAAAAAAGCTTTTACATCTATCCCGTCTTCAGTACCAACAATATTATCAGCCGTATACAGAGACGTAACATCCGCCTTTTCAATCTCTTTCATCTTTTGAAGACGTTTGGTTAAATCTTTTACTTTTTGAAGCGTTTCAGTATGATAAATTCCATCAGGATTTTCAATTGCGATAATAATCCCGTCTTTAATGTTGAACCAGCTTTCTGCTTCATTACTATAAACAAAAGCAGGATGTTTATCCGGCATATATTTATCCAGGTTGGTCTCCATTTCTGATTTATCTTTCATTACCTTAAAAAACAATACCGTGATAACCAGAACAGCTATCATTACCAGTTTTGGAAACTTCAAGGTTTTAAAAATCCATTTTTCCACATCTCCTCCTTTGTTAGTTATAGTTCACTAACTTTTTTAATAAAAAAAATTAAATTAATTTTTCAAAAGCTTTGACCATATTTTCTGTATGTATTTCTAGGTCAAAACTATTTTTACTCATATGCCATTTTGTGACTAGTAACCGGAATGAACCAATAATCATAAGTGCAAGTTGATCAGCTGCAATAAAATCAACAATATCACCTTTGCTCTGTCCTCTTTTTATAATTTTAACCATTTTCATATGAGATTCTTCCATAATAGCACTTATTGCGCCAGATAATACGCTATCATTTTCAAATATTGCTTCAGAAAATATAACCGCCGCTATAGACGGATTATTAGTAAATCGATGCGCACGACCGATAAAGGCATTTCTAATTATGTCAACCGTAGTTTGTGCTTCATCCGTTATAACAAAAACGTTGACTGCTGAGCTTTCTTTTATCTTTGAAATAATACCAAGTAGAATATCGGTTTTACTTTCAAAATGGCGATAAATAGCAGGCTCGGAGATTCCTATTTTTTTTGAAATATTTTTAATAGTTAACCCATGAATCCCTAAGTTTGCTATAAGATCAAGCGAAGTTTGAATAATTTGGTTCTGTCTTTCTGTAAAGTTTGTCATATCATCTAATTTAATTATGTTAGTGATTAATCACTAACCAATATTACAGGTTTCTAAAACATAATGCAACTCTTATTATTTTTCAGATTAGATATTCTCTATTAATTCGTAATTAATATCTATAGTTGTCGGGGAAATGGTACAATTATTAAAATAGACCGTTTGTTTTGGAGCACGTTTTTGGGAACAAAAAGCCCCGCAACTAAGCAGGGCTTATTATTTAGTGGTCTTTATAAGGATCCCATTCTTTCCATACATTTCCTACTAAAGCAGGTCCCGGTTTCAAAGTCTTTTTACCGGGAGTCCAACCAGCGGGACAAGCTTCTGTACCTTTAGTTGCTCTCACATGTTGAAATGCATTTATTTGGCGAATGGTTTCATCCATTTGTCGACCAACGGGAGGAGTCATCACTTCCATTGCTTGAATTACACCATCCGGATCAATAATAAATCGACCTCGCAATTCTACTCCTGAATTTTCATCATAGACACCATAGATTTTTCCTACATTACCTGGTCCATCCGATGCCATATGAAATGGAATATCTTTCTTAACCATTTTAGATAATTCTTGGTCATTCCACATTTTGTGGACAAATTGGCTATCAACACTTACGGAGATTACTTCAACTCCAAGTTTTTGTAATGTATCATATTGTGCAGCGACCGCTGACACTTCAGTCGCTCAAACGAAAGTGAAATCACCGGGGTAAAAACATAATAAAATCCATTTACCCATATAATCAGATAATTTAACATTTGTAAAAGTCCCTTTATAATAAGCCGGAGCTTCAAAATCGGGGGCTTTTGTTCCAACTTTGGCAATTTCCATGTTAGACTCCTTTTGCAAATGTTCTTCGATTGGTTGCTTTACGGGTTTCTCACCAACTTTAGCACCTGTCGGACGAGCACATCCCGCTTCTTTTTTTTGTACCATCTTGATAACCTCCCATAAGATTTATTATAAATTTATATCTTATTCATGACAATATATGCAATTGCATATCTACTAGATAGCGTCAGAGATAATAATTCGTAGATATGATATTATAATAATACAATAAAATGGACTATATGTCAAGATCAAGCGGATTCTACCGATTAGCTATAGTATAGTAGAAATGATTAGAAAAAATATTTAAGTATTTAAAACCACCGTTTTTGGTACACACAAATTAGACCTTTTGTTTTGAGACACGTTTTTGGTACTATAAACAATCCCCATGATGCTATTTTATACTATTTAAAGCCTCTTGTGTCGCACTTATCATGGGTTGGATAGATATATTTTCACCAAGCTTTTTGCATCCAAACCTCTGGTGTAACTTTACCTATACTCCAGATTCTATCAACTTCGTCGGAAAAATCTTTTCCAGCTAAATATTGTTCAATCTGGAAATAAATTATATGTCCGAATGAATAATTTGCTAAATATAGAGGAGCATTAATCATGTGTGAGTAAACTGCAAGAATTGGTTCATCACTTTGTCCAAATACATCTGTAAAATATTTATTCCAAACTTCTTTCGCTATGCTTAAAACTGCATCCTTTAATTGAGATGATGTTGCATCAGGATTCGCATATAACCATTTCCACATTTTCATATCAACCATTGAAACCGCCATTATTTCAAAGACATTCCAATATAAATCAAGTGTTTCAAAATATTCTTTATTGGGATTATCATTTGTAAATCCTAGTAATTGTAAATCCCTATTTTGGAAAATAAATGCGAGAGCTTCGGTAAATGCTGTATTTGGAACACCCTCAATCATGTAATAATCCACATCGTGTAAAGAAATAGTTTGTTCAACATTATGTCCAAATTCATGAACAGCAATATTATAGCCTTTATAATCCATCCCTTTGCCTGAAATTCTTGTACGTAAATGAGCGTTTTCAGATTTCATCTGAGCACCCCATGCATGTCCGGAGCCACGTGCATTATCAACAACAACTTTGGATCCAATAAATTGTGCTCGTTCTTTTTCCCAACCCAGTTTTATTAAAATATTAACCAAATCAGACTCAAGAGCTTTAGCATTGGGGTATTTCTTAGTGGTCAATTCAGTTAAAGTCTTTTCTGGGATAGTACTACGAGCTTTAAAACCATCATACCAAATATCAAACGGCTTTAAATCTCTTCCCAAGCGTTTTTTAATTAATTCTCCAACTCCTTTTACAATAGGTGATGATAAATACTCATCAAATAATTTTTCTACTTCTTCCTGTGGTATTTCTTTTGAAGCTGAGAAAGCTCTTTTTATAAAAGTATTGTAATCAGAATAATATTTATCTGCGGCTTTATTCGCATGGTAATTATTTAAAATTTGCTGATAACGAGTATCTGGCTCTTCTGTAAGTTGTATTTCATTTCCATCTTGATACGCTTTATTCAATAACGGATTCCATTCATATTCGTCTGAATTAATAACTGCTTCCGGTATTGTTTGATTGATTATATGCTTCATTACATTATAAATCATTTCTTGCTTTTCAAGTCCGTTTCTATGATTAGCATAGTTTGATTTTAACTCATCACGTAAATTCCAATGTGAAAGCAAAACCATGTCTTTGGGAAATAATTTTTGATCAGCATTATTCAACAATTGCCCCATATAAATGTTATACTCGGCAATGTACATTCCAGAAGAAGTACCAATTAATTCTATCTCCTGTGATATTTCTGCAGGTACACGTTCAGTAAAAACATCACCTAAACGGGCATAAGCCCATTCCAAAGAGTTCCATTCTTTTCCTAGCTCGTTTTTCTCATCTAAGTAATAAGGAGGAAAATTTAATGCAATAATAAAGGCAATTTTATTAGCATAAAAATCATCGGTGAAATGAGAATTGGGACTATAGCTAGCAAACATGGCATCAATCTTATGATAAGCACCGTTATCCAAGTCCATATTTTCGCTTAGATCTAGTTTTATTTTATTATTATGCCCCCATAATGATTCAAAATTCTTCGAAATCTTATTAAATACAATTTCTTTCTCATCAGTACCGCTGATGTAATTTTCAAGACAGAATTTCTCAAATTCTTCTACAATACCGTCTGAATTACGCCAAAGTGATGCAGCATGTTCAATACCACGGTTGATGAGAGCTTCATTTTCAGATCCAAAGGTTTCAACTAGATTTGTTTGAACTTTTGCAACTATTTTGTCATTAATAAATTTTTGATCAGTGATCGCTTCTTGTGAAGAACAAGAAAATATAAAAACAACAACAATTAGAAATAATATTTTAAAGTATTTCATGATAACCTCTTCAATTAATAATTCTATCAGTCAGCACTTTTTAAACCGTCATCAATGGTTTAATTTAATATTATTAAAATAATTAGTTAAAATGAATTCCAAAAACCTTCGTTTTTGGTACACTTAAATCAGCCGTTTGTTTTGAGACACGTTTTTGGGACATAAATTAATCCATACTATGTAAAAACAGCGTTAATTTCAATTTTGTCTATTATCAATCGAAAACTTTACTACCAAGAATGTTAAGCAATTAAAAACTATTGTATAAAAAATATAAATATGCACTATCACCCTCTATAACAAATTCCCAATTTCGATATCGATATATACCAGGTTTTAATGTTTTTATTAACTCAAAATCTATTTGATTTAATATAAAAACTTCATTTTGAGTAAGCTCATACTTAAGGTATAAATCTTTATTACTTAGGCAAATTCCATCATCTGTAAATCCAAAGCTTAAAAGCGTCTCTTTTAACAATTCGAGTTCATTCAATGTTAATGTTAAATGGAGACCTTTAATTCGATGGAAAGATTTTTCAAAAGTAATGGAATCAGGTGCCACATTTCTGCTTGTTGCTAATGAGTAATCAATATATTCTTCCCAGCTTATTACACGATTAATATCTTCTTCGGTAAAACCAACTCTCAACATTTCTTCCTTGTGATGTTCCATAAGCCAAGCATTTACTCTCAATGAATCTATATTGGGTATACTAAGTGAATAATACCAAGGTGAGGATTTATTTTCATATTCAATTGTTCTTTCTGAAAATGAAATACTATCCTTCATGTCCTCCCAATTCCGCTTAATGAAGTCTAATGTTCCTGTTTTTTCTGAAATGAAACCAAGACCTAATTCCCCAAATTTTGCGTTTTCAAAACCTTCAGAATTGAATATTTCTAAATAATGTTGTTCACCAAATAAATATTTACCTGACCATGATTCATCGTCCGTAACAACAGTTTCTTCAGAATTATATGAGAAATCATCTAAAACTTTAAGACTATCAAAAAGATTGCTATAAGTAGAATCATCAATAACAATATAAAGATGATTAAAACTTATGTATTCATTCAGATTGGTATCATTCTTAAAAACAGAATCAAGAAAAGTAATAGAAACGGGAAACCGCTCATAGAACTTATCAGAATGACCACCTTCAAATTCTTGAAATTCAAATGGTATATCACGCTTTCTTAATGTATTAGCAAAGACTCTTGTACAGTCAATAATTGGATCGTTCAATCCACAGTCAAAATAGATGTTCAAATTGGAATCATTTGATATTTGAGTAGCCCAATATATTGGGTCAGACAAACGCCATTTTGCATATGTACTATCAATCCAATTACCGTTTTCATCTTTTGGTAAATCAACAAAGTATGGAGGATTATTCATATTAGGAGAATACCCACCAGAAACTGTGAAATATGCTTTTGACATCCATCCATTAGTAGGATGAATAATATTAGTAGAATCCATTTCAGCTAAAACTAAAGGTAAAAGATAATCTATAAAGTCAATACTCAAGACACCGCTGTGTGAAGCGATTCCTGCGAATCTATCAGGATGTTTTAGAGCAATTCTCATAGAACCTTCACCGCCCATTGAATGACCCATAATGGCCCGCTTGTTTTTTAATGCTATTGTATTGTATTTACTATCGATATAATCAACTAAATCAAAAGTTATATAATCTTCAAATGGTCCATATAATTCTGAATTAGAATATTGACTGCCTAAATATGGTTCACAGCTACCATCAGGCATTACTACTATCATGGGTTCGATAATTTTATTTATTATAAGTGAATCAAGTATTGGAATAATACCTAAATATGAATTATGATTCCCTCCTCCTCCATGAAGAAAATATATAACGGGATACCCTTTAGTTTTATCAGATGAATCATAGTTTTCTGGTAGATACACATTTACGTTCCTGTCAAATTCAAGGGATTTACTAAAGAACTTATCTTCAATTAAACTACCTTGCCCATAGAGATATACACTAATTGAAAGGATAAAAAATAATATAACTAAAAGAAGTTTCATATTAACCTCATTGATTAAACATTTTAATCAGTCAGCACGTTATAATCCGTCGTTAATGATGAAATTTAGTGTATAATAATAATATCTTAAATTGAATTCCATTAACCGTTGTTTTTGGTACACTCAAAATAGACCGTTTGTTTTGGGACACGTTTTTGGGACAAAAAGCCCCGCAGTCATGCAGGGCTTTTCATCAAATAACCACTGAAAAAATGATCTTATTGAACAACCGCCCCATAATGAGGCGGTTATAAATTATTTTTCGTTACTGAATTGAGTATTCTGGTTGAAACTTTTTATTGCCGGTCTGCCACAACGCAAAACTCAATATATCAGATAATGATTCAAATTGTTTTGTTTTCGTATTACCTATCCCGTGTCCCGCATCAAAATCCGTCAAGAATAATATTGGATTGTCTGAAGCATTTTCAGCTTGGAGCTTCGCTGCAAATTTTCCTGGCTGCCACGCTATTACTCTTGGATCATTCATTCCTGCTGTCACCAAAGTGGCAGGATATTTCACACCTTCTATAATATGATGATAGGAATCCATCTCAAGTAAAGCCATACATTCTACTGAATCTTGCGATGTACCAAATTCAGGTATATTGACAGGTCCGTTGGGAGAATTTTCTCCTCGTAATGTATTCATACAACCTACATCTGGAATTACTGCTGCAAACAAATCAGGTCTTTCCGTCATAGCTCTGCCTACTAAAATTCCGCCAGCACTACCTGAGTATATTGCTAAGTGATTTGGAGATGTATAGTTTTCACCTATCAAATATTCAGCACACGCAATTAGATCCTTCCACGTATTTGGTTTGGTAGTTTTATAGCCGGCCTTATGCCATTGATTACCCAATTCACCACCGCCACGGACATGAGCAATTGCAAATATTCCACCTTCAGAAGTCCATTGTAAAAACTCGGGGCTAAAAAATGGGTTCATTGATATTCCATATGCACCATATCCAAAAATAAGAACGGGATTTTTTCCGTCTTTTTTTGTTCCTTTAAGGTATACTAAAGATATTGGAACCATTGTTCCGTCATGGGACTCCACCATAACTTCTTCTGCAATTAAATCTTTATATTCAGGGAAATCCGGTCTTTCTGAAAGATTTTCAAGCTTAAATTCATTTTGATTCGATATATATTTATATCTTTGATAATTACTTGTCCAACCCGAGAGACCTACCCATAAATCACTGAATTCTACACCTTTTGTTTTTAAAACAATGGAACCTGCAGTAAATGGTAAGTCTAGTTCAGTAGGTTTTTCAGAACCATTTGCTAAATAATATAGTTTTTCTTGTACTCCATTATTGGATAAAGTATAGTATAAACCATCAATTGTGATGCCGAACGATGTCATAACTGCATGCGGATCTTCAGACACTACAACTTCGGCATCTGTAACGTCAGGATTATCAATAGAAGTTTTTAAAACTCTAAAATTTGGAGCATTCTTTGGTGTATATAGGTATAAATCCTTATCGGTTGTGTAAAAATTATGTATTTCATCTTGGGGATCAATTAATTGCTTCCAGGATATTTTATCATTATTTATCTCTGTGCCTTGAGCATAAAACACCTTTAGATTCCTATCTACCGTATAAGCATATCCAAAAATTAGTCCACTATCTTTATCATATTCTACAAATGGTATATCTTCAGGATTAATTCCTAAGTTAGGATATTTGGGCCGTGAAAATACAACTCTATCTTTTTGAGGATTTGTGCCAATAATATGTAGAAGTGATTCCGTATCGATTAGCCGGTCAATATCATGAACATTACTTGAATGTTCGCGAATATATATATAACCACTATCATCGGGCAACCATGAATAGCTTCCACTCATACATCGATCAATCTGTTCCGGATACAATGTCTTTTTATCAACATTCATAACTAGTGTTATGGTGCTTTCTGATCCACCACTAGCAATACCAAAAGCCACTTTAGTTCCATCATTTGATGGAGTTAGTCCGTTAATAACATATTTTTTTGTTGAATCATCTGAAAATTTCAATGGGTCATAAAGAAATTCTTCTACACCCTCATATCCATCTCTGAAGTATAATTTACCTGTTTCATCTTCAGGTGTAATTTTCAAATAAAAATAGCGATCATCATCTGTTATGTTTAGGTTGTAAATACTCGAAGATTTCCTTTCATCAAATTCTTGCATTTTATCTATTAAGGATTGACGACCTGGAATACTATTTAGAATTTTACGCGAATAGTCTGCTTGAGATTTAAACCATGTTATAACCGTTGAATCTTGTAAATCTTCCATATATCGATATTGGTCAGAAACGGTTTTTCCGAAATATATATCCTCAACAGTGTCTATTTTTGCTACTAGTGGTTTTTCTAAAGTTTGTTTTGGACTACATTGGATAAATAAGAGAACAATTAAACTTAATAATATTGATTTTGATTTCATGGTCTACTCCCTTTTAATAAAATAATCAGTCGTCAAATATAATAATTTCGAATATATCTTGTTGAGTAATTATTTCATTAATAATATTGGTCAAGATGTATCAAAACCCAACGTTTTTGGTACTCTCAAATTAGCCCGTTTGTTTTAGGACACGTTTTTGAGACTAATAGGTACCTATTTGTGTTGTCTTTACAAAATAACTGTACTACTTGACAATGAAGTATCCGAACCAGACAAGGAGTACTATGTGTATGCCAACCACACTCCAACCCAACGCGTTCATCTGGCCTGCCAATTGAGCAATCACTAGGAGAACGGTGCTTACAAGAAAGTAGGCGAACATACTGTAAACTACCCCTTTCTTGAACTCTGATTTATCGGATTTGTAGGCGAACCATAGCAGAATAGAGAAACTGATTAGCGCTGAGCCAAACAGACGCACAAAGGACGTCGCGATAGCATTGAGTGTCACACCAAATGGACCAAGCATGGCTCCGGGTGCAATCACAAAACCTATTCCGAAGAGGGCTTCAATAATCAGAGCCACTTTGAAAAGTTTGTTCATAGAAAAACCTCCTGTTTGTTAATGAATTAAATAGTTGTTTCTATAGGATTATTTCGGCATATAATAGTTAGAATTCAATAAATGCTGGTAGTCCTTTTGAATCCCAAAATAATTTATATTTATAACTGCAAATCTCCATTCTATTAGGTGTTACTTCGATGAGGATATAATCGTTTTCAGGATCAGGGAAGTATCTTGTCCAACTCTTTTTCCAATAATGAGCTTTCTTCTCAGGATCATTAACAAGGCGGGCTTGACCTGCGATAGATACATAACTGCGTCCTTTTGTATCAAAATAAAATACCATCACATTTGGATTATTTTTAATCTGTTTTACTTTTCGACTCCTAGTGCTTGTTCCAAGCCAAAGAACCATATTCTCTTCCGGTGGAAACACATACATGGTTCTAGCCTGAGGTTTCCCCTTTTCATCAACTGTAATAAAGGTACGGGATCGTGCAGAATCAATAATCGCGTGTGCTATTGTAAATAAACTATCGCGAGAGATTTCCGGTCGGTCTTTAACCAGCAGTTCTTGTGCCATTAAAGAAGATGCAATTGAGGTGACAAATAATGCGAAAATAAAATTAATCAATCTGTTAGATTTAACTATCATTTATCCTCCTGTTGTTAATGAAATATTGATAGGAATGGTTGTATTATGAATACAGAGATAGGAAAGTAATTAACTCCCCCTCTATAATGAAAATGTATCTGCATTAGTCTCCTACAGCAGATAGTTACGGAATTCGTTGGTTTACCGTAGATGGATAGTAGCTCTAAATCTTATTATCGTTCAATAACATTTAGACTTTATGAAATCATAACCGTGTCCACACAAAATGTGTCCACATTCCGGTATTATTTGACTTTATTTGATTATAGTTGACTACTTCAATCAACCTATCAAAAACACAAAACCCCGTCGTGAAACGGGGTTTTAAGAGGGTGGGCGATGGCAAGCTCGAACTGCCGACCTCTGCCGTGTGAAGACAGCGCTAAATTGGTTTTGTCGAGGAGAAATCTAATTTTTCAGTCTTCTGTATCCACAGAAAGTGTATCCACAATGTGGATATATTTGAATTAATAATTGTTATTTGTTCTTATTAGGAACTAAATTTACTTAATCGTTCTGAAAAGACGGTTTCTACAAAAACGCATATCATTTTCTTAATTAACAAGGAGTAGAGAATATGTCACTTAAAACCTCATTTACATTAATGTCAATCTTTGCAGGACTATTTGCATTAATCTTCCTATTAATACCAAAAACTATGCTTGCATTTTACGGTCCATCAACTGCTATGGATTCTACTATATTGATGACCCGTTTCTTTGGGTCTGCACTATTAGCAATGGCCCTAATAACCTTCTATTTGAAAAACGCAGAGCTTACAAAGGAAGTTAAATCAGTAGTATTAGCTCTTCTTATAAGTGAAATTGTTGGCTTTTTTGTCGCCCTATGGGGTCAACTATCAAATATTGTTAATAATTATGGCTGGTTTACGGTAATTCTATATGGTTTCCTTTCAATCGCTCTTTACTTAGTTTACAAAAAGAAGTAATACTGATTAGATAAATAATATCATTAAGGCGGGGCAGAGAGTGTCGGTTGATATACAACTGACATTTCCTAAAATCTGTCCCGCACTATGAAATACTTCCTTAATAATAATAGTTGTTCTTATTAGCTCTGTCTTGATAAGGCAACGCTACACAGCAATTCTTTCGTCGTGAGACACATCTTTTAACAGTTTTGCATCCACAGAAAACGTATCCACAATGTGGTTATATTTGACTTACAATTAGTTTAAGTGCCTCTGCTATTTCCACCACTAACAACATTTCTATCTTTAATTTCTAAGCATAGTTTCGATAATAAATACTCGCACTATTCATACACTATTCTCTCCAATGTTCAGGCTTATTCATTGCATTGGCACATACAATTTGACCTTTAATTTCACTTATATCAATTTTTGTTAATGTTTTTACCATCCAAGCATCAGCAACCTTTTTGGGAATTGGGAAGGGTGGCTTAAATCCCAACTTTTCTGCATTATTTATAAAACCAAATTTGGGATAGTATTCAATATGACCCAATACAAAGACTAAGTCTATACCCTTTTTTTTTAGCCTGTCTAAGCCATCCATAATTAGTTTTTTCCCTATCCCTTTATTTTGGTAATTGGGCTTAACCGCTAAAGGAGCAAGGATGTACGCATTTGGTAGGGATTTGTTATTTTTGATTGAAGCTTTTGTAAAAAGAATATGACCAACTGCCTTCTCATCATAATATGCTAATAGTGATACGACTGGTTTAGCACTACTGTCGTCTAAAAGTTGTTCGGTTAGTTCAGCTACATCTTTTCCATCAAAAGCCAACTCCTCAATTTCAATTATTGCTGAATAATCAGATTTTGATGTTTCTTTAATTAATATTTCTGCGTTCATTGTTTTCAAAATTACTCTATGCTATATATCTACACAAATATTATAAGTTGAATGTTGTGGTTTTCCAAACTCTGCCTATGTAGGGCAACACTACACAGCTATTTTTCCGTCGTGAGACAATTCTTTAAGTAGTTTTGCATCCACAGAAAGTGTATCCACAATGTGGTAGAAGTTAACTAACATATATTTATTGCTATTCATAAGTTAATATTGTAACCTCCCGCACGTTGTCAGACGTTATGACAAGGATTTAGACGTAAAAGCAATTTATATTTTATACAAATCTTAAATAGTAATACTTTCTATACCCTAATCAGACCTCAGGGCAAAATTTAATAATCAATTAGGAAACATAAAGATGGCAAAAAAAGAAGTTGGAACCGTTAAATGGTTCAACGACAGCAAAGGATATGGTTTTATAACTCGCAATGAAGGCGGGGACATATTTGTACATCATAATTCAATTATAGCAGAAGGTTTTAAATCATTAAAAGAAAATGCTAAAGTGGAATTTGACGTTGTCAATACTGATAAAGGTGAAGCCGCTGCAAACGTAATAGCAGCATAATTTAACACTATATCAGACTGAAATTATTTTCAGTTATAAAAAAAGCCCTATTTATAGGGCTTTTTTATTATCAATGCAAATTACTAATAATAGAACCTTTAATCAGTCTCTAAATGTCACGAGTTCATCATTTGAGGGGTTTTAAGTATAATGAATGTATAGCTCTGCCTTAGTAGGGCAACGCTACACAGTAATTCTTCCGCCGCGAGACACTCCTTTCAACAGTTTGGTATCCACAGAAAGTGCATCCACAATGTCGATTTTTGGTATATTTAGGCGTTTTTTGATGTAATAAATATTATGCACTCCTACCCGTTTGGGAGAGCCTATACTAAAAATTAATTTGGGCGTTAGAGTGTAGTACCTGCTCTTGTTTTTACGGTAAGATACACTTTATTGCGAAAACAACCCCCACCAAATTCTCTGATTTTAATTTGTATCCACAATTTGTGTATCCACAATTAGGTTTTATTTGAATATATTTGACTTTATCTGACTTAATCTATAGCGTATCTAAAACACAAAACCCCGTCGATAAACGGGGTTTTTAGAGGGTGGGCGATGGCAGGCTCGAACTGCCGACCTCTGCCGTGTGAAGACAGTGTGATACGAGGAGCGATTTTGAAAGTGTGCTAT
>CBDURO010000010.1:0-52241 GCA_965369995.1 uncultured bacterium | reverse complement strand
TAAAATAATCTTTAATATAATAATATGAAAAGACTCATTGAATATTTCATAAAATATCCTGTTTCAGGCAATGTAATAATATTTTTGATATTGGCTTTGGGATATTTTGGTTTTATCAGTTTGAAATCTACCACCATGCCTCAAACTGATCCCGGTAGCATAATAGTCACAGCTCAGTACCCTGGGGCTTCTCCTGAAGAAATTGAACAAGGAATCATTCTTAAAATTGAAACTAGCCTAAGGGGTGTTTCAGGTATAAAAAAAATAAGTTCAACTTCGCAAGAAAATTTTGGTAGAGCCACGATTGAAGTTATAAGTGGATATAATACAGATTTGGTATTACAAGATGTCCGAAATGCTGTAGATGCTATCAATTCGTTTCCAACAGGTATGGAGCCGGCTAATGTAAGCAAGTGGGAGTTTAGATCAAGAGCCATTGATTTTATGATAAGCGGTTCGGTGGATCTTAAAATATTAAAAAATAAAGCCAGAGCAATTGAAGATGACTTAAGGCAAATTCCGGGCATTAGTAAGTTAACTATCAGTGGATTCCCTGAAGAGGAAATCGAAATAGCATTCCGTGAATCCGATTTGAGAGCTTACAATATTAGTTTCGATGAAGTTGCTAATGCGATTAGAACTGCTAACATTGATCTCACTGGAGGCACAATTCGTGGAGAAAATGAAGAATTATTTATTAGGACTAAGCAGAAGCAATTTTATGCAAATGATCTTAAAGATATCATTTTAAGAACATCTAATAAGGGAGCTATTGTTAGGTTGGGCGATGTAGCTAATGTAAGAGATAAATGGTCAGAAGATCCTAATCGTGTCTTTGTAGATGGGAAACCTGCGGTTTTGATCAGTGTACAGTACACGGCAAGTGAGGATATTATACAGATCACTGATTCTGTAAAAGAATATATTAATGTATTTAATGCTCAGAATGATGTTGTTCAAACTACCATTATTAATGATGAATCAGTGGGCGTTAAAACGATGCAGCGGATTTTATTAAATAATGGAATGTTAGGATTTCTTTTTGTTATGATATTCTTAACAATATTCCTAAATAAGAGTTTATCATTTTGGGTGGCAATCTCAATACCGCTATCATTCATGGGAATGTTTTTTCTGGCGTCCATATACGGTTTAACACTTAACAGAATGTCATTATTCGGCATGATCCTAGTTATCGGTATTCTTGTAGATGATGGTATTGTTATTGGTGAAAATATTTATCAACACTATGAAAAAGGCAAAAAGCCTGTACGGGCAGCAATAGATGGTACACTAGAAGTAATACCTGCTGTATTCGCAGCAGTTTTAACAACGATTATAGCTTTTACATCAATGCTATTGGTCGAAGGTATCTTCGGACAATTATTCCGAGAAATGGCGTTTGTTGTGATAGCAACATTGACTATTTCACTAATAGAAGGTGCATTGATCTTACCTGCTCATATCGCTCATTCTAAGAATATGGCTAAAGATAGCAAAAAGTCTCGTTTCGAAAGATATATGACAAAGTCAACGATGAACTTTAGAGATAAGTATTATACGCCAGTGCTAAGGGGTGCGATCAATAATAAATTATTAACTCTCACGATTGTCGCCGGATTATTTTTTATTACGATAGGTGCTGTTACTGGCGGGATTATTAAAATGGGTTCAGGCGGATTTAGAAATGTGAATTATGCCAATGTCAGTGTTGAGCTTCCTCCGGGTACTCCTGAAAAGCTAACATTAGAAGTATTGGATAGAATTGAATCATCAGCAAAGAAAGTAGGCGATAAGTTTAACAAGAAAGAGGGCAAACCCGTTGTTACAAGTATAGTAAAAAGTATTACATCATCAAGTACCGGATCAATTAATGTAAATTTGATAAACACTAAAGAAAGATCCTTTATTTCTACCGATTTTTCCAACGCTTTGCGAAAAGAAGTGGGTTTAGTTCCAGAAGCATTGAGAGTTAATTACGTTGAACAAAGTCATTTTGGTAAACCGGTATCAGTTTCCTTGCTTAGCAATAATTTTGAAGAGTTAAATGGAGCACTAACAGACCTTAAATATGAACTTGAGCAATTATCTGAATTAAAAAATGTTATCGATAATAATCAGATAGGTATGAGAGAAATAAAGATCGTACTTAAAGACAAAGCTTTTCTCCTAGGATTAAACCTTCAGGAAGTTATGAACCAAGTCCGAAGTGGTTTTTTTGGCGCTGAAGTTCAAAGAATAAATCGTGGATTAGATGAAGTAAGAATTTGGGTCAGGTATGATAAGGAAGATAGAGCAACAATAGGAAATCTTGAAGAAATGAGAATCCGGACGGCGAAAGGATTATCTATACCATTAAATGAAATAGCAGTATTAACGTTCGAGAGAAATCTTACTTCAATTAACCATTTGAACGGACGTCGAGCAATTACTGTTGAAGCGGATGCCATTGATAAATCAGTGAATATCGCTGATATTAAAAGTGAACTAGAAACTGTAATTCTCCCAAAAATTAAATCGAAATATCCAAGTATTCAGTATTATTTTGGTGGACGACAGGAAAGGATGACTGAGTTAATGGGTTCATTGAAAATAATCTTTCCGGTAATATTAGTTCTACTATTTGCCGTCATATCATTAACGTTTAGATCATTTCTGCAAGCACTGCTAATATTCGGTATGGTTCCGCTCGGTTTTATAGGATTAGGTTGGGGGCACGCAATCCACGGTGTGGCGATAGATATGCCATCATATTTTGGTATATTGGCATTACTTGGAATAATTGTGAACGATTCTATTGTGTTAATTAACACTCTAAATAGATATTTGCGAGACGAAGAAAAATTTATGGATGCGGTAATACATGCCGGTAGCTCTCGATTTCGCCCAATTGTATTGACTTCCCTTACTACAATGGCAGGATTGTTTCCATTGATAATAGCTAATGATCCTGATGCTCAACATATTGTTCCAATGGCTATTTCGGTTGCGTATGGAGTTATTGTTGCTACTTTTCTAACGCTATTGGTACTTCCAGTTTTGTTAGTTATTGTCAATTCCATTAAACGTCAAATTGAGAAGTTTAAAACCGGAAATATGCCTAGTAGGGAATCAGTTGAAAGAGCAGTACTAGAATTAAATGTTAATAATTTAATTTAATCTATAAACGTATTATTCGAGAATAATACGATTTGGTTTTAGTAATTTACCGTAATAAATAATGTCATTATCTAGTAAGACATCAAAACATAATTACTGGTCATTTTTATTTCATGCAGCATTCCTGGCATTTGCACAAAACTTTATAGATATTGATACTGTGATACCTTCTATGATTGTGGAGGCCGGTGGAAGTGCCGTTCATATTGGAATAATGACAGCAATTATGTTTGGCGGATCTAGTTTAACACAGTTGTTATTTGCGCCGTTTATTAGTAATTACTCATTCAAAAAGAAGTTTTTATTGCTGGGTATAAATTCCAGAATATTATCATTATTAGTACTGGGTATTATTCTAATATTCTCATGCAATATTACCGGTTCTTATATAGTATGGGTGATTTTACTATTCTTAACGATCTTCTCTGTGGGTGGTGCATTTGCAAATATAAGTTATACAGATATATTGGGAAAATCTATAATCCAATCGTCACGTAAACAATTTTTTTCATTAAAACTGGTAATCAGTGGAATTATTCTATTCTTTTCATCGCTAGTTGCGAGACAAATATTAGCATCTCACCAATACCCAAATAGTTATGCCTATATGTATTTTATTGCATTTGTTGCATTATTGATTGCGTCATTGGGTTTTTGGCAGGTGAAAGAAACTGTTCCCTCAAAAATGGAAATAAAAGGCATTAGAGAGTTTTTTGTACTTATAAAAAATGAATTAAACAAAAACACACGTTTAAAATATTTTCTTGGCTTTATAAATACAATGGGAGTGAGTTTAACATTATTGCCTTTTGTAATGTTATATGCAAAAGAAAATTTCTTTGCTCAAAGCGCTGAAACAGGAATATATCTATTATTTAAGGTAGTGGGAGGAGTATTGATGGGTTTTTTCCTGTTTATCATCGCTGGACGCTATAAATACAGATATTTATTATACACCAATACATTTTTAGTATTGCTAATCCCAATGATCATTATCTTCTCTAAAACTATTCCATCGTTTACAACGATATTTTTTCTAGGTGGTATCATTTACACAGTATACAGTATCTCACTCAATGGAGTACTTTTGGAAATATCTGACAATTCTAACAGAGCACTTTATACAGGAATTGCAGGTGCCGGAAGTATAATCCCTGCAATTTTCCCGTTGATTGGAGGTCAAATAATTAAACTCTACGGATTTACTCCTTTTTTGATAATGTTTATGTTGATTATTGTGTGTTCAATATTTTTTATATATAAAATGAATTGCGAAAAATAGAATAGATGAAATCGACAAATTAAATTATACTATTTTGGTATACTATTATTAAATTGTATTATATTTGTATATATTCAAATGATAAATATTATTAAAAATATAGCAAAATTTTATATTAACGGGTTTAAGAATTTAGAAAAGCTAGGTGTAAGACTTTGGGTAGTTATATTAATAAAACTATTTATCATGTTTGCTATTCTTAAGATATTTTTCTTTCAAGATTTTCTTGATAATAAATTCGACAACGATAAAGATAAAAGCGAATACATTCTAAAACAAATAACATAAGAGGTAAATATGGCTGAATTCAATTTAGCATTGGTCGATTGGTCGCGAGCGCAATTTGCTCTTACCGCTCTTTACCATTGGATTTTTGTTCCGTTGACACTTGGTTTATCATTCATTGTAGCATTTATGCATACAATCTATTACAAAACCGGTGATCTAAAATGGAAGAATATGACAAAATTTTGGATGAAGCTATTCGGAATAAATTTTGCAATTGGAGTAGCAACAGGAATTATTCTTGAATTTCAATTTGGTACAAATTGGTCAAATTATTCTTGGTTTATGGGTGATATTTTTGGAGCACCATTAGCAATTGAAGCGATTCTTGCTTTCTTTCTAGAATCAACATTTATTGCAGTAATGTTTTTTGGATGGGAAAGAGTAAGTAAAAAATTTCATATGATGTCATCATGGTTGGTTGCAGTTGGATCAAATTTATCTGCTCTTTGGATATTAATTGCTAATGCATGGATGCAAAATCCGGTTGGGATGAAATTTAATCCTGATACTGTCAGAAATGAAATGGCTAACTTTTTCGAAGTAGCTTTATCATCTACAGCGGTACATAAATTTCTGCATACGGTTAGTCAAGCATACGTAATAGGTGCATTATTCGTAGTAGCAATAAGTGCTTGGTTTCTGTTAAAAAAACGTCATATTGATTTCGCAAAGAAAAGCATTTTAATTGCATCAATTTTCGGATTACTGTCAATTGGTTTTGTGGGATTGACAGGCGATGGTTCTGCTAATGATGTTTCTCAAACACAACCAATGAAACTTGCTGCTATGGAAGGTCTTTATGATGGTGAAACCAATGCTGATTTAGTAGTCGTTGGTATTATAGTTGGCAAAGATAGTAAAAGAAAGGTTGTCGGAATTAAAGTTCCTAGCATGTTATCATGGCTCTGTACCAGAGATGTAAATGCTTTTGTTCCCGGTGTTAATGATATAGTCAATGGAAATCAGGAATATGGTATTCTCTCAACAGAAGCACGGATGCAGAAAGGTAAAAATGCTATTAATGCTTTAGCGGATTATAGAATAGCCAAAAACGAAAATAATAGCGAATTGGCTGCGGAAAAATCAGTTGAATTTGAATCGAATTATGAACATTTTGGCTATGGATACTTTGAGAAAAAAGAGGAAGTAATTCCGAATGTGCCAATAGTATTTTATTCATTTCATATAATGGTTATTCTTGGATCATTTTTTGCTTTTTTGTTTGCATGGTTGTTATATGCAAGTATTAAAGATAAATTAGAAAATAATAGATTTTTATTGAGGATTTCGGTCTGGTCAATTTTATTGGGATACATTGCTACAATGCTTGGATGGGTAGTAGCTGAAGTTGGTCGCCAACCATGGACAATACAAGATATATTGCCGGTAACAATGGCAACATCAAATTTAGGTGTTGGTTCTGTCCAAACTACATTTTTTATTTTCTTAACATTATTTACTGTTTTGTTAATAGCTGAAATAAAAATAATGTTTACCCAGATTAAAGTAGGTCCTGAGGAAGGAGGTAATAATGTTTAATAATCTTTCATATATCACATTACAACAATACTGGTGGATAATTATATCAGTTTTAGGAGCTGCTCTTGTGTTTATGATGTTCGTACAGGGTGGACAAACTTTAGTGTGGCAATTAGCAAGAAATCAAAAAGAAAGATCGGTTTTAATTAATTCAATTGGTCGAAAGTGGGATCTTACATTTACCACATTAGTTACATTCGGTGGTGCCTTTTTTGCGTCATTTCCACTATTCTATTCAACGAGCTTTGGCGGAGCATATTGGGTTTGGATGATTATATTATTTAGTTTCATATTGCAAGCAGTATCATATGAATATCGCTCAAAAGCGAATAATCTATTAGGAACTAAAACATATGATATATTTCTGATAATTAATGGCGTATTAGCTACTGTATTAATTGGTACGGCTGTTGGTACATTTTTCACCGGATCAGAATTCTCTGTTAATAGGATGAATATACTTGATGTCTCGAATCCCGTTATATCACGATGGGAAACACGTACACACGGTTTAGAAGCTGCTTTTAATATTACTAACATCAGTTTGGGATTAGCGATACTATTCCTTGCCCGTGTGTTGGGATTGCTCTATTTTATAAATAATATTAATAACAATAGTTTAGTAAAAAGAGCTTCAAAGCTATTAAAAAAATGCTCGATTCCATTCTTGGTATTTTTCCTGTTATTTGTTGGATTAGTTCTAACAAAGGATGGTTTTGCAGTTAATCCTGTAACAAAAGAAGTATTTATGGAAAATTTCAAATATTTTCATAATTTAATCGAAATGCCAGTTGTACTGATAATGTTTTTGATTGGAGTCCTTGGTGTCTTGTATGGAATATTCCTTGGAGCTTTCAAATCATCTAGCAAGGGAATATGGTTTGCCGGATTAGGAACATTTTTGACTGTGTTTTCAATTTTTCTGTTAGCAGGATTTAATAATACAGCATTTTATCCTTCGACATTTGATCTACAGAGTTCGCTAACTATTGAAAACTCATCTTCGAGTAAATATACACTTACTGTTATGAGTTATGTTTCACTTTTAGTACCGTTTGTAATAGCATACATTTGGTATACATGGAGGATGCTAAGTGCCCGAAAAGTTAGTGAAGCAGATATAGCTAATGATCCAATGAAATATTAAAATTAAGGATAATAATATGAATTATTTAGAAGCTGTATTATGGTTAATAAGCTTGCCTATATTAATAATTGTTACTTATCAATTAATAAAATACTTCATAAAACGAATGAAATATATTGATTAATTGTTTTGTATGTAATTAAAATAAAAAAAGCCTTTGATAAAATATCGAGGGCTTTTTTTTATAAAGAAAAAAATTATTTTAATCATTTACAAAATTTTATATTATTCATAATTAAATATATACAGATTATATGCATTAAACTTTTTCCAATTTCCTGGTATTTGCATTTTGAATTATAACAATTAGCAATTAAGTTTACATCGAATTATAACCAATGTCCCTTTTCATTGGTTATAAAATTTACTAGTCACAGCAAGGAGTTTATATGAAATATCAAAGAACTCTACACATCTTTATAGCCAATATTATTTTATTTACATCTATAATATTTGCTCAAGGTGTTACAACTTCCGGCCTCGATGGTTTTGTCAGTGATACCGACGGAAATCCACTTGTAGGTGCGAATGTTGTAGTTAATTATGAACCAAGCGGTACTCAATATGGCACTTCGGTTCGCGACGGTGGACTTTACACAATTCCAAATATGCGTGTTGGTGGTCCGTACACAATCACAGTTTCATACATTGGATATCACACACAAGAGGAAAAGAATATCTACCTAATTTTAGGTCAAACTCAGAGTGTTGACTTCGCTTTAACAGTAGAAGCAATTGAGATGACAGGTGTAGAAGTACGAGCAGTTCAAGATGATGTCCTAAATTCAGACAGAACAGGCGCCGCTACTTTTATCGGTGATTTACAAGTTGCTCAGATGCCTTCCATAAAAAGAAGTACGCGTGATTTAACACGCTTAGATCCTCGCAGCGATGGCAACTTTAGTTTTGGAGGAAAAAACTGGCTCTACAATAATATTTCCGTAGATGGTTCATACTTCAATAATGCATTCGGTTTAGATGATCCGGCCCCGGGTGGTCAAGCCAATGCGGAATCCATTCCCTTTGATGCAGTGGAACAAGTACAGGTGTCAGTCGCATCATTTAAAGTCACCGAAGGTGGATATACGGGAGCCGGTATTAACACAATCACTAAAAGCGGAACTAATGAATTTAAAGGTTCGGTTTACACATTTCTGCGGAATGAAATGTTAATTGGTAATAAAGTGAGCGGAAACGAAGTAATTGCTAATCCTGATATGTTTTACAACCAAACTGGGTTTACCTTTAGTGGTCCGATCATTCCCAATAAGCTATTCTTCTTTGTCAACGGCGAAATCGAACGTAAAGACGATCCAGGTTCTAGTTTTGTAGCCGACGATGATGGAAATATTGAATTTGGAGAATCACGCGTTAGCGCTGCTACGATGGATGCAATCAGTAAAAGAATGAAAGATGTTTATGGTTACGAAACAGGTCCATATCAAGGATATACAAATAATACTGATAATAATAAGTTGCTCTTGAAACTTGATTGGAATATCAGTGATCAACATAACGCATCATTAAGATATAATTTTCTTGATGCTGTTCGTGATTTAGGTCCGCATGGTTTTGTATTAAGTTTTAACAATACCGGTCGTGGTCCAAACAGTACTAGTTTGCCATTCCAAAATTCTGGTTATGCAATTAACAACAATTTGCATTCTTTGGCTTTCGAATTAAACAGTATGTTTGGTGGAAAAATGGCAAATCATTTCTTCGCAAGTTATAATCGCTTCCGCGATTTCCGCGAACCATTCAGCGAAGATTTCCCAACAGTTGAAATTGGTGAAAATGGAGTAACTTATACAACTATTGGACATGAACCTTTCTCGATACATAACATACTTGATCAAGATGTACTGCAAATTACTGATAATCTCAGTTACTTTATGGGTCCACACGTCTTAACAGCTGGTGTGAATTATGAACAGTTCAAATTCTTTAATTCATTTAATATCTTCCGTCATGGTTTATTTATGGTTACGGGTGATCTCGATCTGCTCTTCCCAGGAGCAGGATATCTAGATTTCCTCGGTGCCACCACCTATTCATCTGTGGATAACTTTTTTACTAGAACAGGCGCTGACCCAGGTAGTGCTGATTTTGTTGATTTTAACAGCATGGTTGGCTCTGGACCTTACAAGGGTGAATTAATAGATGTTGGGCAACTTGCATTTTATGCACAAGATGAGTATACGGCTTCGAGAAATCTAAATCTAACCTTTGGATTACGTGTTGATATCCCAATTTACAATACTATACCAGTCGAGAATCCCTATTCTACTGGGTTAACACTACTTGATGAAAATGATGAAACTGAAGAAGTAGATCAAAGCAAGTTACCGGATCCACAATTACTGTGGTCACCACGGTTTGGTTTTAATTGGGACGTAAAAGGTGATCGTTCAATGCAAGTACGAGGTGGTTCGGGAATCTTTACTGGACACTTACCATTTGTCTGGATCGGCAATGTAATATCCAATCCCGGAGCAAATTCAAATATAACCGGTGATGGAAGCAATGGTCAAGAAACTGACAGCGGTGAAAATAGACATGCGGAAGGTAAATCTGTATTACAGCAATCATTTGATCTAAATGCTATGGTAGAAGATTTCAAATGGCCTCAAGTATGGACAACAAACCTGGCATTTGATTCAAAACTACCAATGGGTTTATTAGGGACATTTGAAGTTGTATATGGTAAAGATCTAAATGCGATCTACATGCGTAATACTGATTTAGTTAAACCTGCTAGATATTTAAAAGATGGGAGACCTTTTTATATAAAGGATGGAACAGCTCAATTAAATCGTACGTGGAATGAATTTGCACAAGCGTGGGAGGATGATGGTGGTGTTTATGTTATTGATAATACAGACGAAGGATATAATCTTACAGTTACAGCACAAGTGCGTAAAGTACATGATTGGGGATTAAATACCAGTCTGGCATATACTTATTTGCAAGCTAAGAATAATCTTAAATCAACGGAGATTGCAAGTGTATTGTGGCAAAGCCAGCCGGTCCAGGGCGACCCGAATAAACCAAATTTGAGTTGGTCGGAATTTGGCAACCGTCATCGTATAATTGGTACAGCAAATTACACCCATGATTGGAACTCATCACATTCAACAAATATTGGTGTATTCGTTGAAGCGGCAGAAGGGAATAGATATATTTATTCCGGTGGAAATCGTTACTCATTCACCTATGCCGGTGATGTAAACGGCGATGGTGTTGGAGGAAATGATTTGATCTATATTCCTGAAAATCAAAATGATATAAATCTTGTTGATATTGAAGATCAAGATGGAAATGTATTAAAAACTGCTCAACAGCAATGGGAAGAATTAGATGCCTTTATCAAACAAGATTCATATTTGAACGAGAATCGCGGTGAAATTGCTGAAAGGCATGGTTTGACCAATCCTTGGTTTAGCAACATTGATCTTAGAGTTTTACATAATTTCAAAACCAATTTAGGAACATTTCAACTTAGTGTTGATTTGCTAAATGCTGCCAATCTCATAAACAGTAATTGGGGTGTTCGCAAAGTAGCGAGTGGTCTTGCCACGACTCCTTTAAAACACACAGGTGGTTGGACTGTTGATGGGGAGCCGGAATTACAATTCAATGGAGTTAAAGAAACATTTATTGACGATCCCGGTCCATTTTCTAGATGGGGTTTGCAGATCGGTCTGAGATATATGTTTTAATCTTAAAGACGGTAATAAAAAAGCCCAGCAATGCTGGGCTTTTTTATTTATATCTATTTTTTATATCCTATGGCTTCAAAAGGATTTACTAAAGTAGTTATGATGTTTGATAAATGACTACCTATCCGTTTTAGGTAACGAGCGTATAATACAACGGCTGCAGCTTTTGATTCTGATTGAAAAGTAATATCACCTTTTAAAATATTATCTACTAATTTGTCAGAAACTCTTGTTACCATTCTTCTATGCGTAGCAATTAATTCTTTAGCAACTTCGGAATCCTGTGTTTGAAGTGCTTCTATAGTTTGATCAAATCTTTTTATAACTTCGTCTTCAATTGCTTTAAGTTCCTGAGAAATTTTTTCGACTTTCATTGTTTTGGGTGTACTAATAGCTAAATCCAAAATATTTTTACAATAGTCTCCAACACGTTCAATATCAACCACCATATTTATCAGAATTAGACCGGTTGGGATATCAGTAGAGTCTTCCTGCATAACCAAATGTGTCATGACCTTTTTACGTATATCGCGTTGATATTTATTGATTTCTTTATCACGTTTTTTTAATGCTAAAATGGTTTTTTCATTGCTTTGTTTTCGCAACATTTTAACAGATTGAACAAATATCTCACGTGATAATTGGAGCATTTCGAATGAATTGTCCCATGCTTGAACTAGTAAATCGTCAGATTTCCAAATTTTAATTAATTCTTTCCACATGATAATTTTATTCTCCTATGTTAAAAATATAAATAATACCGGTATAAAATGCAACAAAATGTAAATTGTGATAAACACGGTAAGGTTGCGAGTTGATGCACCAGCCTTATTGCCAACATATACAGCTAAATTTATTGGTATAAACTTGAACGGATATAATATTAGTATTCCATAAATATTAAAGCTAAGATGAGCAAAAGCAACTGTTACTGCAATCGGATTTTGAGTTATCATCGCTGCGAGTAATGCGGTAACTGTTGTTCCGATGTTAGTACCTAAAGTATATGGGAATAATTGCGCGACAGTTATTATTCCTGCCCCCGCCAGTGGAATTATCAAAGAAGTAGTCACTGAGCTACTTTGTACAATCGTAGTTATAATTATACCAAACATGAATCCTACTAGAGCATTTTTAAACAGATATTGATTAATAATTATTTCAAGACGAGTAACCACTAAGGAACGTATTGTTTTGACTAATCTTGTTAGAGAATAGAATAATAAAATCAATGCAAATATCAATAATAAGATATTGGTAAAAGGTAAAAGACTAAATATATCATCAATAATTTTAATGGCAGGATCTATTATAAACTTTAATGGATTAAACGCCTTATAACCCCCGACACCGGAAAAAATAGTTTCCAGCCATATTGCAGTTTTCTTAATAGGATGAAAAAACATCTCAAGAGGAAATAGAATTATAACAGCTAGAACATTAAAGAAATCATGCACGATACTTGCACCAAATGCTCGTTTAAATTCATTTCGATTATTAATATGACCAAATGATACTAGAGTATTCGTTATCGTTGTACCGATATTTGCTCCCATAATTATAGGAATTGCGGTATCTAGAGTTAACGCCCCGCCAGCTACAAGTCCTACTACAAGCGAAGTTGTTGTTGATGAACTCTGTATTAAACTTGTTGCAACAATACCGATAATAAGTCCGGAAAATGGATTTGATGTCATTTGGATAAGTGTTTCAGCAAATCCATGTCCAAATGCCTGAAAGGAATGACCGAGAAGTTTAATACTTAGCAGGAATAGATAAATAGTAGCAATGATAACTATTGCTCTAATAACTGCTTGGATTTTTCTATTTTTTATGTTTTCTGTCAATGAAAATTGCTAATAAATAGTTTAATTCGTTGTGGGATATTACTAAGTCAAATTTAGCAGAAAAAGCGATTATCGAATTCTAACAAAAAAATAATGTTAAAATTTCGCAAATAATAGAAATACTCCCGCTACCGCAATAATTGCCCCCGCAAATGCCCGAACTGAAACATGTTCTTTACCAATATACATCACTGAAGGGATTATTAATATAGGGACTAAAGCTGTGATAGTTGATGCTACGCCTGCAGTGATATAGTGCAAAGCGAGTAAAGATAATGACACTCCTAAAAATGGACCTAGAAATGCTCCTCCAAACATAAATCCCATTGCAGTTATATTCTTAATTGCAATGAACACTTTAGACCAAGATTGGTTTAGCGAAATAATTATCATAAAACCAATAGTGCCAACGATAACACGAATTTGTGTAGCGGCAAATGGTTCCAGATAATCATTATTAATCATCATACCATATTTGCTGAGCACATAACCTGTCGCTTGTCCAAGCGTACCTAAAAAAGCGTAAATTATACCACTTTTTGTGACCTGCCTGACTTTTCTTTTATTATTATTTTGATTATTATTTGATCTTTCTAAAATAACCCAGCTTACGCCCATAAGTGTAACCAGCATTCCTAACCATTGTTGAAGTGAATATATTTCGCCCAAGAAAGTCAATCCTAATAATGCTGAAATAGGTGCGGTGAGTGTCATGATTAACATTGATAAACGGGGACCAATTTCTACAAAAGCTTTGAAAAGGAATAAATCTCCCAATGCAAAACCGATCAATCCGGATAACCCTAACCAAATCCATGCATGCAAGGGAAAATCTACAGGAAATAAATTACCCCGTGTGAATAATGATAATATGCAAAAAAATAATAAAGCTAACAATAACCTTATCAAGTTTACTGATAAAGTCCCCACTCTCTTTCCAGCAGCTTCAAAGAATTGTGAGCCAAAGGTCCAACAAAGTGCCGTACCAAACGCAGCGAGTTCACCTATATATGATATATTCATTTATTATTTAATCCGCCATTTCTTTCCATAAATTAATTCGTCAAAAAACAGCAGTATTCTATTAAATATTGGGAAGAATTTTACTACTTTGCGAATCAAATAATGAAACCAATTATTGCGATGTGAAAATGGGCAAACTGCCATACAAATGCCGCAATCTGTACCATAAAATCTCCATATTGAATAACAGTTTTCTACGTTAGTTGTCCATTTTTCAATTCCTCTTACCAATGATTTACCATTTATGGAAAGTGCTTTTGTCGGACAATTTGTTGCACATTTTTTACATACTTTACAAAATTGTTCCGCTCCAATATTTATTGGTGAATCGAAATATAGACTTATATTAGAAGTAACTGCGCCAATTCTGACTCTACTGCCAAATTTATCCGTAATAAGTATATTATTCCTTCCTAATTCACCTAATCCAGCTTGTACTGCTAATGGAGGAAGAATAATATCATAATGAGCATCATAATGTGCTTTAGCATCATAACCTAATTTCAAGATGATTGTTTCAATTGTTTTTGCAATGACAGCAGCCTGATAGTATTGGTTTGCAGATTCAAAAATTATATTTGATTTTGGAGAAAAACTCATATGTTCAAAATCCATTTCAACTAAAAATATTATTACATTTTGGTGATCTACTGTTGCTTTTTTACCATAATCATAATCATGTCTGCCTTTATAACTATAAATAAACTTTTCTTCAAGATAAGTGCAGCCTACTGCAACAGAACCTAGTTCAGTTGCTAATTGTTTTAAAACTTGTGTATATGTTTTTTCATTATTTAACAATTTTGCATATTTGTTGATAATCTTTTTATCAATGACAATATTTTCTATTGAATCAAATAATTGTCTCGCACGTTCTGAATAATCCGAATCGTAGTATTTTCCTTTAGGGTGTAGCAGTGGCGGAAGTTTCCTAATATGGTCATCTTTTTGCTTTAGAGCAGGATTAATTGAATAATAGTGGTTGTATGCTTCAGTATCAGGTGTACGAGCCATGCGGGCAAACATCGTATCACGCTCATCAACTTGTTGATTGGGGATGGGAACAGCTTTTGATTTATTTATTTGGAATATTCTCAATTCTAAACCATTTAATTAGTTAAATTTACTTATTCAAGTTGGTGCACCCGAAACTGTATATTAATTAAATTTCACAACGAAAGTGGGATTATTTTGCAGTAGCAAGAAAAAATAGGAGTTTATATTTTGAACGAAACAATAAATTTAATTCAAAACAGACGGTCCATACGATCTTATGAGGATAAATTAATTTCAGAAGAGAATAAAAATTTAATTATCAGTTCAGCAATGCGATCACCCACTGCGGGTAATATGATGTTATACTCAATAATAGAAGTAGAAGATCAAGAAAAAAAAGACAAGCTAGTAAAATCTTGCGATAACCAACCCTTTATTGCCAAAGCCCCACTAGTCTTATTATTTTTAGCTGATTATCAAAGGTGGATGGATTATTTCGCTGTATGCGATATTGATTCATTTTGTGAAAGTGAAAAGTGGACTCAAAGAGCCCCGCAAGAGGGAGATTTGCTTTTAGCATGTTGTGATGCATTAATTGCTGCTCAAACTGCTGTAATAGCCGCAGAATCATTAGGAATTGGTTCTTGCTATATTGGTGATATAATGGAGAATTATGAGTTTCACAAAGAATTATTCAGTTTACCTAAATTTACATTTCCAATAACATTATTGTGTTTTGGTTATCCCAAAGATAAAATCTTGAATAAAGCATTAACACCGAGATTTGCACAAAAATATATTCATTTCAAAAATGCCTATAAGAGTTTAAATAATATTGATTTTGAAGAAATGTATAAAATGCGGGAACTAAAGCATTATAATGCCAATGCCGTAAATTTTGGTCAACATATGTACTCTAAGAAATTCATAGCTGATTTTACAATAGAAATGACGAGATCGGTTAGAAAAGCGATACAACAATGGTCTTTATAACAGAATAGATAAATTAATCTTCTATAATAATCCGTTCAAATGATTCTTTTGGTTTTTGAATCACTTTTCTTTTTTTGTATTCTTTAATTATAAAGTAAAATAAAAACACACCAATGGAATACATAATTGCGGTTATGATAAATATCTTGTAATAAGGATAATTCAGTTCTCGCAAATATTGAAATATTTTTGCGCTGATAAACCATGAAGCACTCCAAATGCTTGAATTTATGGCGCTAATTAGCTCTTGATTATTTTCACCTACATATTTCATTGTTAATTCACTTGCAATAGGGGATGATATGTGCATGAGCGGTTGTCGTAAAATGTAACTTCCGATTGCTATAAAAATTACACCTTCTACTGTTGAAAATAGCTCTGTAAGCACTAAAACGATCAAAAACATAATTGCAATTGCCTGAGTGAGAATAATTGAAATATTATATCCGTATTTTCGTTTGAGAGTCGGAGCTAGTAGTAGTGCGATGAAGCTCATCGCTGAAGCGACGCTGCCTAGAATGCCAAATTGAGCAGAATCCATGTCAAATACAGAATAAAAAAATAGATTGATGAAAGGAATTGTTAATCCGGCGCCGACTGCGATTAGTAAAGTAGGAACTAAAGCTTTAATTATTAAAATCCAATCGTAGTCTAATAAGAGAGAAGCAAAATTCCTGCTGAATTCTGAAGAGGCAGAACGAGGCTTACTTTCTTTCATTCTGCCTATCATAAAGACCGCTGATAAGCTTATCAAGATAAATAGTAAAATAATATGATATTCATCCCATATAAATGAAATATTGAATAGTGTAAAATTTTGTAATTGTGTTAATAGACCAATAGAGATACCGGTGACAATTATTGCCAAAGACCACATCGAAAAATTGAGCGTGATTGCTTCTGAGAGAACAGATTTTGGAGTTGTCCGCATTATGTACGGTAATGTACACACTTGCAGAAGCATTAACCCAAGCCCCCAAGATAAAAAGCTGATTTTTATTAATACTGGATTATTCCATTTAACAGATTCAATCATCAAAAATGCTGCAATTGGAATTATTATTGATGATGTTATAAAAAATGGTTTTAGCGATTTTCCTTTTATAAATATTCCAAAAGGAAAAGCAAAAAATAACACTCCTAAAAATCTATAGGACGTAAAACTACCGATTTGTTCATCGACAAACCCCATCTTCCTTAAATATATATTTAAGATTAAAATAAAAGACCCATTTACTAAATTTAAAAGGAATATGCCACCTATTAACTGTAATGTTGATTTTGGTATAGCTTTGTATCGCTTCAGTAGTGATTTAATGGATTTGTACATTATGAAAATTTGTCGATTGTAGTTAACTGAAAAATTACAATTATTATGTATTTAAAATAGACTTTTATAGTGTCCATTATTATTAATAATATTATTATACTATATGAGAGTATTTAATTTCTTAAAACCACCCTACTATCTCCGAAATTTACATGTAGTCGGGGTTTGGTGCATTTGAACAACCGATTCATAAATAATATAAATGACTTCAATCAAGATAAGACAGTATGATCTTCCTGATTCTTATCTATTTGAAAATAATGTAGCTACCACCGCTAATATTATTTGGATACCTGATGAAACTTGCATTGTCTTGGGTAGAAGTAATAATCCGAATGATTCATTATATTTGGATAATATTATAAATGATAATATTCCGGTATATAAACGTCCATCAGGTGGTGAAACGGTATTACTATCCAATAAAATGCTTGTCTTATCTGTTGTAATCAAGCAAACAGATTTTAAAAGTGGGAAATCGTATTTTAAAGATTATATTAATAAAATTATTTTCGTTCTTGAGAGTCTAGGTATCAATGATTTGGAATATAAAGGTATTTCAGATATCACAATTAATGATTTAAAAATATTGGGTTCTGCAATTTATCAAAACAAATTTGTGGTGTTCTATCATGCAGTTTTAAATGTTAGTGAATCAACATCACTAATTGAAAAATATATCAAACATCCTAAACGAGAACCGGATTATCGGAAGAAGCGCAATCATAAAGAATTTGTAACATCAATAACTAAAGAAAAATATAATATTTGTATTAATGAATTAAAGGAAGCAATAGAAAAGGAATTCCAATAAATTTATTATTTATAGTCTCAAAAATGTAAACAATAGAAATATTCCTCTGTCTTCGCAAAATATTTTATTAAGTTTATGGGTACTCACATTTGATGAAATTACTTATAAATATTTTACCGGAAATCGTATGAAACCATCTCTCAGTTATCAAGATATATCATTAGTTCCAAGGAACTTATCACAGGTTAATAGTCGGCAAGAAATTGATCTTTCGCTAAATTTAGCCTCAAATGGCACTCGTTATAATTTAAGATTACCGGTGTTGCCGGCACCTATGGATACAATATGCAGTGTAGAAATGTGTCGTATATTATCCAAAAATGGTATGCTTGGAATGATTCATCGATTTCAACCAGTTGAAACTAGAAAAGATAATTATAAGGCATTAAAAGACGATGGATTAGATGTTGTAATCGCTATTGGGTTAGACGAAAAAGCAATAATTGATGAATTCCATAGTTTGGGAGCGCGTGCGTTTATCGTTGATGTAGCAAACGGGTTTAATACGGTAGTTGAGCCTACGATTAAACAAATACGAAATTTAAAAAATACCTATATCTTCTGTGGGAATGTGGATTCTGAAGAAGGATTTAAGTATCTATCGGATTTGGGTGTTGATGCAATTCGTGTCGGAATTGGATCCGGTTCAATGTGTACAACTTCAATTATGACGGGAGTAGGGCAAGGTATTGTATCTTCCATACAAGAATGCAAAAGTATTAAAGAAAAAATTGGCAGTAAATCACTTATAATTGCCGATGGTGGAATAAGGGTAATCGGAGATATCGCAAAAGCGCTGACTGTAGGTGCTGATGCGGTAATGGTTGGAAGAATGTTAGCCGGTACAAAAGAAGCGGAAGGAAATATCCTTAAGTATAACGGAAAACTTTATAAAGCATATCGTGGATCAGCATCATACGCCGTGCAACAGAAAAGAGGAAAGAATCCGTATTACATAGAAGGTGATGAAACTATTGTGGAATATAAGGGTGGTGTACAGAATATTCTTGATCAAATAGATGCCGGACTACGCAGTTCGATGAGTTATATGGCAGCGAATAATTTAGAACAATTAAAGAAAAATGGTTCTTACGTTGTTAAGCAAAACATAAATTAGTTCTATATAATATTAGTTTTATTCTATATTAATAATTCTAAATTTAAAACGATTTCTTATAATTCTTTTCCAAATGAGAAATTCCTATTTATTTTCGACACTATTTTTTACTAATAAAATTATAATGTGATTAACTAATGGCTCTAGGAAAAAAAATATTATGGAGTGGTCTTGGATGGGCAATGGGTGGACCTATTGGTGCAATCCTTGGCTATGCGTTTGCATCACTGTCTGATCAACCTAAACGAAGAACATCCTACGGTAGAACAACACTATCTCGAACAAGTACGAAAGATTTTATGGCTTCATTACTGATTTTGTTGGCATCAGTAATGAAAGCTGATGAAAAATTACTACGTTCAGAACTCGACTACGTCAAACGATTTTTACTCAATCAGTTTAATAAGGACGATGCAAATAATTATATACTGATATACAAAGAGATTCTAAAACAAGACTACTCGTTACATCAAGTATGCATGCAAATCCAAAGATTGATGGATCATCCAAGTAGGTTGGAACTAATACATTTATTATTTGGTCTTTCATCTGCGGATGGTGAAACTCACTTTAAAGAAATAGACCTAATCCAAATCATTGCTCGTTATTTAAATGTTAACGAGAGTGATTTCGCTTCAATAAAAGCGATGTTTGTTAAAGATACCAAATCTTCTTATCAGATTTTAGGGATCAATTCAAGTGCAACAAATGATGAAGTGAAAAAAGCTTTCAGAAAGATGGCAAAAAAATATCATCCGGACAAAGTGATACATCTTGGTAAAGAACTACAAGAATTAGCCGAAGAGAAATTTGTAGCCGTTAACAATGCGTATAAGGATATTAAACGTGAACACGGTATGAAGTAACGCAATTAATAATTTATTTAATTTAATTTTTAACCTTTTACATTTTTCTGTATCTAATACCTATTTGGAACTATCTAACAATATTGTACATGAAAAAAGAATTATCACACATAGCTCAAGGATACATCAATGCGATTTAAGTATTTTTTTAGTTTATATATATTTTTAGTTAGTGCGGTTTTTGCACAACAATTTAATCCGAATAAAATGCCAAAAATTGGTGTTCTGCAAGGAACAGTCATTGACTCAATCACTAGCCAACCAATACTATATGCTTCTATATCATTAATAAGTTTGCGGACAAATGATATTGTTACCGGAGGCGTAACAAATGATGATGGTAAATTTGATATATCTCAAATCCCAGTGGGACGATATAAAATTTCCATTGAATATATTGGATATGTGCGGTTAGTGAAAGGTCCGGTTATGTTCAATCCGCGTGAGAACTTAACACAGCATGATTTGGGAAATATTAAGCTAGTACAGTCTGCTTTAGCTTTTCAAGATGTTGAAGTACAAGGAGAAAGACCATTATTTGTACAAACAATTGATAAAAAGATTTTTAATGTTGAACAGAATACCTTATCATCCGGTGGCAGCGCATTAGATGTACTCCGTCAAGTCCCCGGAGTAGATGTTGATATAGACGGAAATATTAGTTTACGCGGGAGCAGCAATGTTAATGTACTAATCGACGGCAAACCCTCAACTATGACAAGTGGTGACAGTGAAGCTCTGTTGGAAAATATACCAGCCGATAATATTAGAGATATTGAAGTAGTTACTAATCCATCAGCAAAGTATGATCCTGAGGGTATGGCGGGAATTATTAATATTATCTTGAAGGAAAATCGTTTTGCAGGTTTAAATGGAAATATTAAAAGTGGCAGAACAAGTATTGGTTCATATAATGGATCTGGTCAAATCAATTATAGAAATGATAAATTGAATATATTTACAAATGTAGGTTTACGTCATGATGTCCGTAGTGTGCTTGGTGAAAATTATCGTGAAACGGAACTAACCGACCATTCTTATATCATTGATCAAGATATCGAGGGTGAGCGGGGTGGAAATAATATTTTATTAAAAACAGGAATTGATTACTTTATAAATAAAGATAATTCCATTGGTTTGACCGCTTCTTACAGCAACCGAGATCGCATTCACGATAGGGTTGTCTATACCGACGAAACTGTAGATTCTTTAGTACGATATTATCGGACTACCGATTCAGATAATGATCGCGAAAATGTTGATTTTGCTATTATTTATGATCGGAAATTTAGAGACCCAAAACAAAAGCTATCAGTTGACATCCGTCATTCCGCTGGAGAAGAAAATCGCACAGAAATGCTATTAACTACAGCGCAAATTGGCTATGAGGACCTCGTTGATCCTGCTCCCGGAAAGACAAATACTAAAAACTTAACCGGAACGACGAATGCACAGGTAGATTATATTCATCCAATTAGTGAGGACGCTAAATTGGAAGTTGGGTATAAAGGAACACTTCGTATTATAGATAATGACTTTTTTACCTATGATTTTGATACAACCATAGACGATTATATTATTGACGCTACCCTAAGTAACCATTTTATATTTGACGAAAATATCCAATCAGGTTATGTACAATATTCTACACAAAAGGAAAAAATTGGATTTCAGGCAGGACTTCGTACAGAAATTGTAAACACTGTTTCTGAATTGAAAGACACGGATGAAAATGTTGAGGAATCATATACCAGTATTTATCCAAGTGCGGCAATTTCATTTGGGCCGCCGCAAATATTTCAAATTCAAATGAGTTATAGTCGCCGCATTAATCGTCCATCATATCGAATGTTGAATCCTGCAGTATTTCAATTAGATCAATTGAATATGCGCATGGGTAATCCGTTTCTTAAGCCCGAGTACATTGATGTCATGGAATTGAATTTTTCCAAATACAAACGTGGTTTATCTTTATCATTAGGTGCTTATTATCGTCGGATTACCGATAAAATTAGTCGGTATAAGGAAGTAGGGGATGACGGTATTTCCGTAACAACTTATAAAAATTATGATGAACAAAAAACCTATGGTACAGAACTAATTCTTTCAGGATCTATTGGAAAAAAATTACGCCTAATGATGAACGGGAATATATATGCTGATGAAATAAATGCATCTGATATTTTTGAGGATTATAACAAAACTTCAACCGGATTTATGGGTAGAGTCACTGCTACCTGGAATTTTTCTCCCACTTTGGAATTAATGTTAATGGGTTTTTATCGATCTCCAAGAGATATTCCAATTGGTAGGGTTGAGTCTATGTCATTTACAAGTATTTCTGTCAAGAAAAAATTATTAGATGATCGTCTATCGGTAGCATTAAGGTTAAATGATATATTTAACACGATGGGATTTCAATACGAAACATATGGTGATAATTATTTTCAAGAAAGCAGCCGGAAGTTGGACAGTCAAATGCTTTCAATAAATCTAGAATACAAATTTGGGAGTATGGAAGACAAAAGTCGTTACAATGGTAAACAGGACCATTCAAAAAATGAGAACGGTTCAGGTATGGGGGATTTTGATATTGAGTAAATTTTATTTAATTCTATAAGGGAATTTTCTACTTGATCTTCTATTCACATCATCTATGATTTCGTTAGCAGGGTTTCTCCAATCAGCGTCAATATCATAGGCGATTGACCACAATGTAGTACCATCTTTTCCATCAACTAATGAATAATTGGTTTTTACTTCCTTAGATTTTGTTAAATCGAAAGGAATCCAGGGCCAAAGGGCATTATCAGTTAAAATATTTATAATATGAATTCCTACATCAATACCAAATGATTCTAAGTCCGGCATAAGTTGATTTTTTTCAATATAACCTCGTAATACTGCATCAACCTGCAAAATTTCTGCTATATCTTCTGCCTTCATATCCCAGGAATCAAAAATATTTATTCCATTATCATCTAAAATTTGCAATGTATTTTTATAATGTTGAATATTTACACGGATTGGCCTTTTTCCGCTTCTAGTACTCCGTAAAACTTCATTATAATAAGATGTCATAAATGCTATACTTTCCGTTTCCTCAACTAATATTAAGTCTTCTTCGCTAATTTCATCCGGAATTAATCCGGTGTACGTCATCTCAAATGGTAATATTGCTATTTCTTTGTGATTTACTGTCTGTATTTCAAAATTGTTTGATATGAAATATGGCGTGCAACAAAAAAGTATTATGGCTATTGATGATAAGACGAGAGGTTTGATTAATTTCTTCATATTAAGTACTCCTTATTTAAATTTTGCTAATTGCTCGATTCCGTAAAGAGTGTTTTATAATGAATGAATGTCGAAATATCTGTATTGAATTATCAATAATAGACCAAATATAATATTTAAAACAAATAAAATTAGTAATTAGTACTTGACAATAGTATAAAGTGCGTACTAATATTAAATTAACAATAGTAAAAAGTTATTAATAATTTGTTAAAAGAGAAATAATTATGGAAAATGAAAATATTGCTGATAAGAAATTTCAAAAGGAAATTAATTCAGGTACAGCTGCTTTGGTTTTGTTAGCCACATTGAATCAGAGCATTGACCAAATGTATGGATATCAAATTGCAAAACATTTGGAGGAAGGCAGAGATGAAATACCTATGATCAAACAAGGTGCTTTATATCCTGTATTGAGGTCTTTAGAAAATAGTGGGTTATTACAAAGTCTGGTTGAGCCATCGGTTTCCGGTCCCCCAAGAAAATATTATCAAATAACCGAAACAGGAAAAGATACACTTTTACGCTGGACTGATATATGGGAGCAGACAAAATTATTTGTTGAATCAATACTAGAAGGAGGGAAAAATGATCAATAGTATAGATAAATATTTGGATTCTTTAAAAAAAGAATTGAATGGTTGTGATAGTGCGACTATTCAAGATGCTTTATCAGATGCTGAAGAACATTTGAGAACTGCCATCGATCAAGGACTTGAAGAAAGTGATAAAGTTGTTGAAGCTGATATATTAGCAAATGTTATCGAAAAATACGGCACACCTGACGAAACGGCAAATGCTTATCGAGATATGGAAGAACGTTTAAAACCTGCGTTTGCAAGACCACAAGTTTCAAGTAACAAATCTATTATATCAAGATTTTTTGGTATTTTTGCCGATGCGGGAGCTTGGGGCTCATTAATATATATGATATTTGCCCTGGTTACAGGAATTATATATTTCACTTGGGTAGTAACAGGTATATCGATTGGAATGTCAATGATATTTCTGATTATCGGAATACCGATTATAATAGTTTTCCTTTATTCTGTTAGAGGAATCGCTTTTATTGAAGGGCGTATAGTTGAAGCCCTGTTAGGAGAGAGAATGCCGAGACGTGCTCGATTTACAGATAAAAATGTAAAATTATGGGACAGAATCAAAAATCTGTTAACTGATCGTAGTACTTGGACAGGGATTTTGTACTTAATACTTCAATTACCACTGGGTATAATCTATTTTACGGTAATGATAGTCATGATAACAGGTTCAATGGCAAATATTTTTGCTCCATTAGTTCATGTAATTTGGGATTTTCCGATTATTCAAACAGGTAATTTTGAATATTATTTACCAAATTGGTTATTACCATTGATGACGCTATTTGGATTTCTATTGCTCACCATTACTATGCACTTAGCTAAGTTTGTGGGTAAAATCCATGGTAAATATGCTAAGGCATTACTAGTTAGTGAATAATACTGATATTGATTAATAAGAAAGCCCTACTGATTAGTGGGGCTTTTTATTTTTAGTCAGAAAGTACATGTACGTCTACATAAAACCTATCTGTATCTATTTTCCATTCACTGATATCATCAGTACCAATTAATTCACTTTGCCAATCTTTAGTCGGATATATGAAATAGAAATTTCTTTCATAACCTGCTTTGATCGGCATATCAAAATTATCAACATTTGCCTGCCATTTGTAAAAAACTATGTTATCTTCATACTTTAATTGAAGGATGGGCAAATCTGCAAAGAATAAATATTGTTCAAAGATTGATATCAGATTCATATTAAAATATTTATTTAAATAATTTAATACATCGGTTGTATAAATATTTTGTCCTCTAAAATGATGTGAATAATCATATACCATTTTCCACCAAAGATCATCATCATCAATAATACTTCTTAACGTGTTTAGGAATAATGCACCTTTAAAATACATATCGCGAGTTGGCCAATGATTTACGGCAGTCGGTCCTATTATCGGTTCGCGATTGTATACTAAATTTTTATATCCATTTAGATATTTCAAAGCATCTTCATAACCCCATTGACATTCCACATATACTGCCTCTGCGTAGGTAGTCCAACCTTCATGGATCCAAGCATCGGAGTCATCTGCCGCGGTTATGCTATTACCGAACCATTCATGACCGCTTTCATGAATTATTATAAAATCGAATTTGGTGCTTATACCAACACCGGTCCAATCTCTGCCAAGATAACCGTTCTGAAATAAATTACCATAAGCAACAGCTGTCTGATGCTCCATCCCAGCGTAAGGGACTTCAATTAATTTATATCCGTCCCTTGGAAAGGGATAATCACCGAAATGTTTTTCATAACACTCAAGCATTGGAACAACTTGCTTAAAATGCTTTTTAGCTGCTTCTAAATGATATGGTTGCACATAATAATCAATTGGAAAATCTCTGTAAGTATCAGAGAAATGAACGTAATTACCGATGTTGAGAGCCACACAGTAATTATTTATAGGGTACGATATCTTCCAATTGTATTTTGTCCAACCATTTCCTAAATCTTGTTTGGAAAGTAGATGTCCATTAGAAATATCCATTAAACTGCTTGGAACGGTAACACTGATGTTCATACTATCAGGTTCATCATATTGTTGATCTTTATTAGGCCACCATACATTTGCTCCCGGACCTTGACACGCAGTGAACACCCACGGGTTACCTAAAGAATCTTCGTTAAAAACGATGCCGCCAAAGCGACCGGTTTCGCTCGGATATCCTGAATAATAAAATTCAATTTTATATACGTCATTTTTACTTAGCATCAATGGAAAATCAATGAAGATTGAATTGAATTTGCGGTTAAATGTTAATTGATTATCCTCAAACAGAATTTTATCTACAGCTAATGTATCATGAAGATCGATTTGTATTCTATCACCATCTTCAAGCATCTTGAATTGAATTATATTCCTACCTTCAATGAACTTGTTAGCAATATCAATCTTTACATCTAAATCGTAAAATAATAAATCGTTGTTAGCGCGATATTTACCGTAAGAACCAATCAACGTATCTGCTTGCGTAAAATCAAACTCGGCTTCAACCGAATTTACACGGGATGAATCCATTTGTAATGTAATATATTTATTTTTCAATTCCTTTAGTTCAACAGATAATGGTTTATAATTTTTAGCAGTGGTCTCAATATTATCTACATCAAATCCATTTTGAATGTCAACAGCACCGTTAATATCTGATCTTAGTACAATCTGTTCGTCTGGTAAATAGACCCATGCTCCTTCAATCGGCTGAGAGGTTACTGCATCTATTATTACTAATTGGTTAGTTAAATTTGTATTGCAACTGATTAGAAATAAGAAAAACAGCGGTAATGCGTGTTTCAGCATATTTTTATATTTGTTTTAGTACTTTTAATAAAAAAGACCAGAATTTTTGAACCGAACTGATTTGAACTTGTTCATCGGGTGAGTGTGGACCAGTAATATTTGGTCCAAATGATATCATCTCCATATCCGGATAATTTTTACCGATAATGCCACATTCCAATCCTCCGTGACTAGCAGCAACTTTAGCATGTTCGCCAAACATATCGAAATATATATCACTCATCAATTTTACGATAGGAGCATCGGGTTTGGGAATCCAACCCGGGTACCCGCCTGATAACTCAGTATCAATATCTGCCAATGTAAAAGTGCTTTGAATTGCTTGGGCAATGTCCATTTTCTCTGTTTCAATGGCACTTCGCGCTAAACATTGTGTGGAATATTTTCCGTCCTTTAGTATTACACGGGCAAGATTATTGGATGTTTGAGTCAAGTCTTCCATATCAGGACTTAACCGATAAATTCCATTTGGACACGCATATATAGCATTGAGGAATCTTTTTTGGAAATCTAATTCAACTATATTTTTTGGACTTTGTGTTTTTTCTAGAACCATACTTAATTCAGGATCAGTGCTGGAGTATTCCTTTTTAAATATCTCTGATAGATTGGAAAAATATTCCTCAAATTCTGCAACATGCTCATCGGGTACCGCAATAGATGCAAATGATTCACGTGGGATTGCATTGCGTAAACTTCCACCGTCAACGGACGCAATCCTTACTCCGTAATCGTTAGTTAAGCTAAATAGTAGTCGGTTCATCAATTTGTTAGCATTTGCACGGCCTAAATGAATTTGGATACCGGAATGTCCACCGGCAAGTCCACTAATACTAATTTTATATCCTTTAAGATTACCTTGAGTAGCTTCCTGAATATATGTTCCATTAGAAGTAATATCGATTCCACCGGCACAACCGATAGTTAACTCATTATCTTCTTCAGAATCGAGGTTAAGTAATATTTTACCTGATAATAAGCCACTTTTAAGTCCCTGTGCTCCAGTCATTCCCGTTTCTTCATCAACAGTGAATAATGCTTCAATAGGAGGGTGAGGAATATCGGTTGATTCTAAAATCGTCATTGTAGCGGCAACACCGATACCGTTATCAGCTCCGAGTGTTGTGCCTTTTGCTTTTACCCAATCACCATCAACATACATATCAATACCGTCTTTTTCAAAATCGTGCTTAACATCCGCATTCTTTTGTGGAACCATATCAATATGTCCTTGAAGGACAATTGTAGTACGGTCTTCCATTCCTTTAAATGCTGGTTTTTTAATGATGACATTGCCAACTTCATCAACAATTGTTTCAAGTTTAAGTTTTTCACCAAAATTCTTTAAAAATTTTATAGCTTTAGCTTCTTTTTTTGATGGTCTAGGAACGGCACTGAGATTTGCAAAATTGTTCCATAATGCTGTGGGTAGTAATCCTAAAATTTTGTTTTTCATAGTTGTGGTTTACTTTCTATTAACGGTTTATTTTGAAAAAAATTATTATACTAAAATTTAATACTATTGAGTATTATAATCTGATTTAATAATTAGCAGTTTTAATTGATAACAAACCCCGATGTCCAAATCGTGCTTATTCCAATCACATAATTGCGATTTATATTATAAAGTCCCTTTTTATTACAATCAGTTATAAATACTTTATCAATAAAATCTATCAATCACCATTTTCTATATTGACATACCTAAAATAAAAAAGACCCTTTTATCTGCTATCATTTGTAAATTTTGTTATCATTAATGGAGTAGTCAATGAAAACACCTTTCATTCTTTTAATATCTATAGTCCTTCTTTTTACTTTAATTAGTTGCTCTCCAACTACCATTATTATTAAAGAAAACAGTCAAGAAGAAAAATATTCATTAAGAAAAGGTGATATAGTAGAGGTCATTCTAAACGCAAATCCCTCTACGGGATATAAGTGGCAAATAGAAAATATTGATACTTTAAAAATAAAAATAATTGAAGAGACTTATACTGCCCAAAAAGTGCAAAGAGACATAGTTGGTAGCGGTGGTAAAAAAATATATCTTTTTAAAGCAATAAGCAAGGGTAATACAGTTATTGAGCTTAAATATTCTCGTCCGTTTGAAAAAGATTTACCACCTAAAAAGAAGTTCCACATCAACTTAGACATCCGGTAGTGTCTTTAATACGTATTTTAACTCAACATTATATTTTATAAGGAGTTGCATATGCGATATATTCTATTTACCATTTATTTTTTCAGTCTCCTCTTTGCACAAAATATTGAACCAAAAGTTGCGCCACTAAATCCTGATTTTATTAAATATCAAGAAGATAAAAAGTTAGAATTAATTCATAATATTAATTCTGAAGGTTATTATAATAGTATAATACCACACCCAACTGATTATAAAATTGAAACTCCAAAAAATTATAAAATCAATACTTCTATTCAATCGCAATATGATTTGCGCAGTGAAGGTCTTGTTACTCCTGTTAAAGATCAAGGGCAATGTGGTTCCTGTTGGATATTTGCTACCATTGGTTCTATAGAATCCTTTTGGAAAACACTTGGATTGAGTACTTTTAATTTATCTGAAAACAACGCTGCAACTGAAAATGGCTTCGAAGGTGATCCATGTGAAGGCGGTAACGCCAAACAGCTTACTCCATATTTAATACGGGGAGATGGTCCAGTCTCAGAAGCTGATGATCCATATGTATTAGGGAAACAATATAATCCAATGTCCGACCCGCAAGGAATAGTCACAGAAGCACGATTCCTCCCAAATGATATGACTGTTATTAAACAAAGCATTATGGATTATGGTGGATTATACACGTCAATGGATTGGCTTGGCGATTTTAATGATTATTATAACTCAACAAATGATACATGGTTTTTTAGTAATAATGCACAAGACTCAACAGATGCAAGTCATGCTATTATTTTAATTGGCTGGGATGATAATATGCAAACAGACGGTGGGACAGGTGCGTGGATCATAAAGAATAGTTGGGGGGATGATTTTGGAGAAAATGGTTATTTTTATATTTCATATCAAGATGCATTTATAAATACTGGTACTATTGCCTGTTGGCCTGGGAGGTGCAATTACAATGAACATTCAAAAATCTATTACTATGATAGGCTTGGGCATTTAGCTGATTGGGGATATGGTGATGATGGAATAGATTATGCCCTTGTTAAGTATACCATCCAGAATAATGAAACCCTGTTTAAGGTAGGCACTTATACGGTGCGAGGTAATTCACAACTCAGTTTTGATATTTGGGATAATTTTAATAATGGCGTATTAAGTACCCTGCTTGGCAATACATCAATAGCAAAAATAGCAAATGTTAATGATTGTGATTATCCCGGTTATTATACATATGATATTACAAATCCAATAGAAGTTACTGCAGACGATGATATATATATTAGAGTAAAATATCAAACGCCTGGATATGGAACGCCCATTCCTATTGAAATGTACAGCGAAGATTATGCTAATCCTCAAGTCGAAGCCGAAGGTTTTTGGATTAGTACTAATGGAAATTCTTGGGGTCAAGTCAGTGGAAACGAAGACACTCCTTACGACCCTTGCATTAAATTATATACTACAACTACTGGGGAGGAAACTGTGTGGACACCAAAGCCCTTGGCTGTAGTAAATGATGAGATCATAAATTCAATATATTTTAAACTAAATCAAAATTATCCTAATCCATTTAATCCAACAACCTCAATTGTTTACGAGATTCAACATGAATCAAACGTAAATATAATAATCTATGATTTATTGGGTAATGAAATAAATACTATTGTTAATGAGTACAAACAAGTTAGACAATATATAGTTAATTGGGACGGTAAGGACAATACAGGAAAATCAGTTAGTGGAGGTATTTATTTCTGTAAACTCCAAGCAGGGGATTTTATCCAAACTAGAAAAATGCTATTATTAAAATAGTTAATTTTGTAAAGAGATTAAATAAAAACCCACCTTTTTAGGGTGGGTTTTTATTTAATCACCAATCCCGGTGTCCAAATAGTGCTAATTCCTATCATATATTTACCGTTTTTATCAATTGCAGTCCATAAACCCGGAGAGAAATCTCCAAGTTTAATAATTCCCGGATAAATATTGATTACTGCTTGATAGTCTATATGATCGCTTATCTTTAAAGATGCTAATAAGGAATTATTTTTATCATAAAATAACCCTGAACTCCAAGCCAGTTTAACTGTTTTAATATTTTTTTCTTTATCAATATCAACTAATTCTCTTCCGATAAAGCCAGCGCCCATTGATATTGTTCGTTCTTTATCAATTTGATAAGACAATCCCAATAAACCGTCCATGCCGAATGTATAAAAGAGTTGCCATTTTTCTGAGAAATTTGGTTGCCATTTTATCGTGAAATATTGTCCATTATTTTGAAGAGTTTTATTATTTATTCGATAGGATGGTTGCAACGACCAATCGGATAAATTCAACTCTTCACTGAAAAATTTGGCAACTTTGTCATAATTAAATAGAATTACTCCGGCAATATCAAAGAACAATAAGTCTGCAACAGCATCGCCATTGTAATTATCATAATGACCATTTTCGGTTACTTCATTTAAAAAATGAAAAATACCAACTGTAGCAATACTTAGTAGTTTAGGTGTAGGATAATTATGGTATTTATACCAATCAATTAACATTATATAGGTCATACCTCCACCAATTAAATGAACATTATAATTTGGCCACCATTGAGTACCTTGTATGCCAAATGACAATGGAAATAATTCATTAGTTATAAATTTATTAACGCCATATTCTGATATTGTTTTACCTGGATGAATTACTGAATCCCATACGTTTTTTGCAGCATGCGAATATGGGAAATCAAATATAGTACGTGGTTTGTTTCCTAATTGAATTATATCGTAACCATTATTTAATAACACATTAATCGGATTGAACATAGCTTCTGAACCGTATGATTTTCCTGTATAATAATACTGGGCTTGTATATGAGTTAAGGAAAAGATGAATACTATAGTAGCAACACGCTGAAATAACTTTTCAATAACATTCATCGCCTAATTAGATAGTCGCTCTAAGCGATAAAGACTTGAACCACAAAATAATATGTCATAACTATAGATAAAGCAAAACGCAGGAAAATACTTGATAGAAATCCGATAAATGAACCGAATGCCGGTCTCAAAGAATTATTAGGGGATTTTCCATCTAATATTTCTCCTAGAAAAGCACCTACCATCGGACCAATTATTATTCCAAATGGCGGAAAGAAGAAAAGTCCAATAATTAATCCGATTGCAGATCCCCAAACACCTTTCCTTGATCCGTTGAATTTCTTCGTCGTATAAATTGGTAACACATTATCGATAACAGCAGATACGATCGCTAACATCCCAAAAATAATTAAAAATTCAGTAGAAAATGGATGCTTGGATGAAAATTGAACTAGTACTAATCCACAAAAAGCAATTGGAGGACCAGGTAAAATCGGAACTATTGAACCCAGTATTCCAATTAAGAGTAATAGTACACTAATAGTAATTAATAGTATATCCATTTATGATAAAACATAAATAGCAGATAGTTGAAACTACTATCTGCTATAATTATGCAAGAATTATTTTAAACCTTTTCTAACCAATAAATGTTCAATCTCAGGATCTTTTCCGCGGAATTTCCGATATGTTTCGGCTGCGTCTTCCGTACCGCTTAATCCTAATGCATATTTTCGATATTTTGCAGCGATTTCTTTATTGAATAAATCTCCGGAATCTTTAAAGTATTGGAAGGCATCTGCATCCAAGATTGCAGACCAAATGTAACTATAATATCCAGATGAATATCCAACAACGCTAGAGAAAATATGGTTAAAGTAATAACTATTATATCTTGGAATAATTTCCGGAATGAGACCAATTTTTTCCATCGATGTTTTTTCAAACTCCAATGGATCCCAATCTTCAGTTTCTTCCAAAGTATGCCAATCCATATCCAAGAACGATGCGGCTAAATATTCTACTGTTCCAAATCCTTGATTATGCAGCGAAGCATTTTGAATTTTACTAATTAATTCGTCAGGTATGGGCTCGTCGGTTTCATAATGTAATGCGTAATGCTTTAACACTTCCGGTTCGGATGCCCAATTTTCCATTACTTGACTTGGGAATTCTACAAAATCGCGTGGCATTGTTTGATTTGTATAGGTACGGTTTCTTAATAAACTATGTAAAGCATGGCCGAATTCATGGAATAATGTTTCAACTTCACTAAAACTAATTAATGCCGGTTTATCGCCGACAGGACTTGTGAAGTTTCCAACATTGATAGTAACCGGATGTATCCAATTTCCATTTCTATTGGATTGATATCGGAAACCACTGCACCACGCTCCCGTACTTTTACCTTTACGCGGATGATAATCGGTATACAAAATTCCGATATGCGATCCATCAGCTTCCTTTACTTCGAATGTTTTTACTTCATCAAAATATTTAGGAAGATCGGTTCGTTCTGTAAAAGTTATACCGAATAATTGGTTCGAGAGCCAAAATACTCCATTTCTAACATTATCTACATCAAAATATGGTCGTAGTTCATTGTCATTTAAATCGTATTTTTCTTGGCGAACTTTTTCAGCATAATACCACCAATCCCATGGCTCTAATTTGAAATTATCGCCGTTTTTATATATAATGGATTGCAAATCATAAGCTTCAGCTTTGGCGCGGTTTAAAGCCGGTCTCCAGAGCTTATATAAAAAATCATGAACGTTTTCAGGGGTTTTCGCCATACTACGTTCCAGTACGTATTCAGCATGGTTTTTATATCCTAATAGATTAGCTCTTTTTATACGCAGATTAACAATTCTTGGAATGATTGCTTTAGTATCATATTCATTATTGTTATTGCCGCGATTAATATATGCTGTAAAAACTTTTTCTCGTAGATCACGTCTTTCTGAGTATGTTAAAAATGGTATCCAGCTTGGTTTATCCAATGTAACGACCCATTCTCCTTTGTGTCCTCGCCCTTCGGCGATGTTGGCAGCGGCTGATTTGATGGATTCCGTAAGTCCGACGAGATCTGCTTCCGCAAGAACAATTTCCCATTCATTTCCATCATTTCTGACGTTCTGCCCAAAGGTGAGTGTTAGTACCGATAACTCTTCATTAATTTTCCGCAACTCTACTTTTTCTTCTTCAGTGAGATTGGCACCATTGCGAACAAAATCACCATAAATTTTATCTAATAAAGTATTTTGTTCTGTTGTTAAAACACCTCTATCCGTATTATCATAAACATATTTTATTTTTTCAAAAAGCTTCGTATTTAATATTATATCATCATTGTGCTTAGTACGAATTGGGGCAAATTCTTTAGCAATGTTATCTAAATTATCATTGGCATTGGTACCACGTACATTATTAAAAACGCTAGAAACTCGAGTTAAAAATTGTCCGGTTGCCTCATATGCTTCAATTGTATTTTCAAAAGTCGGCGATGTAGTATTATTAATAATTTTATCAATTTCTTTATTTTCTTTATCTAATCCCTCCAAAAAAGCAGGCATATAATGCGCTTCTTCTATTTGATCGAAAGGTGGAACTTGAAATGGAGTATTCCATTCGTTAAAAAATGGATTATTATTCTGATTTGAACAAGCCATAATAAAAATTCCTATAAATATTGATAATAATTTGATTTTATTCATTTTGAAATTTCCTTTTAATAAATAAAAATTGTACATTGAATTTAGTAAGAATATTTTATTTAGATGAGTAATTGGTTATTATATTCAAACTTATAGTATTATTAATTTGAAACTTTAATACAGATTATTTGTATTATCTACTTTATAATATTATCTTTAAATTTCACAATTCGATATGATTGAATTTTTTATAAATATAATTAGTGCAACTGTTGATCTATGGACATCAATGGCGCCATACTTACTGTTAGGTATGTTCATCGCCGGTATATTGCATGTTTTTATTGGAACTGATTTTATTACAAGACATCTGGGTAAAAATAATCTAGGGACCATTATAAAAGCTTCACTATTTGGGATACCACTACCTATTTGTTCCTGTGGAGTAATTCCTGTAGCAGCATCATTACAAAAAGAAGGTGCTAGTAAAAGTGCTACTTTGAGTTTTTTAGTATCAACTCCAACTACAGGTGCGGATTCAATTCTAGCATCATACTCTTTGTTAGGTCCTTTATTCGCAATCTTTCGCCCGGTTGCGGCATTTGTTACCGGTATTACTATTGGATTGTTAAATTTTATTTTTAATCGTGAACCACAGGAAAAAATATCCAAAGAGCATAGTCATTCAAAAAGTGACATTAATATCAAAGCAAAAATCAAAGAGGTGTTTAAATACGGATTCTATGAGTTGGCGGAGGATATAGGTAAATGGTTAATAATAGGTGTTCTAATCGGGGGAATACTAACAGCTGCTATACCCCAAGAATTAATCGAAAAATTTCTTCCCTATCAATGGATGCATTTTATAATTATGTTGGGAATAGCATTGCCACTTTACGTATGTGCTACCGGTTCAATACCGATCGGCGCAGCATTTATACAAATGGGTTTTTCTCCGGGTGCAGCTTTGGTATTCTTAATCGCAGGTCCTGCGACAAATGCCGTAACACTATCTTTTGTACGTTCAAAGCTTGGTAAAAGAGCATTTTACCTTTATATAATTTCCATTGTTTCAATTTCTTTAATTGCAGGAATAGTATTTAATTATGTATTTGCAATTTTAGGTGGAGAATTAAGTATAATTTCTCCGCATGGAGAACATGTATCGCTTACTTTACGGATAGTTAGCGGTATTCTTTTAGCTATTATTATTTTTATTGGGCTTATAAAATTCAAACAAGAGAAGGTTGAGATGAAAAATAAATTTATTGTTGGAGATATGACTTGTAAACATTGCAAAATGACTATTGAAAATAAACTGAATTCATTGGAGGGTGTGACAAAAGTTTCAGTTAATATTGATGAGAAAACTGTAGGGGTTGACGGCGATGTTAGTATCGATAAAATCGAAGAAGCAATCCGTGAAGCAGGTTACTTACCTGAAAGAAAATAGAATATAAATAATATAATTATTCAGTTGGATGAACCATTGGAACAAATCTAACTGGGATTATAGTCTTCTTTTTTATCTTATTTTTATTAATTTTAGTTATTAACTGTAATTCCTGCCATTTATCTCCCACCGGTATTACAATACAACCACCTACTTTCAGTTGGTCAATTAGTATTTGTGGTACTTTTTTCGGTGCAGCAGTAACTATGATTGCGTCAAATGGAGCTGCGGAAGGCCATCCTTTATATCCATCACCATATTTAACTACAACATTTTTATAATTCAAATTATCTAATCGTATTTGGGCGCTATTTGCTAGGGATTCAACAATCTCAATAGTATAAACCGAATCCACAAGTTGAGATAGTACTGCAGCCTGATAGCCCGAACCTGTACCTATCTCAAGTATTTTTTCATCGCCTTTAAGTCCTAGAAGATCAGTCATTAATGCTACGATATATGGTTGCGATATTGTTTGTTCTTTGCCGATTGGTAATGGATAGTCATTGTATGCCATAGAAGATAGAGCTGAGGGGACAAATAAATGACGTGGTGTATTTCGCATCACTTGCAGGACATTGGTATTTGTAATACCGCGTTTTTCAATCTGGTATTTAACCATAGCATTTGCTTTGTCAGACCACTGTTTTGACATGTGCGAAGATTGTTTTTGTAACTGTTGTGATTGAGCAAAGCTGATTGATCCGAATTGGATTATTAAAAAAATTATTATGAATGACAGGAACTTTTTCATTTTTAGTACCTTAAAAGTGATAAATATTGCATATTTAATCAATAAATAATAATAAATTTAACAATGTTTGCAAAGCTTTTACTGCTTTTCATTAGTGTACCTCTAATTGAAGTACTAATCCTAATCAAGTTAGGTTCCCTTTTTGGTTTTTGGCCAACAATATTTTTGGTCATTGGGACAGGGATTTTAGGCGCATATCTTGCAAAATTGTACGGATTAACAATATGGTATAAGATTCAGCAAGATTTAAACGCCGGTCTAATGCCCGCCGATAAATTAGTCGATGGATTATTAATTTTAATTGGAGGAATTGTTCTTTTAACACCGGGCTTACTTACCGATATCCTTGGATTTATGTTACTGATTCCGTTTACGCGTAATTATTTTAAACGATTTGCAAAGACGAAGTTTAAGAAGATGTCACAAGAACAAACTTCTAATATTTATTGGAAAGGTATAGAAGCTAAAAATATTGATGAGTAGAACACCGAAACCGATAAATTACAATCAAATAACCTTATAATGCTTCATTATTATCCAATCGAAAAGACGATTAGGTAATAATCTTTTTAAAAAGACTGCGAGTTTTTGATCAAGAGCACCAACTGTGTAGCGAAGTCTCGGATTTGAAGTGTTTATAATTTTATTTAACAGTTTTCCAATCATTATTGGATCTTGACCTGAATTTTCGTCATTTTCAATAATTTTTAAAGTAGTTTGAAAATTTGTTGATTTAGTAACAGTTTTTGGGATTTCTCTTTTTTCTGTAAATCCGGTTTTAAAATCACCGGGTTCAATCATTGTAATTTTTACCTTTGAAGAATGTGTTTCCTTATATAATGATTCGGTAAGTCCTTCTATTGCAAATTTTGAAGCACTGTACATACTTTGATAAGGTAATCCAATTACTCCGCCAATTGAGCTAATATTAATAATTAATCCGGCATCTTGTTTGCGCATAATTGGCAAGACTGATTTTATTAAGCGAACTGTTCCAAAAAAGTTGGTTTCAAATTGTTCTTTCGCTTTATCAATCGACGTGTGCTCAATCGCTCCTGCGATACCAAAACCAGCATTATTAATTAAAACATCTAGTTTGCCTTCGTTTTCTATAATTTGATTTATTGCATTTTGAATTGATGTATTATCGGTCACATCCATTTGTAAAATCGTATAGTCATTCGGTTTTGGATAGGAACCCGGATAGCGTGATGTGCCAAATATAGTATGACCTTGCTTTGATAGATATTCAGCAGAGGCTTTGCCGATACCAGAAGATGTACCGGTAATTAAAATAACTTTAGAATTATCTGACATCAAAAAGAGGGAATAAATTTATATTAATACACGTCTTTGATGACCGATTTTATCGAACATTTCGAGGCAGAAATCTAACTGCTCGCGGGTATGTGTTGCCATATAGCTTGTCCGCAATAAGCCCCGTCCAGGTGGAGTAGCTGGAGAGACAATCGGATTTGTATATACACCGGCAGCCAATAAATCTTTCCACATATAAAATGTTTTAATATCTTTTCCGATAATAATTGGAATTATTGGAGTTGAACTTTTGCCGACATCATATCCCATTGTTTTTAAATTACTGCGCATATATTCAGCATTTTCTATCAATTTTTCCCGACGTTCAGGTTCATTTTCAGTAAGCTCTAAAGCTGTTATAACAGAGGCAACACTCGAAGGCGGAAGTGATGCAGTAAAAATCATTGTCCGCGTATGATGTTTAAGATAATCAATTATTGCGTCTTCGCCCGCGATGAAACCACCGATACTGCCGAGAGATTTACTAAAAGTCCCCATTATTAAGTCTATGTCATTGCTTACACCGAAATGTGCTGCGGTACCATTCCCTTTGGGACCCAAAACACCAAGCGAATGTGCATCGTCAACCATTACACGTGCGTGATATTTGTGTGCTAATCGTATAATATCTTTAATTTTAGCAATATCCCCTTCCATGCTAAATACTCCATCAGTAACAATAAAACGTGCACGATTTGGATCAGCAGAAGCCAAATGATATGCTAAATCTTTCATATCGTTATGCATATATTTTCGTTTTATTGCACCGGAAAAACGGATCCCGTCGATGATTGAAGCGTGATTATACTCGTCACTAAAAACATAATTATTATGACTGGCAACAGCAGCGATAACTCCTAGATTTACACCATATCCACTTGAAAATACTAATGCTTTTTCCATGTTTACAAATTTGGCGAGTTTTTTTTCTAACTCATTGTGTAGCATTATATTTCCATTAAGAAATCGGCTGCCGGTTAACCCGGAACCGTATTTCTTTAGGGCTTTCACTCCGGCTTCAATAACCTTTGGATGAGTTGTCAAACCAAGATAATTATTTGACCCTAACATTATTTTCTTTTTGCCGTCTATTGTTACTTCAGTTGCATCAGATTTTTCAATATTTGGGAAATATGGATAATAACCTAATGCTCGTGCGGTTTTAGCTCGTGTGAATTGGTACATCTTAGTAAAAACATCAGGTACACGACCAAAATACCGTTTACGAGTAGCGGTCATTTTTTGTATTGCTACATCTTTGAATTCGATAAACATATATAAATAAATATTAAACTAATTAACTCACCGCTTGAAATGTATAACAATTGATTGAATTATACAAATCAGGAGTTTATTAATATATAAACATTATTTTATTATAAAATGCATCATCCGCATTACTTCAAAATAATCAGTTGTCTTAAAAGTAATTGTTTGTGGCTCAATTAATTTACACCTGGGATAAAATGATGCATCGAACGCTAGTTGTTGTTTTTTAAATCGTAATTCAACAGAGTATTCATCATATTTGGGAAGATGACATTTAGATAAATCGCTTTGTAAAGCGCTTTCAATGCCTTGCCATATTTTTTCAATCGCTTCTTTAGGATGTAAATTGACGGTCGAATCACCAACACCTTTTTTCACTGCAACGGTAGTGATATTCTTATTGATTGATTTCACCTCATCGCATAATCCTGCATCGCCGGCAAGGAAGGCGACAGGAACACCAATAGTAGCTGCCAATATTCCGTGTAATAAAAATTCGGATACATAATGATCATTAATTTTTAGATAATCGACATAAGAACTGCGCATTGTATGAGCCATCGGGTTATCGCCTGAACCGGCACGTGAATGATAGCCTATGAAGATAACCGCATCAAAAGATTTGTCCAATTCTTGTACCATGGCATTTGGGTGACCACTCCAGCCACGGATTAGTTTTACGCCATCCGGCAATTCTTTGGCAATTATGTTTCGACCGGTACCGTGAGCATCTTGCACTACAATCTCTTTTACTCCGGCAGCCATTGCACCTTTACACGCCGCTGCCACCTCGGCTGTCATCTGTTTTTTAAATTCGGCATAATCTTCCTTATTATTATCAGTTTCATCCCAGTGGGTTGAACCGCAAACGCCTTCAATATCTGCACTTATATATATTTTCATAATTTAATCCTTATTTAATTTATTGTTATCTTTATCCCCAATTTTGTACGCTCTGCCAATTTCATCACCAACACGGTGATATTTCCGTGTACCCGTTGCATAAATGATGGGATCGATTTTTTTGATATCCGGTTTATTATTGGTTAAGCAATCTTCATTAACGTGCGTTTCCATGATCTCTCCAATGAACAGGGTATGCGTGCCAATTTCAACGGAATGGATCACTTTACATTCTAAATTCAGCGGACATTCCTCTATCAGCGGAGCGGTATCAATTTTTCCATAAAACACATTGAATAATTTCGTCTTGTCTGTATCTCTGCCGGAATAAATTCCGCAAAAATCCGTTTCTTTGGCAAGGTTGGAGCCAGGTATATTTATCGAGAAAACATTATTTTCAATTATTCCGCCATAAGTATATCTTTCTTTCCTAATTGCCACGGCAATTGCCGGAGGATTATGGCAGGCAATTCCGCTCCAACTCGCCGTCATAAAATTGGGTTTTCCATTTACCATTGCACCAACAAGCAAGGTCGGTTTTGGAAATAGAAAAGTACTTGGTCCAAGTTTAGTTTTACTCATAAATAAATTTCCATTTTAATAGGTTACCATAGTTTCATATCGGCAACCGGGAAGAGTATAATTCTCTTCGTCATAGATGCTTGTATCACCCTTGAATTCTTCCCAATCCTTCATTAACTGTACTACTTTTTGTTGATATACATCAACACTATCCTCGTTGAATAATGCAAAAGGGCAGTAGGCTAATCTTCTCTCGGTATTAACGATCATTATCTCCATCGTCCCTAAGTCTTGCCCGGGCCAAGGTAACGGATTTCCCAAAAAATCACCTGGTTTCACTGTATCACCTTTTGCAATCTGTAGATTGGACATATGATCGTACCCAATGTCAAATGTAGTGTCATTTATTGAGCGAATAGAAAACTCATAATCTCCGGATCCGTCTTGATCTAAAAATCTGTGCACAATGCCCTCGGAAACTGCAAATATCTTAGCATCACTTCTTAAAGTATAAGTGAAATGTGGTAATTCTTTTATATTACCCTGTGGATCGTATGTATAACCGCCAAATTCACCAAACATTTTTATCATATTATCATCAAAATAAAAATCACCGGCATAACCGGTGGTTGAATCATACTTAGCAAAATTGACACCTAAATTCTCAATTACAAACGGAATGGTTTCTTTGGGTGTTTCATCGATTTCTTCAGTTATTTTGCATCCCATAAAACTATTAAAAAGCAAAAAACTAACTATTATAAATGTACTTGGTCCTAGTTTAGTTTTTTGCATTTATTTTATTATATGATTTTTTAAACCAACCAAGTTCATTAACCATTTTATCTATGTTGTTTTTGTCTGTTTCTGAAATTATTGGTCTGTACAAATATGCAACATCTAAAGAAAAACCTCTTTCCCCATCATTTTTCTCAGTAGCAATACCTATAACTGTATCAGATTCAGGTATTAATACTCTTACAATCATACACCTTCCAATCAATTCTATTTTTCTATCTTTTCTGTCTTCGTTACGTTTGGTAGTTAAAAAGACGTAGCTAATACCTGAATACGAAGCGACAGGTCGTGAACGAATATTAGGTTTATTAAAAAAATCAACAAATTCTTTGGAAAGTATTATTCTATTTTCTCTTGACTCTTTTGCCATTGTTCGCATAACTAATTCAAATTCACTATAGTTAATATCTGATAGCATCCTATTTTGTTTATAATCTTTTATAAGTTGCTCAATAATGTTGTCCCAAGCATAGCTTCCTTTAATATCTTCTTTCCATTTTTTGTTTGATTCGTTATTAATATATCCATCCCACAACCCTACATCCAAAAATATTTTAGTGTATTTTGTATCGAAGGATTCTGAATTTCCCAAATATTGTGCAAGCAAATCTTCTTCACTGCCTGTAATAATTATTTTATCATAGCCGTAGTTTTCATATAATTCTTCTTTTCTAGTTAAGTATTTTACAAAATCAGTAATAGTATCTAATTCAGATATTATAATATCACTTGAAATTTTATCAAAGACGTGAATAAATCCTTTTCCCATATCTCCCCACATCAATGGCATTCTCTCTTCTCCGCCAATTGCTATAGCAATTCTATGATATTTTCTTTCATTTCTATCAGGTAATTCAAATTTATGAGAAGTATCAGGTGTAATTAAGTAATCCACAGATTCAAGAAATCGTTCAGCACCATAAATTTGCTTAAATGATTTTTCTAGTGCAGTTTTTTTCCACCTTTCCCAATCAACTTCAAAATCACCACTGTCAGTTGGTAATATTTCTTTTACTGATATGATTATGATGTGAGGGTGACTAAAAATTAAAATATCACATAATTCTTTATTTTTTTTTCTAATAGGATTTGGATATGTCCATAAAGATAAAAATGATTTTTTAGTTAGGTTATAAATAAATTCTTCAGATAGATTCATAAAATATTTATTTACTACTAATACCTCTCAAAACCTTTTCTGGTGTAATCGGCAAATTCCTGATTCTAACGCCTACGGCGTTAAAGATGGCATTGGCAACTGCCGGAGCAGGACCATTGATTGGTATCTCTGCCACCGCTTTAGCACCATACGGACCGGTTGGTTCGTGCGTATTAACAAATTTTGTAATGATCTCCGGCATGTCAATCGCCGTATAAATATGATAATTATTGAAATCTGTATTGATCGGCGCGCCCTTGTCATCGAATATCATAAATTCTGTTAGCGCCATACCAAGCGATTGCGGAATAGCGCCTTCCACCTGTCCTTCGCTCATTTGCGGGTTGATCACCTGTCCAATATCCGTAACCGATACAATTTTATTCACGGTAACAATTCCGGTTTCCGTATCCACACTCACATCGGCAAAAGTCGCGTTATAGGGTGAGGGGGAGTCATAGCTCATATGCGATGCCCCCGCCATGATCTGCTGTTGTTCATCGGTGTAAAATGCCTTGGTGCAAATGTCTGCGTAGCTGATCTTTTCCCCGACCCGACTTGTCGGGTCGATGACCCATCCGTTGCGGATTTCCGCTTTTTTAACGCCCAATATTCTTTGGCCGATGTCCAATATTTGTGCCTTTACTTTCTCCGCCGCCTTCTTTACAGCGGTTCCCGATATGTACGTTGTACTGCTTGCGTAAGCCCCTTTATCAAATGGTGTAAAGTCTGTATCAGATGAATATACAATAATACTATCAACCGATACTTCAAGTGTTTCCGCGGCAATTTGAGCAAGTGCTGTGTCCGAACCGGTGCCTAAATCTGTTGCTCCGATAAGTAAGTTAAAACTAGCATCTTCATTCATTTTGATGAATGCCGCACCCATGTCAATTCCGGGTATTCCTGAGCCCTGCCCGGCTGCCGCGACACCAACTCCGCGCCGTACGACACCACTTTGTTTTTGCGATTTTATCTTATCCCAACCGATTAGTTTTTTCCCTTCTTCCAAACATTCGGTAAGTCCCATTGATCGTACAATCACCGGAAATCCGTCACCGCCTTCTCCAATAATTTCTCCGATTGGAATATCTTCGCCAAGCTGGACGTGGTTTTTCTTTCGTAATTCAATTGGATCGATATTTAATTCGATTGCCATTTCGTCAATTATTGATTCTAACGGGAAAAATCCCTGTGGAGCGCCATAGCCACGGTACGCACCTGCAATCGGCAGATTAGTATAGACAGCGTTTGCTACAAGCTTAATGTTAGGACAGCGGTATAATGACAGCGCTTTTTGTGCAGTTACGGACATCACAGTTAAGGCATGCGGACCGTATGCACCGCAGTTTTCGAGGATGTCCATCTCCATCGCTTGAAATTCATGTTTCTTGTTTAATCCAAATGTAAATTTAACTTTCTGCGGATGACGTGAACGTGCCGCATAAAATTCTTCTTCTCTTGTATATTCAATCCGCGCCGGACGACCTGTTTTAAGAGTAACCACCGAGCAGATTTCTTCATTTAAGATTTCTTGTTTACCGCCAAAAGCGCCGCCAACCCGTGGTTTGATTACGCGAATCTTGCGAATTGGAAAATCAAGTACTTCGGCAACAATTCGCCTTACATGGAATGGAACTTGCGTAGCTGTGCGTATTACCAAACGACCGTTTTCATCCAACCACGTCAATGTGATATGCGGCTCAATATGCGCTTGCTGAACATAGGGAGTGGAGTATTCTTTGCTGAAAACAAAATCCGCTTTCGCTAATGCCTTTTTTGTATTGCCAACTTCCGCTTCCAAATTAGCCGCGATGTTCCGTTTTACGTCGTGAATTCCGGTTGGTCCTTTACTCGGATGAATTTGCGGACTATTTGTCGCTTTGGTATCGTCAAAATTAGCAGGTAATGAGTCATAATTTACTTTTATAGCTTCTATCGCTTTTTCAGCGATATCAAGAGACTCAGCAGCCACAAACGCAACATTATCACCTACAAATCGTACAGTATCGTCTAAAATAAGGTAATCACGCGGCGATGGTTCAGGATAACCTTGCCCGGCGGTTGTGTAATAATGTTTGTTAAAATCCTTGTGAGTGTAAACCGCCGCTACGCCGTCAATCGCCATAGCTTTAGTTGTATCAATATTTTTAATTTTAGCGTGTGCAATTGGGCTGTGCAAAATTTTAATATATAGCATATCATTTATCTGAATATCATCCGCAAATACCGGCTTGCCTTTGACCAACGACTCTCCGTCAACTCTGATTGTTTTTTTACCGATTGTCTTCATTTTTGCACCGCCTTGATCGGTTTTACATATCCGGTACATCGGCATAGATTTCCGGCAAGCGCGTCTTTAATTTCATTCTCATTCGGATTGGTTTTTTCACGAATAAGTGCTTCAGATGACAATATCATCCCCGGTGTGCAATACCCGCATTGCACAGCACCTTCATCCAAAAATGACTTTTGCAGAGGATGTAATGTTTTATGATCCGAAAATGATTCCACCGTTTCGATCTTGCAATTACTTACGGTATGCATCAGCATTAAACATGAGTTTTGTGCCTTACCATTAACCAACACTGTACATGATCCGCATTCACCGTTATCGCATCCATATTTCACGCTGTAAATTCCATTTTCACGAAGATATTCAAGTAATGTTTGCCCGATTTTTACATCGGTCTCAATTGTTTTTTTATTTAATATAAATTTTATTTTCATATCTTCTCCACTGCTCTTTGGATACCGGTCTCGATTAGCGATTTCTTATATTCTAAAGAACCGTATTGGTCATCCTCAAAATATTTTACTGACTCATTTATAATTTTCTTTAGGATATTCTTATTGAAATCAGCAAGTTTTATTGTGTGTCCATAAACTCTTTTAGCTTTACCTGATATGACAAAGTCTAATTCCATAGCTCGTCTAACGACTGCAACAATCAAAAATGCCGGAGCTGACGGTAAAAGTGCAAAACGTTCGAATCCGGATGTTTTCAGATCAATTGTTTTAATTATTATCTTATTGATTATTCCTTTTCCATCCCATTCCCTAAGATGAATATTCTCTTTGTCAGGTGTTCTAATTTCGATAATCGGATTGATTGCCACTAAGTATGTAAATAGTTCGGATTGCACACGCTTCTGAGCAATTTCACCGCCAATAGTACGCTGATTACGGATGTTCTTAGAAAAACAAGAATATTTTACCGCTTCAACAAACAGTGAAAAGTCAGCTAATTCGTCAATCATATCTTGGATTGTTGAACCGGCGCCGATTATAATTGAATCATCATTAATCTCAATAGAATTATCTACAATACCATTAATATCTATTAGATTATTTATTTTTGTACTTTTTTCGGCTACAAGATACGTTCCGCCACCAAACAAAACACTTTTGGATTTTGACTGATATTCAATCGCTTGTTTAAAAGATGTAGGAATATCTATATTCTTTATTGACGACCACATATCATTCTCCAATAAAATTTATACCTGAATTTTTAGTTGCTTTTCTCAGCATTTCAGCGCTTATCTGATTATGTTCTCGAACGTGCTTCTTTTCATCAAAATTAAGCTTTCCATTCCGTACTTGAATTTTACCATTAATTATTAGATAATCAACCGGTGAAGTTCTAACGGTGAATACCAATGATGCTAATGGATCAGACATCCCTCCGGCATATTCAAGGTCATCTACTGAGAACATTGCAATGTCAGCTTGCTTGTCAACCGCCAACTGACCAATGTCATTTCTTCCTAATACTTGTGCTCCTCCACGTGTTGCCATCCAAAGAACATCCCTAGCGGTAAGCCAATGCTCCTCTTTCCTTAAACGTGACAATAATAATGCATTGCGTATTTCACTTAACATGTTACTTGAATCATTTGATGAGCTTCCATCCACTGCTAAACTAACAGAAATGCTGGCATCAATCATTTCTTTTATTCGGGCTATTCCTGAGCCTAATCGCAAATTTGATGATGGACAATGAGATACGCCGCAACCGGCTTTTCCCATTAATTTGATTTCATCATCATTAAGATGAACCAAATGCGCAAACCAAGCATTTTTAATAATCCATCCTAATGATTTTACATATTCAGTCGGTCGTTTACCAAATTTTTCGACACAGAATTTTTCCTCGTCAAGTGACTCAGCAAGATGTGTATGTATTAATAGATTATTTGCTTTGGCATATTCTGCAGTAGCACGCATTAGTTCAGGTGTGACGGAAAATGGAGAACATGGAGCAAGTGCTATTCTTAGCATTGATCCATCTGATTCATCATGATATTTGGTAACTAAACGTTCCGTATCCGCTTGTATTTCTGCTTCGGTTTGGACTACATCATCAGGTGGTAAACCGCCTTTGGATTTGCCAAGTGACATTGACCCGCGTGTCGGATGAAAACGGATTCCCATTTCTTTAGCTGCTTCAATTTCATTGTCAATTAATTGAGCAGAAGTTTTCTGCGAAAATAAATACAACTGATCGGAACTTGTTGTGGTGCCGGATTTCATTAATTCGGCGATTGCAGTTTTTGTGCTGATTGTTACACCCTCTTCCGTTAACTCTTTCCACAATTCGTAATGATCATTTAACCAACTGAATAACGGTGCATTTTGCATTTTTGGAATATTTCGTGTAAGTGTCTGATAAAAATGATGATGAGTATTAATAAATCCCGGTAAAACTACCATACTACGTGCATCAATTATTTCGTCAACTTCTAGATTTAAGTTATTTTTACCGATTGAAATGATCTTATCATTTTCGATTAGAAGATGACCGCCGGAAAATTCTAGTTGTTCATCATTCATTGTCGCGATCAACAGCGGATTTTTAATCAATATTTTTTTCATTTTTTAACCACGAATTTCTCAAATTGCACAAAAAATATTCCCCTCTTACCTGTCCGCCAGAGCCCTGGCGCAGGCGGGAGACGGGGTGTGTAAAAACTCTCTCCGTCCTTCGGTCGTCTCCCCCGTTATGGGGGAGAAATCCCGGTTTGCGGGATAGAGGGGGTAAAATAATAATAATTCCATATTACTCATTACATATTACGCTTTACTAAAAAGGAACTCATCCTTCAAATTCAACAACAAATATGCCATCTGAATAGCATTCTTGCTTGACCACAAGTAATCGTAATTAATCTTTGAATGTAAGATTTTGATAACCAAAGATGACATATCAAAAATAGCGGAGAGATAATTATTTGAGTACAATAGATGATTTCCTTCAATCTTCATAATCTCAATAAAATCATCATTTTTGTAATGTATATGATCGTTCTCGATAAAGTAACCTTCAGGTTCTTTAAGAAAACTATCTTTTACCAAATATAAATGTGGTTTGGTTTTGTACGGTGCACCTGCTGTGGGACAAAAAGTATCGCAATTGCCGCATTCATTACAGAAATCACCGATGGTAATAATTTGTGTATTCTGTTCAAATACAATGGGTGCTAAATTAGAAATAGTGATTTCACCATCTGCTTGCGCGACTTTTTGCACACTTGCTTTCATTGGCGCAGCTTTGTATTGATAATTTGCCAAGTTCGGACATACATAAACGCAAACACTGCATACTTCGTCGCAGTAAAGACAGCGATTTGCTTCTTTCACTACTTCAGCTTTTGTCATTGTCCTATGGATCATATCAAAATTCAAATGATTTCCCGAAGGATATTTTGGTACGGAAATTCCGAATTCGCGCTGAATTGCCTTCTGTTGAAATTCGATTTCTGATATAACTTTATTGGAATTTGCGAGAATATTTCCGCAAATCTTGGCATTTTTCAATATATTCTGTGCAGCGGATTTTCCGTCACCCACGGCTTCTACAACAGTTGCCGCACCGCGAATTGCATCGCCACCCGCAAATACATTTGTGATGCTAGTTGCACCAGTATTTTTATCAACATCTAATTTTTGTTCGCCAAGAAAATCCAATTCAATATCCTGCCCGATAGCAGGTATAATAGAATCTAAAGTTATAGTAAATTCAGAATTAGGAATTGGCACTGGTCGCGCTCTTTCAGAAGCATCCGGTTTACCTAATTTCATTTTTTGGCATGTGATGCTTTGAACTTTCCCGTTTCCGCTGATCGAAACTGGCGAAACCAGCTCAATTAGCTTAACACCTTCGTCCAAAGCAGCTTGAATTTCTGCATCCTCTGCCGGCATTTCTTTTCGTGTCCGGCGGTATAGAATCGTAACTATATCATTCTTTCCAACTAAACGTATTGCTGTTCGTGCAGCATCCATGGCTGTGTTGCCGCCACCAATAATGGCAACATTGTTGCCTAAATTAACCGTCTGATTTTGCTTAACTTCAGCAAGAAATTTAACCGGTTCGATTACGTTCTCCAAATTTTCACCATCAATGTGAAGTTTTTTATTTTTCTGTGCTCCAGCAGCAATATACACATAATCAAATTGTTTACGCAATTGATTGAATTTGGGTGTATCAATTTTAGAATTGTAATGTATTTGAACACCCCAATTCAGAATTCTTTCAACATCATTTTGAAATGCTTCCTCGGACAATCTAAAACGTGGAATTGCCTCAGACACCATTCCACCGCAATAACCTTTTGCTTCGAATATTTCTACTTTACATCCCGCTAATGCTAAAAAATATGCACATGATAACCCAGCCGGACCGCCACCAATAATTGCTATATTAATATTATTTTGAGCAATTTTATTCATAGAAAAATTCTTCGATCCAAATTCAGTAACATATCGTTTTATATCTCGTATTAATAGCGGATTATCGTAGTTGCTGCGAGTGCATTTTAATGCACAAAGCTGATCACAGACTGCACCGGTAATTCCGGGGAGGGGATTGGTCTGCATAATCACTTCAAACGCCTTGTCAAAATCGCCCTGAGCGGTGTGATAAATATATTCAGGAATGTGCTGATCTGTTGCGCAATTGCCAATGCAAGGCGCTTTAATGCAATCGAATTGCGTCAATTCGCGGGTAGTTTTAATTGATTCAAATCCGGTAAATTGATTTTGATAGGCAGGATTTTGAATTACCTCTTTTAAATATTTATTTAGGTTTAGCAATCCAGATTGTTCTACATCGGTTTTACCACCCAAATTGATGATATATTCATCAATATTTTGTGCTCCAACGGAGCTGAACTCCGTGCGTATATTATCAAGATACTGTTTTAGCCGACCATAGCCGCCCGGTTTAAGGATATCGGTGCAAGTGGTTACAGGTTTGATATTGCATGCTAAAATTTTGGCGATGTTGAATGCATCTGTACCGGCGGAAAAGGAAATATCAAGTTGTCCATCAAAATCTGCCTGCAGTTGCGCTGCAAGATTAACGCTTATCGGGTGTAAAGCACGGCCGCTCATATAATTTGTAACTTCCTGTTTTGGCAGAACTTGTCGGGCGTTAAGTACTTCTAAAGTGTTGGTTAACTTTAATCCAAATTCTACATTATTTCGCTCGGCGGATTTTTGAAGGTTTTTGATGAGAGCAAGTGCATCATCGTATTTTAAATCGTGTTCAAATGCTTCATCGGGTACAATAATATCGTCAAAACTTAGATCTTTATTTAAGATCTGACGCAGTTTTTCAGGTCCAAGCAATGTTGGATTTAATTTGATAGCAGTGTGCAATTTCCGTTGTTCGATCAGATATTTTCCGATTTTCTCAATTTCATCTGATGGGCACCCATGCATAGTAGAAAGTGTAATATTATCAGTTATTTGAGAAGATATGGTTATATTTTTTACATTCGGATAAATATCGGAAATTTCATCTAACTTTTGATTTAATTCAGAATCGCAATTATTCATTAGTGCAAAATAATCTTGTACATTGGCGTTCAAAATTCCATTTAAATCGTAGCCGACGCTCATATTAAAAATGAACCCGGGTGTTTCTGGTTTACCCCAACTAAATTTATCTTTTAAAATGTGAATTATTATCCAGGCATTCAAATACTCATCAAACGATTGCCGCAGTTTCAACTCCTGTGACCATTCGCAATTGTAACCCTCATCGGTCATGTCAATGCATGGTTTAGTTACTTCAATTTCGTCCAAAGTCTGCACAGTTTTGAGTTCCAAATAGCGCGCTCCAAATAACCAAGCTAATACAATATTATGTGCAAGTTGCGTGTGTGGCCCGGCAGCCACACCAATCGGTGTTTCCAGCATTTGTCTGTAGCGCTCCATCCGAAATAGATCTTCCGTTTTTGGAATGAAGAACAGCTCCTTATAATATCCAAATATTTTACCGTGCTGTTCTTCGCGAAGTATCCATGTAAGTAATTTATATAACGGCAGGGGATAGAGTTTATCTGACATTATTTTTTAACGATTTTAGATAATTCAAATCTTAGCATATTTTGTAGCACTTTCCGTCGATATCGCGCTGTTGCTCTAATATCATCAATTGGTGAAATAGCACTATCGACCTTTTCTAAAATTTGATCAATGTTATATTTTTCCAGTCCGGTTAATTTGATAATAGTAGGTGCGACTGCACCTAAGGTAATTGTCAGCTGATTTTGGTCATATACGATTGTGAAATTAATAACAGAAATAGCCATTGCTTCACGCAAACCAAGTTTGTAAAATATTGAATTTGAATTTGATAGTGGTAGTATTACCGCTTGTAATATTTCTCCTTTTTTAATTGCAGTTTTATCAGGACCAAGTACGAATTCATCAATGGGAACAGTCCGATCACCATTTTTATTACGAAGTAATAATTTTGCGTTAAAAGCATATAATACCGGTAAAGTATCTCCGGCAGGTGAGGCGTTACAAATGTTTCCGCCAATCGTAGCGCGATTGCGGATTTGCACACTGCCAAAATCAGTTGTTGATTGAAATAGTGCGTTAAAATGTGTTTTTATCAGATCATTATTTTTTAGTTCTTCAATAGTAGTTCCCGCACCGATTTCAATATTATCTCCAACCTTTTTAATTCCGGTAAAATCGGGAAGTTTTTTTAAATCAATGATTGTTTCCGGCAACTTCTGTCCGCGTTCGTAGCGCGGAATTAAATCCGTTCCACCGGCAAATAATGTGAATTTTTGTTTTCCTATTTCATCAAAAATTGAATAATAATCATCAATTGCATTCGGACAGAAATATTGCATTTTAATTCGTGTTTTTCGTGGAATTCGTGGTTAATGAATAAACGGCATCAATAATTTTTGTGTAACCGGTACAGCGACAAATATTTCCGGCTATTCCCTGTTTAATTTCCTCTTCAGTTGCATTTTGATTGTCCTTTAACAATTGTTCACCTGCTAATATCATGCCGGGAATGCAATATCCGCACTGCACGGAGTGATAATCCACGAATGCTTGTTGTAATCCGGAAAGTTCATCTGCTTTTCCAATTCCTTCAATGGTAGTGATTTCCGAACCGTTTGCTTCAACTGCAAATACCAAGCAGGAATTAACGATTTTACCATCCATAATTACTGTGCACGCTCCACATTCACCCTCGGCGCAGACTTCCTTAGCGCCGGTTAAGTGCAATTCATTACGTAGAAAATCAAG
>CBDURO010000009.1:0-53856 GCA_965369995.1 uncultured bacterium | reverse complement strand
CGTAAATGAACGTGACTTACATTTAGTTTATCTTTATGTAACCTCTCGACAGCAACACGACCGGGACCGAATGTGCTTCCCCAAGTTAGTATCAACAAATCACCATTATCTTTTCCAAACACTTTTGTTGGGGGATAATCATTAGCAATATTTGCTATCTTCTGTGCACGAAGTATCGTCATCAAATGATGATTATCAGCTTCGTAGTTAACATCACCGGTAACATCTTCCTTTTCCAATCCGCCTAAGCGATGCTCAAGATTAGGCGTTCCGGGTATCGCCCAAGGGCGCGCTAAAGTTTGTTTATCTCTCTTATATGGAAGGTATTTATTGTTTCCATTGTATTCGGTCTCGAACTTTACATTAATTTTAGGCAACTCGTCCATTTTAGGTATGGGCCACGGTTCGGAACCGTTAGCAAGATAACCATCCGAGAGGACAATTACAGGAGTCATATATTTGATAGCAATTTGACTAGCTTCAAATGCTGCATAAAAACAATCCCCGGGAGTTGACGGAGCAATCACCGGTATAGGGGCATCGGCATTTCTTCCCATTACAGCTTGAAAAAGATCGGATTGTTCCGTCTTGGTTGGTAATCCCGTACTTGGACCACCCCGTTGAACGTTTACTATAACCAACGGCAACTCAGCCATTATCGCTAATCCCAACGCCTCGGTTTTAAGTGCCATTCCAGGTCCTGATGTTGCCGTACATGCTAAATTGCCGGTAAAAGATGCGCCAATCGCAGCAGAGATTCCGGCAATTTCATCTTCAGCCTGAAATGTTTTTACTCCAAAATTTCTATAACTTGCTAAAAAATGTAATATTTCACTGGCAGGGGTAATCGGATAACCGCCGAAAAACAAAGGTAAACCCGATTTCTCCGCTGCAGCTAATAGACCTAAACTAATTGCATAATTACCATTAATATTGCGGTATTTACCAGGAGGCAAAGTGGCTTTTTCAACTGTGTACCGCACGGTAAATATCTCAGTTGTATTACCATAGTTATATCCGGCATTTAAAGCACGTATATTGGCCTCCACCAGTGCCGGTTTATTTTTAAATTTTTTCTGTAGCCACTCTACAGTTGTATCAGTACTTCGGTTATACATCCAAAATAAAAGACCTAATGCGAACATATTTTTTGTTCTTTCCACGTCTTTTAAGGAAAGATCAATATTTTTGCACGCTTTGGTAACTAAACTTGTCATCCTGATGGCATGAACTTCATATTCACTTTCCAACGAGCCATCTTCTAGCGGATTTGATTCGTAACCGGCTAAATGTAAGTTTTTATCACTAAATGCATTTGAGTTTGCTATGATTATTCCATTTGGTTCTAAATCACCTAAATGCACTCTTAAAGCAGCCGGATTCATTGCCACTAATACATCGGGTTGGTCTCCGGGTGTATGTATATCTTTTGAACTAAAATGTAATTGAAAAACACTTACACCGGCCAAAGAACCGGCAGGAGCACGGATTTCCGCCGGATAGTCCGGCAAAGTGCTTAAGTCGTTTCCGAATATCGCTGTAGATTCTGTAAAACGTGAACCGGTCAACTGCATTCCATCGCCGGAATCTCCTGCAAAGCGAATTACTACATGGTCAACGTGTTTAATTTTTGTTTTTGGCACTTAAATCTCGTATGATTAATTATTGAATTAAATTTTTCCGAGTACTCGGGTTTGGACGTGTTTTAAATTCAAATTATTATAAAGTATCACAAATATATATTAATGATAAACAGAAAGTTACTGAGTAAAAATTACGCAATGCAACGAATCTAGGTAATTTAAATTAATATTTATATAATACACTTAAATGTTTGATGTATTTTCAATAATTAGTTACAATTTTTGCTATTCGTTTTAATCTTTTAGATTATTTACTTTATGCGTAATATTTAGCCGGAGGACATTATGCAAGAGCAATCAGACCCTAAACAAATTGCCTTATTCCCTGAGCTTTCTAAGCACACTTCAATACCGTCTATTACGACCCTTCCGGCATTCGATAAAGCGCTGAGTAATCTCATTAAGATCAGTGATATGGGTGCTTTTATAGAATTGACTATCAGCGGATTGGAAAGATTATATACAATCAATATTCAGGAACTGGACATACCCACAGATTTCATTAAAAAAGACATGTCAACAATTCCGTTTTCAACACATCTTTTCCCAACTGATTTTAGAAATGGATTAAAGAAAAAATCATATGAAGTAAAATCGTTTTTTACTACACATAATTCTTTCCGTACTTCGTTTGGATATTTTTTATACCGCTCACATTTTTCGATGTGGAAACACTATCTTGAAAAAATGAATAAATCAATTAAGGATACTTTATACTCCGAACTGGGACATGGAAAATTCGCTGAATATTTCTTAGCTCACTTTAAAGAAGGATATGACTATCTAAAATCTATTGCCGGAATAGTTGCACCGTGGGAATTTGACGATGAAGTTGATATTAAGAAAATCCAATTAAGACGCAGTGAAATATTTGAAAAACAATTAACGATCTCATCACTTAAACCGACTGAGATCAGTTACCCGTTTGATCTGTTAATATATAAAACAAATCATATTCCGATTTCATTAAAAGATTACGTAGCGAATATTCAAATAAACTCAATCTTCAAATCAATGCATCTTGAATATTTAGCGAATACAAAAATCACAAGTGTCGATGATATAAAACAACTCGTTAAAAACGTATAGTTTGCTATTTCGGTAAAATATCCGGCAAATTCCAGCTTAATATTTAATCTATTATGGATAAAAAAGAAAAAATACGATTAACTACCCTTACACACGGTTCCGGTTGAGCGTGTAAAATAGGTCCGGAAGACCTTGCCCAAGTTTTGGGTCAGCTGAAGTCAAAAAAGGATGAACGTATTCTTATCGATTACGACGATAAGGATGATGCGGCAGTGGTGCGCCTAAGCGATGGCAGATTGCTCGTGCAAACCGTCGACTTTTTTACGCCGATTGATGACGATCCATATACATTTGGTCAAATTGCCGCCGCAAATTCTTTATCGGATATTTATGCGATGGGCGCAACACCAATTTTTGCGCTGAACATTATCGGTTTTCCACTAAACACTTTACCAAAATCGGACTTAACTAAAATTTTACAAGGGGGAATTGACAAAGCACAGGAAGCCGGAATTACGATTGTGGGCGGACACAGCATTGACGACCCCGAACCAAAATACGGATTAGTGGTCACCGGCGAAGTTGATGAAGATAAATTGATCACCAACAGCAATGCCCAACCCGGCGATAAACTGATACTCACCAAACCGCTTGGTACAGGAATTATTGCCACTGCAGTAAAAGGTGGCAAAGCCGATGAAGAAGCTATGTCAAAGTCTGCTCAATCTATGGCAACGCTCAACAAATTAGCTGCGGAAATAATGACGGAAATTGGTGTGAATTCCGCCACCGATGTAACCGGATTTGGCTTACTTGGGCATTTAATAGAAATGTGTGAAGCAAGTAGTATTTCAGCAAAAATTGATTACTCAACATTACCTTTTTTACCTTTGGTAAAAGAACTTGCAGAAAAAGGAATTGTACCGGGCGGAACCAAGCGGAATTTAAAATTTGTTAAAGAAAAAGTACAATTTGGTGAACACCTAACGGATATAGACAAATTACTTTTAGCAGACGCCCAAACTTCCGGCGGATTGCTTATTTCCATACCTGCTGAAAAAGCAGAAAAATATATCACTAAATTCAACGAATTATCAAAAATAAAAGCAGTGATTATTGGGGAGATTATTGAGATGGGAGAGTTTGTGATTTATGTGTAAAAATTATTTATACTGAATAGGCAATCATGAGTGCTTCAAATAATAAAATAACTGTTTTTGATACTGATAAGATTCAAAATCTTATTTATACAATGCGCGGTGTTCAAGTTATGTTAGATAGTGACTTAGCTGAATTATATAATGTCAAAACCGGGCGGATAAATGAACAAGTCAAAAGAAATGTAACGAGATTCCCTAAGGAGTTTATGTTTCAATTGACAAAGGATGAATATGACACCTTGATGTCTCAAATTGCGATATCAACCAATGATTCTTTAAGATCGCAAAATGCGACCTTAGAAAAAGGACGAGGCGAACATCGCAAATATATGCCCTATGTATTCACCGAACAGGGCGTTGCAATGTTATCCTCAATTCTGCGAAGTGAAACAGCTGTAAAAGTAAGTATTCAAATTATAGATGCTTTTGTTGGTATGCGCAAATTTATTTCTCAAAACGCAGGAATTTTTCAACGATTGGAAAATGTAGAACTAAAACAATTGGAAGCTGATAAAAACTTTAAAAAGCTATTTGATGCACTTCAAAGTAAAGATTTAGAACCAAAACAAGGTATCTTTTTTGATGGACAGATCTTTGATGCCTACAAATTTGTTTCAGGACTAATCCGTAAAGCAAATAAATCAATTCTTCTGATTGATAATTATATTGATGAAACAGTATTGGACTTGCTCACTAAAAAGAAAAAGAATGTTGCAGCAACGATTTTTACAAATAAAATAACTAAAGCAATGTTACTTGATGTAGAAAAATTTAATTCACAATATTCTACTCTTGAGTTGAAGAAATTTACAAAAGCTCACGACCGATTTCTGATTATTGATGACAAAGAAGTCTACCACTTCGGCGCTTCGCTTAAAGACCTTGGTAAAAAGTGGTTTGCTTTTTCGAAAATGGGAATTCCAGTTGAAGAAATTTTGAACAATTTAAAAAAGGCAAAATGATTAACTTAGGAGAACATTATGAATAAGAAAATCCTATTAATTTTATTATCATTTATTTTAATGATTTTAGCAGCATGTACAGCCGGACCAAATAATCTTATTAATACAGTCAATTCTCAAGGAGAAGTTGCCGGTTTTTGGCAAGGATTATGGCATGGATTAATCGCGATAGTCACATTTATCATTTCATTATTTAATGACAATATTACTGTTTATGAGGTCCATAATAATGGAGCTTGGTATAATTGCGGATTTATTTTTGGAATGATGATTATTTTTGGTGGAAGTGGCGGTGGCGCATGCAAAAAGAGAAAGTAAAAGCAATTGTTATTGGGGATTTATATATAAAATATCGATAAAGTTACATTTATTGGAATGTTAGCTGTAATTGCCTGCAAATTCGTAGACATTCGAGATAATTTGTAAATTTTATTAAAAAACTCATTTCGATGATCAAATTGAATGAATTAGAATATCGATTGAAATTGGATAACCATAATATTTCGAGAGATATAGCAAGAACTATTGAGGAAAGTTTTCCAAATTTTGAAATTTTTTGGAGTAAATATCTTGTCCCATTAACTGGAGTTCCAAGAGACACTAGTTGGAGGATAGATACTTTTCCAAATTTAGAAGAAATTGGAATATCTCATTTTGGAATATTGAAAAGCCTAAATTTTATTCGAATATCAATTTCGGATATCAATGTTGGTGATCCTAAACAGACTTTTAAAAATATCTATTTCCATTTTGGATTAATCTTTGATTCAGTTGAAACCCTGGCACGTAATATTATAGTCGTTGAGGATTGTCTAGGAATTATTAAAATAGAAGAAAGGTCGAAATTATCCAAAACTGAATTAATAACTGAATTCACAAAATGGGTTGATGAAAAATATCCTTCACATTATAATAAAATGATCACGTCTGGTAAACCTATTTTCTATTACCCTCAACATGATCATAATTTCTTAAAAATACTCATTCCAAAAAAATCTAAAAGAAAAAAATATAGTAAATTTTCTGTAGATATCAAGAATTATCGGAATTTCTTTATTCACAACCCTGGAGTAGATATTTCTATGAATTATTCCACAGGTGAATTATCGGCAATTAAAAAGAAATATATAGAAAGATGTAAACTTTGGTCCGAATTCAGACTTCTTGTTTTAACTAAACAAAACTATTTTGACAATCCAAAATTGATTGCACATAATGATTTTTTTAAAGTATTAGAGATACTCAATAATTTATGGGAATTCTTAGTGAAAGAGATGGAAATAATATATTCACATGAAAATTTTCAGACGATATTCACAGGATATGAAAGAATAGATTTATCACCGAAATGAGAATACGAACTTGCAGGCAAAACTCTAGGTAAATTTCCCCCTTCCCTTTAACCTAATATTTTTTTAACTTACAAATGACCACCCGGTCATTATTGTTTGAAATATTGAAATGAATACAACAAATACAAGTACAAATAAGTTTGACCAGTTAGCAGATTCCAAGCAGAAATCCATAATTGATGCCTCCGTTTATGAGTTTTCCAATAACGGTTTTAAGAATGCCAGCGTCAATAAAATTGTGGAAAAAGCCGGTATTTCCAAAGGTTCTTTGTTCAATTATTTCAAATCAAAAAATCTGCTGTTCGATCATATTTATCAAATTGCTCTGCGCGAGGTAAAAACCTATTTGGCAAAGGTGCGGGATGAATCTGAGAACGATGATTTTTTCACTCGTTTTGGCAAGATCATTAATTCCGGGATAGTGTTTATAAACAAACATCCGCGCTTAGCACGAATCTATTTCCGCTTGTTAAACAGCGATGATTCTCCACACGGTAAGGCGATAATTCAAAAGTTGCATAGCGAAGCAATTCGATACCTTACAGAAATTGTTGAAACCGGAATCGAAAGAAATGAACTGCGTAGCGAACTAAATCCAACTACAGTTGCTTTCCTAATGGAAAGTATCCTGAACCGTATTCTACAAGTTCATTATCTTGAAATATTTGATGCGAAATCCAATTTACCGAAAAACAATAGTAATTGGATTAATGAAATTGTAAATATATTAAAAATAGGTTTATCAAAAGAATTACCAAGATAAGAATTATGAAAGAAATAAAAAAATTAAATGAGGAAAACCAATGGAACAAAATAAATTAGATAAAAAGATATTAGATATGCTGAATAAAGGGAATGTACTTACTCTCGCTACGGCAGTTGGTAGCAATCCTTCAGCGGCTAATGTTTATTATTATAATGATGGATTTGATATTTACTTTTTCACTTTCAATCCTACTCGTAAAGCCGAACAAATCAGAGTTAATCCTGAGGTACAATGTGTAGTCCGCCCGGAAGGAGAAGAAGGAATAAAGGAATTACAAATAACCGGTTATGCTCATCAAATAAAAGACCCTGATGAAGTAGAAAAAACAAAGGAAAATATTTTAAAGGTTACAACCGCTTTCCAAAAACAAATGGATGATGAATTCCTGGAAAAGAATAAAATAACAGGATATTACAAAATTGTACCAACTGTTATTAAGTATGTAGATTTCTATTCAGATCCTCAATTCGAATGGAAAGAATTCCCCCAAAATCAAAAGTCACTTTTATCAAGTATTACCTCAAAATTATTGAAAAAAGTTGGTCTATATTTACGTGAACTACGGATACCATTCTTTACCGCAACTGTTGTTCCTGTTGCACTTGGTGCAGCAGTATTTTATTATCAATCAAACACATTTCATTGGCCCTATTTTTGGTTGTCGCTGTTGGGTGCGATACTTGCTCATGCCGGTACAAATGTCGCTAATGATTATTCCGATCATATAACTCGAAATGATGAAGTAAACAAATTATTCAGTCCGTTCACTGGTGGATCGCGAGTAATCCAAGCAGGATTAATGTCGCCCTCTCAAGTATTTTTATATGCAATAGCGTTATTTGCCGGTGTTGTATGGATTGGTCTCACGCTAAATGCGAATTTACATGGAGCGTATTTTGCACTAAGTCCTCTATTGTGGTTAGGTATTATCGGTATTGCTCTAGGAATATTTTATACTGCTAATCCATTTAGATTAAGCTACCATGGATTTGGTGATATCGCTGTAATGTTAGGATTTGGTCCGGTTATGGCATTAGGAACACATTATGTTCAAAAACAAGCTATTCTTCCATTGGAAGTTTGGCAATTTCAACCGGTAATAATCGCATCTATTCCTGTTGCAATATTGGTAGGATTAATCCTATTTATTAATGGATTTCAGGATTACGTAGCCGACCGTGAAGTTGGTAAACGTACATGGGTTGTCCGTCTTGCAGACGGTGGTGATATCGCTGATTTTGCAAAACCATTTAAAGTATATAAAATTTCGATTTACATTACCTTCTTGTACATACTTGTACTGGGAATTGTCGGTTTCTTTTACTCGCAAATTTCTAGTCCTTGGGTGTTATTAGCTCTTATCCCATTCTTACTAGTTAGAAAAGGAATTAAATCAGGCGAGGAATGGTTAGACAGATGGTCAAGTAAAGATGCCGATAGACAAAAATTACCGTATGAATTATTACCTGTTAATGTAACTCATATTGGAACGCACTTAACGGTTGGTCTATTACTAATTCTCGGATATTATTTAGGCGGCATTATTTAATCGTTAAACCACATACTAAAGGAATTTAGAAATTATAGGATAATTTATTTGGTTAATTAGTAATATTCATTAAGCAAAATAACTGTTACTTAATGAATAAAATACCGCTAGAAAATTTAGATAATACTTTCGGTCGTGTAAAAGTACACCAACGTATCGGTAAGATAATTCTAGAGCAATCAACTAATCCCAATCCTCTTAGCTCTATTGTCTATAAAGGAATTTCTTTCACCGATAAAATCAATGTCGCTGATATCGGTTGCGGGTATGGCAGGTGTATTAATTATTTAAAAGAAATTGTTCCAAAAGATTCTGAATACATTGGAATTGATCCATTAGAAAGTAATCGAACTACTTTTCTTAATTATACAAAAAAAGCCGATTTTAACGGAAAATATATATGCGGGAACGCAGACCGAATTTCTGAATTCCCGGACAATTATTTTGATCTTATCCTATGCAATTTTTCATTGTATTTTTTTATTGATATATTGCCAACTATCGTAAAAAAATTAAAATCCGATGGATTATTTATAACCATTACCCATTCAGCAAATTCATTAAAAGAATTATTAAAAGATTTACAAACTACATTAAATCTCAAAAATGAGCCAACTTGGAATGAACTTGGTTCAGAACAAGTACTTGATAATTTTAACGCTGAGAATGGATTAGAATTATTGCAACCCTATTTTAATAATATTGAAAAAATTGATTATCTTAATACCTTAGAATTTTATGATAATGATATTGACAAACTGTTTGATTTATTAGAATTCAAGAAGACGTCTTTAATTCATCATACTAATTATGCAGATTTTATCAAGACCAAAGAATTCGATAAAAAATTGAGGAATACTATCAGCGCGAAAATAAATAAATTCGGAAAATATGTATTAAACAAAGATGATGCCATTTTTAGATGCCGTATACCAAAATAGGGTAATTACATGACAGTTCAACGTAAATATTGTCCAAAGTGCAAATCAAAAATAACTCGCAAAAAGATTGAAAATCGTATTCGCGATTATTGTAAAACATGTGATACTGTTTTCTACGATAATCCTTTACCGGTTGTATCGGCCGTGTTACCAAACAAAAATCGCGAAATTCTATTAGTATTGCGCGATCGCGATCCATACGCGGGGCAATGGTGCTTACCATCGGGATTTGTTGAGCTTAATGAATCGGTTGAAAAAGCCGTTAAACGCGAGTTGAAAGAAGAAACCGGAATTAAGGGTAAAGTGCTGCGTCTATTAGACACCAATTCCCGTTATAATGATGTGTATGGCGATTTGATTTGGGTGACTTTTGAAGTTAAATGGCAATCCGGTAATTTATCACCCGGTGATGACGCTAGAGATGCAAAATTCTTTCCTATTTTTGATTTACCAAAACTGCCGTTCCATGCTAATCGGCGTGCCGTTAAGCGCTATATTAAAAATCATCAAGATTTATGGCGCATGGAAGATTCATTTAAAAATATTGACAGTAAACGGGGAAAATCAAAACTCAATTTACCTACAGATTCATTATATAAAATAATTAGTAAAGATTCACGTATCATCACTGAAAATTGGGTGTCCGAAGTTTGCTCACATAAAAGTACCACAAAATATGGTAAATATTCACATGACATTTTATATGAACGGGCTCATAATGTTATATCGCAATTCAGCGATTGGATGACAACACCCCGGGGACAGAAAAAACATATTTGGGATTATTATACTAAAGTGGGACAGCAGCGATGTGAACAAGGATTTAAATTATCTGAGGTACTTAGCGCGTTAAGTCTTACACGAAAGCATATATTTGCACATGTATTAGCAAACAGCGATGTTTGGAAAAAGTCAATCGCGATGTATACGGTTCTGGACTTTATGTGGCAGGTAAATTACTTTTTCGATAAAGCTAATTATTACATTACTTGCGGTTATGAAAATTGTGATACCCCTTTATTAAAATAATATTTTCTATATATAGATTTATTTTCACTAATTTCTATTTGAATATATTGAAGATAATAGAGTCTACTATACCCATTAACAAAAATTAGTATTAATTTAACTCGTAACGTTCAAGGCTACACTATAGAATATCTAAAGAATGCACTATGCCTTTACTAAATAATATTTCACTATTGTCTTACCCAAAAGCTCCCCTATATATCTCCAATTATAATAAATATTATACAAAATGTTACTCGACAAAAAGTACAACCCTGAGGAAAATATGAAAATAAATTGTTGGGATTTTAATCAATGCGGCAGAGAGCATGGTGGTAAAAATGTTGAAAAACTTGGAAAGTGTCATTCTGTACAATATAAATCATTCAATGGTATTAATGGTGGACTTTTTGGCGGAAGATACTGTTGGCATATTGCAGGTACATATCAAGATGATGAACCAACGTGCATGCATTTGAAAAAGGTTGAAAGTTGTGATGTTTGTGAATTTTATTTAAAAGTCAAAAAAGAAGAAGGCGAAAATTTCGTCCAATAACTAATTTATTAAGGAATCGTAATGAATTACTGGCGTGCACCACTCGATATAAATACGATTGAAGTACCGCATGGCGATGTACATATCGACATCGAACAGTGTAAAGGTTGTGAGTTCTGCGTTGAATATTGCCCAAGAGATGTTTTAGAAATGTCCAAAGAATTTAATCGGAAAGGATACCATTATCCGATAGTTTTAAAACAAGGAGCTTGTGTTAACTGCACGCTTTGCGAAATGATTTGTCCTGACTTTTCGATATTTGTAGTTGAGGGAAAACCCCGTCATCCTGATGTTGATGAAGTTCTAAAAAAAGAGGCAAAATCATGAAAGCAGATCCAATTGGAGTAGCAACCGGAAATCACTATATTGATGGTGATTACGCTTGCGCCGAAGGTGCTATCGCCGGCGGATGCAGATTTTTAGCAGGATATCCAATTACACCATCAACAGAAGTAGCCGAAAGAATTGCAGAACGCTTTCCAAAAGTTGGCGGTATGTTCATCCAAATGGAAGACGAGCTTGCTTCTATGGCTGCAATAATTGGTGCAGCTTGGGCGGGTCCAAAATCCATGACTGTGACATCCGGACCGGGTTTTTCATTAATGATGGAAAACATCGGTCTTGCAGCGATGCTGGAAACTCCATGTGTTATTGTAAACGTTCAGCGTGGTGGACCATCAACCGGATTACCTACTCTTACCGCTCAAGCCGATATGATGCAGGCACGTTGGGGATCTCATGGTGATTATGAAATTATCGCGCTTTCGCCAAATTCACCTCAAGAATGTTTTGATTTGACGATTACCGCATTCAATTTATCGGAAATATGGCGCGTACCGGTTTTATTTATGATGGATGAATGTGTAGGTCACATGACTGAAAAAGTTAACATACCGGAAGCCGATCAAATCGAGATCGTACCGCGCAATTTTTATAAAGGGAAAAAAGAAGATTATAGACCATTTAAATTCAATGGAAGCAATGAAATTGCTCCGATGGTGAAAGCCGGAGATGGTTATTACATACATCTTACAGGATTAACACACGATGAGAGAGGTTATCCGGTAATCAGTGCCGAGGCTCAAGAAAAAAATGTAACGCATTTAGTAGATAAAATTCTTAAAAATGAGGAAAAAATCCGTTTACTTGAACAAGATCAAGTAGATGGAGCTGAAGTGATAGTAATTTCATATGGAATAACATCGCGGGTGGCATTGAAGGCAGTACAGGAGGCAAGAGCCGCCGGTATCAAAGTTGGAACAATTCGTTTAATTACTGTTTGGCCATTTCCTGAAAAATTAATTCGCAAGCTTGCCAGTAAAGTTAAAACATTTGTTGTTCCTGAAATTAATCTTGGTCAAATTTCCCTTGAGGTTGAAAGATGTGCAGCCGGAAAAGCAAAAATTATTCATGTACCACATGCCGGTGGCTGGGTTCATGATCCAAACGATATTTTAAAAGCAATTAAGAAAGGTATAAAATGAGCGAGATTATAGCACCAACAACTAGTACTTTAGAAATCCCAAAATCTCCTGAACCATTGATGCATCCGATGAATGAATATTTACGGACGGAGCGTCTGCCGCATATTTGGTGCTCAACCTGTGGAATTGGGACTACAATTACAGCCTTTATTACCGGTCTGCAAAAATCCGGTTTAGATCGTGAGAAAGTTGCGGTTGTTTCCGGAATAGGATGTTCCGGGCGCGCCGCAGGATATTTAAGATTAGATTCTTTCCATTCAACGCACGGACGTGCGATACCTTTTGCAACCGGAGTAGCTCTTGGCAATCCCGAATTAAAAGTTGTTGTAATTAGCGGAGATGGCGATATTGCTGCAATTGGCGGCAATCATTTTATTCACGCTGCACGAAGGAATATGAACCTAACTATTATTTGTATAAACAACTTTAATTATGCCATGACAGGCGGTCAAGCCGGACCTACCACTCCTCAAGAAGCCAATGCTTCTACTACGCCATACGGAGCTTATGAATTCCCGTTTAATTTGCCATATTTAGCAGAATCCTGTGGAGCTGTTTATGTGGCACGTTGGACTTCATTACATATACGTAGAACGGCCAAATCAATTGCAGAAGCACTTGTGAAACCGGGCTTTTCATTTATTGAAGTTATCTCTCCCTGTCCAACTCTTTATGCACGCAGAAATCGTCTTGGAACGGGACTCGACCTAATGCGGTTTTATCACGATACTGCCAAAATAGATCACGGAGCCAATACCAAGGATATCGATATTTTATATCAAACAGAAATAGTTGTCGGAAAATTTGTTGATAAAGATAAACCCGATTTCTTTACAAACCGTAATACTTTTCTACAAAAGAAATTAGGTGACAAATATATTCCATACAAAGGACCAAACAATGGACATTAGATTCTCAGGATTTGGAGGACAAGGAATAATAAAATCAGGAATCCTGATCGGTAAAGCGGTTTCATTATACGATAATAGATTTGCTACATTAACTCAGAGCTTTGGACCCGAAGCCCGTGGAGGAGCTTGCTCGGCTCAAGTTGTTATTGATAATGATGCAGTTTTGTATCCCTATATTGGTAAGCCGGAAATTTTAGTAGCAATGTCACAAGAGGCTTATGAAAAATTCATCGCTGAGCCGGTAAAAGGCAGTATTATTCTCACCGATACAGACCTTGTAAAACCTAAAACGGTCCGTAAAGATGTTAAATTATTTTCAATTCCGGCGACACGAATTGCTGAAGAAATGGGAAATCGTATTTTTGCGAATGTTGTAATGGTGGGGTTTTTCACCGCAATAACAAATGTTGTAAGTCTTGAAGCAATGAAAAATGCATTGCCGGGGTCAGTCCCTGACCGATTTCTTGATACTAATATTGAAGCATTGGAAAAAGGTTACAAGTACGGCAAAAACCTAGTTTCAAATGAATCTTCAAAAAAGAAAAGTAAGTAATTCAATTATAATTCAATAGGAGGAATATATGAGTGAAATAGCTAACAAAATCATACATATTGAAAAAGAAATGGCAACAGCTTTTAATTTAAAAGATATTGATAAAATGCTTACTTATATTGATAATGGTTTTACAGGATTTTCTTCAACTACACACCGCCGCATCAGAGGAATTGATGCATTCAAAAAAACAATTGAATACTATTTGGAGGAAGCATCGGAAGTGAATTATAAAATCTATGCTGTTGAAGTGCAAGAATTGGGAGATTTGGCAATCGCTACATTTTATTGGACTGTAAAAATAAATCATGATAGTCACATCTATGAGATTCAGGGACGAGGAACGCATGTATATCAAATCAATTCCGACAATTACAAAATAGTACATGAACATTATTCACGAGCTCATTTTAGATAAACCATAGTTCAATTATTAATGGGAACAGCAGACAATACATTTAAAAATTTTATCAGAAAACATGAAAATACTGTGTCGTTTTCTGATAAACCTGATATCCAATATCCAATAGGTATAGTTGATCCATCCCCTTGTATGGAAGCGTGTCCTGCGGGAGTAAATGTAAAAGCGTATGTTTCGCTGATTGCGGCAGGAAAATTTCATGAAGCATTAAATGTAGTAAGAGAAAAAAATCCTTTACCCGGTATTTGCGGAAGGGTTTGTACTCATCCATGTGAAACTTATTGCAATCGAAATCAAATTGATTCACCGGTTGCTATTCGATCCTTAAAAAGATTTGTTGCAGATTATGAGTTAGAACACCCAATTCCAAAACCAAAACCAACAGCCGGGATTCGTAAAGAAAAGATTGCCATTATTGGTTCGGGTCCAGCTGGTTTAACTGCCGCTCACGATCTAGCAAAAAGTGGCTTCAACGTTACAATTTTCGAAGAATTGTCTGAACCAGGCGGAATGCTCATTGCCGGAATTCCTTCATATAGGATGCCTCGTGATATTCTTAAGATCGAGATAGACTACATCCGCAATTTGGGCGTAAAAATAATTACCAATAAAAAGATATCAGGTAAACAAGCTTATAACAAATTATTAAAAGATTATGATGCAGTTTATTTAGCAATTGGAGCTCATGTTGGTAAGAAACTAGGAATTCCCGGTGAAGATGAATATAAAGGTTTTCTTGATGCTGTAACATTTTTACGTGAGGTAAATCTTGATAAACCCAAAAAGCCTGGAGAAAAAGTAATTGTAATTGGCGGTGGTAATTCTGCTATCGATGCTGCGCGCACTGCCTTGCGTTTGGGTTCAGAAGTAAATATTGTTTACCGCCGGACGCGACAAGAAATGCCAGCTAACGATGATGAAATAAAGGAAGCGGAAGAAGAAGGCATAAATATACATTACCTTGCTGCGCCAGCAAAAATTGTTGGTAAGAATGGTTACGTTACAGGTTTGGAATGCACAAAAATGAAACTCGGAGAACCTGATGAAAGCGGTCGTGCCAGACCAATTCCAATCAAAAATTCTGAATTTATTATTGAAGCGGATGTAATTATCCCTGCTATCAGTCAGCAACCGGATCTATCATTTTTACCAAAAGACCATAATATTGATATTTCAAGGTGGAATACCTTTGCTGCTGATGAAAATACTATGGCAACTAATATTCCGGGTGTCTTCGCCGGTGGTGATGCCGTAACAGGTCCAAATACTGTTATTGATGCCATTGCTCAGGGACACATAACCGCCACATCAATCGAGAGATTTATTAATGGTGAGGAATTAGAACAAACTTATAGCAATACAAAACCAATTGAAACTGAAATTAAAATTGATTTTGAAATTCAGCCCAAAACAAAACGCGCCGAAATACCTCTGCAAAAAATTTCGGAAAGGAAAAACAACTTCCAAGAAGTTGAATATGGATTTGACGAAGCTACTGCAATCGCTGAAGCTCAGCGTTGCTTGCGTTGTGGTCCATGTGGAGAATGTTATATTTGCGTATCGGATTGCGATAAAGGATTATCGGTAATGCACAGCGTGAATGGACATGACGATTACGTTTTTCGACTACCTTCTGATTTCCAAAGCAATGATTTAGCAAACGGTAACTTACTTGGCACATTAAAAGCGGCTAACGGGAAAAATATACCAATCGAATTAGATAGCTATATCCCATTTGTTAAAGAGAATTTATGTCGTGGTTGTGGTGATTGTGTAACTGTTTGCGAATATGATGCCTGTCAGTTAGTACAAAAAAATGGTGATATTTTTACATCACAAATTGATCCCGAAATATGTCGTGGCTGCGGTACTTGCGTAACATTTTGTCCATCGAGTGCTATTCAACCTGGCAGATATACTTCCGATTGGTTATCGTTCAAATTAAACAATATTGATTCAAAGAAAAGGAACATCGTTGTCTTTTCATGCAATTGGAATGGTGCAGATTTCAAAAAAGTAAATACTTCAAAATACAAAAATACAAATTTTATTTTTATTCAAACAATGTGTACCGGACGAATCGAATCAACATTCCTTTTTCGATCTATTGAAGAAGGAGCCGATGGAGTATTGGTTGTTGGCTGTAGTGCTGATGAATGTCATTATGCATTTGGAGCTAAGCGATTTGCTGAAACTTATGTAAAAGTACAACAATTGACACATATGCTTGGATATGACAAAAAGCGCATTGAATATGAAACAATCTCCGGTAAAAACACCGATAAATTCGTTGAAGTAGTTAATAATTATGCAAGGAAATTCAAATAATGGATCTTGTAGATCAAATTAAAGCTACCAATGCTTACGGTTGCCTAGAATGTGGTAAATGTACAGCGGTCTGCCCTGTTTCACTTTTTAGTCAAAGATACTCTCCTCGCTCAATGTTAACAAAAACAATCAGAAACGAATTTGATTCGTTATATATCGATTATGATTTATGGAGCTGTCTAACCTGCCGCCGCTGCGATGCAGTATGTCCAGCTAATATTGATTACAGCACCTTAACCCAAATTGTACGTTCATCGGCAAAAGATTCCGGGTTTCACGGAAAGTGCTCACACTCCGGTGCTATGGAACTTCTTCAAAGAGTGATGACTACTAAAGATATCAAGCAAAATCGCCTGGAATGGGTTACTGATGATTTAGATATTACTGATCATGGTGACATATTATATTATGTAGGATGTGCTCCCTATTTTGATGTGTTTTTTGATGATTTAAATATTTCAACAATTGATGCTGCAAAAAGTAGTATCAAAATTTTAAATAAACTTGGCATTACACCTGTATTAATGTCAGATGAAAGATGCTGTGGACATGATCTTTTATGGAATGGTGATGTAGAAAATTTTAAAATGTTAGCAGAAAATAATATTGAATCTGTTGAAAAAACGGGTGCTAAAACAATCTTGTTCTCATGTGCTGAGTGTATAAGTTCCTTTATGAATTTATACCCCGAACATGGTTTCAAGGTCAAACCTAAATTGATGCATATGAGTCAATTTTTAGCGGAAAAAATGTCAGCAAACGAATTAAATTTAAAAGAATCTGCTACAGATATCACATTTCAAGATCCCTGCCGATTAGGACGCCATATGGGCATTTATGATGAACCTCGCCAGGTATTAAAACATAATAATGGTGAACATTACCATGAAATGATGCAGTATGATAAAAAGTCGCTTTGTTGCGGAGTAAGTGCTTGGATGAATTGTGATATCACATCCAAAGGAATACAGAAAGAAAGATTAAAACAGGCAAAAGAAACAGGGGCAGATGTTTTAGCAGTAGCATGCCCTAAATGCCATATCCATCTTTCTTGTACAATGAAAGATAAATTTGTTGAAGATAATTATCACATGGATATTCGAGATATATCCACCTTAGTATTAGAAAGAATGGAATAACCAAATGTTGAAATTATTAATAGTCGATAAGACAGGATAATAAAATGAGTGAAAACGATTTACGTGTAGGAGTATTTGTTTGCGAGTGCGGAAGTAATATTGCCGGATCGCTTGATTGCCAAGCCGTTTCAGAATATGCTGGAACGCTACCAAATGTTGTTTGCTCGGTAGTAAATAAATACACTTGCGCAGAACCCGGTCAGCAAGAAATCAAGAAACATATTAAGGAACACAATTTAAACCGTGTAGTCGTGGCTTCTTGTTCTCCCCGTATGCATGAACCTACATTTCGTAATTGTGTAGAAGAAGCAGGGTTAAATCCATACCTTCTTGAGATGGCAAATATACGCGAACATTGCAGTTGGGTACATTTAAATGATTGGGATGGAGCGACAGCCAAAGCTAAAGATATTGTAAAAACATCAGTCGCAAGAGCAAGATTATTAGAGGAACAAACTGAATCAAAAGTACCAATGACAAAAGAAGTACTTGTTATCGGTGGTGGTGTGGCGGGAATTCAGTCTGCTTTAGATTTAGCTGATGCGGGATATAAAGTAAATTTAGTTGAGAAGGAGGCATCCGTTGGTGGGCTAATGGCAACATTAGACAAGACTTATCCCACCATGGATTGTTCCATATGAATACTCGGACCAAAAATGATGGATGTCGGTCGACATCCCAATATTAATTTATACACATACAGCGAAGTAGTAGAAGTAAGCGGTTATATTGGTAATTTTAATGTAAAGGTTCGGAAAAAGGCTCGTTTTGTAGATGAAACAGATTGTAACGCCTGCGGCGAATGTGAAAAAGTTTGTCCGGTCGCCGTAGCCGATGAATTCCAACAAGGTTTCTCATTACGCAAAGCGATATATATGCCGTTCCCCCAAGCAGTACCATCTGTATATATTTTAAATAATGAGGACTGCTTGGGACATAATCCAATTGCATGTGGAAAATGTGCTGATGTTTGTGAAAAAGAATGCATCGATTTCGATATGAAGGATGAGATCATTGAAATCAATGTTGGCGCCGTAATAGTTGCCACCGGTATGGATGTTTATGATCCAACCGAGATGGATGAATACGGCTATACCAAACACGAAAATGTGATCACAAGTATGGAATTTGAAAGACTGATTTCCGCCGGTGGTCCAACGGAAGGACATTTGATCCGTCCAACCGATAGAGAAGTGCCAAAGAAAATTGCCTTCATTCAATGTGTAGGCTCACGGTCGCATTCTACAACCGGAAACCCATACTGCAGTAATATCTGCTGCATGAATACAATTAAAGATAGTTTGCTTATAAAGGATCACTATCCTGAAACGGAAATCTCGGTCTTTTATATAGATATTCGAGCATTCGGCAAGGGATTCGAGGATTTATATATCCGTAGTAAAAATGCCGGTGTTCATTATATACGAGGACTCCCCGGTGAGGTTTTCGAAGATCCAAAGACCAAGAATCTTACTCTAATTGTTGAGGATACGGTTGCCAATACTGTCAAAGATTACAATTTTGATATGGTAGTCCTCTCAGTTGGAGTAATTCCAAGACGTGACAGTGATGTGGTACAAAAACTATTAACTCTATCTCGCACCGAAGATGGATTCTTTATGGAATCTCATCCAAAGTTGAAACCTGTCGATGCGCCAACGGGTGGAGTATTTTTTGCTGGTTGTGCAGAATTTCCGAAAGATGTGAAAGATAGTGTAACTCAAGCCAGTGCTGCCGTTGCTAGAGCAGAAGTTTTACTTAACTCAGATATGATTAGTATTGAAGCAATCACTTCGGAGTGCTTTACCGATTTATGTACATCTTGCGGAATTTGTATCAATGTTTGCCCATTCAATGCCATTCGCGGCAGTGACGCTAAAGCTGGAACACCAGCTGAGGTCATCGAGGCTTTATGCAAGGGCTGTGGTACTTGTGCGGCTGAATGTAATTTTAATGCACTATCCATGAAACATTTTGAGGATGCACAAATCACAACGATGATCGATGCTATGTTAGATGAAAATCCTATGGATAAAGTGACTGTCTTCGCATGTAATTGGTGTTCCTACGCCGGTGCTGATTTGGCAGGTCTCTCGAGATTGCAATATCCCACGTCTCAAAGGATTATACGAACAATGTGTAGCGGAAGAGTGGATTCTGCCTTTGTGCTTCATGCATTTGAAAAAGGAGCGCCTATAGTACTTGTTTCCGGCTGTCATTTTGCAGATTGTCATTATATCGATGCAAATCGTTGGACACAAAAACGTGTTGAGAAATTGTGGGATAAATTGGAACGGCTCGGGATTCGTCCTGAACGATTACAGATGGAATGGATAAGTGCTGCCGAAGGACAAAAATGGGCCAGAACTATGACTGAAATTGATGAAATGCGTAAAAATGTCACCAAAGAAGAAGTTGAGCATACTAAAAAAGTGCTAAAAGAAGATCGAGAAAAAGCCGAAGCCAAACGAGCAAAAAAGCAAAGCAAAAAAATTGTACCAAAAACTAATAGTCCAGGTGCGGAAATTGGCGTACCTGCATAATATTTGAGATATTAATTATGACTGAAATTGTTGATTTTAAATGCTTACGATGTGGACATGAATTTACCGGTCCTTATGATAAAAAAATGCCTATTGAAAGATCTTGTCCTAAATGTAACAGTAACAGCGTCCGCAAAATCAAAAAACCTATTAAGAAATAGCATAATATAGACTTTTTGATATAAATTTTTCCGTATAGATTAAGGTAAATTTGAATATCAACTTACTCGATCGTAAAATAGGTTGTTATTGATAAATAGACCATTTTATCGTAATATATTTTACTAATATACACGAATTATTGTCATTTGCCCTGCGATTTATAGATATTGAAAATGATATTATTACTCAATATTCCGATCCATTATCCACTGTTCGCATTTTTTAACAAATAAAACGAGAGGGAAATATGTCCACATTACTAGAAACATTAAGTAAAAAAATACCTGATTGGAGATATGAAGCAAAACAACTCCTAGATGAAAAAGGCGACAAAGTTGTAAGCAATGTTACTGTCGCTCAAGCCTACGGTGGAATGCGCGGTGTAAAAGGTTTGGTGTGTGATACATCAGCTGTATCACCAGATTCCGGTCTAATAATTAGAGGAAGACCCCTTTTGGAAATAACTGATATTCTACCTGAAGAAGTCTTTTATCTATTATTAACAGGTGATATACCCGATAAAGGTGCTCTCAAGGATTTGCAATCGCAACTTTCCGACCATGCAGAGGTACCGGAATATGTTTGGGATGTATTACGTGCTATGCCAAAAGATTCTCATCCAATGGCAATGTTCGATACTGCAATATTGGTTATGGAAAAGGAATCCGTATTTAGAAAACAGTATGATGAAGGATTAAAAAAACAAGATTATTGGAAAGCAATATTGGAAGATGCTATCCGATTAGTTGCAAAACTGCCGGCTGTAGGAGCAGGTGTTTATCGAATTCGATTCGATAAAGGTGAGCTCATCAGTTCTGATAAAAACTTGGATTGGGGTGCTAATTTTGCCCATATGCTTGGAATTGATGATCCCGATGGAATGCTAAAGAAATTGATGCGCTTATATCTAATGCTACATTGCGATCATGAAGGCGGGAATGTTAGTGCATTTAGTGGGCTTACAGTTGCATCAGCTTTATCTGATCCATATTATGCTGTTTCAGCAGGATTGAACGGTTTAGCGGGACCTTTACATGGACTGGCAAATCAAGAATGTCTCAAATTTGTATTGGAAATTGAGGACCATTTTGGCGGTTCACCATCGCAAGATGAATTGCGCAAATTCGTATGGGATCGCTTAAATAGCGGTCGTGTTATTCCTGGATATGGACATGCAGTATTACGTTGCCCTGATCCGCGATTTACAGCATTTATTGAATTTGGTAGAAAACATATCAAAGGCGACCCCGTGTTTGATATTGTAAGTGACTTATTTGACGTTGTGCCGGGTGTCTTGAAAGAACAAGGTAAAGCGAAAAATCCATGGCCAAATGTTGATGCTGCTTCAGGTTCATTATTATATCATTTTGGTATGACCGAATTCAGTTTTTATACTGTATTATTCAGTATTTCGCGCGCTATGGGTATGGTTTCGCAGATGGTGATTAATCGTGCATTGGGAATACCACTTACACGACCAAAATCAATCACAGCTAAATGGATTAAAGATAACGCATAAAATAGGAGAATTTATTATGGCAAGAAAAAAAATCGCCTTAATTGGTGGCGGACAGATTGGGGGAATACTCGCATTAATTGGGACTCAAAAGGAAATAGGTGATATCGTAGTTCTTGATATCCCGCAAGTCGAAGGGATGGTAAAAGGTAAAGCATTGGATATTATGGAATTAAGACCTCACGATGGATACGATGCGAATATTACAGGAACAAGTAATTACGCCGACATCAAAGATTCTGATGTAGTTGTAATTACTGCTGGTGTTCCCAGAAAACCCGGAATGACGCGTGATGATCTCCTTGCAGTTAATCTAAAGATTATTACCGATGTAGCCAACAATGTTAAAAAATACGCTCCAAACGCTTTCGTAATTGTGGTGTCAAATCCTCTGGATGCGATCGTATATGCTTTTTACAAGGTTAGTGGATTCCCGAAGAATCGCGTTATTGGAATGGCAGGCGCTTTGGATTCCGGTCGCTTCCGTGCATTTATCGCGATGGAAACCGGCCTATCCACCCAAGATGTTTCATGTGTTGTATTAGGTGGCCACGGGCCAACTATGGTTCCTCTGCCCCGTTTAGCAACTGTTGGTGGTGTGCCAATAGATAAACTTCTTTCACAAGATAAAATCGATGCAATCGTAAAACGCACGCGCGAAGCCGGTACAGAAATAGTTAAGCTACTTGGAAATGGCAGTGCCTTCTTTAGTCCTGCCGCATCAATTATGGAAATGGTGGAATCTTATCTAAAAGACAAAAAACGTGTTATTCCATCTGCGGCACTATGCGAAGGTGAATACGATGTTAATGGATATTTTATTGGCGTTCCTTGTGTTATAGGTTGTGACGGAATCGAACAGATTCTTGAAATTGACTTAAATTCCGACGAGAAAGCTGCTCTAAAAAACACAGTAGATCACGTTAAAAAGGTAGTCGAAGAAACCGGATTGTAGCATAAATTCTTAAACGTTTACACTAACCCTCAAGGTCTCCAAGACCTTGAGGGTTTTTTTATACTTTGTCATATCCGTCCCGAAGGTTCGGGAGGTATCTATTATTATAATATGGATTCCCCCCGATTTATCGGGGGGAACGACAAATTGGTAGAGACATAATGCTTTACGTCTCTACGGATAATTATTGGAAAATGTGAATATAATAATCTATGTTTATCCGTCTCATCCGTGCAATCTGTATGCTATTCATTTATTCCTTTGTTAATGCTAATCATCACTTGTAAATTAATACGACTAATTTAGTCGTGTTTATATGTTAAAACTTACTAAAAAGATCGAATACGCCTTAATTGCTCTGCAGCATATGCAGAGAAAGGATCATAATGACATAACAAGTGCTAATGAAATAGCCGAGAATTTTGATCTTCCTGCATCGCTTTTAGCGAAAGTTTTACAACAATTGGCTAAACATGATATTATCGAACCGATACAGGGACCAAGCGGTGGATATCGGCTTAGCAAGCCGTTAGAAAAAATAAAATTAAATGATTTTATTGAAATAATCGAAGGACCCGTTGGATTAGTGGATTGCTTACATGGCCCCAATTGCAGCCATATGGGAACCTGCAATATTCGCGTGCCAATTGAGCGTATTAATAACACAATTAAAGATTTGTTTTCAAATATGACTTTAGCAGATATAACTAAATAGGAAGCTTATGGTAACTGAAGATCAAGTAATTGCAACCCTCAAACAAGTTTTTGATCCAGAAATTCCGGTAGATGTTTGGAATTTAGGATTGATTTATAATATTAATATCGGCAATAGCGGAAATACTGATAAACAAAATATTAATATTACAATGACTTTAACAACCCCCGGTTGCCAAATGGTTCAGCATATTAAAAATGATGTTAAATCAAAACTTGAAGCAATGGACAGTGTAAATGAAGCAAATATAACCATGACATTTGATCCACGTTGGAATGTAAATATGATAAGTGAAGAAGCACGGAAAAAATTAAACTTATAAAATGTCACAAATTCCAAAAAAAACAGATTCCTTTAAGGAGCGCGAAGACAAAATAATTGACGATGCAATTAATCAAGATTATAAGTATGGGTTTGTATCAGACATCGAACAGGAAATAATTCCACCGGGGTTGAATGAGGATGTTATCCGATTAATTTCCTCCAAAAAAAATGAACCTGATTGGCTACTAGAGTGGCGTTTAAAATCATATAGAAATTGGAAAAATATGGTTGAGCCAACTTGGGCGAAAATAAGCTATCCTCCAATTGATTTTCAAGCAATCAGTTATTACGCAGCTCCTAAACAAAAGAAAAAATTGCAAAGTCTTGATGAAGTGGATCCTGAATTATTAGATACTTATAATAAACTTGGTATACCATTAGATGAGCAAAAAATGCTTTCGAACGTAGCTGTAGATGCTGTTTTTGACAGTGTTTCCGTTGCCACCACTTTTAAGAAAGAATTAGCAAAACATGGTGTAATTTTTATGCCATTCTCCGAAGCCGTACAAAAACATCCCGAATTAATAAAAAAATATTTGGGTATGGTAGTTCCACCAACCGATAATTTTTATTCGGCACTTAATTCCGCTGTTTTCAGCGATGGATCTTTCGTTTATATTCCAAAAGGTGTTCGCTGTCCTATGGAATTATCAACATATTTTCGGATAAATGCTTCACAGACCGGACAATTTGAAAGAACATTAATCGTTGCGGAAGCCGGTAGTCATGTCAGTTATTTAGAAGGATGCACCGCGCCAATGCGCGATGAAAACCAACTCCACGCTGCAGTTGTAGAGTTGATTGCACACAAAGATGCAAGTATCAAATATTCTACAGTGCAAAACTGGTATCCGGGTGATAAGGAAGGTAAAGGCGGGATATATAATTTTGTAACAAAACGTGGATTATGTCGTGGAACGAGTTCAAAAATATCATGGACACAGATTGAAACCGGCTCTGCTATTACTTGGAAATATCCGAGTGTAATTCTAAAAGGTGACAATTCAGTTGGTGAGTTCTATTCTGTTGCAATGACTAACAATTATCAACAAGCGGATACCGGTACAAAAATGATTCATATTGGTAAAAACACAAAAAGTACCATTATTTCGAAAGGTATTTCAGCCGGTAATTCGCAGAACACCTATCGCGGTGGTGTGAAAATTATGAAGAATGCTGAAAATGCACGCAATTTTTCACAATGCGATTCTATTTTAATTGGTGATAAATGCAGCGCTAACACATTTCCATATATTGATGTACGGAATCCATCTGCACAAATGGAACACGAAGCAACCACATCAAATATCGGAGAAGATCAATTATTTTATTGTAATCAACGTGGTATTTCTACTGAGGATGCAGTATCTATGATAGTAAATGGATTTTGTAAAGAAGTATTCGCCGAACTTCCTATGGAATTTGCTGTTGAAGCGCATAAATTAATGGAAATTAGTTTGGAAGGATCTGTAGGATAAAAAATAATTAATATGAAAAATTTGTTAGAAATTAAAAATTTACACGCTTCAGTTGAAGGTACGGAAATATTAAAAGGAATTGATTTAACTATTAAGCCCGGTGAGATGCATGCCATTATGGGGCGAAACGGCTCAGGTAAAAGCACTCTCGCAAATGTTATATCAGGCAGCGAAAATTATACTGTAACAAAAGGCAAAATCATTTATAATGATAATAATTTATTTAATTTATCAATTGAAGAACGAGCCTTACAAGGGATTTTTATGTCATTTCAATATCCCGCTGTCATCCCCGGAGTAAATAATACCTATTTTCTAAAAGCAGCGCTCAATGCCAAAAGAAAGTATCAAGGTAAAAGTGAATTAGACGCAATGGATTTTATGACTTTGATCAGAGAAAAATTGAAGATGGTGGAAATGGACGAGTCATATCTTAGGAGATCAGTAAATGCCGGTTTTTCCGGAGGAGAAAAAAAGCGTAACGAAATCCTCCAAATGGTTACATTAGAACCTAAGTTAGCGATATTAGATGAAACTGATTCCGGTTTGGATATTGATGCTCTGAAAATAATTGCAAAAGGCATTAATAACTTTCGCAATACGGATAGAACCTTTTTGGTTATCACCCATTATCAACGCTTACTGAAATACCTTGAACCGGATTTTGTTCATGTTTTAATTGATGGCAAAATTGTAAAATCCGGTGGGAAAGAACTGGCACTTACTTTGGAAGAGAAAGGATATCAGTGGTTATCTGATAATTCCATTACAAATTAAAGTTAATGAACGTAATTCAGTACAAATCACAGTTTGAACAATTTTTACAATCGGTAAGCAACGAACCACAAATTGTTAAGGATTTCCGCAAAGATGCATTCGAGAATTTCTTGAAAATCGGATACCCGACAAAAAGACACGAGAATTGGCGTTTCACTAATTTAACCTCATTAGCAAAAACTGAATATCGGTTCCCAAACAGGGAATTAAACAAAATTAATAACAATATAATTAATGAATACTATTTTGATAATTGTCATAGAATTGTATTTATTAATGGGAAATTTGATGCTGAGCTTTCATCGCTTGATAGTATTGCCACGCGAATTACAGTAAAAAACATCACCGAAATACTTAGTGATCTTAACCAAGATTCTACTAAAAATGATACAAATCCATTTATTTTATTAAATAAAGCATTCGTCTCAGGTGGATATTATATTGAAATTGATTCCAACTATATTGAAGATAAACCTCTATATATTTTAAATATTATTTCTGATGAAAAAGATTTTATACAGAATCATCAACAAAATCTGATCAAGATAGGTAAAAACATTCAGGTTTCTGTCATAGAAGAAATTGTGAATACAAACCAAAAAGAATTATTTAAAAATACCGTTTATAGCATTCAGGTTGATGAAAATTCGACGCTGTCCCACATTTTATTACAACAAAATCATGCTAAATCTAAAAATCTGAACCACATTTTTATTAAACAACAAGATAATAGTACATATAACACTCAGTTGATTAATATTGGTGGTGATTTAGTACGAAATGATATAAATGTTCAAATCGATGGAGAAAATTGCGATACAGATATTTCCGGTTTAAGTTTGTTGTCGGGTAAAGATCATGTTGAAAATTATACAGTTGTTAGCCACAATAAACCAAATTCAAACAGCAAACAATTATTCAAATATATTTTAGATGAATCGTCAGAAGGTGTTTTTAATGGATTAGTGACCGTTCAGCCTGACGCCCAAAAAACCGATTCACAACAGACAAATAAAAACATATTGCTTTCGCAAAATGCTTTAATGAATTCTAATCCGCAATTAGAAATTTATGCAGACGATGTAAAATGCTCTCACGGTTCAGCAACCGGCGAATTAGATGAAGATGCAATCTTTTATTTACGTTCGAGAGGCATTGACTTATTAGCAGCAAAATCATTATTAATCGAAGGATTTGCAAAGGAAGTCACTGATAAAATTAAAATTGATTCGGTAAAGAAAAGGTTAAATACTATATTAATAGATTGGTTAAATATTTAATGCAAGATTGAATGATTGGATGATTGAAATAAAAACAGTGGCAGGAGCAGAAGCAGTGGCAGTAAAATGCAATAATCAATACTCAATAATCAATAATAAATTGAAGTTTCTCTGTGGGCTCTGTGGCTAAAATAGAATATTCGGCTAAAACAAAATGAATAAACTACAAGAATTATATCAACAAGTAATTATTGACCACAATCATAATCCGCAGAATTTTCATGAGATTAAACATCCCTCGCATTCGGCAAAGGGACATAATCCCCTCTGTGGAGATAAATTTGATATTTTCTTAACAATTAAAGATAATATCATTGCAGAAGTTAGTTTTACAGGATCAGGTTGCGCAATTTCTAAAGCATCTTCGTCATTGATGACTGAGGTCTTATTAGGTAAAACAGTAACACAGGCGCTACAATTATTCGATTTAGTGCATAATATGGTAACTACCGGTCAAGCCAATGTGGAAGACATCGGCAAATTGGCGGTATTGTCAGGTGTACATAAATTTCCGGTGCGTGTAAAATGCGCGATATTACCCTGGCATACCATGAAAAACGCATTAGATAAAAGTACTCAAACTGCAATTACAGAATAAAAATATGGATAATGAAAAAATTGTATTAAAAAGAAATGTTAGCGCATTCTTGATACCATCCGGTGATAAAGTAACATTGCAAAAAGGAGAACCCGTAGCAATTACTCAGGCGTTGGGTGGTAGCTATACATTGATGCTAAATGGAAATCTATTCAAATTAGATGGTGATGACGCAGATGCAATTGGTAAAAAGACTATACAAACTTTCGTCAATCCTTCCAATACTCAGCAAGAAACGGTAAATGAACAACAAGTTTGGGATCAATTAAGAACCGTATATGACCCTGAAATACCAATTAATATTGTAGATCTTGGTTTAATATATGATTGTAAGCTAACAAAACTAAAAGAAGGAACTAAAGTAGATATACAAATGACTCTAACTGCGCCCGGTTGCGGGATGGGACCTATCATCACAGCGGAAGCAAAGCAAAAGGTACAAGGCATCCCCGGTGTTATCGAAGTGGGTGTGGAACTTGTTTGGGAACCACTTTGGAACCGTGAAATGATGTCCGAGACTGCTCTCTTACAACTTGGAATATTATGAGCAAATTTGATGTAAACAAAATTCGTTCTGACTTTCCTATTTTTTCTGATAAATCACTAGTTTATTTAGATAGCGCTGCAACTACCCAAAAACCAAAACAGGTAATTGATGCAGTATCTGATTTTTATTCTAACTACTATGCAAATGTCCATCGTGGTATTTATGATTTAAGTATTAAAGCTACCGAGGCATATCATTCTGCCAGACAAAAAGTAGCAAATTTTATAAATGCTTCAGACTGGCGTTCAATCGTTTTTACTGGTGGAACTACTGAATCAATCAATCTAATTGCATATAGTTGGGCAAGAAACAATCTAAACAAAGGTGATGAAATATTAATAACTGAGATGGAACATCATAGTAATATTGTTCCGTGGCAGTTAGTATCCCAAGATACAGGTGCAAAACTAAAGTATATTCCAATAAATACTGACGGTACGCTTGACTTAGTCAACATAGACAATTTGATCACAAATAAAACAAAACTTGTTAGTGTTATTCATCAATCGAATGTATTTGGTACTATCAATCCCATCAAAAAAATAATCAAGTATGCCAAAAAGGTAAACGCAATAACTTTTATAGATGCCGCACAAAGTATTCCGCATAGTCATGTTGATGTACAAAATTTGGATTGCGATTTTCTTGCGTTTTCCGGACACAAAATGCTAGGTCCCACCGGTATCGGTGTATTATATGGAAAAACAGAACTTTTAGAATCAATGGCACCATTCATGGGCGGTGGTGATATGATCAACACCGTAACAATGTCCGAATCAACTTGGAATGATATCCCATATAAATTTGAAGCCGGTACACCAAATATCGCTCAAGCGATTGGACTAGGTACCGCTATTGATTATTTAAATAGCATTGGTATGGAAAAAATCTACGAATATGAGCAGTCATTACTAAAAATTGCGCTGGATAAATTAAAATCAATTGATGGTCTTGAAATTTATGGACATCAAAATAGTGAAAATGGCGCTGTTATCAGCTTTAATTTTGAAGGTGTCCACCCACACGATTTAGCCCAATTTTTAGATCAAGATGGAATCGCAGTCCGTGCCGGTCATCATTGTGCTCAACCGATTATGGATAAACTCGGTGTTAGTTCTACAATTCGGACAAGTTTTTATCTATATAATACTGAAAAAGAAATTGATTTACTTTGCGAGAGCTTAAGAAAAACTGCTAAATTTTTTAAGGGATTATAATGTCTAAAAACCGTATTTCATGGGAAAATTATTTTATGAACATCGCACGAGAAGTTGCGACCCGCGCGACTTGTGATAGAAAAATGGTCGGTGCTGTTATTGTCCATAGGAAAACAATTCTTTCTACGGGTTATAACGGAAGTTTACGCGGCTTACCGCATTGTGATGAAATTGGACATGAAATGGAAAACGGACATTGTGTACGCACTGTGCACGCTGAAGCAAATGCAATCGTACATGCGGCTCGACATGGAATTAGAGTAGAAGGAGCAGAAATATATATTACCGCTTCTCCTTGTTACGACTGTTTCAAATTAATTGTCAACTCTGGTATAACAAAGATTTATTACGGAGAATTCTATCGTGATGAGCGCATTACGAAACATGCTGAAGAACTTGATATTGAATTAGTATATCTAAATGATAACTAATTTAAATTTTTTGTAAAATATTAAAAATTTCTTCCCGAATATTTACCTGTGTAACAATATGCTTTACGTGCCCATGTTTTTCTAACCAAGGTGTTGTTTGAAATTCCTTAGAAGTCTTTCTACCTGTATATTGTTCAATTACACGTCTTCCGGAAAAGCCAATATTGCCGGCCTGCTTCTGAAATAATCTAATTCCGCGCGAGCCATAGCCAATTGCTACACCTCCTAAAGTTGGATCAGTAATAATTGTGATAACTGGTAAACCGGCTTGTTCTACACGTGTTAAAGCAACATGCGCTTTGGGAATGCTTACCATAGATGAGCAACCTTCATGCATGCGTGCTCCTCCGCCGGAAGCCTGCAAGACCATTGGTTTTTTACTCCTGATAGCAATCTCAGTTGCTCTCCATATTTTTTCGCCCGTGCTCATACAAAATGATCCACCAAAGAATCCGAAATCAGCTCCGCAAAAAACGATATCGTGACCCATTATTTTAGCATCACCTGTGATCATTGAAGTCATTAAACCAGTTCTTTTGCGAACGCTTTTTAATTTATCTTTATATTCGGGAAATCCCAATATATCCTTATCTACAATCAATTTGGTCTCTGCATGTTCAGTAAATGAACCATCATCAAATATATTATCAATGCAATCCCATATTGAAGGTCTTGTATAACGATGACCGCACACATCACAGACGAAACCATCATTTTTTAATTTATCAAATCGAACCGGATCATATTTATGAACACCGTTTGATGTATAACACCCTTTGTGTCGTTTCAAGTAACCATCACTATTTGGTACCGGCAAACGTGATACTTTACGCTGAATTGCATTTACTTTGTTAATTGTAGTTTCTGTCCACTGCCCGATTTTTGACCATTTTTCTATCCTACTCGACAATAATTTACCTTTTGGGATAGACTGTAATTTCGTAACAGCTTTTTCAAGATATGAATGTAATGAAGCAATTGCTTGTTCTTTAAATCTATGTGCCGGCCCTTTCTTTTCCGGTACCAAAATATCTACAATACCTAATTCAAAACCCTCACGCGAAGTAATTCGTGAAGCGGAAGCTGCTTCGTTTGCCCTACTACGTGTATGAAATAAAATTGATGAACACGCTTCCGGTGTAATTACTAAATATGTTGAATTTTCCATTGCTAAAACAATATCGCATCCGGTTAGTGCAATTGCACCGCCACTACAAGCGCGATTCATAATTACAGATATGGTTGGTACGGTGACTTCTGCTAAGGCATGAATTGTATCTCCAATGCGCCAAGCGATTCCACCTGCTTCAGAAGCTTCGGTCGGGTCTGCCCCAGGAGTATCAACAAATATAATAATAATACGATTTTCTTTATTAGCAGCATCAATAGCTTTAAGAGCGCGTTCATAAGAAGCCGGTGTAGGCATACCCTCATTCCATTTACGCATTTCATCAATATTACGCATTACTTTAGTTAACTCTTTATAATCAGACGTTGGACCGGTTTGCTGTCCAATTAACATGACCGGTATTTTTTCATCTTCAATTTCTAAAATGGCTTTGTGAGTTTGAATCAAACATGCGCCAAAATCATCGCTTCTAAAACAAATCTCCGGTTCAGAAAAGATTTCTAAATAATCTAAATATTTTGGTCTTTCAGGATGGAATGATAATTGATATTTTTCAAATTCATCAAGCTGATGATAGTCTGTTTTCCCTTTATGTTCAAATGGAAAATAAAAATGATTTGCCATATTAATTACTTAAATCAGTTCACTAAATTTGATACTACAAAATATTAATAGAATTTATAATCTTGAAAATTAATAAACTTTTATTATCACATCATTTAATTTTAGCTGTAATACTCTTTTTAGATAATTTATAGAATTACAATGCAGTAGCAACTATTTCAGCAATATCTAAAACCTGCATAGAATCTTCTTTGCCTTTCACTTTCATTGCATCGTCCATCATAAAGATACAGAAAGAACACGCAGTAGCTACAACATCAACTCCCGTATCAATTGCTTCCTGAAATCTAACATAATTAATTCTTTCGCCATCTTCAATATCATACCACATATTTCCTCCTCCGGCACCGCAGCAAAAACTATTTGCTTTGTTTCTTTCCATTTCAATTAATTCACCTGTTTTTATCACGGAATTAATTACATTTCTCGGAGCTTGATACTCTCCATTATGACGTCCTAAATAGCAAGCATCGTGATAAGTTATTTTATTATCTAAATATTTATTTAATTTCAACTTCCCGGCTTCAATCAATTCGATGATAAATTGTGAGTGATGTTGAACATTATAATTTCCTTCAAAATCACCATATTCATTTCCAATAGTATGGAAACAATGCGGACATGGAGTAATTATTTTGTTAAACTTATATTTATTTAACGTCTCTATGTTTTGTAATGCCATCGTCTCAAAAAGATATTCTTCGCCTAAGCGCCTGGCAGAATCACCTGTACAAGATTCTTCATTGCCCAAAACAGCATAATCAATATTCGCTGCCTCTAAGATTTTTACCATCGCTTTAGCGACCTTTTGATTACGTGGATCATACGACCCGGCGCAACCAATCCAATATAGTACATCAGCTTCTTTTTTCTCAGACATTAACGGTAATTCGATACCGGCATCCTTAGCCCATTTTGTGCGCTCACTTTTGGAAAATCCCCAAGGATTTCCGGTGTTCATAGTTTTTTCCAAACTATCGGCAGCTTGTGGATGTGGTTTTCCCTCAGACAATACTAAGTATCGCCTCATATCAGTAAATGTTGGGATATGATCAATCAGAACAGGACATTCTTCCATGCATGCACCGCAAGTAGTGCATGACCATAATTCGGTTTCTGTAATCGGACTTCCGATTATACCGTCAACATCTTTCTTGTTTAAATATTTATCATACAGTTCATGCCTAATATCAGTAATAACCTTCATTGGTGAAAGAGGTTTATCAGTATTATAAGCTGGACATACATTTGTACATCGACCACATTCTGTACAAGCGATACTATCTAATAATTGCTTCCAAGTAAAATCATCTAACTTATTTGATCCCAATGAAATTTCATCCACATCCATATCAGGGTCTTCCATTAGTTTGCTTACAAACATTGGTTTTACCTTACCACGTAAATCACGATTGGTTAATGCGATATTTATTGTTGATGTAATTGTATGGAATATTTTGGTATTAGGAATAAATGCGATAATCAAAAACGATAGCAAAGCATGGCTCCACCACAAGTAAGGTTCTACGGAAGCCCACGTTTCAACACTTAAAAAATATGACATCCTGTAACCGACCCAAGAATATTGTGCAGTTATTGGGGAATCAATGGCTAATCGAGCTGCTTCTGATAAAAATCCACCAATTATTAATAACAAGATATATAACAAAATTCCTGAATCACCTAATAGATTACCCCTGCCTTTGAATGCATCTTGCGGTAGTGATTTTGGTTTATTGATATGTCTGCGGTATAAAGCCATTAATATTCCAACCAGCGTCATCATTCCACCAGTATCATTCAAAAATGCAAACCATGGTACGTCTAAATGAGGTAAATAGTTTACGAACCATCCCCGTGCGATAAAGAAATCGACGGTTGTTGCAAATAATAAAATGAAAAAACCGAATCCAATTAAAAAATGCATAATCGATGCGTAACTAAACGATCTTCTGAACACTCTGCGTTGCAGAATTCCAAAATAAATTAAATTCAAAATCGCAGGAATTATTTTAATTTTATATTCGGGATCGCTTTTGCCAATGCGTATTGCAAGAAATCTTCGCAGGTTATAAATAAAAATGACTACCGCAATTAATGCGAATAGATATAGTACGACCGGAACGTGATGTGCCTCCACTACATTCTCCTTTTATGTATAGCCCAAAATTAATCACTGACAGCCCTCGCAGGGCTGTCAGTGATTTTAATTATTAAATAATTTTTGTGTCTTTTGCCTGTCCATCGTAGCCTTGGCGTAGATGGGTGCTTTTTTGTGGCTATTTTTTACACTACAAATTATTAATAGCTTCAGTTAGTTTTGGTACAATTTCTAAGATATCGCCAACAACTCCGTAATCAGCTACCTCAAATATTGGTGCATCCGGGTCACGATTAATTGCAACAATATTTTTCGAACCTTTCATTCCAACAACATGTTGAATAGCTCCTGATATACCTAAAGCCAAATATAAATTCGGCGTAACACTCTGACCAGAACTGCCAACTTGATGAGAATTTGGTAACCAACCTGAATCAACTATCGGACGCGATGCGCCAATTTCTGCTTTTAATGCTGCAGCTAAATCTTTGACCATTGGCATATTTTCTTCTTTACCAATACCTCTACCAATTGAAATAATCTTGTCTGCCGCAGTTAAATCCACTCCACCGCTCTCTTCTTGGAATGGTTCTTCAGAAGTTGTTTTTAATTGAGCAGGATCTAAAGTTACTGTAATGGTACGTACCTCTGCTGAACCATTTTCAAGATTATCTACTGAATATGCGGCAGATTGAAATCCTACCAAAACAGGTCCATCAACTTTTGATTCAATATCGACAGTTAGTTTTCCGTGTATTACTTGTTTGGTGAATAGTATTTTACCACCATCCGTTTTGTATCCAATTACATCAGTAATTAATGGTTTTTGAAGACGCGCACTAACTTTCGGGAAAAAATCACGGACTAAATACGAATAACCCATTATTACAAATTTAGGTGATTCTTTTTCAACAACCTGTTTAATTGTTTCGGCATAGGCATCAGCAGAATAACTATTTAAATTGTCATTTTCGATGAGTATTACTTCGTCAACATTAAAACTTGAAGCTTCTTTCGATAGATTATCTGAATTTTTACCGAATGCTAACACACTTACTTTTTGATTAATATCTTTTCCTAAAGCTTGAGCTGCTGCTAATGCTTCCTTACTAATACGATGAATTGCTCCGTTTGCCCCCTCGAGTACTACTAAAATATCCATGGCGTCTCCTTATATAGCTTTAATATCTTTTTTAAAAATATCGATCATGCGATCTACGATTTGATCGGTGGAACCTTCTATCATCTCAGTTCGTTTTTCAGCTTTATGCAAATACATCTTCGAAAATTCTTGCATTGGAATTCCACTGACTTTTATGTCGCCTTTAGCGATAGATTTTATTTCTTTCTTTTTAGCACCCATAATCCCTTTCAGCGACGGATAGCGCGGCTGATTCAAACCTGATTGAATTGTAATACAAGCCGGGAATGGCAACGTAACCCACTGAAACCAACCTGATTCAAGTTCGCGCTTTACGCGTAATTTGCCATCTTGTAACTCCACACCCATAACTAAGGTGGCAGTTGACATTCCAAGTAATTCACCCAAGATAACGCCAGTTTGACCTGAACCTAAATCATCGGATTGCAAACCGGAAAGAATCAAGTCAAATGATTCATCTTTAACGGCTTCAGCAAATATACTTGCAACCATAAACGGATCGGTTTCATAGGGAGTTTCTTCTTGTATGTGAATAGCACGGTTACCACCCTTAGCTAAAGCCTCCCTTATTATTTTAGGAGTACGATCTGCCGGTCCCATACTAATGACTACGACTTCCCCTTCGCCACCGGAACGTTCAATAATCTGCAGAGCTTCTTCTAATGCGTACGAATCACTTTCATTTGTAGCAAAATCGATTGACTCTTCGTCAACCCATTTTTCATTGGAATCAATTCGCAATGGCGATTCACTTCCAGCCACTTGTTTAACTAAAACACCTATTTTCATAATGTGCCCTCCAAAACTGTTAAATAATTCTTTTTACTTTATTACGTCTTATTTATTTTAAAAAATAAACCGACCGGTCGGTCTATTTTACAAGATTCCCAGAATTATTACAAGAAATTTTAATGATAATCTTTGTTTTTAATACCTAAATATATCTTACAAAGTTACAAAACAAGTTATAGCAGGTATCAATTAATAATGAAGGGTGAAATTATAATAAAAAAGCGGCAGGGGTTGTTAAACTACACTGGGAGCGGGGGAACTACCAGCAATTAGTGAAACGCACCCCTACCTACTAACGTTGAAAACTACTAATATTCAAATAATCTCAACAAGTGATTTTTATAAATATCGTATTACCTAATTCCATAAATTATATACCTAATAATTAACTTAATTCAATGAACACTTTAATAAATATTGACCATGCCATATTCCATTTTATAAATGATTCAATTGCCAATCCAATATTGAATTGGATCATGCCAATTGTAACTAATGAAAATAATATTGCAATACCATTATTACTTTTTTGGCTATGGTTACTTTTTTATAAAGGGAAACGTGGTAAGATTACCGCAGTTTTACTGTTACTTACAGTGATACTTACCGATGTAATTGCAGCACAAATAATAAAACCTTGGATTGGTAGAATTCGTCCTTCCCATGCAATGCTAGATAATATAAACTTATTAGTATCAAGGGGGGGGAAATATGGTTTTGTGTCGAATCACGCTGCCAATACTATGGCTGCTGCGACGATAATCGGTTATTTTTATAAAAAATGGAAAAGTGTTTTAATAACGATCTCAATAATTGTTGGGTTCAGTCGTGTTTACGTGGGAGTACATTATCCTTTTGATGTTATTGGTGGATGGCTATTTGGATATGCTCTTGCTTGGGCAATTTTAAGTATTTGGGTAATACTCAAAATTCGAGAAATAAAAAGAGGGCGTACCTGGATTAATTATACGTAAAAGAAACTTTATCAATTAGGTAATTCCGAATCAGGCGGCTTTATTCCAAACTTCGGTATACCTTCTTGCTGATGGATTTTTACTTCCCCATACTTCTTTTCAAATTTGCTAATATTGTCTTTTAGAGCCATCATAAATGATTTTACATGTGGCGGAGCCATTATAATTCTTGAATGTACTTTAGCTTTTGGTACTCCCGGGAGAATACGTGTAAAATCTATGACAAACTCAGCGGGTGAATGAGTAACTACAACAAAGTTAGAATATTCACCGGAGCCTGTTTTTTCATCTAACTCAATATTAATTTTTTGCATATTGGATGGTGTTTTTTTCTGTTCCATAAATTCCTCTTATACGAAATTATGTTTTACCAAATTCACTTCGGTTAAATTCTTCCCAATCTTCTTCAATTCCTTTAAATTCTTCAATTACATCAGGCAAATCATTGTCAGTAGTATTTTTGATATGTTCATTTTCATAATAACTTAGAATATCCTTCTTTTTTTCAAATTTTGAAGGATCAACATCCTCTTCTTCGTCCGGTTCCAATCTTTCAATATCTTCACTGTAAACAGCTTCATCAAAGAAATCAAGATTTTCAACAATACCGTTAGTCATCAAATATTCCAAAAAGTCAAGAAACTTTCGATCTTTTAAATCTGTTTTACATTCAACGCAAACTAATTTTTCTTTTAAGTCTTCTTCCTTCAGTGGTGATTCACAATTCGGGCAAATAATACCTTCTAACATTAATAATATCCTTTAAAAGTGGGCGATAATATAATTTGGCAAAGTATTGAGGTCAATACTTAGTTGTAGAATGATATTATTTTATTAATATTCTCGTTAATAAATCCTTTTCCGCTTCTGAAAGCGATTTTCCATGCCGGTTTTGCATCATTTCAGCGGAATTGAAAAATTTAGCTTCATTTGCATTTATTTGTTTTCCGTTTAAAAACCAAGTGAATGGTTTTAACCTCTTAGGTGGAAATCCAATAGTTACAATATTACATCCTGGACCAATATTGGTTCCTGTGTTAAGTGTGGTTCCAATTGCAAATGTTGTGTAATCACCAGCAAATAAACCTATAAACAATTCATCGGTTTTAACGACGTTACCATTTACCGTTACATTAATCGTTGCGTAATTATTCTTTAGATTACTATTGGTCGTACCAGCACCAAAATTTACCCATTGTCCGATATAAGAATTACCTAAAAATCCATAATGAACTTTATTCGACCAACCCTGAATAATTGAAGAACTTATTTCACCACCAATTTTACAAACCGGTCCAATCACACTACCCCTCACGAAAGAATGGGGTTGAACAACTGTATCCTCGCCAATAAACAACGGACCTTGTAATACAGAAAATGATTGAATTTTAACATTGTCAGCTATAATTACCGGACCATTGGAAGCATCTAGCACTACACCGGGATTGATCAAATCAAATGATTTTATGTAAATATTATTTTCATTGATTAAGTGAATTCCATCCAAAGATTTATTTTTCAAATTTGTGGATAGAAAATATTCTTTATCAGCTTGAATGGCTTCACTGATTAAATTAACCACATTCCAAAGGTATTTTATTACTTTTGATTTAATCTCACTAATTGTTGGACAAGCTAAGATTTTATCCTTTACAGGTCCTCCCATTTTTAACCAATTATTACCAATATCTTTCCTTAAATACGCTGCTGTTAATACCCCTTCATTATAATAAAATTGGTAGTCCTTTTTGGATATTTTTTCAATATCATCTTTTAGCCATAAAACATTACCAAGAATCCAAAGTCCTTCTTCAACTAGTGTTGGGTTTACGGTTAATTCAGGATATAATTCCTGTGTCACCATTTTTAGTTCATCTCTTACGATTAATTCAATTTCTGCATCAGGAAATGACTTTTGAATGCGTTCTAAAAAGGTAAAAGCACCACATCTTAAATCAAATGCCGGTCTTGTTAATATAATCGGCTCCAGATTTAACACTTCATGATTTTCATAAACATAAATTTTTCTCATAATCCAAGTACCTCGAGTATATACTCATATCCTTGTTCTATATAATTTATTTCACTATTACCATCAATAATAATATTATAGATGTTGTGTCCAAAGTCTGAACTAAAACCAATCCTTGGAATGGAATTAAACCAACTTACCAACTGAAAGGATACAGGATTAAATATGGGATCTAAATTGATTACACAGTTGAATTGTCCACTAACCAATTGCTTTAATGCTTCGTCGGTTAATAATCCAAATTTATTATAATCATTTTCAGAAATTAATTGAACTTGTTGCAATAGTTGTGGATCAAAAATACTTTTTTGTTCTTCCCAGCCAATAATTTTATTAATCGCACTAAATTGTTCACGTGAGGCTAACGTTTTCATAAAATGCTGCGCCAACGGTAAATGACTATTACTTCTCGGAAGAATTATTAACAATGAGCTGATTCCTTTTCCTAAATTTGATATTTTTTGGATTTTGTTATCAGGTTCGTTAAACCTAAATTTTTGCCACCACCAAAATGCAATTTTTGTCTTCAAAGGTATTTTCATTAGCTAATAAAACTTTCGGGAAATTATGAAACTGCGTAGTTTTTACCATAAGATATTATTGATGTTCCATAAAAAAGAGGATTGGTATGAAACACCCGAAACCCGGTGAATTTCCATTTACTCGTGGGATTTATCCCGATATGTACAAAAAGCGCTTATGGACTATGCGGCAATATGCAGGATACACTTCAGCTGATGAATCAAATAAACGCTATCGTTATTTATTGGATGAGGGCGTTACCGGTCTTTCAGTTGCATTTGATCTACCCACACAGATCGGATATGATTCCGATCATCCTATGGCAGAAGGAGAAGTAGGTAGAGTAGGTGTGCCAATATCTTCAATCGCTGATATGGAACGGTTATTTAATAAAATCCCTCTTGATAAAATATCCACTTCGATGACTATTAATTCTACAGCCATCATTCTGCTGGCGATGTACATTGCAGTTGCGGAAAAACACGGTGTATCACCCGATAAGTTACGTGGAACAATTCAAAATGATATTTTAAAAGAATATGTCGCAAGAGGAACTTATATTTTTCCACCAAAACCGTCTATGAGACTTATTACCGATATTTTCGATTATTGTGCCAACAAGTTGCCAAAATGGAATACAATATCTATTTCCGGCTATCATATACGCGAAGCCGGCAGCACCGCAGCGCAAGAAATCGCTTTTACATTAGCAAATGGAATTGCTTATGTGCAATCTGCCATAGATACCGGATTAGATGCCAATACATTTGGATCACGGTTGTCATTTTTCTTCTGCACACACAATGGATTTTTAGAAGAAATTGCGAAATTCCGCGCAGCTCGTTTCTTATGGGCAAATATCATGAAGGATAGGTTTAACGTTACCAATCCAAAGGCACAACTTTGCCGTTTTCATACCCAAACAGGCGGTTCCACTCTAACGGCTCAACAAATTGACAATAATGTTGTTCGGACTACTATTCAAGCATTGGCTGCCATTTGTGGCGGAACTCAATCATTGCACACTAACAGCAAAGATGAGGCACTTTCTTTGCCAACAGACGAATCAGTCAAACTGGCTTTAAGAACGCAACAAATCATTGCCTATGAATCCGGTATTACTAATTATCCTGATCCATTCGGTGGCAGTTATGTTGTTGAAGAATTAACTAATTCTTTGGTGCAAGAAGCACAACAAATAATTAAACAAATTGATGAAATGGGCGGATCTGTAGCCGCTATTGAAAACGGTTGGATTCAAAATGAAATCGTTAAAAGCGCCTATGAATATCAAAAAACAGTAGATAATAAAGAAAAAATTGTAATCGGAGTAAACAAATTTGTTGAAAATGAATCGGTTAAACCGGAATTATTAAAAATTGATGTAAAAGCAACAAAAAACCAAATAAAGTTACTACAACGATTTAAAAAAGAAAGAAATGGCGATCTTGTACAAACAAGCTTAAAACTACTTTCAGAAAAAGCACGCACCACTCAAAATTTATTTCCACAAATTATTAATTGCGTAAAAAACAATTGCACACTTGGTGAAATCGCTGATATTCTGCGTGAAGAATTCGGTGAATATCATCAGAATTAATTATCTTTTATTAATCAAATGGTTTTAACTTTAACAAAATTTATTATAATTAAAAAGTAGAGGACGTTTATGAAAAAGATAATAATCCTACTTGCAATCATCCTAATGGTATCTTGTGCTAAAAAAGCGGTACCGCAAGTAGAGCCAAAACCTGACGATACTGCAATCATCGAAACACCGGCGCCTGCCGATGAGGGAATTGTTGTAGAACCATTTGATGTTGATCGCGGCGAAGGAACAATCGTCCCCGGTATGGTAGAAGAACCATATATGATCAAAAGGGGTGACTATTTATCAAAAATCGCAAAAAATGAATTGGGCGATTGGCGGAAATGGCGGGAAATTTATGATCATAATCGTGATATGATCGGAGCTAATCCTGATTTAATATATCCATATCGCTTTTTACAATTATTAAAAGCAGCTGCATTAGCTAAAGATTGTCAAGTGGAATTTTATAGTTACACGATTGAATCCGGCGATACTCCCTGGAATATGGCTCGGAATATTTACGGTGATGAGTTAGCTTGGATTATTATCTACATGGATAACCAAGATTTGATTGATCGTAATGGCGGAATTATCTATCCCGGAATGGTTTTCCAATTACGAAAGAATTTAGATCCGTGTAAATAATATATAGCACGCTAAACGCAATACATATTATAAAAAAGACATCCCAATAAACGCGTTGCGTTTATTGGGATGTTGCTTTATTTAAAGAAAAGAAAATATGCCATTATTTGAAATAAAAAACAGTAAGGCGACTAAAATAAGTCAAAAAGAGTTTAAGAATGAATTGGAACTTCACCAACTCATTGATAAAAATTTGGAAGAACTTTTTGGAATTAGGTATATTAAAGATGAACATATTACTGACAAACACGGTCGAATAGAAACTTTAGGACTTGATGAAAGTAATAGACCAATTGTGATAGAATACAAAAAAACTAAAGAAAAGGGACAACTTGTTCAAGCAAATAGATATATGACTTGGGTCAAGCAAAATCCAGATTCATTTGAATTATTAGCAAGAAAAAAGATAAATGGAGAAATTGACTTTGCAAATCCTCGCATAATCTGTTTTGCACAAAAATATAGCATTGATGACAAATGTTTGGCATTATCTCTTGGAGCAGAATTATGGAAATATAGATATTACGAGAATAATACTCTTGTAATTTCAAGAGAAGAAGAACCTGAACAGTTGATAACAACAAAGAATAAAGGTTTTACAATTGAGAAAATAAAAAGAGAACCCCGTACTGCAAAAACAATTGAACAACATTTACATGGAGCGTCAAAAGAATTAAAGGATTTATTCAGTCGAATAGATATAGAAATAAGAGACATTAGTTCCGAAGTTGAAAGATATACAACTAATGCTGAAATAATATATAAAACTTCAAGAAACTTTGCATACTTGGCGATACAAAACAAAAATAATTGTTTGAGATTTCAATTAAGAACAACAAATGATAATATTATTGACAAAAAGAAATTAACAAAACTTATTCCCAAGACACATGGTTACGGAAATATTACAAGACAACTTTATGTATCTCCCAATGATGAAAAATCTGATAAATATTCTATTAATGACATAATGAATTTGATAAATCAATCTTATGAATCGACACAATAAAAACAAAGCATAACAAAGTCTCATAGTGCATGCCACAATTAGTTGTAAATATAACAATTGAGTACTAAAAATAAATATATTTGTAAATAAAAATACTGTAAACAAATGCGGCACGCACCATAGCCAAACCGTTAATAATTCAAAACACATTAAAATTCATAGAATTATCAAATTTTTCCCATATTATATTTGCTCACGTAAAAAACTGAAAGATGTTCAACATAAATCTTTATAAAAAGAATTTATCCACTGGTTTCATCGGTCAATCAATTCAATATTATCCAAAATTGGATTCGACCAACACTAAAGCTTGGGGACTAATTTCTAAAAATACGCCAAATGGTACGGTTGTAATAACGGATAATCAGTTAAAAGGTCGTGGAAGGCAATCTAATAGGTGGATATCTATTCAAGGTAAAAGTTTAACATTTTCAATTATAATATATCCAAATGCACAGCCAAGTAAAATTAATCTATATTCACTAATCGCCGGTTTAGCGATAACTGATTGTTTAAATGAATATGATATTCAAGCACAATTAAAGTGGCCAAATGATATATTGATCAAAGGTAAAAAAGTAGGTGGTATTCTTTGCGAAAGTAAAATAAGCGGAGGAGTGATTAAATCAATGGTAATTGGAATTGGATTAAATATTAATGAAAAGACTACCGAATTGCTGGAAACATTACGCAAGAATGCAACCTCATTAATGATTGAAAGCGGAACACAACATCAATTAGAAATATTATTAGCAAATATTCTTAATCATTTAGAACATAGAATTCAAAGTCAAGATAATCCACAATCACAATTAATAGATTGGGAAGAACGCTGCGCCCATTTCAATCAAAAGGTAACTTTCAACTCCGGTAATGAAATTGTAAACGGTGTATTTAAAGGATTAACTCCCAAAGGCGAAGCAAAAATATTAATTGATGGAAAAGAAAACATTTTCCCAAGAGGAGAGGTTGTTAAATTGAATATTGACTATTGACTATTGACTATTATTATTCAAACATACTCCCTTGCATTCATGCAATCTTTCAAACTTGCACCTTTTAACTTAAAACTTTAAACTTTAAACTTTTTCTACCCTCTGTGCTCTCTGTGGCTCTGTGGTTTTTAACTCAATACCGATGGATTGGAGAGATTCTAATATTAACCTCAAATCTGTTAAATTTTCTTTCAACAGCATTAATTAATTCATCACGAATTCCGATATTTTCAGCTTTGGTGAATCCTGCTTTTGTATTAATTCCAAATAATATGACATGATGTTTTTCTGTATCAACAATACGAATATCATGCCATCCGACAATTCGTTCATCATCATTCCAATTATTTTCTAAGTAAGTTTTGACTTTTTGAATCATTGGGTTATTTACACTAATAGGATCAATATGAACAGTTGGTTCTATTTCTAATCTAAAAAATAGTATCTCTTCAACATCTTCAGCAATATCATGGGCTTTTGCTGAAGAAATATTATCGTCAATTTCCACATGGATACTCACAAATTTATCTTTCCCATAACTGTGGACAGTGATATCGTGCACCCCAAGCACTCCCTTTATGTTAGACACTACTTGCTTAATGTCATTTATTTCGTCTTCAGCGGGAGGAGTCCCTATTATATCATCTATGGCTTCTTTTGCTATTACGAAACCTGTCCATATAACAAATAAGGCAACACCTATTCCTGCCCATCCATCTATGGCATAATAACCGTATCTACCTGCAATCATTGCAATGATTACCAACAAAGATGATATAGCGTCGGAACGATGATGCCATGCATCAGCATGTAGAGTGCCGGATGAAATTTTATGTGCTAAAAACTCAGCATAACGAGCAGTTAATTCTTTCAGAAAAACAGTGGCTAATATTATTATAATCATCCACCAAGATGGTGAGATTGGAGATGGGTTCAAAATCCTTGCAATTGATGATTTAATAAATTCAACTCCGACTACTACAAGTAAAATTGCGATTATTAAAGTGGCGATATATTCCACTCTCCCATGTCCGTATGGATGCTCGGTATCAGCCGGTTTTTCAGCTTCATGGAAACCCCATATAACTACACTGGAAGAAATGACATCGGAAAGGGTATGGATCGCATCAGCGATGACGCTCACCGAACCAATGATAATTCCAATAATGAATTTAATTATGAATAAAAATCCATTGACAAAAACAGAAACCCAGCCCTGAAATTTGCCTATTTTACTCCGATAAACTCTGGCAGGTTTTTTCCCTTTTGGAACAAATCGGTTAGTTATTAAATCAAATAAACTCATACTATCCAACTATTCAATGGCATCAAAACCAGTAATTTCCTTTCCAACTATCAATGTATGCATTTCGTACGTACCCTCATAGGTATAAACCGATTCAAGATTCATGATGTGTCTCATAATTGGGTAGTCATCTGTGATACCATTTGCGCCGAGTATTTCTCGCGCACTACGTGCGATATCTCTCGCTACGACAACATTATTCCGTTTTGCTAATGAAATTTGTACAAAGCTCGCTTTACCTTGATCTTTTAACCTACCCAATTGGATGGCTAATAATTGAGCTTTAGTGATTTCCTCAAGCATATCAACTAATTTTTTCTGAGTCAATTGATATGCCCCGATTGGTTTTGAAAACTGTTTCCGGTTCTTTGAATATTCCAAAGCGGTTTCATAGCAATCAATTGCAGCTCCAATTGCTCCCCAAGCAATGCTATATCTCGCTTGTGATAGACAAGACAAAGGTGCTTTTAAACCTTCAGCTTTAGACAATCTTTGTTCTTCCGATACCATTACATTGTTAAGAACTAATTCGGAAGTGACCGATGCACGTAAACTTAATTTCCCATGCATCTCCGGTGCTGTAAAACCTTTAGTATCCTTTGGAATTATAAATCCTCTTATTATATCATCCTCATCTTTCGCCCATACAATTGCAATATCGGCAATTGAGCCGTTAGTAATCCACATTTTGCTTCCGTTGATTACCCAATCATTACCATTTCGTATCACTTTAGTAATCATTCTACCAGGATTGGAACCAAACTCCGGCTCAGTTAAACCAAAACAGCCGACAACTTCTCCCCGGGCAAGCTTAGGTAGCAATTGTTTCTTCTGTTCTTCCGAACCATATTCCAAAATCGGATACATCACCAACCCACCCTGCACACTAGCAAATGAACGTAAACCTGAATCACCTCTTTCAAGTTCCTGCATTAGTAATCCATAAGCAACATTACTCACACCAGCTCCGCCATATTCCTCCGGAAAGGTAGAGCCAAAGACACCGATATCACCCAATCTTGGTATTATAGTTGTAGGAAAAGTTCCTTCACGAAAATGCTCCTGAATAATAGGCATAAATTCATTTTGTACAAATTCGTGTGCAGTTTTCTGTATAGCAAGCTCTTCTTCGGTAAGAAGATCAGTTATTTGATAAAAGTCTGGACCGATATACTTCATTTAATTACTAATTTATTCATGAAGTCTCGTGCGGAGTACTCATTACATTTAAATATCAATTCCTTCATCTCTAGTAGTTCTTTATCACCAAACTTATCAGAAGCTAATGAATTAAATTTATTTTCCAAATCTTCCATTGTCATTGGTTCTCGAGGATCACCTTTAGGATATTCAAGGTATTCAGAATACTGCTTACCATCTTTTGTTGATATAACCACTTCTGACGGCTGCTTTGCCGGAAACATCTTTTCAAATTTTATTGAAGGTTCACCTTTAATTTTATTGATCACTTCATATATTCTCGGGTCTTTTAATTTCTCATCCGAGAATGATTCTGTTGTAATCTTTTTATCCACCATTGCAGCTGCTAAACAATACGGAAGTGAGTGATCAGCAGTTTCTCTAGATTCAGGCCGATACTTTGTGGGATCAAATAATATATCATAAGCTTGTGCAAATGCAGTTACCTTAACTTCTTCAATATCCGAATAATCTAGATTATTATTAACCATAATTTTCAACACGCAAGATATATGAGTATGCGTTAATGCTTCGGTTGGAAAGGCTTTCATACTGCACTCAAGAATTTTATAATCTTTTCCTAAATTACCGATTAATTCATCAACATCCCATCCCCATGAGGATACTCCATCTCGACCCTCCATATCAGTTGGATTTACTTCTTCATCTTTTGCGTTCCAACCAATAAAGGTGTCCATAAATCCTTCTTTTCCTTCAAACACTTTTTCTGTACCACTGAAACCTTTTTGAGCCATAAGCGCTGCAAAAACTCCTGATTGCACCGCCATTGGATCTACCGTATTTTTCATCATTGTTAAAACACCGGCAGTCGGGCAGCCTATTGTATAATTATGACAACCGCTTATTCCGATGGCGTTTACCATTTCATCAACAGTGAGTCCTAATATCTTTCCCGCCACTATTGGCGATACAAACTGGGTGAGTGTTGCATGATGCCATTTTCGTTCACGGACACCCGGTTTCGCAAATTTACATAAGCGCTGCTCAAATTCATATGCTAATACGATAGCAACAATCACATCTTTCATTGATGCGTTTACCTTTTCGGCTACTGTCAATGCCGCCGGAATAATATCAGATGGATGACTTGGATCTTCTTTCCAATAAATATCATTAAAATCTAGTGCCCGTATCATTAATGAATTAATTAGTGCAACATTTACTGCCGGCAACTTATCACCGAACACGAAAACAGTAGTTTCCGGTTCTCCACCCATTTCTTTATAGATGTTACGGATAATATTTACATCTGAAGTATTTACACTTCCAATGGCACAGCCGATAGAATCATATAAGTACCGTTTTACTTCATTGATGACTTCACTTGACAAATCTTCATATTTTAGATTTACAGCAAATTCCGCAATTTGTCTTGATATAGATTTTTCCAATTTTTACTCCTTATTTAGTAGAAAGTAGTTTGTAGTTAGTAGACAGCAATTAGGAGGTTTTAATGGAACGAATTAATCCTGCTAATAGTTTTTCAATCTCTTCCACACTACCACGAAAATTAGCCTTTGTGTAATTTAAATCAGTAGCTAAAATTAAGAAATAGGATACTTCAGACAACGAACCCTGTGTAATATTATAAAAACGAATTTTATCTTTAGCACCTTGCCTTTTAAATCCTTCCGCAATATTCGCAGGAATAGAATAGGCTGCTCTTCTCATTTGGCTAACTAATCCAAATTTTTCTTCATTAGGGAAACCACTTGTTATCTTGTAAATATCAAGCACCAATTGATGGGACTTTTGCCACACTATTAAATCTGTAAAATGCTTGATTTTCTTATAAATCATTGGCTCTTCCTTTTCTACCATCTACTACCTACTATATACTTTATATCTTTTCAATTATGGCATCAGCCATTTGCTTTGTTGAAGCAGCACCTCTTTCTATTACATCAGCCCGACCCGGCATCTTAGCCATATCATAGGTTCGTACCTTACCTTCTTGAACAACATCAGCAACTGCTTTCCTTATCTGCTTCGCAATATTCGGTTCATCAATAAAATCAAGCATCATGCAAGCAGATTCTACCATTGCAATTGGATTGACAATTGATATCGGATAATCAGCATATTTTGGAGCACTACCATGCGTTGGTTCAAAAACGCCAATCCCTATTTCAGGATTATACTGAGCGCTGCACGCAAATCCAAGCCCTCCGATAAGTCCGGCAAAACCATCAGATACAATGTCACCAAACATATTACCGGCAACAATAACACCATAATTTTCCGGATTTTTAGTTAACCACATCATTTGTGCATCAATATTCGTGTTCCATAATTCAATTTCGGGGAAATCGGCTTTCTGCATTTGCTGAGCCATTTTATACATCATTCCGGATGTTTCCCGAATCACATTTGGTTTCTCACAAACGGTTACCGATTTATACCCATATTTCTTGGCGTAATTAAATGCTGCCCGCAAGATCCTTTCGGTAGCTTTTTTTGTGAAAATCCTCGTTGATATAGAAATTTCATCAACTGGAGCACTACCAAAATTTTGTACAAATTTTGGATGCGTCATGAGCGCGTCATATACTTGCTTAGGTGGATTACTCCATTCGACACCTCCATATAATCCTTCGGTGTTTTGTCGGAAAATGGCTACATCAACTTCCGGTTCTTCAACAGTACCTCCCGCACCTCTTTTTATGAAATTCAACGGATTGCCTTTATATGTTCGGCAAGGTCGCAGACAAATATCCAATCCAAAATGCTGTCTTAATCCAACAATAGGACTTGAGTAAACAAAACCCCTTTCCTGTAATTCAGGTTTTAGTTCATCAAAAGCTTCATCTTTTGGTTTAGATGTGATAGCGCCAAACAAACCAATCTTATGTTTTTCAAGTAAATCTAATGTTCTTTGTGGTAACGGATTCCCTTCAGAACACCAAAATTCCCATCCAATATCACCTTCAATATAATTTGCTTCAAAACCTGCTGCATCAAGTACTCGGATTGTTTCCTCTAGTACAGTTCTTCCGATACCATCTCCCGGTAGAGTTACAATTGTTCTTTTCGACATTTATTCTCCAAAAATTATTTTATTAATTAACTATAATCTATTCTTAACCCAGTTTTCCAATCCTTCTTCAATAACTAATTCTTGAGCGGCAAAACCGATTGGATCAATTGGATATTCCTTATCATTGACAATAATTACTGAATTCTCAAAATCGATTTCTAATTCAATATTTGTACGGATTGTTAATTTATTAGATTCAACTTCCAACTTAAACTTTTCTTTGATATCATTAACCATTTCCGGTGCTTCGATTACAATAAATCCGTTATTAATTGCATTTCTCTTATAAGTCTGACTAAAAGAACCGGCAATTATTAATTGAATTCCTCTATACTTTAATGCAGTTGCTGCTTGCTCTCTTGAACTTCCCGTACCAAAGTTAAATCCGCTGACTAAGATATCGCCGTTTTGGGCGATCTCGCCAAAGTCTGGATCATAATTTTCCATAACAACTTCAGCTTGTTGTTTTGGGGAAAAATTATCAATATAAGTGTATTTGCCCGGATAAATTCCGTCTGTATTTAAATTATCTTGTGGACAATAAATTGCTTCGCCGGTTATTTGTTTCGGGAAACCTTTTAATAACTTAATAGTGGCATTTTCTTTTTTTCTTTTTTCAGAAATTTTAATCGTACTATTTAGTTCAATCGAATCAAATTTCTTTGGACCACAGATTTTCCCCGCCACTGCCGATGCTGCAACTACGGCTGGCGATGCTAAATATGCTCTTGCATTCCTACTTCCCATACGTCCTTTGAAGTTCCTATTGGTTGCCGAAATACCTACTTCGCCATCTTTTAATAATCCAACTCCCAAACCGATACAAGGACCGCATCCCGGAGGTAATTCGATAGCTCCTGCTTTCAGTAATATCTCCCAATCACCACGACGTTCACTTTCGGTTTGTACTTCGCTTGAAGCGGCAGCAATGTAAAATTCAACATCATCAGCTACTTTTTTACCATTTAGTACTTTAGCTGCTTCAGCCAAATCCTCTACCCTGCTATTTACACAAGATACCAAATAAGCTTTATTGATTTTTATATCCTGTTTCTCAATTTCAGATATATTTGTTTTTGTTTTAACGTTGTCAGGACCGGCTATGTGTGGACGTACCGTACCTAAATCAATAGATAGTACTCGTGAGTAAAAAGCACCTTCATCACTTGAAATATTTTCTTCAATTAATTTATCAATCCGATTCTTGTTGATTCTTGGATTAATATCTATACCGTCTACATCCGAAGGTACACCGGATAATCCCCTAGTTATCAAAGCATCTGCTCTATTTCGCAACCAAGTTATTGTATTATTATCTATCGGAAAAATTCCGACAAGGGCACCCCACTCAGTTGTCATATTTGCAATCGTAAGTCGATCATCAATCGATAATGATTGAATACCATCTCCGCAAAATTCCAATGCGTGATTCAACACTTCATCATTATTAAAATAGCCTGCTAAAGTTATTATAACGTCTTTTCCAGTAACTCCGCTTAAAAGTTTACCAGTAAGTTCCACTTTAGCTACCGATGGTATTTGCCACCATGTTTGCCCAGTTGCCCATATTCCGGCTGCATCGGTACGCACAACGGGAGTTCCAAGACATCCAATGCCACCATACATATTAGAATGACTATCAGATGCTACCGCCATTTCGCCCGGAAAAGCATATCCTTCTTCCAACATAATTTGATGACCAATTCCTCTCCCTGCGGGATAAAAATCTACGCCCATTTCAGCAGCAAATTCCTTAATACGCGCATATTTCTTTAAGTTTTCCTCTGACTTATTTTGTACATTATGATCAAGAGCAAACATTGGCTGCCGCGGATTCACAATTTTAGTAGCACCAATTGATTTAAATTTAGCCATTACGGCACCGGTGTTATCGTGCGTTAAAATATGAGCTGGTTGGATTGCAATATAATCACCGCTATAAACTTTTTGTCCTTCTTCAAGCCCAATAGCATATTTTTGTACAATTTTTTCTACAAGATTCTGATTCATATTATTTAAATTGTTTTAACCACAGATTACGCAGATTTCTCAGATTATAAAATCTTTGGTTCTGTTATTAATCAGTACCATCTGTGAAATCTGTGGTTTTCTTTTATTTTTAGTATTCGTGTTATTTGTGTAATTCGTGGTTTACTTGAATGGTTCGAAAGAGACAAAATCAGCGTGATGAACAATTATAGATTCCACTGTTCTTTTTCCTAAATCACCTTCCTTAGAATGTGTTGCAATAATGTGCTGAACTTCCGCCGGTAAATCAAATCTATCAGCAATTGCTACACCACTAAAAGGATGACGCACAATTGTACCAAAATCACTTGTACCTAATTTCCCATCCACAATTTGATATTCAATTAACTTTCCAATATCAATTAAAATCGCTCCGGCGATTAGAATATTCATATCAATTTTAATTTCATCACCAAAATTATCTTTCATTCGCTTCGCAATATCCACTGCCAACTGAACACAGGTACGCTTATGATTCATAAATGACACATTACAGTCTTTAATAAGTAACGAAAATGGAATTTTCTCTAAATCTTCTGCGGATAATACACTTTTTTCTATTGCATATTCCCATGCTTTCGCAACTTTTTCAGCTAAATCTTTATCTTTAATCCAGTCTATTTCCGGCCATAGTTTAATAATATCACTTCTCATTTTAGTATCCCTTGTCATATTGAAAATTTAAGATTAAAGATTTAAGATTGTCTTCGTTTCATAGTTTTTCGTGCTGAATAAAAGATAGCTTTCAAATCATTAGCTTCGGATAGTAAAGATTTAATTTTATCAGCGTTAAGTAGTTTTTCATCAATACTAAATTCTATCCAAAATACAGATTCATCGATTTCCTCAAGAACTATGCTAATTTTTGCAGTGAATGAGGCATCTGATTGTGTTAAGACGGTAGCCCGATAATTTGCTGCAACAGAAGTTGAACATCGAATTAATTGTCTGCGAATATGATTGCCTAAATCCGATTTTGGTAAATTAATTGATAATTTTACACACCTATGCGCAAACTCTTTAGTTCTTTTGATTAATTCCTTACTGTTCACGATAAAATCTTCATTCTTAATTCTTCAATCTACAATTTTCATTCTTCAATTTTAAATATCGAATCCAACACCGTTCCATCCACCCATTTAACTATTCCAATCACATCTTCTGTTAATTTTGGTTTGGTAGGTATACCGCCAATTAATTCATCAATTTCTGCCTTGATTTCTTCTATCTTGCGGATAGGTAAACCACTGTTCTTTGTAGCTTTAATTAAATCCTTACGCAATGGATTTATGGCTATACCACGTTCAGTTACGATAACATCAATCAATTCACCAGGACCAACTAAGGTTGTAACTTCATCAACAATTACGGGAATACGATTACGAAATGCCGGTATCGGCAAAATTGTACATTTACTGAATAAACAATTTTGCCAACCACCAATTCCATGTAGCATTCTTCCATCGGAATGAGTTACAACATTAGCGTTGAAATTGACATCAACTTCTGTAGCTCCAAGTACAACCGCATCTAACATTGATGCAAAATTTCCCTTTCCATGCCAATTATAACTCGTAAATGGTGAAGTATTTACATGACCGGAATTTTCCCTCATTGAACGTACACCTTCTAAGTCAAATGTTTGTCCGTCTAATATAAAATCGGTCAATCCTTCTTCCAACATTTCCACTAAATATTTTGTTGAACCGCCACGGATGAAACGCGCTTTCACTCCGGCTTCTTTCATCATTTCTTTCAGGAAAATTGCAAATGCCAAAGCAGTTCCACCGGCACCTGCTTGAAAGCTAAAACCGTCCTTAATAATTCCTGCAGCTTGTACAAATTTCGCTGTTAATTCAGCAATATATAAACGATCCGGCGATCTCGTAAGCTTGGTTGTTCCACTAACAATTTTTTCAGGTTCCCCTACTTTATCTAATACAACAACATAATCAATATTTTGTCCCTGAATTTGCCATGGAACGCAAGGAAACGGCACAAGATTATCTATTACGACTATAACTTTATCAGCATATATTGAATCTACTAATCCAAATCCTAGCAACCCGCAAGCCGATGGACCTCTATCGCCTGTAGCATTACCGAATGCATCAGCAGTGGGTGCTGCAATTACAGCGATGTCGATACGCACTTCGCCATCTTGAACTGCTTGCCAGCGTCCACCGTGACTTCGTAAAACTGCGGTACCATTCATATTCCCATGTGATGCATAATCACCAATTGGACCGTTAAGCGAACCCTCAACCCAATCAACAACACCATTTTTCATGTGATCAATTACCGGTTTATGACAAGGAAATGCTGCTGATGGAAACCATCGCA
>CBDURO010000008.1:0-54214 GCA_965369995.1 uncultured bacterium | reverse complement strand
ATTTTTCAAAACTTGATAGGCGCCTATTACGTGATTTAAACAAATACGGTAAAAAACAGATTGATAATATTTTTAAGCTTTGGCTTCCGGCGGAATTAATACTAAAGAAATTGAACCAAAAACGATGCAATCAAAATTGGTCAAAAATCTATACTTTGCCGGCGAGGTTATAGATGTAGATGCAAATACCGGCGGATATAACCTGCAAATTGCCTATTCTACCGGGTGGTTAGCAGCAAAATCTTGTGTTAAATCAATATAAACAGACTATTCCCCACACACTGTTTCAATCAACTTAGCACAGACTAAATACGGGTCCATATTAGCCGCCGGTCGGCGGTCTTCTAAATACCCCTTGCCCTCTCGGGCGGTCACCAAGGGAATTCTTACTGAAGCGCCTCTATCGCTTACGCTATATCTAAATTCGTCAATCTTGCAAGTTTCATGTAACCCGGTCATCCTTTCTTCGTTATGAGCACCGTAAACTGCGATATGCTCGGCATGTTTTTTACTTAATTTTTTACAGGCATCTTCGATGATTTTAATACCGCCGTTTCCCCGCATTCCTTTCGTACTAAAATTGGTGTGTGCTCCGGCGCCGTTCCAGTCACCAGAAACCGGCTTTGGATGCAGGGTGGCGCTTACTTTAAAATCTTCGCCAATGCGATATAATAGCCAGCGTGCTAACCATGTTTGATCCGCCGCTTCTAAAGCATCCAGCGGACCAATTTGAAATTCCCATTGCGCCGGCATTACTTCGGCATTGATGCCGGAAATTTCCAAACCTGCCAGAATACAAGCGTCCATGTGTGCTTCAACGATTGGTCTGCCAAAAACTTCATCGGCACCTACGCCGCAATAATAACCACCTTGTGGGGCCGGGAAGCCATTATCGGGCCAACCGAGCGGCTTAATACCTTGAAATAAAGTATACTCTTGCTCTATGCCAAACCACGGTTCATGCTCTTTATATTTTTCGGCTAATTCTTTTAGTTTTGCACGAGTATTAGTTGCATGTACAGTACCATCGGCATTAAACACCTCACATAAAACAATTACATTATTACCGCCACGGATTGGGTCTGAAATAAGTTTAATAGGCTTGAGCATACAATCGCTTTTATGTCCGGTTGCCTGCATTGTGCTTGAACCATCAAATCCCCATATTGGTAAATCATCAATGTTATTTATTTTTCCGTTAAGTATTTTTGTCTTTGAGCGTAATTTTTCAGTAGGCTTATGTCCATCCATCCAAATATATTCTGCTTTTATTTTTGTCATTCGTACCCCTCTATTTTACCAAATTCTCTAAATCTACATTTGTGGTTTCTTTAAATGTTGATAGCACTAACATTGTATGTGTTCTAATTACTCCGGGCCAAGATTGAATCTTGCTTAATAGTTTTTCGAGTTCAGTAGAATTTTTTACTTGTATCTTCAAAAGATGGCTGCCCTCTCCAGTTACCGAGTGGCATTCCAAAACGGAGCTATTTTTTTCCGCTTTATTAATTATATCCTGGTAATGATCGGAAGATGCGCTAACGACAGCGATAAAAGCACATAAATCAAAGCCTAATTCTTTGGCATTTAGTTTAGTATAAAATCCTGTAATTAGTTTAGATTCAACTAACTTTTTTACTCTTTCAGCAGCTGCAGGTACGGACAGTCTAACCTCAGAAGCAATTTCACTAGCACTCATGCGCGCATTTTGTTGAAGTAAATTTAGTATTTCAATATTAATCTTATCTAACATAATAGATAAATATATTAAGGTATTATTAATCAATACAAGAATTATTTAATATTTTATTGAATGATACTTAAATATATTAATTATTGATCTATTTATAATTTAATATTAAAACCTGTGCCGTAAATCCAGCTGCCGGTTCCATAAGAATAACCACCAATTTCAATAGAATATTGCTTGTGAGTATACGTGATTCCCAACCCACTACTACCTAGGAAACTCTTGGCTAAATTGTTTTCTGTTCTTTGAGTAATATTATTAGAATTCACACCAAAGGTTAATTGCAAATTATAAGGTAGCGCAAAAATACCGCCAAACCGCCAATAAGTATTTTTATTATAGGAATTAAATCCAATATCAATATTTAAATCCAAAGGTAAATGAATAAGACCTTTATTTGCACTTAGAATGATCTTAGTAGGCAGTTTCTCTTTTTGCTCGGTGTAACGTGTTACGAACATTCCAATGTTGGACAAACTGATTCCAATTCTTATATCATTTTTTATATAATCATATATTACGCCCGTAGAAAACACTATTGCTGCGGCGTTATAAGATTCTAAACTACTAAGAAATATTCCGCCAGTAACTCCCAAATTTATATTTTTAGTATTTCGTGCCCAGGTAGTGCTTAGCCATGTGTCACTCGCAGTATAAGTTCCATTCTCGATCCCGTCCTCGTTTGTTGAAATAAAACTACCATAACTTAAATGCCTTAATCCTATTCCGATATTAGAATTATTTAATGATTTAATGAACATTGCACTTTGAGCATTTATCCCCGCCGGATACTTTACCATACTGAATTGAATTTGTTTGGGCAGCATGGCTAGACCAGCCGGATTAATTCTATCACTATCAAGATTCGGCACAGCTCCCGCCCCTCCGGCTGTTGCAACAGCACTGATGTGATACCAGCCATCTAATCCATAGAGGGTTGTTTGTGAAAACCCGAAACTAAATATTATTAATAGAAATAAAGTTTTTTTTATCATAGCAAAGATACCGGATCAATATCTATATTAATTTTTACAGCGCTTCCAATCTTTTTATTTAACAAATTATTCTTTAAATATTGATGTAATTTTCTACCGTTTGGATCTGTTTCTTTTGATGACTTAAACACTATCTGCATCCTATATTTACCTCTTAAGCGTTCTCGATAACACCAAGCCGGACCTAGAATTTCCATACCTTTAAATTTCTTTTGAAAACTATTTCTTATCGAATTAGCAGTTTTTTCGACAATGTTCTTTTTAGTTCCTGTAAACTCCGCTTTGGCAAGCCAGTTAAAAGGCGGATAATTCAGTTCTTTTCTTTCTCCAATCATAATATTATAATATTTCTTTAAATCCAATCTTGCGGCATATCGGATAACAGGATTGTCTGCATTATATGTTTGAATAACAACTTCGCCTTGTTTCTTTCTTCTCCCTGAACGCCCGGCTGCTTGATATATCAATTGAAATGCTTTTTCCCCGGAACGAAAATCAGGTAGAAATAAACCAGTATCAGCGTTAATGATACCAACTAAGGTGACATTATCAAAATCAAGTCCTTTGGCAATCATCTGTGTGCCTAATAATATGTCAATTTTACCATCTTTAAATTTGGTTAAAGTATTAGTTAGAGCTTTGCCCGATCTCGTTGTATCCATGTCCAAACGAGCGACTTTTGTTTTCGGGAATGTCTCACTAATAATATCTTCCACCTTTTGCGTTCCGGTTCCCAATAGTGCTAGGTTACCGCTACTACAATTATTGCACTGTTGCGGAATTTTAGTTTGTAAGTATCCGCAAAAATGGCATTGTAAATTTTCCCCTACACGATGATAGGTGAGTGGTATACTGCAAGTTGGACAAATGATCATTTCTCCACAATCTCGACAGCGATAGATCGGGGCGTACCCCCGACGATTTTGCAATAATATTATTTGTTCCTTATCCTTTAATCTCTGTTCTATTTTTTGCTGCAAGGAGCTTGATAATATTTGCCCAATTTTGCCAGTCTCTTCCTGTTCTTTAATCATATCAACTACCGTTACAACCGGGTAGGCGGCATCATTAAATCTCTCCGGTAAATAACAATAATCAAGTTTCCCCATTATTCGATTATAATAGCTCTCAAGGCTTGGTGTTGCGCTAACTAAAATCACTGCTGCCTTTTGGAGTTTGCCACGCATTAAAGCAACATCTCGCGCATGATAGCGTGGATCGGGTGCTTCTTGTTTATATGACGTTTCCTGCTCTTCGTCCACAACGATCAAACCTAAATTTTTTAAAGGAGCAAATATCGCGCTACGAGCGCCTACAACAACTTTATATTTCCCACTACAAATGTTTGTCCATGTGAAAGCTCGTGCTGCTCCGGTCAATTTTGAATGCCATAAGCCTACCTTATCACCAAAAACTGCTCGGAAACGTCCCGCGATTTGTGGTGTTAAAGCAATTTCCGGTAATAATATAATAATTGATTTACCTTGTTCTAATATATCTTGCGCAATTTTGATATATACTTCCGTTTTGCCACTACCAGTAACACCATGCAATAACATACCATTATACTTTTTTTCTTTAATATACTTTTGGATTTTATCTATAACCGTAGCTTGGGTTTCTGAAAAGTGTATTTCTTTGTGAATTGGATCAAATATTAAATTACTCGTAATAGGAGTAGATGCCTCTTTAAACAATTTCACTAATCCCTTTTTCTCTAAACCTTTACAGACAGTTAACGGACTAGCAACTAATTTATTGAAGTCAGTAATTGGGATTGGTTCTTTATGCTCCATTAATTTATTCAGAACGTTTGCCTGTGCGGGAGCGCTCTTTTCTAAATCTTCTTCAATTTTTCCCATTTGTTTTGTTTGCACCATCCATCGTTCTTGTGGTTTATATTTGATGGATAAATTGGCAGGGATTACCGTCGCTGCTTTACCAAGCGGCGTTATGTAATAATTGCTTATCCATTGTATTAATTGCCATAGAGATTCATCTATAATGGGTGTGTCATCAATTACCTCGGCTATCTTTCTTATTTTACCAGTAAAAGATGTGTCTTTTGTTAATTTAACTATGATGCCCGGAAGAATCCGTTTACCTATCGGGGCGCGAACTCGCACTCCAACACTTACAATTTCTGCAAATTGGTTAGGAATTCTATAAGTAAAAACCTGATATTGTGATATAGGAAAGGCAACATCTACAAACATGATACTTAAAAATAGATTATTGATAACGCTTGTAGCAATATAATTATTAAATAATCTGATCAATAGTTAGCCAAAAATCATTTTATCAATTATATTTTTTAGCACTATTTAATTGATAATAAATAATAATCCCACTGAAAAAGTGAAACCCTTTCAGTGGGATTATTATGGGAGTGGGTAAAATTTTAAGCTTTAATTACGTATAATTTTATCCCGGGCTGTAATTCGTCCGATACTTTTATTGGTATGTTATACACTCCCAATGCCTTTATTGGCTCTTCAAGTAAAATCATATGTCGATCAATATCTAATTCTTTTTCCAATAAAGCCTTATGTATATCCTGTGTTGTAACCGAGCCAAATAGTTTTTCTTCCTCACCTACTTGCATCTCGATTGTTAATTCTATTTTTACGAGGGACTCTGCCAATTCTTGATTTGCTATATTTACGCGTTCTTTGCGCGCCTTTGCGACATTTTTCTTCTCCTCGGCTACTGCTAAATTGCGCTTTGAAGCTCTTAGGGCTAAGTCCCGTGGTGCCAAATAATTCCTGGCATAGCCAGGCTTAACGCTTACAATATCGCCCGCCGAACCTAATCCTTCAACATCTTTTAATAATATTACATCCATTTTAAATCCTATATTTTAATGGTTTATAAACCAATTTAGCCGTCAGCACTACTGCTTGTAAATGGCATTAAGGCAATATTACGGGATTGTTTAATCGCCCGCACTAACTGGCGATGCATCTTGGCACTTGAACCAGTTACCCTACGAGGAATAATTTTCCCCTGTTCTGTTATAAATCTTCTCAGCAATCTTACATCTTTATAATCAATAAACGTGATACCATTTTCTTTAAAGTAACAATACTTTTTCTTAGTTGTAAATGTCATTATTCGCCTTCCTCTTTGATTTCTTGTTCACTTTCTGATTCTTCTACATCAACATTCTCCGCGTCCACAGTATTCTCTTTATCCTCTGTTTCCACTGCATCCTCAGCATCCTTAAGGTCGACTTTGGTTTCATCATTCTGTATTTCGTAACCTTCATCTTTCAATGAATCTTTATCAGCAACAACTGGGTCAATATTTTCCACCTTCGCCGGTTCTTCATCCAACCTTACGAGTTGATGTCGAATTACTGATTTATCAAGTATCAAAAACCGCTCAAAGTCCTTTAAAAAATCAAACTGTTCCGCACCGAATTGCAGTAACAAATATATTCCATATTTATTTTTATTGATCGGATATGCTAATCGTTTTTTTCCCCACAGGTAATGATTGATGATTGAAACTTTATATTTGTTAACCTCATTACCTATCTCGTCAATAATATTTTTTACTCTATCATCTTCTAAATTTGGATTAACAATATATAATAATTCGTAATACCTCATTTATTCTCCTTCGTCTAAAATCTTTACACCATAGCAATCAGTGGTGCAATTACCAATGACACTACTGACATTAATTTTATTAATATATTTAAAGATGGTCCGGATGTATCTTTAAACGGATCCCCAACCGTATCTCCAACTACAGCAGCTTTATGTGCTTCCGAACCTTTAAAATATTTTTGCCCGTTAATTTCAACACCTTCTTCAAACAATTTTTTAGCATTATCCAAAGCGCCACCGGCATTGGATTGAAATATTGCCATTAACACACCGGAAACGGTTACTCCGGCTAATAAACCACCTAATATTTCCGCTCCGAAAATGAATCCTACAGCTATCGGGGTTAATATTGCCAACATCCCCGGCAACACCATTTGTCGTATAGCAGCTGTGGTGGAAATTTTCACACATGCATTATGATCTGTTTTTGTCAAAGCATTTTTGAAAACCTTTTTTTCTTCAGCATTTGCTTTATCCATATCTGAATCATACTTTTTCATAATTTTTAACGCTGCGGCTAATTCCGGAATTTCTTTGAATTGTCTGCGTACTTCTTCAATCATAGCCATTGCTGCACGTCCAACGGCACCCATCGCAAGCGATGAAAACAGAAACGGCAGCATTGCGCCTACAAATAATCCTGCCATTACACTAGCATTTGTTACATCTATATTCACTACGGCTGCACTTTCTTCAATTCCTGCCGCAATACGAGTAACAAATACTGATGTGCGAAATGCGGCGAAAAGAGCAAGTGCTGTCAATGCAGCGGAACCAATTGCAAATCCTTTACCAATAGCTGCGGTGGTGTTACCAACTGCATCTAATTTATCGGTACGACTACGTACTTCTTTGGGTAATTCCGCCATTTCAGCAATGCCACCGGCATTGTCAGAAATTGGACCATACGCATCTATTGATAATTGGATTCCGGTGTTGGCTAACATTCCTAAAGCAGCCATTGCAATTCCATACAATCCGGCAAAATAGTAAGACGTCATTATAGCAATGGCAATAATCAAAGTAGGAATTGCGGTTGATTGCATTCCAACACCCAACCCTGCAATAATATTTGTTGCTGCACCAGTTAAAGATTGTTTACTAATTGATCTTACTGGTTTAGTGTCAATTCCGGTATAGAATTCAGTTACAGTACCAATTCCGATACCCGCGGCTAAACCAACCAATGTTGCAAAAAACACACCTAAACTTGTATAATCAACACTGTTTAGAACAAAGTTGTCAGGCAAAATAGCAGTGATTATAAAATACATTACAACTACCATAATGGCAGATGAACCAAAATGCCCACGATTTAGTCCTTTTTGAGGATTGCCACCTTCCTTAACGGAAACTAAAAATGTACCGATTATTGAAACAATCACACCGGCACCTGCTAATAATAGCGGAAGCAAAACAAAGTTTAATTCAAATTTACCGGTTACTAATATACTTGCACCCAAAATCATGGAACCGATAATCGATCCAACGTACGATTCAAATAAATCAGCGCCCATACCTGCTACATCACCAACATTGTCACCAACATTATCGGCAATTGTCGCAGGATTTAAGGGATGATCCTCCGGTATTCCTGCCTCAACTTTGCCAACCAAATCAGCGCCGACATCAGCAGCTTTAGTATAAATTCCGCCACTTACACGTGCAAACAAAGCTATAGAAGATGCGCCCAAAGAGAATCCTGAAATAACATTTAAAACCGTAATAATATTATCAAAATGTGATTGGTAAAAAAGAAACAAACTTCCAAGACCAATTACTCCTAAACCCACAACGCTTAATCCCATTACAGAACCGCCAACAAATGCCACTTCTAAACCTTTTGTTAAACTGGTTCTTGCTGCATGGGTCGTACGATTATTAGCTTTGGTCGCAACTTTCATCCCGATGAAACCTGCCAGTCCCGAGGCTAATGCACCAACGACAAAAGATAAGGATATCAAAACACTGGAGTCCGCTTTTCCATAATTTACAAAACCCAACAAAAGAGCCACCGCCAATACGAATATTGACAATATTTTGTACTCTGCTTTTAAAAAAGACATCGCTCCCTCGGCGATACTACGCCCGATCATTTTCATAGTATCAGTACCTTCATCCTGTTTAATAATCCATCCAGACTTCCAAAAGCTATATAACAAAGCTATAATACCTGAAAGAATTACTAAATAAATCACATTCCCATTATCCATTAACTTACCTCTTCGATTTTATCAATTCGATTAAATTCACTCATAGTTTTGTTCAATCCATTATTAAGAATACTAAAAATTGCGTCCGCTGTTTTTTGTACCATTTCCTCAGCCATTTGTTGATCTTGTTTTCGAAAAGGTTTTAATACATATTTTTCAGCAGGTCTTTTATGGTCATTGGCTTTTATGCCGAAACGAATACGTGGAAATTTATTTTCATTTAACTGATAAATAACTGATTCCATACCACGATGGCATCCGTCACCACCTCTCGGACGTATGCGCAATGTTCCTAAGTTTAAATCCACATCATCAACAATTAGATATAAGTCTTCTAAATTAATGTTCCACCTATCTATCACTTGTTGAACAGCAAGCCCACTACGGTTCATTCCCGTTGTGGGTTTTATCAGAATAATATTCTTGTTGCGATCTTCGGCATATACATAATCACCTTTACCGGATTTAAATGAAATATTCATACGTTTCGCAAGTTCATTAACCACCCAAAATCCAGCGTTATGCTTAGTTGATGAATATTCATCACCAATATTTCCGAGACCTACAAACACAACCATTACTTATCGCTAGCTTCCTCTTTTCCTTCAGTCTCTGTAGTTTCTTCCGCAACAACTGGTTCTTCTCCTTCAACCACCTCTTCAACTGCTTCTGCCTCAGCCAATTCTTCTTCGGTTGGTATCTCAGGTTCAAGCGATTCTTCTTTCGGAGGAATGATAGCTAATACGTCCATATCTTCGGCTACCATGATATCGATGTTCTCATCGACTTTAAGCTCACCAACATTCATGACATGATTCATCTCAAAATCTGTTACATCAACCACAACATGTTCAGGAACATCAGAAGGTAAACAACTTATTTCTATTGTATTTAAATTTTGTGTCAATATACCACCTTCTTTAACCCCCTGAGCTGTTCCTTTCAAAACAATTGGCACCGAAATTGTAATTTTTTCATCGCGGCGAACACGCATTAAATCAATATGAATTATTTCATCACTTACCGGATGATATTGTACTTCTTTAATCATCACGTATTGCGTCTTTTCGTTTAATTCAACTTCAAAAATATGATGTCCGGAATGAATCGCTTTTCTAAATACTTTTTTTTCTATTGCTAAATTTATATTGTCTTCACCGGTATAATAAAAATTGATAGGGATTTTACCTTCCTTGCGTATTGCTCTTGCTGCTTGAGAGCCGGGTCGTTCGCGTTTCACAACTTCCAGTTTTTCGTATTGTGCCATTTCAATAACTCCTTTACGTTAAAATTTAAATAATTCACTAACGGATTTGCCACTATGAATCCTACTTATCGCCTCAGCAAAAATTTTTCCTACAGATATTATAGTAGTATTTGGTAATAATTTTTCTTTTGGGATTATAACTGTATCAGTAAATATAAATCTGCTAATCGGCGATTTTTTCAATCTCTCAACAGCATCGCCTGATAGTAATGCATGTGTTCCTATCATACTTACAGAAAGCGCACCATTTTCCATCGCTTTATTAGCGGCATTTATAGCCGTACCGGCCGTATCAATAATGTCATCTATAATCAATACATGTTGGTTTTTAAGTTCACCAATTAAATGCACAGCTTTTGAGCGATTATGACCGATACGCCGTTTCTCGATTAATGCAAAATTCATATTAAGACGTTTTGCGTAAGCCTGACTCATTGTAGCTGATCCCACGTCAGGGGACAATACCACTGTTTTTTTAGGATCTAGGCCAATCGCTTTAATCTCCTCCAATAAAACCAATCTACTATACAATGCATCAAATGGAACCTTGGCAAAACCTTGAATTTGAGTCGAGTGTAAATCCATTGAGATAATTCTACCTGCTCCCATCACAGAAAATATATCGACCATGGCACGGGCTGAAATAGGAACGCGTGGTTTGTCTTTTCTATCCTGCCTACTGTAACCAAAATACGGGATAACAACCGTTACACGTTCTGCCGATGCTCTAACAGCTGCATCAATCATTAACGCTAACTCAATGATATTTTCAGCAGGGCTATTTGTTGACTGAATGAGATAAACATCGCGACCGCGAATATTTTCCTCATACTTGACCCATATTTCACCATCGGCAAATGTCTTTATAGACATTTCACCTAATGGCTTCCCAATATTTTCAGCTATTTTTTTAGCCAGTTCGGGATTACTACGACCGGCAAATATTTTTAATTTACTGTTTTTCATAATTATGCTGGGGAGCAGGGATTCGAACCCCGATCGCCAGGACCAAAACCTGGTGTCCTGCCATTGGACGACTCCCCAAAGCTTTTGGGATGTAAATTACAACACTAAATATTGGTCGGTCTGGTTAGGAGGGTATGATACTGTTTTTGGAAATGAGACTCAGCCTGTTTTGCGTTTGCTTCATCGTCATATATTCCAAACACAGTCGAGCCGCTTCCCGACAAACTGGCATAACTTGCACCGGCCTTCAATAGACCTTTTTTAATTTCACCAATTTTTGGATATGTTGGAATCACAATCCGTTCAAAATCATTATCAAATATCGCTTTTGAGAGATTATTCCCCTCTAAAAAGTGCGCAAAGTTAGGTCTATCCGTATCTTCCTTCAAGTGTTTTTTCAATGCTTTATATGCCCATTCTGTACTAATAAAAATATCGGGAATTACTAATAAATAAAATCCATTAAATGGATTATTAATTGGCGTAAGAACATTACCAATGCCATCGCCTATTTGAGTGCCTCCTGATATAAAAAATGGGACATCTGCTCCAATTTTTACCGCTATCTCCGACAGCTCTCTATTGTTAAGTGGTAAATCAAATAATTCTCTCAATCCCCTCAACACAGCTGCTCCATTGCTTGAACCGCCACCTAATCCTGCACCGGAAGGAATACTTTTATTCAATATTATAGAAATTCCATCAATTTTGGGAAAGCGTTGTTTTATTGCTAAGTATGCTTGAATACAAATATTATTTTCGTCGATAGGAATTGTTGAGTCACTTATATTAATACTCCAATCTCTCTGTTGTTTCTCAAGCACTATCGTATCGTGTAACTCAAGTTCTTGAAAGATGGTATGTATATTGTGAAACCCATCTTCGCGCTGATCTTTAACTTGTAAGCCAATATTTACTTTGGCGTGAGCTTTTAGATCAATTGAATTCATATTGTTTATTTGGAAAGTGTTGCAATTGCTTGTGAAGCCCAACCATCACCAGCGCCAATTACACCTAAATGGTCAACGGTTGTTGCTTTTACTGATATCAGATCTATAGGAATTCCGATTGTTTTAGCTAAATTTTCTCGTATTGGTAAAATGTATTTCTTTAATTTGGGTTTTTGAATAATAACAACACTATCAATATTATTAATTGTATAACCCTCAGATAAAACCCTATTAATAGATTCCGACAGTAGATCTAAACTGTTTGCTCCTTTCCATTTATTATCATCACTTGGGAAATAATCACCAAGGTCGCCCAAACAAGCTGCACCCAATACAGCATCAATGATGGCGTGCGAAAGGGCATCTCCATCGGAGTGACCGACAGAACCCTTTTCATACGGAATTTCTACACCGGCAATAACTAATTTTCTATTTTCAGCTAATTGATGTGCATCATAGCCGATTCCGGTTCTAATCATTATATCCCTCCAATACTAATTCGGCAAGTTTCCAATCGTTTTGGGTTGTTATCTTAAAATTTTCGGTATCACCTTCCACAACAACAATTGAATAATTTAATGATTCCAACAGTGTTGATTCATCGGTACCTTTAATTTTATTCTCTTTTGCATAAGATAAAGCCTTAACTAATCGACTTCGATGAAATACTTGCGGGGTTTGGGCTAACCAAATCATTTTACGAGGTATTGTTCTTTTAATGCGGTTATTGTTGATGTTAACCTCTTTTACCGTGTCATGCGAAGGTATTGCAGCAACAGCTCCATCATTGTTTTCACACGCCTTAATTGTATTTCGTATCAAACTAGTTGAAACAAAAGGTCTTGCAGCATCGTGCACACAAACTATTTCACATTGATTTGACAGTGTACTCACTCCTGCCAAAACGGAATCTTGCCGTAATTTCCCACCAGCAACGACTTTTATTCGGGGATTTAACTTGGCTACTTCATTAAAAATCGTTTTTAATAAATCATTCGGGACCACCAAAACTATTTCATCAATTAAATCACAATCTATAAAACGTTGCAAAGAATATAGATATAATGGTTTTGTTCCTAGTTTCTTGAACTGCTTCCTTTCGCCAAATCTCAGACCGGAGCCAGCAGCGACAATAACTGCACCTATTTGATATTCTTTATACATTGCTAAATAATTAGCATCGCATCACCATAACTCAAAAATCGATAGTCCTTTTTCTTAGCTTCTTTATAGGCTTTTAATATTAAATCGAGACCTGCAAAAGCACTTACCATCATTAATAATGTACTTTGTGGTTGATGAAAATTGGTGACCATGGCATCAACCATCTGAAATTTGTTTGGAGGATAAATAAATTTATCTGTCCAACCGCGTTTTGGACTGACTTGAAATCCAGATACAGCCACCGTTTCAATAGCACGTACCGTTGATGTCCCAACCGCTATTACCTTTCTGCGTTTTTTGCGAGCGGTATTTATTGCCATCGCCGCCTCTAATGAAACTTCAAAGTATTCTGAATCCATTTGATGGCGATTTAAATCTTCGACTTGTACCTGGCGGAATGTTCCTAATCCTATGTGCAAAGTGATTGTTTCTTTTTTTACACCTTTTCGCTCAATTTTATCTAGTAATCCTTGAGTAAAATGTAGTCCTGCGGTAGGAGCTGCCACAGCTCCTCTTTTGTCAGCATACACGGTCTGATAACGAATTTTATCTTTTTTCTCAGGTTCGCGCCTAATATATGGAGGTAACGGTGAAATACCGATTCGATCAATTACAGAATATATATCATCTCCTTCATATTCAAATCTTACAACACGCCCACCTGAAACTGTATTATCAATCACATCACAAAACACATTTGGCGCTAATTCCAATTTATTTCCAATACGTACCTTACGAGCAGGGCGAACCATAACTTCCCATAAATTTTCATTTAATTCGCGTAGTAAGAACACTTCTACCTTTGCTTCTGTTTTGTCTTTTGTTGCAAATAAACGCGCTGGAAATACTCTTGTATTATTTATCAGCAATAAATCATTTTTCCGCATGTAATCCGTTACTTCAAAGAATTTCTTATGCTCTATTTCACCCGTATCACGATGCAAAACTAATAATTTAGATTGATCGCGACGCGATGATGGATATTCTGCGATATACTTACTTGGTAATGAATAATTAAAATCCGCTAATTTATATTTTTTCTTTTTTTCAATCATTAAAAAACCCTCGTTGTAATTGTTTTTGATTTTTCCCCAATAGTTTAAAAGCTCTCTCCTGTGCTATTCGCCCTCTGGAAGTACGTTGAATAAATCCTTCTTTTATTAAAAATGGTTCATATACATCTTCGATAGTTGTAGAATCTTCACCGATTGCGACCGCTAATGAACTTATTCCTACTGGCCCTCCATCAAATTTGTCTATTAACGTGGCCAATATTCGCCGGTCCATTTCATCCAATCCCGTTTCATCAATTCCAAGCGTTGTAAGTGATTTTTTAGCTATCTTTTCATTTATCTTGCCATTGGCTTTGACCTCCGCATAATCTCTCGTGCGGCGCAAAATCCGGTTCGCAATTCGCGGTGTTCCTCTTGAGCGGCGGGCTATTTCCCATGTTCCATCATCATCAATCTCAATCTCTAAAATTCCTGCTGATCGTTGCACGATATGAAATAAATTCTCATCACTATAATAATCAACTCTTAATACAACGCCAAAGCGATCACGTAATGGCGAGGTTAAATTCCCTAATCTTGTAGTTGCTCCAATAAGAGTGAATGGCTCCAAATTTAATTGTACACTACGAGCACCCGGACCTTTATCTATCATAATATCGATGCGGAAATCTTCCATAGCTGAATACAAATATTCTTCGACAACACTATTCAACCGATGTATTTCATCGATAAAAAACACATCGCGATGTTCTAAGTTTGTTAACATCCCAGCCAAATCGCCAGCGCGATCCAAAACAGGACCGGATGAGGGACGAATATTTGCACTTAATTCTTTGGCAACAATATTGGCTAAAGTAGTTTTACCAAGCCCGGGTGGCCCAAATAGTAACACATGATCAAGTGCGCCTTCTCTCTTGTTGGCAGCTTCGATATATACCATTAAGCTTTCAACCAATTCTCTTTGACCAATAAAATCATTAAAATGTGACGGTCTTAACGTTTTTTCTACTGTTAGATCATCATCATTCAGTACAGGGTCTGTCATATGTAATTCGTTAATCATGCAAAATAAATAAAAAACGTATATATTGAGGGCGTGAAAATACTACCTGGTTTCAAGGTTTTCCAAATTTTGAGTTTAAAAAAACTCAGATTTAACGTCAAGTAGGATATGAAATTGATATTATAAGGATAGTTTATTAAAGATTTTTCCCGGAATAGATTTAATTATAAACATTATTATCCTCCAATATCCTGGTAAATATATTTCTTTTGATTTGTTCTTGTTTATTGCTTTTACAATACCTTTAGCAATTACTTCCGGTTTTGAGAAAAGCAGATTTTTCGGGAGGTGTGCTGTCATTGGAGTATCAACAAAACCGGGCTTCACTGTCAATACGCTAACACCGTATTTCGTAAGTCGGTTACGTAGTCCCTGTAAAAATATGTTAACTGCACCTTTTGCTGAGCCATAAATATAATTGCTTTGACGTCCGCGGTCACCAGCAACTGATGTTATCACTGCTAATAGTCCAAATTTTTGTTCCTCAAATATTTTAGCTGCTTTTAAACATAAAGCAATGGTACTTAAAGCATTTATTCTAAACTCAAAAACAGCTGTTTCAGCTTTTTCCTCACATTCTTTTTGGTCAGGTAAAGTACCATGAGCCATTAATATTATATCAATTTTACCCAAATATGATTTGGCTGTACTAAACATACTGTCATGGTTATTATGATCGTTCACATCTAAAATAAAAGTGGCAATACTTATATTTTTCTTTATTCTGAGATCATTTTTTATTGTGCTTAGCTTATCTTTATCACGAGCGACTAAAAACAGTTGATTATCACCAACAGCCATGCGTTCTATAAATGCTTGAGCAATTGCTGAAGTTGCCCCTATTACTAAAATATTTTTCATTATCTACTCCTTATTCTTCATTTACCCTACGCCATAAGCTGGAGGAAAATTTTGGATCTATATATTCATTAAAATTTTTCCATTCAGCGTAACTAAAACGAAACATTTCCGGGGACATGCACGCATCTTTACAGGGATATAAGGCACCACCCACTGATTTTACAATTTCATCTAAGTCTGTAAATAACTTATGAGTTTTTTCTCCGTGGTTGGCAAAATCTAAAGCTAAAGTAACTCCCTCTCTCGGAAAAGATAAGATTCCTGGAGAACTAACGCTACCCATTGTTTTTAACACAGCTAAGAATGAACCTTTTCCCGATTTTGATATACACTCCAAGATTTGTCTGATAGCAGTACCGCCATCTGTATATGGAACAATGCATTGATATTGAAAAAACCCGCGACAACCATACATGCGGTTCCAGTTTAATATAAAATCCAGGGGGTAAAAAAACGGATCATAGTGTTTTATGCCCTTTTTATATTTCTTAAACTGTGAATGATACAGTATTCCATTAGCAATTTTCAGTGTGAGTCTATTCAACAAAATAGCCGGTGCAGTAAATGGAAATGGTAACCTTTTCGGTGCTTTAGGTTGTGGTAATTCTGATTTGTCGAGACTAGAATGATTACCACGAAAAAACAATCCCCTTCCAAAATTCTTATCCCTACTTGTACAATCTATCCAAGATACAATATATTCATATTTTTTAGAAGATTTCTCCGAAAGCTCAAAGAATTCATCCAAATTTTTAAATTTAATTGTTTCAGCATCAATGTAAGCATTTTTAATAGGTTTTAATTTAAATTGCGCCCACAGGATCAATCCCGTCAAGCCCATCCCACCAATTGTTGCTTTATATAATTCCGTATTCTTTGTTGCTGAACATATATATTTTTCCCCACTGGACTTAAACAACTCAAAGCTTATTACATATTTACCAAAAGTACCTGCCGTATGATGGTTTTTACCGTGAACATCGTTTGCTATTGCGCCGCCGACTGTAACAAATTTTGTACCGGGAGTAACCGGAAAAAACCATCCATTTGGCACAATTACCTTTAATATTTCTGCAAATGATACACCTGCTTCACATTTTATTATACCAGATTTCTTGTCAAATTCGATGAATCTTGAAATCCCTGATGTATCCAATAGGGTGTTGTCATTGTTCAAACAATTATCACCATAGCTTCGTCCCAAACCATATGGCAATACCGAAGTTTCTATTCTGCTTAAATCAGGTATAGCACTAATCCAGTGTAGTTTTATTACATTTTTGTGCTTTGCCAGAGGATAAAGCCCCCACGATTTATAGTGTTGTTTCATTGAATTATATTAAGATTATTTAAAATGGAGTTGTCTATAGTTGCAGCCAATAACATTATTATACCTATGATTGTCATCGCAACATATGTTGTCCTGTCGCGTATTGCGTAATTAATTGGATCATTTGTCATTTCCCCTCGATTAGTAACCATCCACATTCTCATTAGCCAATAAAATAGTACTGGTATCATAAACCAAATAAGTATGGGGGATTTATACAACTCAATTACATGATCACTGTTAATATACAACGCCAAGACTAACATCGCTACGAATCCACTAGTAATACCAGACTTTTGCACAATATCTAAATCGTCAATATGGTAACCTCTTCCTGCAATTTCGTCGTAGTTATTCTGTTTCATTAGAATTAAATCAGCATATCTTTTCATAAAGGCAAGACTTAAAAAGAAAAACATTGAAAACACCAATAACCACGAAGAGACATCCACTCTTGAGGCAATTGATCCTGCTACAATCCGCAAAGTATATAATCCACCCAAGATTATCACGTCAATCAACATTATTTGTTTAAGAATAATTGAGTATGCAGTTGTTGAAATCATATAAATTATTAAAATTATTGAAAATGCCACGGAAAGCATCTTTATTGATATAAAAACACTTGTTAGTAAAAGTAAAAATATTAACACTGCAGCCGTTTTAACGGACATTAAGCCTGAAGCTAATGGTCTCTTTTTCTTGGTTGGATGTTCCCTGTCAGTTTCTATGTCTATTAAATCGTTTAATATATAAACTGCCGAAGCACATAAACTGAATGAAATGAATGCCCATAAAACTGTAACTAACAAATTTACATCTATAAACTGATGTGCCATTATGATCGGTAAAAAGAGTAATGAGTTTTTCGCCCATTGATGAACTCGCATACCCTTGATTATTATTTTAAGATTTGTTTTATGTCTACTTGGTTTAATCAATTGTACATTTTTACTTTTTTTAAATTTATTTATTACAACAGTATTCGGATTTACCATTATTATTTTATTGGATTTTTTCCAAATCGGTATGTCGACCTTAGAGTCTCCAATGTAGTCAAATTGTGCCTTTCCAACTATTTGATACACTCTTTTTAATTTTTGTTCTCCTGATAGATTTATCTTATTATTTGAGCCAAAAGCACCGGCAAAACAACCAAGATGATTGGCAACTTTATTGGCAATCTTTTGATTTGCCGCTGTTAATAAATAGACCTTACGACCTTTTCCTTTTTCTTTCTTGATAAAAGCTAATACTTCTTCTCGATATGGTAACAGGCTTGCTTTAGGTGTCTTATGTTGAGCAATTTTATCTTTAAGATATGCCTTCCCTTTAAACATCCATAATGTTAACGAAAATGTTTTTAGCGGATATGATTTTAGCAACAAAACAATGGATTCAAAGAAAGTATCTGTGGCAATCAATGTACCATCTAAATCGACAAAGAGGGCAATTTCTTTAGATTTATTAATAGACATATATTTAAATTTAAGGACAAGTGCAGAAAATAAATCTTATTATTTAACTATCCCCGTAATTTTTTTGATCGAAAATTACTCACTATAAAGAAAATAATACTACCTAGCCATGAAATTAGTGTTATCAGCAATGTCCTGTTAATAGTCTTTGTTTTAAATGTTACGATTATTTCTTCATTGTCCAACGGCTTTATCATTAACTGGTTCTGCACGTTAAATAACACTGCATTTTTTGTTTTTACCAATAAATATTTAGAATCACGAGCTAAAATTTTTGGGAATTTGTATCCATATGGTTGTTTCTCTACCTCCGGTTTAATTATCATTTCTTTCGGTGTTACCGATATTTTAGGAGCGCTATATAAACTATCTCCTTCTACAATAATAGTTGGGCTTTCTACTGTCTGTACTGGAAAATCTGTATATGGTACTGATATCGCTAATTTTGTCCACATTGACATTGAAAATAGCAGTGGAATCACCAATAACATTTCGAATTTAAGGAAAGGATAATTTTCTATAATTATTGCGGTTTTATTTCTATTGATTTTAAAAATTAATGCGAAGACAACAATCATAAATAAAAAAATGAATGTAATTAGAATCCACTGTTGAATAACAGAATATAAATTTTCTGCTTTTAAAAAATAAAATTCAAGATTTTTTTGATCCATTCCTTCCATACGATCTCTAATAAATGCAAATGCCTCGCCATTAAAAGCTATACTAATTACATTCTTAAATTGGTCTAATATTTGGTTTTTTAAAAATAATAGTACAAGCCAAACAACTCCCAGTCCTAAGACTGCAACTTTAAAGAGAATTATTGCTAACGTTTTTATATTTTTCCATCTCATTGTTTTTAACCAATCGCTTAGAACAAGCCATATCTTTTCTGTATTATTTGCTAACACTAAAGTAAAACCCAAATAGGCAGGAATCGCCCATCGAAAACCATAATTTTTAATGCTTTCAAAAAACGGTAAATAAATTAAGGACTGTATCGTTCTCATAATGGCAGCCCAAACTGAGAAAAATGAAAAGATAAATATTATTGTGGCAGTAAAAAACATCGCCAGATAATTAATTGTGTTTTGACTTTTGGTGCCTTTCTTAAATATTTCTTTAAATCGGAAAACCATAACTAAAACCATTATTACAATTAATCCCCAGAAGATTCCGCCATCATGCTGTGGTATTCCTATCCTAAACAAGTCCGTCCAAAACAGTAAATCTATTGGCTTAATAGTAACTGTCGGAATTAGAGCAAAGAATAAAAAATTAAAGGGATTATACCCGTTTGTTTCAAACCATACACGTGTAAAATCAGCGTAAGCATTGGCTGTAGAATAAATCCTGACTAGTGCAAGCAATAATGCAAATAATGGTACTAATATTATTCGCAAAGCGATGTCCCAATTTCTCTCTGTTATTAAACTGATCAGACTATACAATAAAAAAATCATCATAAACCAAATAAAAATGTAAATGCCACCTTGAAGTAACGCCAATGCCAGTGTTCCGGCAATGCCGATTGCACTCTTCATCACTTTTTTCTCAGCTAAAAAATAAATGAACCATGGGAACAAAAACAGATTGATCCAGGGCGAAAAACCAATAGCTAAATGCTGCATTATGATCGGCGAGAATAGATACATTGCACAGTAGGTTCGGAATTGAATATCATTCCAATTTAATCGCTTTTTCAATTTTACTACACCTACCACACCTATAATAAATATTAAAAACATGTATAGTTTAATAAATCCGACAACGCTCATAATCATTATTAATGGTATAATTGGAGAAAATACAGGTGTTTCCGGTATTGCAATAAATACAGCTGTTGCACTTATCGGTGGATACCAGTCAATGTTAGTCAACTTCTCCCACCAGAAATATGGAAACATGTTATAATCTACTAATGAAGTTTTGATGTAATTAAAGTATGTTACTTCTTTTCGCCAATCCATAACTCCGACATTCGTACTAAGAGAATAAACAGCATATACTATACTTGCTAAAATAATATATAGTAACCCTTTTTCCCATAATCTAATGAATCGATTTGAAATTGTTTTGCTCAATTACTTTTATCCTATTATTCACTTTAAAAATTTACTCGTATACGATTTAGAATGTTTTACCAAGTCTTCTCCGGAATACCAGTAAAGATTACTTCACTCCGCCCCCAGGACCGATATCAATTACCCAATCCGCACACTTTATCACATCCAAATTGTGCTCAATCACAATTGCAGAGTATCCTCGCCCAAACAATTCCTCTTGATTATTCTTCATGAGCAACAAGTCCGCGTAACGCTTCAAAAACGCTAAGCTTAAAAAAAACAAAAACCCTAATAGCCATGATAAAACCTCAATTCCTACTGCTAAACCACCTGCTAAAAATCGCAACGCATACAATGCACCTAATATAATATTATCAAGAACTAGTTTTTCCTTGAAATATAAAGAATAACTTGTTGTTGTTACTAAATATATTATCAACATAATAGTGAATATATTCGGCAATAAAACAACTGCTAATAAGAAGCTAATAATTAGTAAGCCGGGTATTACTATAATTCCATTAATAACGGGAAGTTTGCCGGATACAAATGGTCCATTCATTTTCAACGGACGTTTCCTGTCTGCTTCTAAATCAAATAAATTATTTAAAATATATACTGCAGATGCACTCAAACTAAAGGAAAAGAAAGCAACTACAGCTTGTTTAAATAGGTTTGGTTCTATAATTCTATGAGACATAAATAAAGCTAGAAACAGTAACCCATTTTAGACCATTAATATATTCTTACGGCTTTAATCCAATGCCTAAATAAGTTTTTTCTGTTATTGGCCATCTAATTAAATACAGTTTTGTTTGTTTTTCTTTTTACTAACACTCTTATTATCATAAAACCAATAATCGTAATCCAAGAAATAATTGTTATAACAAGCGCCCTCCAAACTCTTTCTGTTCGAAATTGTATTTCTATAGGTTTATTATCAAACGGTCTTAGCATTAATTGTCCATCTTTATTAACAAATTCGGCATTTTTAGAAATTATTTCAAAAAGCTTATAATCATTGGCAGGTAATTGTGGAAAAATATATCCATTAACTAACGTTTCTGTTCTAGGATTTATATGCAATTTCTCCGGCGTTACAGTCAAAACAGGTAAAGAAACTTCATTTGGAGAATCAACAATAACCTCGGGCGGTAATACTTTCCTGATGGGATATTCATCAAAGGGTACACTGGTTATTAAATTCATCCACATGGCTGTTGAAAAAGCTAATGGGATTGCTAACAATAATTCATATTTAAGATATGGAAACCGGCGAATTATCGGAATAAAACTCTTTTTGTTTTTGTTTACCAAATATGTTATTAAAAAAAATGATAGTGCAACTGCAAACACAACAAAAACCCAATGGATAATTGACGAATATGCTAGATCAAAACGATAAAAATAAAATTCCAGGCTGTTTTCTTGCATTCCTTCCATTCTTCGCCGAAGCCAATAATGGCCAGTATTATTATAGGCAGCAGTTATTATTTCTGCAAACTCATTTGTAACCAATTTCTTAAAAATTCTTAAAATTCCAAAAAATAATCCCGATCCTAAAAATATACAATAACCAATTATCAACAATATTCGCCTTAATATTGACCACAATTTCGTTCTAATGAATACATCCATTTCTTTCCATATAGAAGTACTAAAGTTTGCTAATAAGATTGCATAGCCCATATATGCTCCCATTATAAATCGAATGCCGTGATGTTTAATCGTCTCTACGAGAAGCAAGTTGGTTGCGTCTAGACCCCTCATAATGAAATACCAAATTCTATAAAATGAAACTATAAAGAGAACGGACGCCGCAATAAAAACAGCATGGTAATTTATTCCCTTTTGTTCTTTAGCACTTGCATCCAATACAATGTTTTTATATTTGAGCGTAACAAATATCAACATAATAATTGAGAGTCCCCAAAATATTCCAGAATCGTGCGGGGCATTCACCCACCCTAGATAATTTGTATGAAACCATAGATCAATTGGTGGAACTGTAACAGTGGGGATTAAGGCATAAAACAAAAAATATGGAATATTATAGGCATCTATTTCGAAATATGCTCTTATATAATCTCTATATACAATGAAAGTAGAGCCAATTCTAGCCCATGATAATAAAATCATTAAAACAGGAATAAATATTATACGAAAGATTCTTTTATAATCTTTCTCAAAAATTATATGTATGATTTCATAGATTATCCAAAATAAACCAAAATATTGAACAATATAAATGCCACCCTGTAGAATAATTAGACCCATTACTGCCGCAGAACCAATAATCCCTTTGATTGTTTGTTTCTCTGCCATAAAATATACGATCCAAGGAAAATAATAAAAATTATACCAAGTAAAATGTCCTACAGCAACATGTTGCAAAACAATTGGGGAAAATAAAAATAATGCTGCGTAGTTTCTAAATTGTATATCATTCCATTGTAATTTTTTTCTTAGAGCAATAATTCCTATTACTCCCGGTAAAAACTGTAGGAATACATAGAGTTTTGCATAAGTAATGGTATTGAGATTATATAACAATGGAGTTAGCGGAGAGAAGAACGATGTCTCCGGAATGGCAATAAAAGATGATGATCCCGGAAGAGGTGATCGGCTCGCAATATTATCAAATATATTCCACCAATAATATGGAAGCATATGATAATCTTTAAGAGCGGTTCTAATATAATCAAAATAGGCTATTTCCTTGAACCAATCTAATACCCCCACATTTCCACTGGATAGCCACCAAAAATAATATAAAAATGTTAGTATAATATATAAATAACCTTTTTCCCATAACCAAATAAGCCGATTTGAAATTGTTTTACTCATTTGTGTTTATCCCATTTTTCCCTTTAAAAATTTACCGGTGTACGATTTATAATGCTTTACCAAATCTTCCGGAACTCCCGTAAATATTACTTCACCGCCAGCATCACCACCCTCAGGACCAAGATCAATGACCCAATCCGCACACTTGATCACATCTAAATTATGCTCAATCACAATCACCGTGTTTCCCCGATCAACCAAGGTCTGAAGTACTGTTAATAGCATTTTTACATCTGCAAAATGTAATCCTGTGGTGGGCTCATCTAAAATATAAATCGTTCTATCACTGCCAACTTTTGATAATTCTGTTGCTAACTTAACTCTTTGCGCTTCGCCGCCTGATAATGTAGTTGCTTGCTGCCCAAGGCGAATATAGCCCAAACCGACCTCATTCAAAGTAGTCAATTTTCTAAATACGGAAGGGATATTCCTAAAGAATTGCAACGCATCCTCAACCGACATCGCAAGCACTTCAGCTACATTTTTCCCTTTATATTTTACTTCAAGCGTTTCGCGATTATACCGTTTCCCTTTACAAACTTCGCAAGTAATGTAAACATCCGGCAGAAAATTCATTTCAATTTTTATTATTCCGTCACCTTGGCACGCTTCACAGCGACCACCTTTCACATTAAAGGAAAATCTTCCCACCTTATATCCTCTTAATTTAGATTCGGGAAGCTGTGAAAATAAATCACGAATAAAAGTGAAAACACCTGTATATGTTGCCGGATTTGAGCGCGGTGTACGTCCGATTGGTTTTTGATCTATATCAACCACTTTATCTAATAATTCCAAACCATCAATTGATTTATACCGCAATGGATATTTCCTTGCCTTATGCAAATCGCGCGCTAAAATCTGATATAAAGTTTCATTAACAAGTGTGCTCTTACCGCTTCCCGACACCCCGGTTACAACAATAAATTTGCCAAGCGGAAAATCAACATCAATATTTTTCAGATTATTACCTCCAGCACCTATAATCCTCAAACTTTTATTGATTCCCTGTCTGCGTGTTTTCGGTAAAAATATTTCTTTCTTACCAGTTAAAAATTGTGCTGTGATTGACTCCTTACATTTTAACAAATCTTGAGGATTTCCTGAAAATATAATTTCACCGCCATGTTCGCCGGCTCCCGGTCCCATATCAATAATATGATCAGAAGCCTCCATTGTTTCTTGATCGTGTTCAACAATCAAAATTGAATTGCCTAAATCTCTTAATGCCTTTAATGTACTTAGTAACCTTATGTTGTCACGCGGATGCAATCCTATGGAAGGCTCGTCCAACACATATAGTACACCTACCAATTGTGATCCAATTTGCGTTGCAAGACGTATGCGTTGACTTTCACCGCCGGAGAGCGTTGTTGCTGATCTTTCAAGAGTAAGATAATCCAAACCAACATTAACAAGAAATCCGAGTCTTTCGGAGATTTCTAATAATATTTGTTCAGCAATTTTTTTTTCAGTTTTATTTAAATCTAAATCCTGAATATATGTTAAAATTGAATGAATACTCATATGCGATATTTCGCCCAGATTTTTTCCACCAACTGTAACTGCAATGCTTTCTTTTTTTAATCGCGCTCCGTTACATTCAGGACAAGGTTGCATGCGCATATATTGTTCAATCCAAGCGCGGATGTGAGATGATTGTGTTTGCTTATAGCGCCGCATAAGGTTATTTAGTGTTCCTTCCCATCCGCCGCGATATGTACCAGTCCATCTTTCAGAAGTGTAAGTCATTTCAAATTGATTACTACCGGTACCGTAAAGCAAAATTTCACGCACAGTAGGATCAATTTTATACCACGGTGTTGTGAAACTTAATTTATAGTGTTTCGCCAAGCTTTTTAAGATACTTCCATACCAATTTCCGCGTGGTTGTTCTCCAAGTGGTGCTATTGCTCCTTGAATTAACGATTTATTTTTATCCGGTACCACTAATTCCGGATCAATTTCCATTTTTGAACCAAGACCATCACAGGTTGGGCATGCTCCATATGGAGAATTAAACGAGAACATTCTTGGGGTTAATTCTTCCATCGATATTTCACAATGGGGACAGGCAAAATGTTCGCTAAATAAATGGTCTTTGTCAGGTAATTCATGTACAATAATCAATCCGGAGCCAATCTTCAACGCTAATTCAATCGATTCAGTAAGCCGCTCGTGATAATCACCTTCGAGCACTAAGCGATCCACTACAACTTCAATTGTGTGTTTTTTATTCTTTGTTAAAGATATTTTTTCATCAAGGTTTTTCAACTTACCATTAACGCGAACTCGCAGAAAACCCTCTTTTTTAATTTCCTCAAATACTCCTCGGTGTTCTCCTTTTCTGCCACGGACGACCGGTGCCAAAATATAAATCCGTGTATCATTTTTAAACTTTTTAACCATATCCACAATTTGCTGTACGGTTTGGCGCTGAATCGGTCGACCGCAAATCCAACAATGTGGTTTACCAATGTGTGCATAAAGTAAGCGAAGATAATCATGAATTTCTGTAACCGTTCCAACTGTGGAGCGTGGATTGCGGGCGGCTGTTTTCTGTTCTATTGAAATCGCCGGTGATAAACCTTCGATATAATCCATGTCCGGTTTTTCCATCAAACCTAAAAATTGTCGTGCATAGGAGGAGAGTGATTCTACATAGCGCCTTTGTCCTTCAGCATAAATTGTATCGAAAGCCAACGACGATTTGCCTGAACCTGACAAGCCAGTAATTACAACTAATTTATTGCGAGGAATATCTAAATCAATGTTTTTTAGGTTGTGCTGTCGTGCACCACGAATGATGATTTTATCAGAAATGGTTTTCATAAATTATTGTTGTATTTTATTATTCCGCTCAAAAAGCAAACTGAAAGTTACCTTTTATCTAAATTCTTTCAAAAACTGTTTCTCAATTTTTATATAGAACTTTTATTAGATGGTATCGTAAATATTTTATATCGAAATTCAAGAATATTATGTTGAACATCCCAAATTGATGTAATTTCCAATATGAATTCACTGCAGAATCATATATTAATTGCCGTGCCACATATGGTTGACCCATACTTTGGCAAATCCGTGGTTTATATTTGTGAGCATACTAAGGACGGTGCAATGGGACTTGTTATCAACCGACCGTTTTTAGAACCGGACCTCAAGAAACTTTTCACAGAAATTTATGAGGACAACGAAAATATCCTTAAAATCGTTCCTACTGTCCATTTCGGAGGTCCAATCATGATAGAACGAGGAATCGTTTTACATAGTACAGATCATACTGTTACAGGGTCAGTAAATATCTCTGATAAAATTGCAATGACAAGTCACCGAGATATTTTAAGCGACATATCGAAGAAGAAAGGGCCCATAAGTTTTAAACTTTTTTTAGGACATTCCGGTTGGGGCAGTAGACAATTAGAAAAAGAAATTGAGCGCGGTGATTGGCTGTTACAAGACACTACACCTGATTTCATTTTTGACGTACCGGAAAAGTATATGTGGGGACAAGCTGCTCGTACACTCGGTATTGATACTAATGATCCTGCCGGAGTGAGCGGCTACGCTTAAACAGCTTTTTGTCATTGCGATCCCGACTTGTAGGGAGAAGCAATCTCCTAAGTATTAAAGATTATTTTGTAAAATCGCTGACAGCCCTTCAAGGGCTATTAGCAATTTACTCTGTGACTAATCAAGTTCGTGCAATTTTAAACTAACAAAGTTTTTGCATAGTTAGTCGTGGTTTCTGTTCCGTAACTTCCGCCCGTGAAAAAGTATTTACCAATCTTTGCTATCATTTTTGCGGCTCTTTTGTGGAGTTTGGATGGTTTCCTTCGCCAAGAACTATATAATATTCCATCTTTTTTAATCGTTACTATCGAACATGTAATAGGTGCACTCATTTTCTTGCCGTTCTTGCTGAAAGGTAAAAAAGAAATTTCTTCAATGGGGCAAAGAAGCTGGTCATCAATTTTCTGGATAAGCATTTTTGGCGGCTTACTTGGTTTATTCTTTTACACCAAAGCGCTCAGCTACATTAATTATATCGACTTATCGGTTGTGGTGTTATTGCAAAAATTTCAACCACTGTTTGCGATATCGCTTGCGGCAGTTGTTTTAAAAGAGCGTATCACAAAAAGATTTTTTATATTAGCAATAATGGCTCTTGTAGGCGGATATTTTGTCACTTTTGGATTAAATCCTATTCCCACAGGAAATGATAAAGCTACAATTGCCGCATTATTGGCTTTGTTGGCAGCGTTTTGTTGGGGCAGTTCAACTGTTTTGGGAAAACATGCCTTAAAAACTCTTTCATTTCCGGTTGTGACTGCTTTGCGATTATCGGTTACCGCAATTATTGCGATGGTCGTATTAATAGCAATTCGTGGTTATTCTGATATCAGTGCAATAACCACCTCGCAATGGAAAATTCTACTATTAATTGTATTTACTACCGGCTCAGTTGCTTTATTCATTTATTATTACGGTTTAAAACATGTTAAGGCATCGCATTCGACAATCTATGAACTTTTTTGGCCCCTTTCCGCTGTTGCGATAGATTGGATCGTGCGCGGGCGGATATTATCGCCGATGCAATACATCGGCGGCGGCGTGCTGATAATATCTATAATTCTACTTACCCGAGAACAAAAAAAACCAAATGGAAAGACTGTCAAAACATGATTTAAAACATAATTTAACCTTGAACAGCGCTCACGAATTTTGCTGGGGTTTTGGGATGGCATTTCACACGACCTACGCTATTGTACCACTATTTTTGAAGCAATTGGGCGCACCGGCAGGAGTTGTAGTTTCCGTAGCAGGACTTTTTGCCATTTTGATGGCTTTACCACAGCTTTTTTCTGCGCTAATGGGACGCAATATACGTAATATCAAAAGTGTTGCTATTGGCGTTCATTTGTTGCTTTGGCCTCCGGTTTTTATGATGGGTTTTGTCTTTGCCTTTTTTATCCCTACCGGACCAACTGCTTGGATTTACTATTATATATGTTTCATCCTATATGGCATATCAATAGGATTTCTCATCCCAATTTGGGCAGATTTTTTACGGCATGCCGTTAATGATGATTCACGTGGTACATTTTTGGGAGTATCATTTGCTTTCAATAGTATTGGCGGATTTTTGGGCGGGGTTTTAGTAAAAATACTGTTTAGCAGCTCTATTCCATTTCCAAAAAATTTCGGCTACGGATTTTTTATATATTTATTGATGATAATGATCGCAACCATTCTATACCTTGGTATGCGTATTAAATCGCCGGCGGAAAAACGTCCACATAAATCCGTTGCTGAATTTTTGTCTGAAACAAAAACAATTATCAAAACGCATATTAGCTTCCGACGCTATTTGATTGCGCGAGCTTTCCTTACTGTAATTTTTCCTGCTATCAGCTTATATGCAGTTTTTATGCAGGAAAAGTTCGGCTTTGATATTAGCACCGCCGGCATTTTTACAATATTGAATGTGGTTGCTTATGGATTATCAAGTTATCTATCCGGCAAGATCGGTGACCGCTTCGGACATAAAACAGCAATAGTATTTTCCTTTATTGCGCACCTCTTTGCTGTACTTACAGCAGTATTCACAACAACTATGTTTGGCGTTTACGCCGTATTCATTTTCTTGGGTTTTGGCTACGGTTCATTTATGCCGGCATCAATGAATATGGTTTACAGCTTTGCGGGCAAGAATGATAGCAAATTATATATGGCTTTAGTCGATACATTTTTAGCGCCGTTTATTCTAATTACGATATTCGCGGCTGCATATATTTCGGAAACATTTGGCACTGCACAATTATTTTGGATAATCGCCGGAATGCTTTGCGTCGGTTTAGCAATTATGATATTTTATGTAAAAGATCCTAGTTTGACTGAAAAGGAAACGGAGCGGATTTTAGTATAGCAAAACTGCTCAGAAAATTTTATTTTTATTAAATATATGAACCACATTTTTAACAAATAGAAGTACTCGATAAGCAAAACACAGAAACTTTAACAAAACAATTTTTAAGAAACTTGAAGGATTAAACATGCCAAATTTTTATACTGATAACCCCGATATCAAACTAAACCTAGAGCGCTTAGATTTAAAGGCGTTAGCCGATATTGTGGAGGGTGATTACTCCAACGCTAAAGAACACGATTTTGCACCCGCCAACAGAGACGAAGCTGCGGAAAATTATTTAGACATTCTTGAAGTCATTGGTGATATTTGCGCCGGACCGATTTTTGAACGCTCACGGCAAATTGACGAAGAGGGACACATTTGCGAAAATGGCGACGTAACGATGAATCCTTTAGTGTTGGAAAATCTCAATGATTTCAAAGAAATGAATTTGATGGGGATTTCCCTTCCTTATAAATATGACGGACTTAATATGCCGCAAACCGTTAAAATTGCTATAATTGAAATGGTTTCGCGTGCCGATGCATCATTAATGACATTGGTTGGCTTGCAGGATATTGCAGAAACTATCGAAGATTTTGGTACTGATGAGCAAAAAGAGAAATACATTCCGCCGTTAGCTACCGGAGAAGCAACAGGAGCGATGGTATTAACCGAACCGGATTACGGTTCAGATTTGCAGTCGGTTAAAACTAAAGCAACGCCACCGGCAGACGGTGATGATAGTGATGTTTGGCATCTAAACGGAACAAAAAGATTTATTACAAACGGAAACGGGACAACCCTTTTAGTTTTAGCGCGCTCCGAAGAGGGAACTAAAGATGGTCGCGGGCTTTCGATGTTTGTCTGTTCCAAAGATAAAACTATAAATATTGATCGTATCGAAAATAAGCTTGGCATTCACGGTTCACCAACTTGCGAAATGACCTTCAATAACACTCCTGCTTATCTCATTGGAAAACGTAAATTTGGTTTGATAAAATACATTATGTCATTAATGAATGGCGCCCGGATTGCCGTCGCGGCGCAAGGGGTGGGCATCGCTGAGGCGGCTTACAATTTAGCTAAAGAATATGCCGAAACACGCATCCAATTCGACAAACCAATCATTGAAATCCCAGCCGTTTATAAAATGCTTTCCGATATGCGCCTAAACATTGAAGCCGGAAGATTACTGCTTTATGAAACCGGAAAAGTGGTTGACAAACTAAAAGCATCATCTAAAAATCCGAATGCCGACCGAAAAGAAACCAAATATCTTGAACGCTTGGCCGGTGTTTTAACACCGTTTTCCAAATATTTTAACGCCGAAATGGCGAACCAAACAGCGTATGATGGTTTACAAGTAATGGCGGGCAACGGATACATGAAAGATTACGATATGGAGCGTTACTATCGCGATGCAAGAATTACTAATATTTACGAAGGGACATCGCAATTGCAAGTAGTTGCGTCAGTTGGCGGAATTTTAGCAGGTGTATTAAATAAAGAACTTGATAAATTTAAAGAATTGCAATTTAATGATGATCTTGCGTTACTTGCTGATATCGTAAAAACGATGATTTCATCATTTAATGCAGCCGTGCAGTCCGTAAAAGACAAAAAAGACCACGAATATACTGATTATGTTGCTGAACAAATCGTTAAAATGGGATTAGATATTTATATATCAACCCTGTTTTTAGATGCCGCTACTAAAAATGGTAGAAAAGTAAAATTAGCTGAAATTTGGATTGTCGGAGCAACACTCCGGATCAAAGAGAATTCAGAATTTGTAATTAGCGGAAATAGGAATGTAATTGATAGTCGAGCTGAAATTATTATTTAATTTGTAAAATGAAGAGTAGAGACAGGGCATGCCCTGTCTCTACAATGTATATTTTATGTTAATATATTCTACCTGAGCGGTGTTCGCCGCCGTCACAATGAATAGTGGAACAATTAATAAAATCAGCTTCAGGTCGTAACATTAGTGATACTGTATTAGCAACATCTTCGGGCCTTGTAGTACGGCGCATCGGATTTCGATATTCTGTACGTTTTATCCACTCCTCCCACCGATCAGATATTTTAGTCAGCGCACGTGTTGGTGTAACGCCGGCTTGGATTACATTAGCCGTGATACCAAACTGCCCTAGCTCCCATCCAATTTGCCGCAGAATTGCTTCCATCGCAACTTTAGCCACACTTACCGGACCATATCCCTCCATTGACACATAATTTCCTTCGCTGGTAAAGCCCATCACTCGCGACCCTTGGCCTAGCAATTTTGCGTCATGCAATTTCTGTGTCCAATACAACATGGACATTCCCATAACGTGAACTGTCATATCCATTTGTTTGCGGGTTACATGTTTCTCGCCAAGTAGATTCATGGTTGTTCCAAAAGCGATGGAATGCAGCAATAATTTTAAAACACCATCACCAACAATATTTTTGATAATCGGTATATATTCATTCATAATGTCAATATCAGCGGCATTTTTATTCCAAAAATGCACACGCCCACCATTGATTTCAGCTAATTCTTCTTTAAATTTTAACGCCTGTCGTTTTATATCAGCGCGATCAAAATGAAATCCCAAAATACCATATCCATCTTGAGCTAAGCGCTTTGCGGTGGCACCACCGTGACCGGTAGAACATCCTAATATTAAAACCCATTGTTTCATGCCTGCTCCAATTTTAAGGGTGCAAATTTAGAACAATATCTTAGTTTTACAAAGATTAGGTTTTCATAAAGAATACTTGCTCCTTTCCGTAGTAAACAATAATCTTGCCACTGAAAATCACACTATTTATGGAAAAATCATCTATGCAACAAAAAACAAGTTATTCCAAAAAAGATATATTAGAGATTGCCGAAGGCAATGTCTTCGGTCAAGAAAATGGTAAACTGCCTAAACCTCCTATGTTAATGATTGATCGCATTTTAAAAATCACTGAAGATGGTGGGAAATATGGCAAGGGTTCTATTTTAGCGGAATTAAATATTAATCCTAAAAATTGGTTTTTTGGCTGCCATTTTAAGGGAGATCCTGTTATGCCTGGCTGTCTTGGGCTCGACGGATTTTGGCAATTATTAGGGTTTTTTCTTTCTTGGGCCGGCGGAAAAGGTCGCGGTCGTGCTTTAGGTGTAAAAGAATTAAAATTCAAGGGGCAGGTTCGACCATATCACGATAAGATCATTTATAAAATTGACATTAAAAAAGTAATGAAAAAACCTGTATTTATGGTATGGGGAGATGCTGCTTTATCTGTTAAGGAAAAAGTGATTTATTTTGCAAAAGACCTACAAGTAGGTCTTTTCGAAAACTTGACTTGGGATTTTGGAGCTGATCCGGCTTTAGATACTTTTTAAAATGTCGCTTAAATGCGGTATAGTAGGCTTACCGAACGTCGGCAAGTCAACCATCTTTAATGCACTTACAGCTTCCAGCGTACCGGCTGAAAATTATCCTTTTTGCACTATTGATCCACATGTCGGAATCGTTCCACTTCACGATCTACGTCTGTACGAATTAGAAAAAATATATAAACCCGAAAAAGTTACACCGGCTATAGTTGAGTTCACCGATATAGCCGGTTTGGTTAAGGGCGCCAGTAAAGGCGAGGGGCTTGGCAATAAGTTTTTAGGACAGATCAAACAGGTAGGTGCTATTATTCATGTAATTAGGTGTTTTGATGATAGTAATGTTGTTCATGTTGAGGGCAATGTTGATCCCGTTAGAGATGCCGAACTTATTGAAACAGAACTTTTATTAGCTGATCTTTCCACACTTGAAAGACGGTTAATCAAAATATCTAAAGCCGCCAAAAGCGGCGATAAAACTGCAGTCAGAAAAATTAATGTGCTTGAGCAATTATTAGAACATTTAAACAACGGACACCGCGCTCGAACTTTTCCCACCGAAACCGATGATCATCCTTTTATCAGATCTTTATTCTTGATGTCACGTAAACCAATCTTGTACGTGGCTAACGTCGATGAACAAGAAATCCAGAATACTGAACGTAATAAACACGTACAAGAACTTTTCGATTTTGCTGAGAAAGAAGGTAATCTCGCAATACGTCTCTGTGGCAAGCTCGAACAAGAGATTGCAACGCTCAAGGGTGATGATAAACAAATGTTTCTGAATGAATACAATCTGCCTGAGCCGGGCTTAGACAAACTTATTCATGCGAGTTTCAAGCTCCTTGATTTAGAAACTTTTTTTACCGGTGGCACCAAAGAAGTACGAGCTTGGACAATAAAACAAGGAACTACTGCTCCTGAAGCCGCGGGAGAAATTCATACAGATTTTCAGCGTGGATTCATTAAAGCAGAAGTTTATAGATACAGTGATCTGATTACTCTTGGATCAGAAATCGCGGTGCGCGATGCAGGATTTGTGCGTCAAGAGGGGCGAGATTATATTGTGCAAGATGGTGATTGTATCTTCTTTAAGTTTAATGTTTGATTGTTTCACTGTACATCATATTATTGTAAATTGACATAGTTAATGAATACATCAAAACAGGTAAAAGTAGGAATAATTGGAGTTGGTCATTTAGGTCAACATCACGTAAAACATTTTGCTTCGTTGCCAGGCGCTGACCTACAGGGGATTTACGACTTAGACACAACACGCGCCAACAAAATTGCCAAACAACATAAGACAAAATTTTTTAACAATGTTGATGATTTACTTTCTATCTGTGATGCCATCTCTATCGTAACACCAACCACTCAACATGCTGAAGTTGCCGAATACTGCATTAAACATGGTAAACATGTATTTATTGAAAAACCCATAGCAAAAACTGTTGCTGAAGCTGATCACTTGCTTTCACTTACAAAAAAAAATGGAATTGTAATACAGGTTGGACACATTGAGCGGCTGAATCCGGCTTTGCTGGCATTAAAAGATTTTGAGTTAAGACCAAAATTTATAGAAGTACAACGACTTGCTCCTTATACGGTTCGTGGCACCGAGGTCCCTGTTGTGCTTGACCTTATGATTCATGATATTGATATAATTCTATCTTTAGTAAACAGTCCTGTGAAAAATATAAGGGCTAGCGGTGTATCTATTATGACTAATTCAGTTGATATTGCGAATGCCCGGATTCGATTCGAAAATGGTACCGTAGCGAATCTAACCTCCAGCCGAATTGCACAAATTAAAGTTCGTAAACTTAAGTTTTTCCAACGTGATATGTATGTAACCATCGATTTTCTTCTAGGGCTTACAGAAGTATATCGTGCTATAGATTCAGACACAAAAGTTTCTAATACATTGGTTACAGCTCCTTTAGATAATAACGGCAAACACCGTTCTATAGTTTACGAGAAACCCCCCGTTAAAAAAATAGATGCTCTACAAATGGAACTGGCTAACTTTATTGAATCAATTCAGGGTAAAGCTAAACCAATTGTCGATGGCAAGGCCGGCAGAGATGCTTTGGAGGTAGCCACTAACATTCAGAAAATGATAATAGAAGATGTTCATTAATGGATATCCGTCAGTTCTTCTTTAAAAATCGTAGCTATACACCAATTCCCCTTGTTTTATTGCTGTTGTTTTTTTCCAAACCGTATCAACCTATAATTTACTTTGGGTTTATTCTACTTGCGATAGGTGAAATCTGCAGGGTTTGGGCTGTACGTTATGCCGGTGGTAGAACACGAACGACAAAAGTGGGCGCACCAAAACTGTGTACGTCGGGACCATTTGCCTATATACGAAATCCTCTCTATCTTGGGAATATGATAATTTATTCTGGGGTTGTTTTAATAGCAGGCGGACCAAAGGTATGGTGGATGATAGGTATCACCCTATTGTTTTTTATTATTCAATATTCATTGATTGTATCGTTGGAACAAGAAACTCTAACAAAACTGTTTGGAAAAGAATATTTGACTTATTGCAAAAATGTTCCCGCATTAATCCCGCGTTTAACTCCCTGGAAACATGAATTAACGCAAGAACCACTTCGTTTCAATAAAGTTTTTAAACCTGAAAAGAACACTATTTTAAATATATTGTTAATCTTGATATTAATCTTTATTCGCTCCCAAATTTCATCAGTATAAAAACACTTTAATCAATTTATTAAAAAATGACTTTATCTATACAGGCAAACAAAAACCCTGTAATAAATATTTTTATAATCGCAGGTGAAGAGTCTGGAGATATTCATGGTGCCAAATTAGTAGAGGAAATTAAGAAGCTAAATCCGTCCATCAAGCTTTTAGGACACGGTGGTAATAAAATGAAGGCAGCGGGAGTAGAAATTATTGAATATATTTCCGATTTGGCGCTTGTGGGATTTACTGAAGTTATAAAACATCTTCCTTTTATGTTTAATGTAATGAGTAATACCATTAAAACAATTCGAGAGATTAGTCCTTCGCGCGTAATTATGATTGATTACCCAGGATTTAATCTAAGATTAGCAAAGAAACTAAATATATTAAATATTCCTGTTACATATTTCATTTTACCGCAAGTTTGGGCATGGAAAGAAAAGCGAGCTGAAATAATTAAGAATTATATCGACCAAGCGTTAAGCATTATTCCGTTTGAAAAAGATTGGTTCGGTAAACACGGAATAAATATTGATTTTGTTGGTCATCCTTTTGTCGATATAGAAGAACCGTCCATTACAAAAAAAGAGTTTTTCTCAAAACATTCACTTGCACTAAACAAACCCTTATTAACTTTACTGCCGGGCAGCCGGCAACAAGAAATAGACCGTCATTGGCCAATTTTTAACGATGTTATCAATAAATTGCATAACATTTTTCCAAATATACAATTTATTGTCGGCAAAGCACCAAATATTATATTGTCGGATTGTCCCGAATTTATACATATCGAAAAAGACAATCCTCGCTTAACTATGTATTATGGTGATGCCGGGCTTATTGCTTCCGGTACCGCTACTTTGGAAGCGGCTGTTCTCGATTTACCTACAGTGGTTTGTTATAAAACATCTAAAATTACTTATTGGATTGGAAAACGATTAGCTAAAGTCAAACATCTATCACTAATCAATTTAATTGCAAATCGTGAAATTGTACCTGAATTTATTCAACAGCAAATGAATACGGAGGTGCTTGTAAAAGCACTAATTCCGTTGCTTTCCGATACTCGTGAGCGGGAAAAAATGATTTCCGGTTATAAACAAATTACAGAACAGTTGGGCGAGCGTGGCGTCTATCGGCGCGCTGCTAAATTAATTGTCGGCAAAACATTGAAACATAACGTTAATGACTAAATTTCTCAGCAATCTAAAATTATCATTTTTAACTTTACTGATTAAGTTCCTATACGGTTCTTGCCGTTGGCATGTGTCGGGTTTTAATCATGTAGAAAGCTTACTACATAAGAATTCTTCGTTTATTATTGCCTACTGGCACGGGAATATGTTCATTCCATACCTCAAATTAGCCAAATATCAATTTAATATTTTGGCAGGATTTCATCGTGATGCAGAATTAGGTGTAAATATTGGAGAAAGGCTAGGTTGGAAATTCTTACGCGGCTCAAGCTCTCAAAATGGCAGAGAGGTGTTTCAGCAAATAGTTGAACTTTTATCAAAACCTAATAATGTTCTCGCGATTACACCCGACGGTCCAAAAGGTCCTGCTAAAATTCCAAAACCAGGAACAGTAAGGGCAGCGCAAAAAACCGGCGTTCCAATTATTCCTGCGGCGGGTCGTTCACGCCGTAGTTGGGGGTTTACAAATTGGGATACTTTTCATGTAGCAAAACCATTCACTCGTATTGAACTAAAATTTGGTGAACCACTTTATTTTTCAATAAATGATGATTTTGATTCTTGCATTAATACATTAAAAACCCAACTTGATAGTTTAGATAGTGAAGTCTCGAAAAGTGTGAAAATAGATAAATGAGTATAATTGTTAATATAATTCTATTGCCGCCTTTTTTGATATATCTATTAATAGTAACTATTAGAAATTATCTATACGATATAAAAATATTTAAATCTAAAAAGTTACCTTGTAAAATTATTAGTGTTGGGAATATAACCATTGGTGGGACTGGTAAAACGCCTGTGGTAATAGCAATTGCTAAGTTCCTTCAGCAGCAAAATAAAACTGTAGCAATATTAAGTCGCGGTTATGGTAGAAAGACAACCGGAACACAGTTAGTTTCGGACGGAAAAACCAATCCGGCAAACTGGGAAACCGTAGGTGACGAACCAATGCTTATGGCTAAGCATCTTTCAGATATTCCGATCGTTGTTGATGAAAATCGTATCCGGGGTGGAAAATACTTAATAAACAAATTTCATCCCGAAATATTAATCTTGGATGATGGATTTCAACATCGTAAAATTTATAGAGATGTTGATATTGTTCTTGTTAATAGTAATATATCAAAAATGAATAACAGAATATTTAGTTTTGGGAATTTCCGCGAGCCCTGGAAATCATTAAAACGAGCACATATAATTTTTCTAACAAAAAGCAATTTTGTTTCTCCCTCTAAAAAATTACAAGCAAAGTTAAAAACAATCGGTTTGCCGTTATTCAAAACGAATATAATTCCTTCCTTATATCTATTAGATAATAAAAACAATAAAATCGATATTGATTATTTTAGCGGAAAAAATGTGCTGTTATTTTCAGGAATTGGAGACCCCGAATCGTTCACAAAAACAGTCCAAAATCTTAATGTTAGGATTCTTGATTCAATTAATTTCAGAGATCATAAAAATTATTCAAAATCAGATATCGAAAGAATCCGTAACAAATATATTAAAACAGGAGCTGATGTAATTTTAACAACTGAAAAGGATTTTCTTAAAATAGGCGAAACCGATCTACCAATTTATACAATCCCTATAACTATGGATATTGATAAAAAAGGTTATGCGCATATACTAAAGCTTTTAAATTAATATGATATAAAGCATGGCTATATTCCACATCCTTTTTACGATTAAATAATAATATATTGTGAATTTAAAACGATTTTCATTCCGCAAACCCATTATATCGACAAGCGTCATAATCCTTTCGCTAATTTCAATTATATTTTTACATAATATTTATACGCAAAAACGCGATGAAAAAAGCGCAGTAAAAACCAAGCTAAACACGCTGTTGTCAGTTCTTTATTACATTAATGAAGATTATTTTGAGAAAGTAGAACTTGACAAACTAATGGATGGCGCCATCCGCGGAGTATTAGATGAATTAGATCCACATTCTGTTTATATTCCGGCTAAAGAATTAGAAGAAATCGAGGAACAATTCAAAGGTGAATTTCAAGGTATTGGAATCGAATTTGATGTGCTTAACGGAATTTTAACAGTCATTGCGCCGATCGCTGACAGCCCTTCAGAACACGCAGGATTATTACCCGGGGACCAAATCATAAAAATAAACGGCAACGATGCGCTTGGAATAACTAAAGAAGGTGTTTTTAAAGAATTGCGCGGCAAAAAAGGCACAAAGGTCACTGTTACAGTTAAACGCATTGGAACTTCTAAACCCTTTGATGTAATAATTATTCGAGATAATATTCCTTTATATAGCGTCAGAACCGCTATCATGATAGACAACCAAACCGGGTATGTTTGGCTGACGCGCTTTTCAGCAACTTCGCTAGATGAAGTAAAATCTGCCATTTCTGAATTATCACAAAAAGGAATGCAACGTTTAGTGCTTGATCTGCGAAATAATAGCGGAGGATTATTAAAACAAGCAGCTGAGATAACTAATTTATTCATCGCTAAAAGCGACACTATAGTATATACTCGTGGAAAACGAAAAGAATTAGAACAAGTATTTATCGCTGATCCAAGAAAAGGTAACGACGACTTTCCATTAGTTGTTTTAGTTAATCGTGGTTCAGCCAGCGCCAGTGAAATTGTTGCCGGTGCAGTACAGGATTTAGATCGCGGAATAATTGTAGGTGAAACAACTTTTGGAAAAGGGCTTGTCCAAAGACAAATTTCACTTAGTGATGGATCCGCAATAAGACTTACCATTGCGCAATATTATACTCCAAGCGGTAGACTTATACAAAGAGAATATGAACATGGCGATGACTATGATTATTACAGCGAGATATTTATGGAAAACCGTGAAGTCGTTGTTGATTCCTTAAAGAAGCTCAGACCCAAACATTTTACAAGAAATGGCCGTGTTGTTTATGGTGGAGGAGGTATCACTCCTGATGTATTGTCTACCTGGGAACCCGGTATTACTGCAGATACACAATCATTAATTAATGATCCAAGCAGGCCTATTTTCAATTGGGCTTCGGAATACTCCCAATCCATTAAAAATGATTTCGTTTCATTTGAACAATTTAATAAATCGTGGGTTTTATCCGACAAGTTGTATGAAGATTTCTTGTCTTTTCTAATTTCTCAAAAAATTGAATTTGATCGTTCTGCTATTGCTGAGGACAGTAAATACTTAAACCGCCGGATAAAGGCACAAGTTGCTGCAGCGCTGTGGGGACGTGATGAATACTATAAAATAACGCTCCCAACTGATAATCAAGTTGTTGCAGCTATAAATAGTTTTAAAGAAACTGTTGAATTAGAAAAATATTAATTAAATTCATTTATAAAATTTTATTAATTTTAATAACTTTTTAGACAATTTATATTAATACTGGAGGAATAAATGGTTGAATACTTTGTAGATGGTGGTCCATTCATGTGGCCAATTTTAGCTTTATTTGTCTTTGGACTCATGTTTGCCCTTGAAAGACTCTATTCTTTAATGATGTCTTCAATTAATTCAAAAAAATTCTTTGCTGAAGTAAAAGACACATTAGACTCTGACGGGGTTAACGGTGCTATCGAGATCTGTAATAAAACGCGCGGTCCGGTTGCTGAAGTGTTTCATGCCGGTCTAACGCGCAGTCATCGCGGTTTAACCGAAGTGGAAAAAGCAATTCAAAACGCAGGTACCGTTGAAATGTCTTTCTTGGAAAAGAATATGATTTGGTTGAACCTTGTTGTCACAGTTGCGCCTATGCTTGGATTTACCGGGACAGTTGCTGGTATGGTTAAGGCTTTTGATTCAATCGAAGCTGCTAATAACATTTCACCGGCAGTTGTTGCAGGTGGTATCTCTCAAGCATTGTTAACTACCGCATTCGGATTAATTGTTGCTATTATCATACAATTATTTCAAAATTTCTTTGTTTCAAGAATTGATCGTTTAGTGTTAGATATGGAAGAAAACTCCATGCAATTAGTCGACCATCTCTATGAAATAGAGAGCAATAAAAAATCTAAGTAACATATTATGGCAAAGAAAAAACGCAGGTTTAAAGGCGGGGATATCCCGACTGCTTCAATGGCAGACATTGCCTTCCTGTTGTTAATCTTTTTCTTGGTCACTACAACAATTGATATGGACAAGGGCTTAGGAATAGTTTTGCCGGCAGAAGGCGAACAAGTTGAAGTTAGTAAAAAAAATATCTTGAACTGCTTGATCAATTCAACAGGGCAAGTATTACTCGGAGATGAACCGGTAAGAATCAGTGATATTAACCGTGTGGTTCGACAAAAACTGCAAGAGAACAGTAAATTGATCATTTCAGTGAAATCACACGAGAAGACTAAATATAAAGACTATATAGCTGTTATTGATCAACTGAAACGTGCAAACGCTACCAGGATTTCAATTGCGGAGACTCAATTATGAAGTTTGAGAAAAAAACTAGGCTATCTAGCGCAATTCCAACGGCTTCAATGCCGGATATCATATTTATGCTGTTAATCTTCTTTATGGTGACCACTGTATTAAGAGAATTTAGTGGTTTGCCGGTTAATTTGCCGAAAGCTGTACGTATTGAAAAGTTAAAGTCTAAAAATCATACATCCCATATTTGGGTATCTAAAGAAGGGTTGGTTTCAATAGAAGATAAACTTTTCAATACTGAAGATATACGTCATATTATGTATGAAAGACGCGCGGCAGATCCTCAACTTGTAGTTTCTCTTAAAGCAGATGAACAATCTCGTATGGCGCTGATCTCCAGTATACATAATGAATTACGCAAGGCCGATGCTCTTGCTTTAAACTATGCAACATTAATGGCAGTGGATTAATTATGACTGAGCATATACACATTTTAAAAAAACGCTATCCCTTTACCGTAAGAATAATGGGGTTTGCAGGTGTTGTCATTCTTATTACTGCTTTCTTAATGTTTCCACGCTTCCTCGCTGAAGAAGGAATTCTTCAACAACAGGAAATTGTGATTGAACAAATAGATATTCCCCTAACGCGGCAGGCTGATAGTCCACCGCCGCCATCGCGACCTTCAGTACCAATTGAATCTGAAAGTGAAGATCTTGATGAGGACATTACAATTGCTGAAACAGAGCTCGAGGATTTTGAAGCATGGGGAGATGCTCCTCCACCACCAACAAGTACAGGTCCGCGGGTTAGATTCATTCCTTACGATGATCCTCCTGTTGCCCGAACACCAATTAATCCGGTGTATCCAGAAATAGCTCAAGAGGCTGGAATTGAAGGGACCGTAATTGTACAGGCTTTCATAAACGCAAAAGGTATTGTAGAAGAAACTATAATACTTAAAGGAGTTCCTAACACCGGCTTAGACGAAGCAGCTGCCAAAGCTATTAAGAATACACGGTTTAAACCTGCCAAACAGCGTGACCGTCCTGTTGGTGTTTGGATTTCGATACCGGTGCACTTTACATTAAAGAACTGAATAATAAAATATAAGTAATGACAGAAACCTCACGTTTGTGAGGTTTTTTGTTTTAAGTAGAGATAAATTATCAGTAGAATTATTTACTAAAGGAGTGTAAAATGATAAAACGAATATCTAAATATTTTAATACGGTCCCCTTTGCTATACTGTTTATATTATTTTTAAGTAGTGCAGTATATAGTCATTGTGAAATCCCTTGCGGTATTTATAATGATTCCCTTCGTGTGGTAATGATTAAAGAACATATTAGTACAATAGAAAAATCTATGAAACAGATAAATCTACTATCGCAAGAAAGTACCGTTAATTATAATCAGATTGTAAGATGGGTGACAAATAAAGAAGAACATGCTAAAAAGATTCAAGATGTTGTGAGCCAATATTTCTTACATCAAAGGATAAAATTAACCACTCCTAATAGTGATAAGTATGGTCAATACATAACAAACCTTACTTTACTTCATCAGTTATCAGTTTACGCTATGAAAGCAAAACAATCAACAGATTTAGATATAATCGATAAATTAAATAAAACAATTTCTTCTTTTGAAGAAAGTTATTTTCATCAACATTAATAATTATTCAATAATAAAAAGCCCCGGTTTATTCAACCGGGGCTTTTATTTATATACAAATTTAATCATACTATTTTTTAAAAGGCACCACACTCATTTTTCTTCTAATATAGGAAAATATCTCTAAAAGTGGTAACTCTTTTGGACATACATCATCGCAAGCCATCATTCCAATACAGCCAAATACTCCTTCATCAGTTGAAACAAGTTCAAACCATTCTTGATCAGTGCGCTGGTCGCGTGGATCCAGTAAGAATCGCCCTATGCGATTTAATCCTGCTGCGCCTAAAAAATTAGGATAAACTTGCGCTGTAGCACATCCCGCTAGACAACAGCCACATTCTATACATCTTTCAGCTTCATATATTTTATTAGCAAGTGAATTATCCATACGCTCTTCTTCCGCTTCAGGATCAAATTCTTTTTCTGTATGAATCCAAGATTCTAACTGTTCAGAAATTCCTCTGAACCAAATACCGGTATCAACAGATAAATCTCCTAACATTTTAAAGAATGGCAATGGATAAAGTTCAATGTTTTCCGGTAAATCTGATGTAAGCGTACGACAAGCTAGCGTAGGTCTGCCATTTATCATCATACCACAAGAACCGCAAATTCCAGCACGACAGACAAAGTCAAACATTAAATCAGGAGCTTGCTCTTCACGAATCCGATTTAATGCAGTAAAAACATTCAAGCGAGGAGTTTCGTTCAGTTCAAAAATTTCTGCGCGAGGTTCATCGTTTTCAACATTTAGATTATACCGAAATATCTTAAACTTTAATGTCCGTTCCATTATTTCGTCTCCTTTAATTCACTTTTCCACAATTCTCTTGGAAGCTCTGTTCCAATCGGTTCTGTTGTTTCTATACGACCGTGTGCTTTTTGCATACTCGGAACTTTTTTATTATATTCTTTAATAGACATCTTCATATCCACTCGATGATCTCTTCCATACCCACGATAGCCCGGTGGCAAATCTAACAGACCAACCGGTTCATAAGTAAAGACCGGCTCACCATTGGGCTCGGGCCAACGCGCTAAAGTGCGATTTAACCACTTATTGTCATCCCGTGCTGGATAATCTTCTCGGCTATGCGCTCCGCGCGATTCTGTTCTATCCAAGGCTCCTTTTGCAATCAAATAAGCCTGTTTCGCCATTCCTTCAATACGTATGGCACTAGACAATTCAGGATTCATTCCGGACGCCTGAGTATGTACTTTAACATTTTTTATTCGCCTTACAATATCTAATAATCCTTCTGTTGCTCTTGTTAGTCCCTCTTCCGTTCTAAAAATATGTACATCTTTGATCAATATAGCAGAAATTTCATCGCGCAATTTATAGACATTTTCTCCGTCAGAATTATTCAACATTTTAGCGATCTTATCTTGCTCTGTTTTAGCAAATTTCTCCGCTAATGCTTTATCTGCTATTAGGGTAGCCTTTTTAGTATATTCAGCTACTTTCTTACCAATAATCATGCCTCCCACAACTGTTTCAGCTAATGAATTTCCGCCAAGGCGATTAAAACCGTGCATGTCCCAACAAGCAACCTCACCAAGAGCAAAAAGACCCTCTAAATTATAAGCATGACCGTCCTTATTTACACGAATACCACCCATTGAATAATGTTGGGTTGGGCGCACTGGAATTAATTCCGTTATTGGATTAACACCAATAAAATACATACAGATATCATAGACTTCGCGGAGTTTAGTGGTAAGATGTTCCTTTCCAAGGTGCCTTAAATCCATCCATAGATGCTCACCATAAGGAGATTTAACCCCTTTGCCTTTTAGCATGTGTTCTTTCATCCTACGGGATACAACATCTCGTGATGCTAATTCTTGTTTATCGGGTTCATAATCCGGCATAAAACGGTATTCATCAACATCTAAAAGGATTCCTCCATCACCTCGGCAACCTTCAGTTACCAATATATCCGTTGGGACTATTCCTGTTGGGTGAAATTGAACTGCTTCCATATTTGCTAGTGGAACCACACCCGTTTGTAGAGCTAGCCAGGAGCCTGTTCCTTCATTAATAACAGCATTTGTTGATTCACCATAAATACGTCCATATCCACCTGTCGCTATAACAGTCGATTTAGCTAAATATGTTATTATTTCGCCATCCCGCAATGAACGAACAACCGCTCCATAACAACGGCCATCGGTATGTATCAATTGTAATGCTTCCATACGATCATGAACTGTAATTCCCAATTGAACAACCATATTGTCCATTGTATACAAAACAGTGTGTCCTGTTCCATCGGCGGTATAACAAGTACGCCATTTTGCAGTACCTCCAAAAGCACGAGCCGTAATAAGTCCTTCCTTTGCCTTATCTTCAACTATTGTCGCTTTTTTTCCTTTAATGTAAACATCGCGAGGACCGCCCTCCACACGATTCCAAGGAACGCCAAAATGTGCCATTTCACGCATTACAATTGGCGCATTATCTGCAAAAATACGTACAACTTCTTGGTCTGCTCCCCAATCCGACCCCTTCACTGTATCAAGCCAATGAATTGTTGGATTATCTCCTTTTCCTTTAACCGAATTGCCTAACGAAGCCTGCATACCGCCTTGTGCCGCAGATGAATGGCTTCGGCGAGGTGGCACTAACGATAAAATAATTACATCTAATTCTTTCTTTGCACATGCTATTGCTGCTCTTTCACCTGCTAGTCCGGCGCCAATCACTAATACATCACTCATTATAACTCTCATGACAATATCCCCTCCCATGGACCGGCAAGACCGATAGTTGTTGCAATACCTAAGACTATAAAGAACCAAAATAGAAAATAAAATATAATTCTTGAGTACTTTCTAACTAACCAAGTATCAGCGAACCACTTTACTAATAATCTATAAACACCTATCGCCATATGGGTGACAACAGCAAACATTAATATCGCGTACAATATCCACAACCCGCTTTCTACGCGCGATGTGGCTATATCCGCAGATAGTCCAGGCTCTTGACCGAACACACCCATGTCTGTAAAAATATTCCAGACAACTAAGACTAAATGGAAGGCTCCCGTAGCCAAAACAATCATTCCAGTTCGAACCTGCCATATCCATAGAGATGTTTCGAAATGTCTGGCTAAACTCGTTTCTAATTTTTTATCCTGATTCCATAATTTTTTTGACCCTTTAATCTTTTTTCCAAGCTCCATCATCCGCTTTCGATCTTCGAGCTTTCCGGGTATTTTTCGACTAGCCCATACAAAATGAATAAAAAATACTGTTGTGACAAATATTACAATCGGTTTTGCTATTGGAATTGTAACTTCTAATAAATGTACGGTCCATTGGTATGCGTCTTTACCTAACAAGATGCTGCTTTCCAATATTAGATGACCACAAATAAACATCGCAAGAAATGCGCCCGTAAGACCACTAATCCACTCATTTCTAATAGCTCTTTTTGCTTTACGGTATGCTTCGCTTTTTTTGCTATGTCGTGACGCTGCTTCCGGATACAATTCAGTTTTTAAAGAAGGCATTAGTTTACTCCAAAATGAATCAAAAATAAGGTTTAATGATAATAAAATTTATGACCTTTGAGTCTTGTTTTACTATATAATTTGTATGGAAAGGATTGAAAAAAAAGTAGCCCCGCAAAAGCAGGACTACTTTAAGTTAATTGATATAAAGCATTCGCTTTAGAGGTCCCCAAATAGAAAAGCGAACGGAAAAATCTTTTTTCTCGTATTTTGTGAAATTTAATTCAAACTCTAAGTCATCAGATAAATGATATAAAATTGTTGCTTCGGCACCCAATCCCAAGTCTGCCTGAAATGTCCTGCGTGTAGTTGACCCAAGACTTGTTTCCTTACCGCTATTATTGACAATAATCTCCTTTTCGTTTGTTCCATAGAAATACACTTTGTTTAATCCAATAAAAAGATCAAAAGCATCAATAGGGAATGTAAATCCCGCACTTAATGGAAATTCTAGAATTCTATAAATGTTATAATGTAAGACCTCACTAGAACCACTAGTTATCTCAACCGCATTGCCTTTAATAGAATAAAATTGTACTGCCGCTTTAAAATACATGAGATCAAGCTTTTGTAGTCCTTCTAATTGTACAAAAATTTGATTCGCGCTTTTAAGTATCGGATTGGTTATTGATTCATTATCGAAAAATTTAAAATTATCCAAGCCCAAAGATACCGCAAACCGCGTCCCCGATGGTATTTCGTTACGATAGCTTATTGACCAAATATTAGATCTCGTTCTCAACGAATCTATATAGCGAGAATGTTGATTAAACTCAATTCCAACCGTTTCGCGTTGAGCGAATATGCTACTAGAGATTATTAGTATGCCAAAACTTAATCTTATAAGTGTTTTAAACAAACGGCTATCCTCCCCCCGTATCATCTTCCTCTCCAACTACCGGAAGAATAATATCAATGCTTCCCATTGTGCCATCGGGAGCCCTTCCCCAAACTCGAATAATTTCCCCGCCATTTTGAGGCGGGTAGGCAAGCATAACTGTAGCAATTCCATCATTTTTTGTATATGCTCTGTCACAAATCCGGGCAAAGTTATTAGGTACAACACTAAAATAAATATGCTCCCAATTCAATCCACGCGCATTTTCATCAACAAACAAAGCTGAGATACCAAAATCCCTAATAGCAAATTCGTCATCTATATCACATGCTACAAAATTGGAATCACCAGGTGATATGTTGGCCTCAAATCCCAGTATTAAACGTTTATTATTAACTGGCGGTATAAATGTAAGAATCTCGTTTGCTGAAACATAGCTACCATAATGAGCTGTTATTGTTGCACTTGTTGTGTCACTTACTGGGTTTTTATCGATTCGTAGGGTATCTATTGTTTGTCCCATTGTATTCGTTCTAGACTGTCCCTTAATTGTACCTAACGTTGTCGACCAAGAAATGCCGGTCAAGGGAATTGCCTTATTTCCATCAGATTCGTGAAGGGTCGCCTTAACAAGCGCCCACCCTTCTCCGTCACCCATTATATAATCCCCAATAGTGTTAATAAGTATTTCTGCTCCTGGGATATCAAAAGCTTCTGATTCGGAAGATACTTCCGATGCTGATGAAAGTTTGCTTGTAATAATAATATCGTTTTGGGTTGTGGGTAACACTTCAGCGCTGAACACTGAAAATGCTGTGCTATTTTCATCTATAGCAACTAATTGGTCATTCATCATACCAACCGGGGAATAAAATAAAATAGCAACATTGCTAATGTTCGCAGCATTAGTGGTTTCAAGTAATTTTGTTCTAATATAAGCTTTATAAATTCCATCGTCCGACATTTTAGTAGAATCAATGTAAGTAATACTTGTTATTCCTCTGAATTGAATATTTATGTTCTCATTGGCGCTTGTGTCGGCTGTAACGGCTGCTTTTACATTTGCAATCGTATCAATTTTGCTTCCGGCACTTGTTAATGTAATTTGTGCCAACCCATCTTGATCGGTATTAATCCGCGACTTGCTAATGAAGCCAAAGGTGGTAGAAAAATCTAAAGATACGCCCGGAACCGATTGATTATTAATATTTGTTGCTCTTGCAATAATGTCCGTTGTTGATGTTCCATCAGCTAATATTGAACTTTCTGATGCCTCTAATATAATTGCGGCTGGCATAGCGCTAACTATTTCCACTATTATTTGACTTGTTAAAAAAGCTGTGGCAGTAACCATTGCCTGGCCTTCTACGGTTCCTCCTTTAAGCTCAGTCTTCGCGACACCTCCCGAATCCGTAATTTCAATTGATGGACTAAGAGTACCCAACGTTGTACTAAATCTAACTGTTACGCTAGGCATTGGATTGCCCACACTGTCTTTCACAACTGCAATAATTGTTGTAGAGTCCACACCATTGGCTAATAAGAATGGCGAATCGGCGAATAACTCAACATATTTAGGTTGGTAGTGTACAATGCGCAACACCAAAGAGTCTGTTTTTATACCGATATCCGCAGTAATTACATTCACACCAGCTGAATCATTGGAGACAAAGGTAGCTAAAGCAATACCACTAGAATCCGTTGTGTCCGATTCAGTAATGCTCCCGAATTGCGCAGCAAAAGCAATTATTAATCCAATTGCGGGGGTTTTATCAACATCTAAAACCCTAATACTTACAAATGCGGTGTCCCCATTGGAATATAGCAATGTTTTGTCTGCTGAAAAATTCGCCACAGAAATATATTTACTGGCATTTCCGAAAGGACCGATAATTGTAGCTTCATCCGTAGTACAATAAATAAGGAGAAGTGTGAACAGGATTATGATGCCTATCAGGGCAGTTTTTTTAATCATTTTTTATAATTATAAAATCTTAGTCAAATTAATGCATTCACAGTGCAAACAACAACATAAATATTAGCAATTGTTTAATATGAGTAAAAGCTATTTAATTATTAATTATTAATACAATCGGGCGTTTCTCCATTTTCTTTTAGGCTTTACACTATTAGATAAACTCTTTAACTGTTTTTCCGCTTTTTGCGTGTATCGTTTGTGTATATAGAGAAGGAATTCCTCTCTCGTTAAAAATATCTAAATATCCCTCTAAAAAGTTTTTTCCATTCTCTATATTATATTTTTTACTTCCTCTATTTAATCCACTTTGTGATAATTCACAAATAATATTTATCCATTCTCCAATAGATTTATTATTTGGTCCGTCTTGAGTCAAGTCTAATTTATATGCGCTTAAATTTAATTGCTTACGATCCGCAAGTGTCCATGTTTTTACAATATCAAATATATCATTTTGGGTTTCGTTTTCAAGTAACAAACCAGTCCAAAAAGCAGCCGGTGCAAACTCAAAACCGGAAGGTGGTCTATCGGAACCCCTTATTTCTAAAACATTTTTAAAGCGCACATGCGTGAAAATCTGATGTAAGGCCAATTGTATATGTCCGTCGGTTAATCTATCTTGATTAAGTAATTCTTTTAACCATGAACCAAGCGTCTTTTTGTAGGATCTTACGTTTCCATTTTCATCTTTAATAAATATAGCCGGAACAGACTGAATATATTGTGCATACTTGTTAATTAACCCCTTTGGCACCATCATTCCATGATCCATTAAATTTCCGCATCGAGAATTATCTGTACTGTTCCAAATCTTATAGCGAAGATTTTCCTTTCCGCTGGGTTTTCCTTTCCAAAAAGGACTATTGGCAAATAAAATTGATGCTATTGACGTAAGGCAATCCGCTATATATGCCATTTTTTCTGCTTCTTCCCTTGAAGAAAAATCAATATTTACTTGAATGCTGGAAGTATTGCGCATCATCCACCGGCCAAGCTTTCCGGTTCCAATAAACATTTTATCCATTAAGCGGTATTTTTCATGCTTAATTAAATCTATTTCTGATGGTTGGTACAGCGGTTCAAGTGAATAGTCGATATATTTTAGGTTTTCGCGCTTTGCGATCTCTACCACGCGTACTTTATTCTTTAAATAATTACAATTGATTTCATGTAACGATTTCATCGGTGGAGATGCCCATTCTAACTGTCCTCCGGGTTCAAGTGAGTAGCTGGCTTTTATTGCATCATCAGATTGTAAATCTATAATCTCATTCAATAAATCTGTGGCAGAAAATCTATCAGCAAGATTTACCGGAATACGCCGCTGATTTTCGTCGTAGAAAAGGCATTCGCATTCTATGCCGATTTTCCGATCTTCCGACGGTTGTAAATTTGATAATATTACTGATTCTATGCGTTCTGTGAGATTCATGTGCAAGAGGTTACAGTTTTTATTTTACATTTTGCGAGTTAATTTTATTAAATATATCATCAATTTTATAATCACTTACTTGCACTCAAAAAACAATAATAGTTAATTTGTTCATCAATTAATTGAATAGATTTTGTTACTAGATCAAAATATTCTCAAAATGTACCTTGAAGATGTAATACGATCTGTGCAAACAGCATTATCTGAAGACATAAAAACAGGTGATATTACAAGCAATGTAATAATTCCTAAAGATTTGGTTTACTGCGGCTATTTTATTGCTAAAGAACCCGGCGTTATTGCCGGTTTATACATAGCAAAATTAGTTTTTCATGAAGTTAATAGTTTAATTTCTATTAAAAATATTATATCTGATGGTGATTTTGTTGAAAAGGGAACAAAGTTAGCTAAGGTTGAAGGGCCAGCGCGCTCTATATTGATCGCTGAACGAACGGTTTTAAATTTTATGCAGCGGATGTCCGGCATCGCTACAGCGACTAAGAAATATGTGGATTTAATCGCTCATACGAAATGCAAGGTTCTTGACACAAGAAAAACTGTTCCTGGTTTACGGTTTCTAGATAAATGGAGCGTGGAACTCGGTGGTGGGCAAAATCATCGAATGGGATTATACGACATGGTTCTCATAAAAGATAATCATATTGAAGCGGCTGACGGTGTGGGAAACGCAATCGAACTGGTTCGGAAAAATTCCAAAACTAAACTACCAATAGAAATTGAAGTAAAGACTTTAAAACAGCTTGATGAAACGCTGCCATATGAGCCGGACAGAATTATGTTAGATAATATGTCCATAGAAGAAATTAAAAAATCAGTAAAAATCGTTAACGGAAGAATTCCGCTTGAAGCTTCCGGTAACATTAATTTAAAAACCGTAAAAGCGGTTGCAGAAACAGGTGTGGATTATATTTCGATTGGCAAGTTAACACATTCTGTAACAGCTTTAGATATCAGTTTTTTATTCACAAAGAAGTAAAAGGAGCTTTTTGTGACTTTTGATGAACTTTATCAGGATATGTCCTCTAAACTAAAGGGTTTAATTCCCAAAATTGAATTACACTATAAGGCAGAACTCGCTTATAAAATTATTCAATTAAAAGAAGAAACTAACGCCGTTATCCTTGGTCATAACTATATGGAACCGGCGCTTTTTCATTCAATACCGGATTTTACCGGTGATTCATTAAGTCTCTGTCAACAAGCCGCTAAAACCGATAAAGACATTATCGTATTTTGCGGAGTCCAGTTTATGGCGGAGACAGCGAAAATTTTGAATCCTGATAAAACCGTTTTGATCCCTGCTGAAAAAGCCGGTTGTTCGCTTGCCAAAGGAATAACAGCTGATGATGTATGTTGGTTGCGTAAACGGTTCCCTGGTGTTCCTGTTGTTTCTTATGTAAATACCTATGCTGATGTAAAAGCAGAAACAGATATTTGTTGTACATCCGGAAATGCCGTTAAGGTGGTTGAGTCGTTGAATTCCGATACAGTTATTTTTCTTCCTGATGAATACTTAGCAACTAATGTAGCAAAAGAAAGTGGAAAACACATAATATTTCCAACACGGAAATCCAAAAAGAGTGATTTCGATCACATTGACTACCAAATGATCGGTTGGAAGGCACGTTGCGAGGTACATGAGCAATTTAAAGTTGATGATATAAAAAAAATACGAAAGCAATTTCCTGATGTATTGGTGTTGGCACATCCCGAATGCAGCCCTGAGGTTGTTGAAGCAGCAGATTTTACTGGCAGCACAAAAGCGATTATCAACAAAGTACAAAATTCAAATGCTGAACGCTATTTATTACTTACGGAATGCTCGATGGGAGAGAATATCGCTGCCGAAAATCCTGAAAAAGAGATGATTCGTTTGTGCAGTATACGCTGTCCGCATATGAATAAAATTACATTAGAAGACACACTAAAAGCTCTGCAAAAAACCCGATATGTGGTTGATGTCCCAGAAGATATTCGCCGGCGAGCAGCGCAATCTGTTGAACGAATGATAGAGATATTTTAATATTATGAAAACTGATGTATTAATTATTGGCTGCGGTATCGCCGGTGGGACGGCGGCATTAAAACTCGCCGATGCCGGAAAACAAGTAATCCTTATTACTCGTGCAGAACATTCATACGAGTCAAATACTCATTACGCTCAAGGCGGCATAATTTATACCGGCAAAGATGACACGCCGGAATTATTGACAAAAGATATTTTACGCGCCGGTGACGGTTTCAACAACACTGAAAGTGTAAAAATAGTGTCGGAAGAAGGACCTAAACTTGTTAAAGAAATTTTAATAGATTATTTAGGGGTTCCATTCGATAAAGAAGTCACTGGTAATCTTTCCGTAATTCGCGAAGGGGCTCACTCACGCGCACGTATTTTGCATTCTGCTGATACAACCGGGCGTACTATCGAAAAATCGCTAATTGAGAAAATAGTAGCTCATAAAAATATTACTTTACTGACAAAACACACTGCAATTGACTTGCTTACCCCGTCTCATCAGTCCACCAATGTTCAAGACAAATATACTCCTCAAGCTTGTGTGGGCGCTTATGTTTTAGATCAAAAAACACTCAAAGTGCATCGGTATATCGCTAAAAATACGATCTTGGCAACCGGCGGTTTAGGTAGGATATTTTTACAGACAAGCAATCCTGAAGGCTCGCGCGGCGACGGCCTTGCGATGGCGTATCGCGCCGGCGCACGAGTAATGAATTGCGAATTCGTACAATTTCATCCAACCACCTTTTATAGTCAATTTGCACCTAACTTTTTAATATCAGAGGCTATTCGAGGAGCTGGCGCGCGACTTGTCAATGAAAACGGCATACCTTTCATGGAAAAATATGCCCCGGAATGGAAAGACTTAGCCCCTCGCGATGAAGTAGCTCGCAGTATTCATTTGGAAATGCTTGAAGAGGGAAAACCTAATGTATTTTTGGATTTGAAATCCTACATTCCGGAAGATAAAATTAAAAGCCATTTCCCGGAAATACATCATCAGATTAAAAAATACGGTGTTGACATATCAAAAGATTTAGTGCCGATTGTACCAGCTGCTCATTATTTTTGCGGTGGTGTGTGGATTGATAAACATGGGCAGTCCAATATCAAAAATCTTTATGCGGTTGGTGAAGTAAGCTGTACAGGAGTTCACGGTGCAAACCGTATTGGCAGTTCTTCGTTACTAGAAGGACTGACTTGGGGATATCGTGCTGCGCGACATATCATAGATAATAGCAATGGTCAATCACTATTCCCTGAAGAAAATATTCCGGGATGGGATATTGCAGGAGAAGATCTTCCGGACCTTGCACTGATCCAACAAGATATGAGCGCCATTCAGCACTTAATGTGGAATTATGTAGGACTAATCCGAACTACAATGCGACTTGAACGTGCATTTAGTGAATTACGTAATCTTGAGATAGAAATTGAACAGTTTTATCGTGCTACACGTGTAACCGATAGTCTTATCGGTTTACGTAATGCTGTAAGGAGTTCCATAATCGTAACCTCTGCTGCGCTTTCGAATAAAGTTAGTGTTGGCTGCCATTACCGAGAATGAATTTTCTCTAACAAATCCC